>JBEBPB010000014.1:0-135072 GCA_040396195.1 Paenibacillus nanensis
CAGCTCACCCAACAGCTCACCCAACAGCTCACCCAACAGCTCACCCAACAGCTCACCCAACAGCTCATACAACAGCTCATACCCAACAGATAACCCAACTCTAATCATACAGCAGATGATGTTGCGCATTGGGGGCTGAATGAATGGCAATCTGCCGTTTCAATCGCTCGCTACAATTTCTGAGCCATTTTCTACTCCTCCCAATTGATGAATTGAGGCAAACCTTCCAAAATAAACGGCTTATCCTTCACGATGACCATCCACGATTAGCAGTTGGTACAATCGCTCTGCAACTCCTTCTTTCATTTGACT
Source organism: Paenibacillus nanensis (assembly GCA_040396195.1). GTDB lineage: Bacteria > Bacillota > Bacilli > Paenibacillales > Paenibacillaceae > Pristimantibacillus > Pristimantibacillus nanensis_A. The sequence goes on from JBEBPB010000014.1 coordinate 313, forward strand.
AAACCGGCTATGAGAGCCTCTGTTCCGCCCTTTGTTACTTTTGATGTGAAGAAATCTATTGCAGAAATTTTTTTTATTTAATTCCTGAGAAAAAATGGGGATTAAGAGAGTATCAATGCAACCTTAATGCAGGACGATAAATTATCTGCTATTGGTTTTTGTTTTCTCACGGTACTCGCTTGGGGACATGCCAGTGTATTTTTTGAAAATTCGGCTAAAGTAAAAACTGTCCGCATACCCGACCCATTCGGCAATCTGAGCAACAGGGCAGGTGTATGATCGAAGCATCTCCTTTGATCGTCTCATGCGTAAATCCGTCAAATAATTCATTGGACTCATCCCGGTTTCGCGCTCAAACAAGTACGTAAACCGCCGCTGGTTAAACCCGAATTTTTTAGCTACTTCCTCGATAGTCAGCGATTCCGCATAATGACTGCAAAGGTATGATACTGCTTGTTCGATAATTTCGCTATCCGTATCTTGAAATTGCCGTTTGGCAGATAAAATCATCTCTTGGATTAGATTAATAAATAAAATTTTTGTTTTTAGTGCAGCTATTCCCCCAGGCAATTGATAATTTTTCAACAGATCTGAAACAAGCTCAACTGCTCTTGCACTCGTTCCCATCCGCACTAGAAAATGATCATTATATAGTGGATAGTTGGCTATTTCCTCACTTGGCATCCAATAATGAACGACTATAAAGCTGCACGCAGCATCGCCTATCGCTTCCTTGCTCAGGGCCATCCTGGGACCAGCATGCAGAACGATCCATGGCTCAATTTCATAAGGCGTTTGATTCATCGAAAAACGTGCCTTTCCTTCCAGCATAAACACCAGCCCACTGTATTCGGAAGCAGTTTCCCGTTCTGCACCACTTGTCCCAGACGGCAAAGTTTCTTTGAAAATATCACCGAATATAATAGGGGCTTGTCCGTAATAGTCTGCAATCCGATTAATATCCACGACAAAACACTCCTTTAGTGAACCTATAAATTAACTTAATTTAAGTATGTGCTGTTATGAAAATACTATTATTATTTTGGCTATTTACCATTATAATTTCAAGTTAAACCTATCTTAACAAGTCAGGCACGAGCAGGGAAGGAATTTGTAGATAACAATTTTTGCTCCCTTAATGAGGAAAGAGGCTCCCGCAACAGGTAGAGGAAACTCTTTTTTTAATTGATAATGGTTATCAATGGTTGGCGAATAATTATTAATAGAAAATGATGGGCGTGCAAGAGGGGGAATAAGAGACAGTCCATATCTATAAATATTTCAAAATCAGGTTATTTGATATCAGGAGGAAGAATATATGCTTATGAAGAAAAAAAGTTTTATGATAATGATTTTTTGTTTAATCATGCTGACTGCTTGCGCTCAAAAAACAGTTGAACCTAAAGCCTCGAATCAGAATAATCCCGAAGCGACTTCTAGTAGTTCGACCGAGAACAGTCATTATCCGCTGACTCTATCGATTTATGATGATTCAGGGAAGGAAATGCAACAAGTTATTGAAAAGGAACCGCAACGTATTGTTGTAATCGGCCAAGGATTTGCAGAGTGGATGCTTGCTTTTGGGGAAGAGAAAAAAATCGTGGGATTAGCTTATCTGGACAAATCCTTCTCTGAATATGAAGAAGATATTAAAAAGCTTCCAATTATTACAGATATGTGGCCATCAAAGGAGGCTATCTTGGAGTTGCAACCGGATTTGATTATTTCGATGTCTTCAGCTTTCCAGAAAGAAAGGATTGGAGATATTTCCTTTTGGAATCAAAGAGGTATTCCGGTGCTTGCAGGAATTAACTATACAGTTGGCCGCACGATAGACAGCTTTTTTGAGGATATTAACAATTTAGGCAATGTACTTAATATTGAAGAGAAAACGAATGCCTTTGTGATGGATCAGAAGAAACAAATAACTGCAATTCAGGAAAAGGCAGCGCAGGCAACGGACAAGCCAAGAGTTTTATTACTTGGAAACAGCGGAGAAACAACTTACTATTATGGGCCGACTCTTTGTCTTATTGATGAAATGATTGAAGGAGTAGGAGGCGAATATATCCAGGTTTCTGAGGAAACCTATGTGGAGATGTCTGAGGAATCTATTCTATCAGTGAATCCCGACAAAATAATTACTACCGGGTTCCAGAAATCAGATAGTGAGGCACTGATCAATAAGTATATGCTCAATCCAAAATTGAAAAATGCAAGTGCAATAAAAACGGGTAATGTGAAAGTTGTTGAATATACGACTGCTGTTCGCGGGAGTCTTGGACTTGCTGATCTGTACATGGATGTTGCCAAGTATGTTCATCCTGAGTTGTTTAAAGGGGAATAAATATGTTCACCGCATAAAGACAGGGAATCTTAGCATGAGGTACTTGAGAAATTTGGCATTGCAAATATAAAGAAAAAGGGATTCAGAAAAAAATTCTGAGTCCCTTTTTAATGGGGTTGTGATCGACAGGGAATTGCTGCACCACTCAAATGTTAATTACAGTGAATGAAAAGACAACAGCCTCGAAGTTCTGCTCCTAAAAATTGCTTATTAATGATATACTAACCTCATACAATGATAATGATTATCAAAATCAAAAAAATGCTTTGCAAAATTAGTAAGAAGTGAGATAAAGGAGCAATTTAGATGCAGGATCAACCTAAATTTACTCATATATTTACGCCAGAGATGATTGATGCAATTGCATGTATATGGATACGTTCAACGATTTCAGTAATGGATGTTCGTTTGACCAATATTTATAGAGAGCATCCGCTAAGACAATATAAAATGCCCAGTAGTATGTTTATTTATGCTTATGGAGGAGCAGGGCAAATTGAATTAAATCAAACGCTATTTGGAATGGAACGTTTTGGTCTGATTCATGGTGGGAAAGGGACCATGCTGAATATTTCTCCAAGAGAAGATAAACTAAAAGCCTTTATGGTATTTTATAAAGCAGATTTGAGGAGTACATGCAAGAAGGGCGTACAACAATTATTGGAGCAGGTAAACCCATTTGTACAGCAGTTTGCTTACGCGCCAAGTAATCCAGTTTTGTTGCTGGATTTTTTCCAACAGATGATAAATGTGTGGAATGGCAAAAAGGCGATTGGACATTTGCATGGAAAAAGTATTTTCTATCATTTGATTCACGAGGTATACAGAGATTTGGAGAATAGCAGGATTAAATATCTTCAACCTGATCCCGCACTTTTTGCCAAGCGATATTTGGATGAAAATTATAGACAGCCAATCATGTTTCAAGAAATTGCTGATATATGTGGCATTAGCAGCGGACAATTGACACGCCTGTTCAAAAAAAAAGAAGGAGTGAGCTTGCAAGAATATTTGATTCATAAGAGGCTAGAAGTTGCCTGCTATTATTTGAACCATACCAATATGACCATTAAAGAGATTGCGATGGGATGCGGCTTTCTTGAAGAAAATAATCTTCTGCGTATGTTTAAAAAACACTATAAATTGACACCAACTGAATATCGGAAAATAAAGTCGATATCCTTGCAGGTTCATGATGTTGATAATGATTCTCAACGACTTTACAATGAGAAAGGACTGGAGAAGCTGGTCAAATCTAAAAGAGACGGGGAGTTCATTATGTTTGGTTCAATAAAAAGAAAAGAAATGATAGTAGCGGCAGCGATGAGTTTGATGCTGTTGTTGTCGGCATGTGGATCAGTACCGATAAATAATAGCGGTCCTGCATCAACAACATCGACATCAAGTATTGTACAGGCTAAAGGAGAAGTGGAAAAAAGAATTGTAAAGGCCGCCAATGGAGAAATTGAGGTACCGAGTAATCCGCAGCGTCTTGTTGTATCAGGATTTGCATATGGCGATATCATACCATTTGGACTTGAGGATAGAAGCATTGTATTGGAAGGCTGGGTCGATTTGGACAATAAGTCAAAAGACTGGCGTGAATATTGGGGACATGCCACTACTAATACGACCCAGTTTGAATCCTTTGAGGATCTGGAAGGAATAATGACACTGAATCCGGACATTATTATCGGTACTACTGGGCAGATATCAAATGAAACAGAGATTGATCTCCAAAAGGTTACTACAACCATCCTGTACGATCAGGAAAATATAGACAAAGTAAATTATACGATGGGAGATCGGATGACTTTTCTAGGTGAGTTATTCGGAATGCCTGAAAAGGCACAACAATTAATTGAAGCATTTGAGGAGAAGGCAACTACAGCCACACAAGCCCTTGTTGAAGAGGGACTTGCAGATAAGAAAATAGTATTTGTTCATGGTCTCGAAAATGGCACACCTATAATAGCTACGGACATTAATCAATCATTAACATATAAAATTTTGGGAATGTCTGCACCTGCCAAAGTTAATCAGGAAGTGTTATTTCATGATAATATTCCTGATGATTTGTTTTCGAATCATGTAAAGATTATTTCAATGGAGGTTCTTCCTGAATATATTAAAGATGCAGATATTATTATTTATCGCCATCTTGATGATAGTGAAGAAACCATTTCTTCCAAAATTTCAGAAATAGCAGTTTGGGCTAGTATTCCTGCTGTGCAAAATGGAAACGTATTGTATGTTCCTTATACTGATCCTTTATTTGGATTTTCGTATGCGGATTATTTGGTTGCGCTGGATACTTTTGTTGATAGGTTGAAACAACTTCCTATTGCCCAAAGTTAGCCTCATTGCAAACGACTGCGCTGGAATTCGGTGGTTGGAAACCCCGTTCTTTTTAGATAAGATGCTTTGCAAAGGAGCACTCGCTTATGAATTCAGAGTTGGAGCCAATTGTTATATTTACGCCAGAGATGATTGATGCAATTGCTAATATATGGTCACGTTCTGTCATTTCCTTAATCGATGTTAGAAGTAATCAAATTCATCCTGAACAACCACTGCTAGGTTATCGTATGCCTAGCAGTATGTTAATTTTCGCTTATGGCAGGCTGGCAAACATACAATTAAATCACACAATCTATGGAATGGAGCGTTTTGGAGTCTTTCATGGTGGAAAAGGCACCAAGCTAAATATTATTCCTTTTGAAGACAGTATACTAGTCTATAAGGTTTTTTATAAAGCGGAAATGCCAGTCACCCTAAAGAACGATTTTCATCCAACTCTGAAGCATATCAATCCATTTATCCATTTGTTTGGGTATTCTCCCGGCAATCCAATCAGATTCAAGGATTTGTTCCAGCAAATGCTAATTAGCTGGCAACAGACATCCTCGTTGGAGCAGTTGCATGTCAAAGCTTTGCTTTATCAAACAATTCGAGAAATTTATAAGGAATTGCATGCAGGAGGAAATAAGGTTTTTCAACCAGATCCGGTCAGTTCAACCCAATATTATTTGGATGAGCACTATACAAGTCCTATTCTATTCGAGGATATTGCCGACATGTTTTCGATTAGTAGGGGTCAATTAACTAAGCTATTTAAAAAAAGAACAGGAAAAAGCCTACAAGAGTATCTCACTCTGAAAAGACTGGAAAAGGCATGTGAGCAATTAATCCAGACGAATGCAACTGTAAAGGAAATCGCTGGTGGCTGCGGGATGACAGAAGAGATTAATTTGATTCGGTTGTTTAAAAAGTATTATCGCATGACGCCGAGCGAATTTCGGAACAAAAAGATAGTATCTATGCACGGTTGTGATATTGATAATGATTCTCAACGTCTTTACAATGAGAAGGGATCAGGAAATCTGATCGAATCTAAAAGAGACGGGGAGTTTACCATGTTTGGATCAATACGAAATAAAGAAATGCTGGTAGCTGCTGCAATGAGCTTGATGCTGTTGTTGTCAGCTTGCGGCTCAAGTACGCCAGCGAATACCGGAGGGAGCTCAGCAGTGCCTCAGCAAACACAGAAGACGCAAGCGCAGTCGAATGAGCAGGCAAAGGCTGCAGAGACAGTAGCACAGACGAGAATTGTGACTACCGAAAAGGGGGATGTTGAAGTGTCGGCAAATCCTACAAGAATTGTAGATTCCGGATATTGGCGAGGAGATATTCTTGCTCTAGGTGTTACTCCTATTGCTACGGCGGATTTTTATACCAAGGGTAATGCTTACGACGAGCAGATGAGCGGTATAAAGATATTGGAAAAGTGGGAAGCAGAAGATATTATGGCAATGGAGCCAGATGTCATTATTACAGGCTATGAAGAGGACTTTGACAAGTTTAGCAAAATTGTTCCAACCATATTTATTCCGTGGGCTACACCTGCGGAAAAACGGATTCCCTTGATTGCGCAAGTATTGGGATTAGATTCTTCTAATGGAGAGAAGCTAATTGATGATTACAAAATAAAGGCAGAAGAATATCGTGAGAAATTGAGCAAGGCGGGGGTATTAGATAAGAGTATTACTGTCTTCAGATATGATACACCAGGGGAAATGGAAGTTTTTCCGGGATATTGGGGAAGTGAAATTGTACATGGTCTATACAACATGCCTATACCTGAGGCAGCCAATGCGTTGAATGACGGGGGCTATGCCAAAGTATCATTTGAAGTACTGCCCGAAGCAAGCGGAGATTATATTTTGCTGAACATTCCGGAAGGATTACGGGAGGAGTTGGCCTCGCATCCAGTATGGAACCAGATACCTGCGGTACAAAATGGAAATGTAATTATGATTGATCCAGCCACGATCTTTTTCCCCGATATTATTACGCAAGCTTATAAACTGGAGTATATCTCTAATGCATTATTGGAATTAGCCAAATAATCATTACCTATAAAAGTTTTACATGTCGGCAGCATCGATTCGCTTCGGTGCTGCCGATATGTGGTTAACAATACTAATAATGTATGGTGGATTGAAAATTATTTTTTCACAGCTAAACTAATATGGAGCGAGTATATTTCTTTTGTTCTAGTGACAGCAATTTTTCCGTTATGCATTTTAATAATCCTCTCACAGGTTTTCATGCCAATGCCTGTACTGCTTACTTTCCCAAGATTGGATTTAATATCATTCTCTATATCGATAAACAGTAATTGATGCTTGAGATAGCAGTTTATTTTCACCGGCTTGGACTTATCAGCATACTTGGTAATATTAGAGAAAATGTTATCAAAAACTCTGCGAATAGATATTAGATGTACCTCAATCGTAAACGGAGTCTCGCATGAATGATATTGAAAATGAAATCCGTTATTTTGCAGGATCAATAGCTGTTCATCTATAAGCTGATCGATAAGCTGAATGCCATCAAACAGATCAAGCTCCAGCTCATTATCATCGGTATTAAAAACAGTAAAGTATTCAAATAGTTTGTCGGAAAGCTGTTTGATTTGATACGCTTTTTCCCTGCTGTTGCGAATGTATTTGTTTAAATCCTCGTCTGTCTTATATTTCTTGTATTCAATAATATCCAAGTAGCCAACTAATGCTGTGAGCGGTGTTCTTAAATCATGCGACATGGCGGTAACCAGTTCACTATTTGCCATCCTTGCTCTATCCTCGCTTTCCAATCTTTCAATAAATGATTTTCTCATTTCATTAATGCTTTGAGCCAAAGAGGTAAGTTCATCTTTTCCATTTATTGTGATGGGATAGTCGAGGTTGCCGCCTTCTAATATTTTTATTTCATTATCCAGTATGGCGATATAAGATGTTTTCCGATTTATGAAAAATAGCATGATGATAACAAAAAATAAAAAAGTTAATGCTCCATTCAAAATAACGACAATGTAATAGTATTTGTATTCAAAGAAGCACTCCATATAGATTTGGGCGCTTATATCGGAAAATTCAATCCTATCAATCGGTTTATTTTTTAAAACTGGACTTAACAAAGGCTGCTCCGTTCCACTAGAGGTGGTGTAGCCATCGGTTGCAAAGATCAGTTTGTTATCTGAGTAAATATATATATTTACATATTTTGCATCGCGAACCCAGTCCGTTATTTTGTCTTGATCAGTTTGCAAGGTCAAATTGTTTTCGGATACATAGCTTTTAAATTCAGCAGTAGCTCGCTTCTGTTGGTTTTCAATAAACGAGGTTTTACTTAAATAGTTGTCCAATATATCCTCGCCTGTTACTTGCAATAGCAAGAACAAGCCCAATGAAAGAATAAATGCAAGGACGATACATAGTATTAGTTTTAATTTTAGCTTTCCCCATAAAAAGTTTTTAATCAATACGATACCCCTTTCCCCAAACAGTCTTGATATACTTGGGGTTCTGCGGATCTTTCTCTAATTTGCTTCTCAAGTTTCTAATATGAACCATCACTGTATTATTACAATTATAGAAATAGGGCTCATCCCAGACACTTTCATATAAATTTTGTGCGGAAAATATTTTCTTTCTATGCTGTGCCAGCAATAATAAAATTTTATATTCGATTTCTGTTAAGGAAATTTCTTTCTCGTCGATGTAAACTTCGTTGGTATGTGTTTTTACGGTAAGGTCGTTGATATAGATTGTATCAAGCGACTCCACAACGTCCTTTCCTTTGTAAACATAATATCTTCGTAGTAATGCTTTTACTCTGGAAACTAGTTCTGTATATGAAAACGGCTTTGAAAGGTAATCATCACATCCTGCTGAAAATGCCATATATTTATCTGAATCCTGAGTTTTTGCAGTTAAAAATAGAATGGGAGCACTCGTTTTTTCGCGAATTTCGACACATGCCTTAAATCCAGATTTCCCAGGCATCATAATATCAAGGATAATCAGATCTACAGACTCGTCCACTTGGTTAACAGCATCATCACCGTCTATCGCTTCTATTACATTGTAGTGCTCACTTTCCAATAAAACACGGACAACCTCTCTAATCTCGCTGTTATCATCAGCAATAAGGATAGTCTTTGGACTGTTCATCAATCTCCCTCCAACGCACTTCATTATCTTATCAGTATATATTGCAGTTTGGACAGAAACTATGGGATTTACACGACTTAAGAATTCTTAAGAATCCTCATAAGCCAATCTTAAGAGCCTTCTCGTAAACTATGGATACGGAGTGAAAAGTAAGCGAGAGAGGATAGAGAGATGGAAAACTCAAAAAAAATAGTAGTGAATAAAGTATTACTTGCTGTTCTGGGGCTGCTAGTGATAGTACCCGTAATTATATATTTGCCTGAAATCGTGAAGCTGACTGTGTCGATGGACAAGTTTCGAGAGTTTATTCTTTCCGCAGGGAGTATGGGACCAATCACATTTATATTTTTTCAGGTGCTTCAGACTGTCATTGCTCCAATTCCGGGTGAAGTCATTCAAATTGCCGGGGGATATATATATGGCGTGTTTTTTGGATCAATCTATACAACATTAGGCATGCTGCTAGGCGCTGTGATTGCTTTTTATTTCACAAGATTTTTGGGCGGGGCATTTATTGAGAATTTATTGAAAAAGAAAAACTCACGCTGGATGGCAGATATGGTGGACAATAAAAAGTTTTCAATCTTCTTGTTTATTATTTTCATCATTCCCGGCCTCCCAAAAGATTTATTTATCTATGCAGCAGGGTTGACCAATATAAAGCCTTTCAGGTTTTTTACGATTTTACTGGTCGCTAGATTTCCATGGCTATTAGCATCCGTAAGCATTGGGGCTAATATTTATCAAAAAAATTATATTTCTACGATAGTTATATCTGTGGTTTCAGTGTTAGGGTTTATTTTTGGCTTGATCTACAAAGACAGGATTATTAACAAACTTTCTAAATTTAGAAAAAGCAAGCAGGAATCATCATGAGCTGGTCTTAAGATAGGGGAGAAGTTATGTTGAAAAAGTATATACCCAATCTGCTTACATTTGCGAACCTGTGTCTTGGAGTGTTTTCCATACTTGAGGTTATAAAAGGAAATTATATTGGCAGTGCTGCATGTATTATGCTTGCGGCGTTTATAGATCGATATGACGGAAGAATTGCCAGACGTTTAAATGCTTGCAGTGCTATTGGGAAAGAACTGGATTCGTTGGCTGATTTGGTTTCTTTCGGAGTCGCTCCTGCGCTACTAATATTTCACAAGTTCAACTTTGTTGATTTAGACATTTCTCAAGCGGCAGGGTCAGGATTACTCATGCTTTATATTATATGCGCTGCATATCGGCTGGCAAAATATAATATCACAAAATTTGAAGGTGCTTTTACGGGGGTACCGATAACCGTTGCAGGTTTTATTTTCTCCGTATACTCGCTGCTCGTTCCTATTAATCGAATTTCAACAGTTATAGCGGTTGTTTTGTTGCTGATCCTTTCCTTTTTGATGGTTTCAAAATTTAATTTTAAAAAAATATAAATCGATTAATAATGAACGGGAGGAATGAAAATGGGCGTCATTTCAATGATAAAACCATATTTGATTCAGCCCAAAATATTAGGAAACTTATTTCCAAGCTCCAAATATGTTGCAAGAAAAGTCGCTGGAAATATAGATTTTAACAGTGCAAGCTATATTGCGGAATATAGTCCGGGTATGGGAGCAATTACGGAGGAAATAGTAAAGGGGAGAAAAGAAGAGGCAATTATATTGCTTTTTGAGAGCAATAAGGAATTATGCAGGATTTTAGATGAAAAATTTAAAAATGAACGAAACCTGTATATTATTAATGATTCTGTAGACAAAATGGAACAGTACATGGTTATGTATCAGATTCCTTGGCTGGATTATATTGTATCCGGGCTTCCCTTGGCAAGTTTACCGCATCACCTATGTGCCAATATTTTACGTTTGTCCGAAAAGCATTTGCGACAGGGTGGCAGCTTTATAACCTTTCAGTACACATTGTTAAAAAAAGAACTTATCGAATATTTTTTTAAAAAAGTGATGGTTAAAAGAGTATTAAGGAATATACCACCTGCATATATTTTTTGCTGCTCCAATGATTAGATGCTATTTGGCTGTCATGCGATCAAATGATTGAGTAAATTGAAAGCCCAAAAATGTTGAAATTACAGCATTTTTGGGCTTCCTTTTTATTTTATGGCAGCTTAGTTGAGCTGGAAGAAGACGGGCTGGAGCTTGCAAATCGTCTTGCAATTGCTACGCAGAGTACAACTCCGATATTTACGGCAAATATAGGCCAGCCAACTGTCTCATGCAGCACGAAGACCTTTATGAAGGCTTATCAGATTATTGATCTGATAGGCTTTTTTTGAATTGTCAATTACACTATCGCTTCTCCAGCCTCTTTTATTTTATATAATTCTTAATTTTTATTAAGAAGCGTTTAAGCAATTTATAAGCGATTACGAAAAAGGAGTTAAAATTTCTCATTTATACTGTGGATCATACAGTAGCAGGAGGGAACAGGTAATGAGCCGGAATATTAAAATACAGATTACTTTGATCGTTATCTTTATTCTAGCAGCCTATTTGCGTGTAGATTTTATAAGGTCTGTTGGTCATACGATGCCTCACGACTCCATTAATTACGATGCAATGGTTATACAACTATTGGAGAAAGGCATTTATGCATATAAAGATACTTCGCCGAATGCTTATGTAACGCCTGGCTATCCCCTTTTTATGGCGGCTGTTTATTGGCTGGTTGATTATCAGCAGAATGATCCGCTGCCTTGGGTCCGTTATATTCAAATTGTGCTTAGTTTACTATCAATTGGACTTATTTACTGGATAACACGGATTCTTTCGAATAAGGTTGCCGGAGTGATGGCTGCTTTTATCGCGGCGATATACCCGCCTTTTGTCTGGGCAAACGGTGCCATTCTGACGGAAGTGCTTACTATCTTTTTACTGCTCTGTTATCTGCTTGTGCAAATCTATACCTTTCGCCATAAGACTGTTTGGCTCGCTCTGGCATCAGGCTTATTACTTGGTTTAACTGTTTTGGTTCGCCCAGAATTTATTCCATTACTTGTTATGAATTATTTGTTCTATTGGTTCTGGAAGAGGGAGGACAGAAAGAAAATTATTAAATTATTTGCCGTAACGAGTGTCGGGCTTGTGCTTGTTCTTATGCCCTGGTGGATACGTAATATAGTCTCTCTAGACAAGCTCGTCTTGACTGCCACACAGGAAAATCCATTTTCTGCCGGCACATACCCCTACAAAAATTATGATGATGGACTAGTTGACACCAATGGGAAAACAGAAATGGAAGTAGCAATCGAAAGATTAAAGGTAGGCTTCACGACGCAGCCGTGGTTATTTCTTAAGTGGTATACCATAGGCAAGCTGCAGTATACTTACCAAACTGTCTATTATGGTGGCGGACATGAGCCATTTTATAACGTTATTCCTTTTATCAATCCGAACTGGATTCACCGTATTCTTATATTTTTTGGTCTAATTCCCACAATTGCATTTATTCGAAAGTGGAAGCAGATGTCGGCTTTGTTAGTCGTTATTATCGTGACGATGTCGATGATACGTCTTGGTTTTGTGCCAGAGTATCGTTACAACGTGATGAGCATGCCATTGATCATTATTATCAATTGTGTGTTCGGCTTAAAGCTGTTACGTTGGATTATTCGAAAATTTAAAGCACGGTCGTCGCTTGTCCAAGAACAAGAATAGGAAGGGAGATATTCTACAAATGAAGCAATGGAACGCCAAAATACTAGTTATTGTACCAGCCTTTAATGAAGCAGGACAAATTAAACAAGTCATCAAGGATATACAAACTCATGCGCCGTATGCAGATATCGCTGTTGTCAATGACGGCTCAACGGACAATACATTGGCTCAAATTAAGCAATCCGATGTTATTGTATTGAACTTACCGTATAACCTGGGTATCGGAGGTGCAGTGCAAACGGGATATCAGTATGCCTTGGATCAGCATTATGATGTTGCTATACAAATTGACGGTGATGGACAACATGACCCTGCTGAGCTGGACAAGCTATTGGAGGCTTTTTTCAGAAGCGGGGCTGATATGCTAATCGGATCCCGTTTTTTGAATAAAACAGGCTATCAATCCACATATATGAGAAGAATGGGGATTCGGTTGCTTTCGATTATGGTATCCGGATTGACCAGGCGCCAAGCGAGTGATACCACATCCGGATATCGCCTATGCGGTCGCAGAGCCATTTCATTATTTGCTGAGCAGTATCCGACCGATTACCCTGAGGTGGAATCGCTTATTCTAATGCACAATCACGGGCTTCAATTTGTTGAAGAGGCTGTTAGTATGCGTCCCAGAACGTTTGGAAAATCAAGTATTACGGCATTGAAATCTGTATATTACATGATGAAAGTAATCCTGGCTATTATGATCGTACACTTCCAAAAAGTGAGACAGGAGCAGATGTAATGGTCTTTAATATATTTTCTGCAATAAGCTTATCATTCCTTATAGTTATTATTTTCATGATTCGTCAAGGCAAGTTAAAAGAGCAATACTCATTTTTATGGCTCGCTTTAAGTTTGCTGATGTTAATTATATCTATATTCCCTAGTACATTAGATCGTGTTGCTGATCTGATCCAAGTATCGTATGCGCCGTCACTTATATTTTCGCTGGCAATTCTAGGGATACTTTTTATCCTGTTGCATTTGACCATTGCTGTGTCTACTTTAACTGAACGAACTATTAAACTGGCACAGACAGTAGCGCTTTATGAAGAACAACTTAATCAACTACAAGGTACTAATGAGCAATCCTAGAAAATAAATAGTGATAAACCAGTAATTCCAATTATTGTATCGTGAAAGGCCATCCCAATGACAATGATTCTAATCGTATTCGTTAATGTTGTACTTCTGGTGAGTGGTCAAGTTTGCTGGAAAATTGCCTTGAGTCGTCAACCAATAAAGTCTTTTGATGGACTATTGTCCCTGTTTCAACAGCCGATCATGCTGCTCGGCTGTTTATTATTCGGGCTTGCCACGATCATATGGTTTTATGCGCTTGGCAAATACGAGCTAAGCCGCATTTACCCACTTCAATCTTTTGCCTACGTGTTTGGTGCCTTGGCAGGTATCGTTATATTTAAGGAAGCGGTATCTGTATACCAATTACTTGGGCTGGTGCTAATAGTAGGGGGAGCATTTCTTATTGTTAAGACTTAGTTATAGAACATTAGCGTTGCGTTACATGTTGTATGAGATGTAGAGTTATATGCGGGTATCACATCTTATCGGTCCTTCAACAATTGTCAATAAAAACTCCTAGCTAACTTCCTTGTTTAGTGATCGCCTTGGCTTGATAGCTTATGAATCTCACAATTAGTGGCTGTTTATACGATAAAACGTATAAAATCGCTCCGTGGTTCTCAAATCCGAGCCCGTTTATACGATAAAACGTATAAAATCGCTCCGTGATGCCCAATCCCGTGGCTATTTATACGAATAATCGTACAACGCGCACTTCTCCCCACAGCCGCAAGAAATCTACGTAAAGGATTTTATATGGTATTCGTAATAAATGGTATTTTTCCATGTACTTATGTACCAGCGTTTCTTCAATGTTTACCGAATGTTCCCTCAATGTTCTAAAAAGTTCCATAAATTTCAGTTCCTGATGGAGGAGAGCATAGGCATCGAATGCTTCAGCCCGAAGGCTCATAAGGCAATCCGCTGTTTCTAGTCACGCACCGATTCGCCCTCCCATGTGACGAAATAGCGACAAGGATCAAAGCCGCTGAATGACTGAAATATTCTTTAAGGGGTCAGCATATGCAGATGAAGCAGCATACGTGAATGAAGCAGCATACGTGGATGAAGCTTGTTCGTGACCAAAGTGATAGTATGTGCAAAGTCAGCAATTACTAAGAGTCACTAAAAACAACTAAAAACAACTAAAAACAACTAAAAACAACTATAAATAACTAGATATAACTAGAAAAAACTATGAAACACCATAAACTACTGAAAATTAACAGAAACCATCAGAAACCATCAGAAACCATCAGAAACCATCAGAAGCCATCACCAACCACCATAAACCACCATAAACCACCATAAACCACCATAAACCTCTAAAACTTCTCGGACTAAGTTCCCTGAAGCTTTTTTTGTATGAATAGATCCTTTTTTTGATGTAACTGGTGAAAGTGCTGTATGGGTATTAAATTTTTTAATTGGAACGATGGGAGTGATGCAAATGATAATAGTGTGTTCTAGCCTCACTTGGCGTCATATTATATTCCTTCTTAAACTCTCTCGAAAAATGGTTTCTTGTAGAAAAACCATATTGATCGGCTATTTCGTTAATCGATTTGTTTGTCGCACATAACATTTTGTAGGCTTCTTGGAGACGAATTTGTTTCCAATAGGCTTTTGGAGACTTTTCGAATACCTTTTTAAATAATTGGAAAAGTGCAGTTCTGGACAAATGAAATCGGGATATAAGCTTGTCGATATCTTCAGGATTTCCTAAATTATCGCTCATATAGGTGAGAATGGGAACAAGAACATTTGCTTCGTTAAAAAAATGCTCGTGAAACTGGTTCGGTTCAGAGATATCTAAAAGTATATTTAAAATGCGATAGCCTAACTCCTTGCGTCTTGCCGCATATATCCATTCAAGCCCTTGTTGCGGGTGCATATAGTTTAGCAATTGATCTATTAAGTCACCAAGAATGGCTCCCATGGCTGAGTCTGTTTTGGGAGGAAGCTGAAACAAGGCTGATATGTCAATTGTATTGCTGATCATAAATTGAAGATGGGCGTAGCGAAAGTGCATAGGAGTATCATCTTTTGCAGCGTGATGGACAATTGATAATTCAATATCGGCTGGAGCTAAAAACGCTTCCATACCTTGCGTTACTATATGACCATTCTTTGATAAAACCTCGTAATTGCCGCTTGTAGCTTGCGCTACAATGATAAACGGTATTCTTTTGTTATGTATCCATCCGTTAGCTTGGCTTCCTTGACCCGCTTCTACAAACTGTAAATTCAATAAAGAATCGAGCATGCCCACGTTGCCTCCTTTGTTTATGTACGAATAGAACCCTATTCTGTATTGCTGGAGCTAGAACAATAACAAATCCGCCATTTATACTTATACTAAAGTAACTTTTAGAAATTGTCATCGTGTGCTGGCTTGAATTTTAAGGAGGTATACAGGAATGGATTATGCAGTACAGTTTACAGGAAAGAGACGTGCTGCGCTAGTTAAGCAAGCTCGCCCTGCTGTACCGGAAAAAGGTTATATTCTGGGGACATCTCTTTTTTCACTTATCAGCCCAGGAACCGAGCTTGAAAACGGATTTTTCCTAGATCATGATCAAGCGGTGTCAACCGGGTATGCTACCGTATTCTACGTGGATCAAGTTGGCGAAGGTGTGGAAAATGTTCAGGTTGGAGATATCGTATTTTGCAGACAAGTGCATCAAAGTTATCAACATCTTCCGGCGGATGAAATTATTATTGTTCCGCCTGGATTAGATCCTGCTTTTGCTGTATTAGCTCGACTTATGAATATAGGTATGACTGCTTTGATGACAACACGGGCGAAACCAGGTGACCATGTATTCATTACTGGAGCTGGACCAGTTGGCTTATTGACGGCAATTATTTTCCAAAGATGCGGTTATAAAGTAATGTTATCGGATCCGATTGAAGCTCGTTTGGAATCGGCCAGAGCAGCAGGTATTGTGAACACAGCTCTGAATGTCCCTGCTCATGACTCATTATGGATTGGTCAAACAGCTCTGGTGCTTGAATGTTCCGGTCATGAAGCGGCTGTGATCGATGCGTTCAAAATTATTCGCAAGGGCGGCGAGATCGTGCTGACAGGCGTTCCGTGGAAGCGAAATACAGACCATTACGCACATGAGCTCTTATCGCTTGTTTTTCACAATTACGCAATATTAAGAAGCGGCTGGGAATGGGAGCTTCCTATTGTTTCACAGGAATTCAGACCTTACAGCTTTCACGGCAATATTCAGACATCAATGAATTGGTTGTGTGACAGAAGCAACGGACTTGAGGAACTTATTCGTAAAGTGTCTCCGTATGATGTTCAACAAGTATACGAAGGACTCGCACAGCGATCCATTCAGGAGCCCTTTGTTATGTTCGATTGGCGGAAAGGGGGAGACTTGCAATGAGACTTGGCGGACCTGTAGTTTTTAATAACCCTGAGGAGTGGGTAAAGGAACATAAGCGGTTTGGCTATACAGCAGCAACTTGTCCTGAGCATTTGACGCTGGATAGTTCAGATGAAATGGAACATTACCGAAGGGCAGCCGCAACAGCTGATCTTATGATTTCAGAAACAGGTGCTTGGTGCAATCCACTCAGTTTCAATGCAGATATTAGAAAATCTGCTATTGCATACTGTCAGCAGCAACTGGCATTAGCTGATGAAATAGGCGCTCAATGCTGTCTCAATATTTCCGGTTCGCGGGGGGAGAAGTGGGATGGACCAGATCCAGAGAATTTCACCAACGAAACCTTTCAGCTAGTTGTGGATTCAGTGCGTGAAATTATTGATGCCGTTAAGCCGAAGCGGACGTTCTATACTCTAGAGACAATGCCATGGATATATCCAAGCACCGCGGAAGAGTATCTTGCGCTCATTCAGGCGATTGATCGACCGGGATTTGGCGTTCATCTCGATCCAGTTAATATGGTGAATAATCCAAAAGTATATTTTAATACGACTGACTTATTGACGGAATGCTTCACCAAGCTAGGTCCTTATATCAAGAGCTGTCACGCCAAGGATATTGCTCTGTCCAATGAGCTGACTATTCATCTTAATGAGGTGCGACCTGGGCTGGGCATTCTCGATTACCATCACTTCCTGAGACTGATATACTCGCAAAAACGAGATATTCCATTAATGCTTGAGCATCTAGGGAGCGCCGAGGAATACCAACTGGCGGCGAAATATATTTTGGCAATTGATCAGCAATTTTTTGTTTGACAGTGTCGCAGCAACCGTAAGGGCACCACTCTGTAAAGATGGAAACGTGAAAAGAAGTAATCAGAAGATAACGGATGTATAAATTGTGAAATAGAGAATTTTTCTAGTGTCTCCTATAATTTTTTATATAGAAAAATAAGCTGCAGCATGGGAATGCATATGAAAGGAGTAACTATGAGAAAACAATTATCCAATTCATTACCTGGGTATTTATTTGTTTTGCCATATTTAGTTGGGGCTTGTACTTTGTTTATTACACCTGCTGTTATTTCACTTTATTATTCTTTCACCAGATTCAAAGTCATTTCGGCGCCAACGTTTAATGGGCTAGAAAATTTAAAGATGCTTTTAAAGGATCCTTTGTTTGTTACCGCTTTCAAAAATACTTGGTATTTTGCAATTATTTATGTACCTATTCAGGTCGTTCTTGCGCTAATATTCGCAGCTATGTTGAATAGTGTTGGCGGATTTATCAAGGGGAAGTATGCGACTGCTTTAAGAGCTATTTATTACTTTCCAGCTATCCCCTCCTGGTTCATTATTGGAATGGTCTGGATTTGGCTGCTTGCTCCCGGTGTCGGTATTTTTAATATGCTGCTCAAATGGCTTGGGTTATCAGAGATTGCTTTTCTAGGCATCAGTTCTCCTACACTGATTCCTACACTCGCCTTTGTCGCCATTTGGAAAGGGCTCGGCTATGCGATGTTTATTTATTATATCGGATTGAGGAATATTCCCGAAAGCCTGTACGAATCCGCCGATATGGACGGCGGAAGCAACTGGGCGAAATTTCGGTTTATTACAATGCCAATGCTTTCTCCAACTACCTTTCTGATTTTAATCATTTCGATAAACAATGCCTTTCAAAGCTTTGATCAACAATTTACGATGGTTTTCAATCGTTACGGAAAATATTCTGAAACCCATTTGATGGTTTACTTGTATGAAAAGGCTTTTCGTTTTCTTGATATGGGCTACGCCTCGCTTATTGCCTGGGTGTCCTTTATTAGTATGATTGCCGTTACACTTATCGTTTTATGGGGGCAGAAGAAATGGGTGCACTATGAGGAATAGGAGGGACAGATTTGCATAACAAACGAAAAGGCTGGGAATGGGCAAGTGTGATTTTGTTATTGGCAGGCGCAGCGAGTATGCTACTGCCGTTCATATGGATGATTCTAGCATCATTAAAAACAAATGGAGAATTTTTAAACGCTTTTAAGTGGATGCCAGCAAAAGCGCAATGGGAAAATTATCGAGTGCTTCTATTTCCGGAGAAAGGGCACAGCTTTCTGCTTTATTTCTTCAATACATTTAAAATTACCGCATTTTCAGTTATTGGAACCGTACTATCCTGCAGCTTGGTTGCCTTTGCTCTTGCACGCATCCCATTTGCAGGCAAGGAATTAATCTTTGGCTTTGCTGTAATCTCTATATTTTTACCATCACAAGTTACGATGATTCCTCAATTTATTATTTTTAAACATATGGGATGGCTGGGAACGCATTACCCGCTAATCGTTCCTCCATTTCTTGCAACGGCATTTGGCATCGTGCTGCTAAGACAGTTTTATCGCTCAATTCCCAGAGATTTCGACGAAGCTGCCAAGATGGATGGCGCAGGATGGTTTCGCATGTATTGGAAAATTCATTTGCCGCTAATGATATCTCCTATGGTGACATTGGGTATTCTTGTTTTTCAAGAGAAGTGGGGAGAAATTCTGTTTCCAATGATATTCATTGGGAAGAATAGCGAGCTATGGACGATGGTATTGCGTATTCTTGATATTTCTACGGATCAGTACAATTCAAGACCAGAGTTGGAGATGGCGGGAAATGTTATTTTGGTAATGCCTGTTATTCTATTATTTGTTTTTGCACAAAAATATTTTGCTCAAAGTGTTATATCTTCCGGTGTTAAAGGGTAATTGTTCACTCAGTTCCTTTTAATATAAACAAGCTATACAAATTTAAGGAGGTCGTACAATGAAAAAAAGAAGATGGATGATTCTCTCATTAGTGCTGGCGGTAGTATTACTGCTTTCCGCTTGTAGCGGCACAGGAGAAAAAAACAATGAAAAAGCAAGCCATAACGGGGGAAATAAAGGAGAGACAGCTTCACCAGGAGAAAGCGGAAAAGAAAAGGATCCAGTCAAAATTAGAGTAGCCTATTATGCTGATGAAACGGCGCGTGAAACCTTCCATAACATAATAGAAAATTTTATGCATGAATACGATCATATCGAAGTAGAAGAAACGGGAACAGACTGGACGAGCCACTATACCAACTTAAAGGTCGATTTGGCTGCAGGGCAGGGACCTACTGTATTTTTGCTGGATGGACCTTATATTCCACAGTATGCGAGTGAAGGTGCAATCGTTGATTTAAGCGCTTACCTGCAGGAGCTTAGTATGGATGATTACTACGGATTTGAAGAAATACGTAATCCACAGGGGCAATACTTTGCTGTACCGCAAGGGATTCAAGTAAATGCCTTGTATTTCAACAAAGATATGTTTGATGCAGCGGATGTTGATTACCCTACCGATGATTGGACAACAGCCGATGTATATCAGGCAGCCCAAAAATTAACCAATAAAGACAAAAAGCAGTACGGAATCGGATTGGGCAGCCATTTTCGCTATGGATGGTACACGATGATTCGCCAGTTTGGCGGTGACTTGTTGTCACAGGATAGAAAAACAAGTACATTTGCAAGCGATCCGAAAGTAAGAGAAGCAGTGGAATATATGAAGAAATTTTGGGATGAGGGTTTGACCCCAAGCTTCATTGAAATGGAAGGAGAGCTAACATTAGATCCCGGTTCCTGGTTCCCGCGCGGCTACGCAGCTATGTTCTATGATAATTTCTCTAGACGGCTGGCAAATGATAAAGAAGGCATCAACTATGATGTAGCACTTATGCCCAAAGGGCACAACGGAGGTGTTAGCTATAGTGCATTGGTAGCCAACTCTTGGGTGTTGAATAGTAAGGCGACAGATCAAGAGAAAGAAGCGGGCTGGTTGTTTATGAAATACTTTTTAGGGGAAGAGCCGCAAAAATTAAATGGAAGCCTGGGCGAAGCACTAACTGCAAACAAAGCGATTGCAAAAGAAATATTGTCGACTCACACAGGAAATCCGGAGCATATATTGGCATTCCTTGATAACCTGGATCATGCGGGAGATGTGGGAGACAGTCCGGTATGGGAGGAGTGGTTAAGCGCAGTTGGAGCTGTTTTTGATGAATATTTCTCGGGCACGATTACAATTGATGAGTTGCTGGATAAAGGAGACAAGGCGGCTCAAGCTGTTCTCGATAAGCAATAGTGAATCTTAATAAGCGAAAGAGGTGAATAGAGAAATGGTACGAAAACTATGCATTGCTTTCATTGTGGTACTTATGCTGCAAACCTCTCTACATTCATTGTATACTGGACCTGCTGCTATTGTTCATGCAAGTACAACACACACCTTATATGAAACTTCTTTCGAAAATAGTAACGATACCGATTGGCTCATGAGCGCAACATCTTATGATACCAATGAAAAGCATTCACAGTCTCAATCTTTGAAATATGTCATTCCTCAGGGTGTTAACAGCCCTGGGCAGCAGGGAGCGGAAAGGGAAGGACCGTCCATCCGTTTTCCGGTAACTCCCGGTTATGCATATGATGTCAGCGTATGGGTGAAAACAGCACAGTTATCCGGTCTTTGGTCGGGAGCGATGGTGCGTGTTAGTTTTCTTGACAGCTCCGGCAATATACTTATACAGAAAAATAATAACCCAATTAATGCTGATGGCAAATGGCAAAAAGAAAAACTTCCGACAGTTATCGCTTCTCAATCTGCGTCACAGGTTGAAATTTCGTTATTTGCATACGGTGGTCAGGGCACGATCTGGTTTGATGATTTGGTCATTACAGAATCAGCTCCGCCGCAAGATACCATTCAGATTGCTTATGAAACTTCTTTTGAGAATAATAATGATGCCAGTTGGCTTATGGCGGCTACCTCTTATGATGCGATTGAAAAGTATACAGGGAGCAAGTCTTTGAAGTATGTGACACCGCAAGGACCTAATACGCCTAATCAACCAGGAGCTGAACGAGATGGACCATCCATTCGCATATCAGTGAAGCCCGGTTATGCTTATGATGTTAGCGTATGGATTAAAACCGTTCAATTAGTTGGAGAATGGTCTGGTGCAATGGTTCGCATCAGCTTTCTCGATAGCAGTGGCAACATTATTGAACAGAAAAATAATAACCCGCTTAATACACAGGATAACTGGTATAATCTGCAATTGCCGTCTATGGTTGCTTCTGATAATGCGGTGGAAGCTGAAATAACATTGTTTGGTTACGGTGGACAGGGAGCAATGTGGTTTGATCATCTTATAGTGACAGAATCTGTTCCTCCATCAAGCCAGACGATTTATTCCACTTCTTTTGAAGATATTCAGGATTCGACTTGGATAATGTCTGCTACAGCCTATAATACCAGTGAGAAATATACCGGGAACAGCTCTTTGAAATATATAACCCCGCAAGGACCGAATGGTTCCGGACAGGAAGGGGCAGAAAGAGAAGGACCGTCTATTATTCTGCCTGCTAAGCCCGGCTCGGCTTATGATGTTAGTGTATGGATCAAAACATCTCAGCTATCGGGACTATGGGCAGGAGCAATGATTAGGATTAGCTTGCTCGATAGTAACGGCAACGTTATTGAACAGAAAAATAATAATCCGCTTAATTCATTGAATAGTTGGCAACAGGTAAAATTGCCAACGCTTATCGCTAATGAAAATACAGTTAAAATTAAAATAACGTTGTTTGCATATGGAGGGCAAGGCACGATGTGGTTTGACGACTTGGTAGTGACTGAATCACGTCCGCCGCTATTTTCTTCCAAGCTCGACACACCGAATTATCGCGGTTATCTGATACCAGGCGGCAATTCTCAAGTTAAGGTAGTGACAAGAGGAGCGGCTGGCATAGCTGCAAGCAGCTATACGACAATTGCCCGGTTAGTTGATGAGCTTAATCAAGTGATTGCGGAGCAAATCTTTACTGGACAACTAAGTATTCAAGCCATATTCCAAACAGCTAATTTGCCAGCGGGCAAATATAGGGTCATTGTTTCCTCGAAAAAAACAGGGGAAAGCGGTTCTCGCTATTCGGAGCAATGGCAAATTACTAAAGTAAATACAGCTTCGGAGCTGCCAAAATCGTATGTGGATGACGAGGGCAGGTTTTGGAAAGACGGGGAGCTTTATTTTCCAATCGGCATTTATACAGAACATGTGACACAATCGGATTTGGAGGATTTGCAGGGCAGTGCGATTAATACAATCATGCCTTACAATATTCCTGATTCTACTGGACTTGATCTTGCTCATAGTTACGGTATGAATGTTATTTATTCTTTTAAAGATTTCTTTTACAATTTCCCATATGCTCCATCCGTTATTCAATCAGAGGATGATGAGGTTCATTTTATTAAGCAATTTGTACAAAACTACAAGGATCATCCAGCGCTGTTAGCATGGTATATGAGTGATGAGACGCCAACAGATAATCGTTTGCTGGCTCATTATCAGGCAGTAGTGGAAGCTGATCCGGATCATCCGGCTTATATCGTTGATTATCGCAGACCTGATCCGTACACTGTCCATCATACTACAGATATATTCGGTCTTGATTTGTATCCGGTGTACGGCAAGTCGAATGATGATGTAAGCGCTGTAAGCAGACTGCAAAGAGAAATTACGACAGATTTATTGAAGAAAGGACAATGGGCAGTTGTTCAAGCTCATAATCTTGCCAATTATGAAGCGCAATGGGGAGCTACACGACCGCCTGACAAGCAAGAAATGCGTAATATGTCCTGGCAGTATATTACCGAAGGAGCTAAAGGAATACTCTTCTATTCGTTATTTGATTTACAGCAGGATGCAAGTGGAAAAACGTATAGTGAACTATTGGATAATGTAAAGGGGGTTGCAAAGGAATTAGAAAATATGTCCCCTGTTATTCTATCTGATGCACAGGCGCCGCAAGTCAGCTATCCAGCACAAAGCTGGCTGAATGTTGCAGTCAAAAGTTTTAATGGCAATACCTATGTCATTGCTGTAAACAACAGCACTCAAACCCGACATGTATCTTTTGGAGCGCCGAGCATTAGCGGCTTGCCAATCCATGTATGGAATGAGGGACGAACAATCGCATGGTCCGGCAACCAATTTAGCGATTCGTTTGCACCGCTAGCAGTCCATATTTACGAAATTGGTACAGGGAATACAATACCTAATCCTTAAATAGAAAATAGCCTGGGTTTCTAGCAAATTTGGAAACCAGGCTTTCCTTTTTATATTACCGTAAACGGAGGAGGATTCAAATTACAATTATAAACTTGAAAACAGAGTATTTAACGAACCCGCTAGCGATTGACACGGCTTGCCCCAGATTAAGCTGGCAGATGGAGACGATTGCAGCAGCAAGACAGATAGCGTATCAAATATTTGTTGCAACAAGCGAGCAGTTATTAAGAGAAGAACAGGCAGACATGTGGAATAGCGGCATGATCGTTTCCCCTTTGAGCAATCAAATTTCCTATAGTGGCAAGTGTCTGAAAGCAATTAAAACCTATTACTGGATGGTAAAGGTATGGCTTAGCGGTAGTGAAAAAGTGATGCTTAGTGAGACTGCTTGCTGGACAATGGGGTTATTGGAGCGGGAGGATTGGCAGGCAAGCTGGATAACAGCAAGTCAGAATCGATTAGCTAAGGAGCAAGAGGATAAAAAAGCCGCCGCTGCTCCTTACTTGCGCAAAACCTTTACAGTGCGCAAACCGGTCAAAGATGCGATTATCTTTGTTAGCGGATTGGGCTACTACGAACTATATATGAATGGCAAAAAAGTAGGAGATCATGTTCTTGACCCGGGCGTTACAAATTACGAAAAAACGGTGCTTTATGAAGCGTATCATGTTTCAGAGATGTTCACCTCTAATAGCACAACTGCTCAGACCCATGTTATCGGCTTATTGCTTGGCAGAGGCAGGTTCTCTCAACTGACAAAGGATGTTTGGCGTTGGCGGGAATCGCCATGGCATGCTGAGCCGCTTGCAATTGTCCAATTGCATCTGAAATATGCTGATGGTACTTCACAAGTGATTGGCAGTGATGAAAGCTGGAAATCAAGAGCCAGTCCGCTTCGCTCGGATTGTTTGCTGACTGGTGAAGTATATGATGCGAGGGAGGAAATACCTGATTTATGGGATGTGAATTTCGATGATTCACAGTGGAGGCAGGCTCGAATTGCAAGGGAGCCGAGAGGAAGGCTTAGAGCCCAGCTGCTGCCTCCAATTAAGGTTATGAACAGTTATTTGCCAGCAGTAATTACTAGACTGGCTGTGGAACATTATGTAGTGGATTTTGGTAGAATGCTGACTGGCTGGGTAGCCCTGCAAGCAAAGGGCAATAAAGGAACTGAAATTAAGCTTTGTTACGGTGAGGAATTGAATGAATATGGAGGCATTCATGTTCAGCAAGCTGATATTGAGGGGGGGCTGCAGCAGGACAGATATACACTTCGAGGCGATGGCTTAGAGCAATGGGAAGCAAGATTTAGTTATAAAGGCTTCCGTTATGTAGAGGTAAAAGGCTATCCGGGTGTGGTGAGCGGGGACTCATTCATTGCTAAACATGTTTATACTTCTGTCCTCCATACAGGGAAATTCAGTTGTTCAAATGATAGATTGAATAAAATTCATCAACATTCCATTCTGTCGATTGTGAATAATTTGCATAGTATTCCGACAGATACGCCTGTTTATGAAAAAAACGGCTGGACAGCAGATGCGTTGCTCACTGCAGAGGCAGCTATTTATAATTTTGATATGGCTGCCTTCTATACAAAATGGATGCGTGATATAGCAGAATCAATGACAGCTCGAGGAGAGATTGCTCCGATTGTGCCAACTAGCGGATGGGGGTACGAAGATACAGCGTTTGGCTGGGACTTGGTGAAAGGACCGGTACCTGCTTGGGATGCCGCTTTTTTTGAAATATGCTGGTATTGCTATGAAAGCTACGCAGATATACAAATCATTGAACAGCATTTTCCTGCAATGAAGCGATATTTGCTTTATATGGAGACACATTTGGAACAGGGAATTATGAAGAAGGGCTTAGGGGATTGGTATGCTCCAGCAGGTGAGGAGTGTTTGAGCATCGGCAATAGTCCCGAAGGGGCAAGCTTGGTATCAACTGCCTATTGCTACAAAATGACAGATACATTTGTCAAAATCGCTACGTTATTGAAGCGAGAGGCGGATTATACTTATTTTTCGGATTTGCGTGCAAGGCTGGCAGCAGCTTTCCACCAAAGCTTTTATAACCCTCAACTAAATATATATGAAACAGAGATTGCTGCTGGCTATAGACAAACCTCAAACATTCTGCCGCTTGCATTTGGTTTAGTTCAAAAGACAGACAAGGCAGCGGTACTTCAAAATTTAATTGATCATATTCAGCATCAATGCAATTATCATCTAGACACAGGCGTTATTGGCACCAAATTTATTTTGCATATATTAAGCGAAAATGGCTATCATGACTTGGCATATACGCTTGCAAACCAATCAACCTATCCAAGCTGGGGATATTGGATTGAGCAGGGGGCGACTTCGCATTGGGAAACATGGGAGAAGCGGGGACGTTCTCGTAATCATCATATGTTTGGTTCAATTGATGATTGGTTCTACAAAAAGCTTGCTGGCATATCAATGCTAGAGCCTGGCTATCGGAAAGTACAAATAAAGCCCTATTTGCCAGACTCATTAACTGAGGCAACTGCGACTATTGAGATACCTGCGGGATCACTTCATGTAAGCTGGAAACAGGCAGAAAAGCTATTATCTATGCACGTTCATGTTCCAGCAAATATATTTGCTACTATATACGTGCCCAATCAGTATTCGAACACTTATGAGACGGCAGCAAAGGCATCCTATATGAAAGATGAAGATGGCTATGCTGTTTTTGAAGCTGCAGCAGGCTTCTATCATTTTATATCAATGGAAGATGTGAATAATTTAGAAGACTGAGAGGGTTATATGAATTGAGTTTATGTTATTATAGGCGTAAAATATTGTCGGATTAACGCCCGAGGCAAGGTGGTCTATATAATGAAGCGCCTCAAGATAAGGCTCCCTGAAATGTCCATCTATACAAAGCTTGTGCTTGCATTTCTATTAGTGCTGACTCCATTGTTTACCTTAAGCTTGAGCATGAATTATTCTGGCTCTATTAATGTTCGCAAGGAAATTTCTAATTCGATGCTGTCCAGGGTCGATTATTATTTGAGTTCTCTTGAAACGGAGTTCGAGCGTATTAATGGGATTAAAATGGAATATCTTGAAGATGAAGATTTGGGAAAACTGGCAATCGCCTCTGTTGCTATGTCAGATATTGAAAAAATACAGGCGATTATTCGAGTAACTAATCGCCTGAAGTTATTGAAAACGTCCAGTGCTTATATTGAGCAAGCTAGTGTACATATCCCGTCTATCGATCGCTCATTGTCGATCTCATCTACATCGCGAGAATATAATGATCGTATGCTGCAAGAGGAGTATAAGGGCTTGCTTTATGCCCAAAAAAATGAAATTTCGCCGCTTGTTCATTGGAGGGACAGACTATTTTTAATGGTTTCTTCGCCCTATCCGGATTCTGTATTTACAGAAAGAAAAAATATGAATTTTATGATTAGCATTGAAGTATCCAAAGCCCGTATTGTAGAGTCACTGCTTAAATTTGTGGGCAGTGGGCAGGGGGGAGCATTTTTAATTAGTGAAGATGGCAAATGGGTCGTTTCGAGTGGGCAAGAGATGCCCAGTGAGCCTTTTATGGAGATGTATGCCAGAGCGGATAGAAAAGGCTCGACTACTGCATACGATGCTTTGGATTCGCTTACAATTAACGGTGAAACGTATTTATCAACAGCCAAAATGTCGGGAAAATTCGGGGTTATACTAGTTACCTATGCTCCTGAACGTGAAATATTAGGACCGATTAAACAATATCATATATGGTATTGGGCTCTAACCTTGTCCTCTATATTAATTATTATTATCTTTTCTTCATTGATTTACCGTATGATTCATAGACCGCTCAAAAGTCTTCTTTTTGCTTTTAGGCAGGTTGAAATTGGTAACTTACGCGTTCATTTACAAGATAACCTGTCTAATGAGTTTAATTATTTATATATTCGCTTCAATGATATGGTCAATCATTTGAATGTTCTTGTGCATGAAGTATATGAACAAAAATATCGTGCGAGGTCATCCGAGCTGAAGCAACTGCAGGCACAGATTAACCCTCATTTTTTGTATAACAGTTTTTTTATTATTTATCGAATGGCAAAAATTCAAGACTATGATAATGTTACAAGATTTACAAAATTTTTGGGGGAATACTTTCAATATATTACACGCGATCATAACGGTTATGTACAATTACAAATGGAATTTAAAATGACAAGAACATATGGGGAGATTCAAGAACTGCGCTTTTCCAATAGAATAAAAGTACAAATAGATGAAGTACCTGAATTGTACGATCATATAATTATTCCACGGTTAACGTTGCAGCCAATAGTTGAAAATGCTTTCAATCATGGGTTAGAGGATAAATTGGCTGATGGACAAGTGGTTGTTTCATTGGAGGCTTATGAGAAATTCCTGCAAATATCAATAGAGGATAATGGGGATAAATTGACAAATCAAGCAATTATAGATTTAAATCGAATGCTTCAAACGAATGATGCGGATGATGGGACAACCGGTATGTTTAACGTTCATCGTCGGCTGCAAATTAAATATGGGGAGCAGTGGGGACTTCAATGTGTGCGCAGCAAACTCGGCGGTTTAAAAGTAAATATCCGTATACCATTGGAAGGAGGGGAGGAAGGTGTGGCGTCTGTTAATTGTTGATGATGAGCCTTATATAGTTGACGGATTAATTGACTTATTCAATGAAATGCCTGAGCTTGACGTGGAGCTATTTAAAGCTTATTCAGCAATAGAAGCGATGGAATGGTTAAATCGTACCAAGATAGATATTGTGTTGTCAGACATACGTATGCCGCATACTAGCGGGATTGAACTGCAACGAATGGTTTTCCAAAAATACCCTTATTGTAAATTTATTTTCCTGACAGGTTATGACGAGTTTGATTATATACAAGCTGCGCTGCGCAGCGGCAGTGTTGATTATGTTTTGAAAACAGAATATGACGAAGCAATTGTACAAGCAGTTATTAAAGCGATTGATGCGATTAAGGAGGAAATCTACAGCCGCCAATTTATGAATGAAGCGCGGGATAGGTTGAATATGGCGTTGTCTGTTTTGCAGAAGGAGTATTTACTGTCTTTTTTGGAAGGAGATATTACGGCTGTAGAGTTGAAAAGTAGCCAAATGAAGGAGTTGCAAATTGAACTAGAGTTAGATGTTGCTTACTTTCTAGTCGTTGCAAGAGTAGATAGTTGGAACGAAGAGCTTCCCTATGCGGATCGCACATTGCTTTTATTTGCCATTCAGAATATTGTCACAGAGTTTTTTCAAGGAGCATCGTCACCTGTATGCCAGCAAATTATAATAGATTCCCGTAATTTGCTTTGGTATATTCGAAGCGAGCGAACCAGTCAGTTTGTGCTCGCCGTGTTGGAGACGATTCAGAATACATGCCGGGAGCTGTTAAAGTTAACCGTTTCTTTTGTTGCCAGCAGCAAGTCAGTGGCTTGGAAGGATATGCATCTGATTTACTATCGTTTGAGGAAAATATTGGGGTTTAGTTACGGGGTTAATGAGGGAATTTTATTAGCAGATAACAGAAATACCTTAAGTCAGTCAGAACTGAGAGACGAGGGAAAAGCAAGCGATGTGCGCAGGCAATTGAAACAGCTTAAGCTGCTTGAGGATTGTTTGGAGAACAACGAGCAACAGCAATTCAATCATATTTATTCTGAACTGCTCTCTCAGCTTTATTCAACCTCTAATTTATCAGGAATGCTTGAGATGTACTATTCAACATGTACCATGCTGCTGTCTTATACGAACAAATGGGGATTAAATATAGATATTGATTTTGCACTATTACATACAGGTCAAATGGAGTTAAAGGAAGTAATGCTTGAGCTGCAGCAAGCTGCCAACCAGCTATTTCAGGTAAAACATACAGAGCTGGCTGAACGCACTATCGGGGTTGTGGAGCAAATTAATCAATACATTGAAGAGCATCTCGATGGAGATTTGTCGTTAACTCAGCTTGCAGAGATCGTTCATTTGAATCCATCCTATTTGTCACGTCTCTACAAACAAAGCGCGGGTATTAGTTTGTCTGAATATATTAACGAGGTCAAGCTAGACAAATGCAGACAACTGCTGCGTCAGCCGTTTATGAAAATACATGAAGTAGGCAGTGCGGTTGGTTTTTATTCACCGCCTTATTTCACGAGATTTATAAAAAAAATGGTCAACATGACGCCACAGGAATTCCGTGATTCTCTGAAGTAGAACAATCGAAAGAAGAAGGAGGAAGAGAGTATGCTGCTAGATTTAACAGTCCGAAGAGCTTTCTTTTTACTAACTATTCTGATGCTGATTGTTTTAAGTGCTTGTACGAAAGAGGAAAAAATAATGAATACGGAGCCGCAAACTGAAAGGACAGTGACAAATACAAGTGATATTTATATAGAATTAGAAGAGAAGCTGCAAACTGGTACTGAATATTCATTAGGAAAATATGAACCGCCTATTGAGTTATCAACGGTTCGTATTCTTGGAGAAAGTATCGTATTTCCTGAGGGTCAGTCAATTGAAAACAATGCCTGGTATGAGGATTACAAAAACACACTAGGCATTAATTTGAAAAATAAGTGGGTAGTTAGTCATCATTCCGGTGAGCAAAAAATGAATGTTGCAATTGCTTCTGGTGATTTGCCAGATATATTTGCAGTGAATGCTATTCAGTTCAAACGTTTAATTGAAGCTGATATGATCATGGATTTAACAGAAATTTATAATCGTTACGCCTCACCATTAACTAAAAAGATTTTGGCACAGAATCGTACCTCGCTTCCATCCGCTACTTTTGATAGCAAACTGATGGCAATACCCAATACACAGTCGGCTATTGATTATGCACATTTAGTATGGATACGAACAGACTGGTTGCAAGCACTGGATCTGCCCGAGCCGAAATCAATGAATGATCTGCTCAAAATATCAGAAGCATTTTCAAGATTTAATCCAGATGGCAATAGTCAGACAAAAACGGTAGGGCTTATATTAACGAAGGACTTAATTGACGGTTACGGCGGTTATGAGGGCTTTATGCAAGGTTTTCATGCCTACCCTATGTTTTGGGTTAAAGATAAGGAAGGAAGGCTTGCGTATGGGAGTATTCAGCCAGAGGTAAGAGCAGCATTGTTACAGTTGCAAGAAATGTACAAGCGAGGGGAGATTGACCGCGAATTTGGAATTAAGGATATGGCGAAGGCAGCTGATGTTGCTGCTAGTGGTAATAACGGTATTGTGTTTGGACAAATGTGGAATCCGTTGTGGCCTTTTCAATCAAGTAAGGAGAAAAACAGTCAGATTCAGTGGCAAGCCTATCCGCTTGTTTCAATTGACAATAATCCTGCTCGACCTGGTATTAAAGCAGCAAGCACAGAGTATTATGTAGTCAAAAAGGGAGCTGCTCATCCGGAGGCGCTAATAAAAATGCTTAATTTGTTCGTTGAACGAATCTGGGGCGAGCATACAACACCAGAGCAATTTGAGAAGCTGTATGCCAGCAATGGCATAGAGCATCATAATTATGCAGCTGTACAGGCTTGGCCATCACGAAAAAATCTGGATATATATTTGAAAGTAACAGAGGCATTGCAAACCAACGACACATCAAAGCTGAATATGGAGCAATTGTATACCTATAACAGTATTCAAACTCATCTGCAAGGTACGGGTGGCGCAATGGAGTGGGCTTATGAACGAGTATTTGGTGAACAAGGTTCCTTTTCAGTCATTAATCAATATCTAAAGGACGAGTTGCTTGTATATGATGAATTTTACGGATTGCCTACGCCCACGATGGCAGAGAAAAATACGATACTTGAAAGAATCGAGATGGAAGTGTTCACAAACATTATTATGGGGGCATCCATCGAAAACTTTGATAAGTTTGTGCAAGACTGGTGGGAGATCGGCGGCAGTCAAATAACAAAAGAAGTAAATGAATGGTATGAACGACAGAAGGGGCGCTAGACGGCGTTGATTTTGCTTTTCGCTAAAACAGTGACTGCTTCCTTATTGAAAGTGAGAACGGTTATCAATTATAATGGGAGCAGTCATTTAGATAGCGGAAGGAGGGAACAGCTTGCACTGGGGGGAGCAATGTACGTATTGGAATCAAATGGCGGTTCAGATTGTGAATGTTCAGTATGTGGAGTTGCAGCCTGGCGAGCAACAAGGTGCGCTTCTGTTATCGTCCAGTCAGTTTTTGTTTAGTATGAAAGGCAGTGCTGAAATTAAGCTGGGAAGTCAAATTCGACAGGTAGATCGTTTTAGCGTGCTGCATTGCGGTTATGAAAGCAATTTTAGTATATCAGCGCTCGAAAAAGGTTTTGTCTATTATTTGGTGGCATACAGCCCCTTGCTTACACTAGACGAGTTGCAAATAGGCGGAGGGACTGATCTTGCTCGGTTGCATTATACCGTGTTGCCTGATACCCCGCTTATACTGCTTCGTTCGTTTGACGCTATGCATATATGCTGGCAGCAGCCTGGACCACTGCAGCAGCTCCATTTGAGAAAACATTTCTACACATTTGTTCATCAACTGTTGTTGCAATTTGCGGAAAGCGAGTCCACCATGAGCAAGACTGATGTAGTGGGCGATGCACTGAACTATTTGGAGGATCATTTTTTGGAGCCCATTACACTGGATGAGCTTTCAGAGAAAACGGACAGCAGTGCGCGGCATCTTGCACGGCTTTTTAAAAATAGAACCGGGCTTAGTCCTATTGATTATGTTATTCGTATGCGTATGAATTATGCCAAGCAACTGTTGCAGTTGACCGATGCTACACTTCAGGAAATTGCTGCTGATATGGGATATGCGGATCACTATTCTTTTTCCAAAATGTTCAAGAAACATGTAGGTCAGCCACCGATTCGCTACCGTATGCAAACTGCGGATTGCGCAAATTTTCCTAAAGCCTTGGCAGGAGCTATTCGGTTTGCGCCTTATCGCCCTAAGCGGATTGTTGCTTTATACCTGGTTGGAGATGTACTTTCGTTTGGCGTAACACCAATAGGTATTTCGGATATATACGATGGCTGTAGTCTTCAGCACCGCTTGAATAATTCCGTTATTCTTGGTGAATGGTATAAGCCTGATCTAGAGCAGATTAGAATGTTGCAGCCTGATTTAATTATTGCGCCTTCAGTCCAAACCTTTGAAATGCTGAAAGGAATTGCTCCTGTTGTCTATATTGATTATGAATGGCCGCTGGAACAGCGGATGAGTCGGCTTAGTGAGTGGCTGGGCTCGTATAACAATTTTTCACAACGGATGGAGCAGTTTCACGAGAAGATTGATGTTAGCAAGCAAAAGCTGGGCGAAGCTGGATTACTAGATAAAACGATTACGATTGTCGAAGGCGGCAGGAATGGGATCGAACTGGTTGCCAGCAAAGTCTATGGTCGCGGTTCGCATATAATTTACCATTATTTAGGTCTTAAGGCACCTGTAAAGCTGCAAGACAGTATTGACCAGGCAGTTCAAGCAAGGGGATTGCATATACCGCTGAATCAACTTAGTGACTATGAGGGTGATTTTATTTTTCGCTCCACATACAACGGGATGCCAAATTTATCAGATCAAGCGGAGTGGAGCAGTTTATCTGCTGTTCAAGAAGGACGACTGATAGATATCAGTTTTGGCTTGTCTTATTACAATGATTTGTATTCTCTCGATCAACAATTGACTGATATTGTCAATAAGTTGTTAAGAGCCGCTCGCTGAAGCGTGTCTATAATTGCCATGGGCAATGACCAGATGTAACATTGCTGGTGTGTATATGGCATGCTATATTATCGATAACGATAATCGTTATCATTAATATAGTTTTTGAGAGGGGATTTATTGTCATGTTTTCTGGTTCTGGGAGAAAAGTTTTTGTTATGGTTTTGCTTTGTATTATAATGCTGATGGCAGCCTGCTCATCTAGCAAAAAAGGAGCGGAAGGGGGGGGAACGTCCACCGCTTCACCTGAAGAAACGGGAAGTCCGTCTGCTGCTCCTGTTGCGGAATCAGAGCAAACGACACGAGTTATATCTACTGTAAAAGGGGATATTGAGGTTCCGGATAATCCGCAACGTGTAGTTGTGTTATATATGCTTGGTGATGTTCTTGCTTTTGACGTTACACCAGTCGGAATATCGGAAGTGTACCAGGGAGCAGCGTTTGAAGAAGCCTTATCGGGTGTTACTCAGCTAGGCGAATGGTTTACCCCTAGTCAGGAAGTTATTCTTGGGCTGGATCCTGATTTGATTATTGTTCCGTCGGAAGAAACATATCAAATGCTCAAAGAAATAGCTCCGACAGTGCTCTTGAGCTATTTTGATGCTCCTTTGGAAGAGCGCATCCGGCAAGTGGGTAATGTGCTAGGCAAAGATCATATTGTTAATGATGTGCTCAAGCAATTCTATGAGAAAGTGGAAACTAGCAAACAAAAGTTGGCTGAGGCAGGACTGCTGGATAAGACAGTTACAATTGTTGAAGGCGGCAACGGTACGATGGGCGTAATTGCCAGTAAGGATTATGGCAGAGGCTCACAAATTATTTATGAGTACCTTGGCATGAAGGCTCCTGAGAAGCTGCAGATAGAAATCGATAAGGCAACTGAGGCTGTTGGTATAGAAATGTCATTCGAACTATTGTCAGACTATATCGGTGATTTTGTATTTCGTTCTTCCTATGACGGGATGGCTGATCTATCAGATAATGCGGTCTGGAACAGCATCCCTGCTGTCAAGGAAGGGCGCTTGATTGATATTAGCTTTGGTCTGTCGTATTACAATGATATATATTCACTTGATAAGCAGCTGGATTATATTGTAGACAGCTTGCTTGCAGCGGCTAGGCAGTAACAGGATCACATTCACGGGAACGCAATGGCGTTCCTTTTTATTTTTTCGCCATAATCGTTTGAAGGAAGCCTCTTGAAACAGGTCTTAAAGGAGGGAGGAGACTTGACTCTATTTATAGAAAATTAGACAATCAAGTCATTGAACGAAGATAAGGGGAGAGGCGAGAATGGAACGCATATTACAGCACAAAGAGACGAATAAGACATGGTCGATCATACAACAGGATAACCGAACAATCACCTCTGCTAATGGAGGGAAGCCCAGAGAGAAGGAGCATAATGACGTGGCTGCTGCCATTGCTTATGCTCAAAAGGAGGTATGGAGCAGGCTGAAGAAGGGGATGGTCTATGTTCAGCCCGATGCAGCAGTAGGGGAGCCGAAGCTGCATATATATACGAGCAAAGGCTATACCGGTTCTATGCCGCTAAGCAGTTGGGGATGCACCGATACTTGCTGTTTTAGCCATGTGGAGTGGGATTTTGTTAAAGAGACAATTTGCAGAATTGCATCGAATGGTGAACTACTGGCAACTTATGACTTGCCGGGTCCCGGCATGAATTACGAGATGGCTGCGATTTCTGCCAAAAATCTGTTATTGTTCAATCGCGATCATGCGATTATCGGTTTGTTTCTGGAAACAGGGGAGATTACGCATTTTGCCCAGCCAGGTCCGCGTCATATGAGTACATTGGGCGTAGCGGGGACACGCGCTGTATGGGCGAATGGAAATGATCTAGTTGTCTATGATCTGGAGACGAATGCGCCATATGCCTCTTATCCGATTACGGTGGAGATGTATGAAAATCATACACCTCAGCTATGTGCTGCACTGTCACCAGACGGTACGAAGCTTGCCTATTGCATTGATCCGAGCCAAATTGTTGTAGTTGATCTTGCGACTGGTGCAAAAACAGAAGTGATGAAAGAAGTGGCGTCACTTACAATTAAGCTAGCTTTTTCGTCAGATAATACAACGTTATTTGCCAAAGAGCAATATGCGTCCTGGTCATTGTATGGTTATGACTGGCAAGCGACAGACAAAAGAAAAGTCATTTGGGAGTGCCCGAAAGTGATGTCTGCCGCTTTTGCAATTGACCCGCAGCGCGGCTTGATTGCTGTATACCGAAATCGCCAAGTAGAACTGTTTGATCAGCAAACATTTCAGCTCAGCATGACTATTCCTGTCGAGCATATTGTGAAAACATGCTCGCTTGCTTTCACAAGCGATGCACTCGCAGTATATACCGATTATGGCTGTGTTAGTTTGTATGTGTTGTAAGCAACTCGAAGAAATCGAATTTTTTGCTGAGACAGAATTAAATTTAGGAGATGAAAAACTAGGGCTTTTTCTGCTAGAGACAATAGCAGCAATTGGACAGCAATGTTCTAATGTAGACAATATTGTTCTTAGAGCAAAAGAAACCATCAGTAAGTATCATTCATCGAATGAAAACTAATTATCAAACTGTATATGCACCTTAGGGTATTCATTTTATGATCGTGCTGCTCCAATTAAGGAGCAGCATTTGCTGTTTTAAGAGGTGAAAACCATACTTTTAAAAAGTATGTTATCCTACTGACAGAAGCTTTGAATTGCAGACAGATATATTTATAGATAGCAATTGAAGGGGGAGAAGAGAGTATGAGTTTAGTTGTTAATCAGCCTTATAGTCACTTTATACGCTACAAAACGATTATTTTGAATGATGAGTTTGTTGAGCTCAGGTGGGCATTTCAAGAGCAGCTTATAGGAGTGTGCCGTACTCAAGAGTTGCAAATTTATATCGAATCTTCTGATACTTTGCTAAAACTAAAAGCAGGAGAATTGTTTTATATAGCAGCTGGGCAAACCTTTATGATAGATAGATTAACCTACTCGGTATGCAGACTTCACTTGATTCTGTTTGATTATGTCAATCCGGCAAGCACGGAAAGCAAGAAGAGAAATGTTCGTACGGAAAACAGGGAGGGCTTGTATCCAATACTGCGTCAACAAGTTGATTTGCCTATGATCCATTCCTGGCTGGACGATTTTGAATTATGGAATAAGTACCGCCAAACAACTACTTTTTTTCGTGTACAGTCTCATTTGTATAGTATTTTGGCTGTTTTCAGTCAGATTAGCGGACAACAGCTTGAAGGAGAACTGCCGCCTGAGAAATATATTGTATTCATTAAACGAGAGCTGGAATCTGACTATAGTTATGCGTGGGATATGTTAATGCTGGTGCGCAAATCGAAAATGAGTGAAAGCAGGTTTTATCAGCTATTTCGTTTGCTGACAGGACATAGTCCGTTGCGATTTGTTCGCCAGGCAAGATTGCAAGCAGCTTTGCAGCTGTTGGCAACACGGCGTTTGTCAGTTACTGAGGTTGCGCATCAGATCGGCTATGGAGATGAGTTGTACTTCAGTCGAATATTTAAAAAATATATGGGCATCACACCGACGGATTATTCAGAACGGACCCAAATTGCTATCGCCAATTTATGTGCTGTTTTCAGTGGAGATTTTTATGTGTTGGGACTGGTTCCACGCTTGACCTTAGAACGCTATTGGCAGCATGACGCAAAAACAAGTCTTGAGTTGATTAGAAAAACACATCCTGATTTGATTGTTTCCGGGATGTTTGAAGATGAGGACAATGAACAAGTTTCTACACGGCTGAAAAACGAGATAGCTGAGATTGCTGCATTTGAAATGATAGCGTGGAAGCAAATCTCCTGGAAACAAAGACTATTGGAAATTGCAAGCAGACTTGACCTGAAGATGATTGCAGAGAGATGGCTGAGTGATTACGAACAAAAAATAGTAAATGGAAGACAGTTTGTCAAACGCATTTTCAAAACGGAGCCGGTCCTGCTTGTTTGTGTAAGGGACGGAGAGTTTTGGCTGTTTGGCGGAAAAGCAGGTAAAGTGGCTGATTTGTATTACGACGATCTTGGTGCAAGTATTCCAGATGCCGTAAGTGAGATGGGAATGCAGCAATTTGCTGGGGCAGAAGAACTGGTAGGCTTATCTTGCAAGCATATTATTTTAATTATTGAAGATGAATTTGTAATAGATGAGCAAGAGAATTTTGAGCAGACATGGAGCGAGTGGAAAGGAGACAAGGCGAGTTATTGTGTATTCGTTCAGTTGGGGGAATGGTTTTCTTATAATGCCCAAATGCATGAGCGTGTACTGGATGCAACGGTCGAGCAGTTGCTGCAACTAATTTATCGGTAACGAAATGTCCATGCGGAGTTTAGAATTGTCCATTTCCTTTGTTCGCTTATTTAGATAAGCTTTTAAAGGTCGGTTCGATAATGAGAATCATTATCTTTTATTGGCAGGATGGATAAAATGCAATGAATTGGGGTCAAAATTTCGCTCATGAACAAGTTATTGCTTTTAAGGGGAACCGGCAGTGCTACTAGCAAGCGCATCATATTGGTTATCCTGTTCTTGCTATTGACGATTGTGTCGCTAATGATCGGAGTGGATAAAAATGTAACATTTTCTAATCTAATAAGACTGGATTCAGCCGCTTGGCATACTTTTGCCGAGAGTCGCTTTCCGCGCACAATAGCGATTATACTAACAGCTTCCGGGTTAAGTTTGGCAGGATTGATTATGCAGGCTATAAGCCGCAACAAATTTATGTCGCCGTCTACGTCCGGAACATTAGATGCCGCTATGCTTGGCGTATTGTTATCTTATATGCTGCTGGGCAATAAAGGGCATCAGATTCAAATGATTTTTGCTTTTGTATTTGCACTGTGCTCAACCATTCTGTTTATGAATCTATTGAATCGCATCAAGTTAAAGGACGCTTTCTACGTTCCGCTAATTGGCTTAATGTATGGCGGGGTAATTACAGCGCTGACGACTGCGATTGCGTACCATTTCAAAGCGATGCAGACGATTTCGATGATAGGTTTTGCTACATTTAATCGTTTTACTGATTTTCATTTGCTCTATATCATTCTTATTCCTCTCGTGCTGGCAGCGGTGTATGCGACTAGTTTCAGTATTGCAGGTATGGGAGAGGATTTTTCCAAGGGGCTTGGAATGAAGTATAAGCGTGTCGTATTTCTTGGTTTGTGCATTATTGCTGTAATTAGTGCGGCAACCTTTGTAACGGTTGGTCCTATTGCTTTTGTCGGATTAATTATTCCCAATATGGTGACGGCGTTCTATGGCGATGATGTCAAGAAATCTGTATTTGATGTAGCAGTATTAGGTTCAATATTTGTCTTGGCTTGTGATATTTTTGGCAGATTGATTATTTATCCATATGAAGTGGCAGTTGGTTTTACAATTGGGATAGTTGGCGGATTTATATTCCTGATTATATTGATCAGGAGGCTGAAACGTGGAAGATAATAAACGTACTAGATTCATTTTTATTGTACTGGGTGTCCTTACCTTTTTGTCGGCATGCATGTATATGTATGCGAGAGTTTTTGCCAAGGCAAGCAGCTTGGGATTGACTTTGACCGCCGAGGCTGCCAAATCGATCGCGATTAGAAGTGGAATGAGTTTGCTTGCTATTTTGATGTGTGCGGTTTTAATGGGACTAATTAGTCTTGTTTTTCAGACCATTACAGAAAATCGTATTTTAACACCCGGTATGATCGGTTTCGATTCAGTATTTATAGCGACACAAGCAGTTCTTGTCTATTTGACAAGTAAATGGCTGCCGGCAGTGACCCTGTTTAATAATCCGTACTTAAACTTTTTTACAAGCACAGCGATTATGATCATTATTTCAATGACCATGTACAAAATCGTTCTGAGGAAAAACAAAAACAATATCGTATTTTTATTGTTATTCGGTTTGATTTTGTCAGGAATCGTGCGCAGTTTATCCAATTACATTGAAGTTTTGCTCAGCCCGCAAGAATTTCAGAAGCTGCAAGCAGCGACAGTTGTATCTATCACCAATATAAATGCCACCATCATTTATGTTGTTATTATTCCTGTCATTCTCCTTTGTGTCCTGATTTATCGTCAAAACAAAGAATACGATGTGATGTTGCTGACCGAAAGTAATGCTAGGAGTCTCGGGGTCCCGTATATTAAGCAAGTCAATTTGAATTTGTTTTATATATCGGTCGCTATGGCGATTATTACAGCGCTTGTTGGTCCTCTTACTTTTCTTGGACTGCTTGCAGTGAATATTGCCCGAGAGTTGTTCCGAACCTATAGGCACCAAGTATTGCTTGCAGGATCTGCAATAATTGCAACCCTCTTTCTTGTCTTTGGTCAAGGGATGGTAGAACTGCTCGGATATGCCACTCCAGTTACCGTATTAATTGACTTAATTGGCGGTGCTTACCTGATTTATCTGATACTAAGGGAGAACCGATTATGATTGAAATCCATAATATTTCACAATCTTATAATGGAATGCAAGTGCTGCGTAATGTAAACCTGACGATTCAAGAGGGCAAAATTACAGCATTGATCGGCGCCAATGGCGCGGGGAAGTCCACCTTGTTCAATGTTGCTACCAATCTTATTGAAGCGGATGAAGGTCATATTCAGATTGACGGTCAAAATATTAAAAAGATGGGAACTATTCAGCTTGCTCAAAAAATATCTATTTTAAAACAAACGCAAAATTTAAATCTGCGCATAACGGTTAAAGAGTTGATATCCTTTGGGCGTTACCCTTATAGCAAGGGGAGGCTGAAACCGGAGGATGAGGAAAAAATCGAGCAATCGATTGCTTATATGAATCTCAAGGAAATTGAAAGTAAATTTATTGATGAGATTTCAGGTGGGCAGCGACAGCGCGCCTATATTGCGATGATTCTTGCGCAGGATACCAAATACATTTTTTTGGACGAGCCGCTCAACAATCTGGATATCAGATATTCAGTAGAAATGATGCTTATTTTGCAAAAGCTGGTAAGTGAGCTTGATAAGACGGTTATTATTGTTCTCCATGATATTAATTTTGCAGCTTCATTTGCGGATAGTATTGTGGCGATGAAAAACGGAGAAATTGTCAAAGAGGGCACGCCCAACGAGGTAGTTGACAAGCAAATTTTAAATGAATTGTTTGATCATGACTTTCACATTGTGGATGTCGGCGGCAAAAAGGTGTGCGTCTATTTTCAACCTGATGCAACTACAGCAAAGAGCTGATTATGTTTTAGTTTTATGAATAAATAGTTTGAAAATTATATTTTATATATTTGGAGGAGTAAACATGACTAAGAAATATTTATTACCAGCGCTTGCTGCAATTATGATTTTTATGCTGGCTGCATGCGGATCAACTAATAACACAGGAAAGAATACGCCGGAAAATAGTCAGGCGCCAAAGGAATCAGCAACCAATAGCGAACAAGCACAGGAAACAAAAGAAAGCCCGGATGAGAAGACAGAATCTACAGTAACTGTTGTGGATGCGTCAGGAACAGAAGTTACGGTTCCGATAAACCCAAAACGGGTAGCTATTTATGACTTAGCTATTTTGGATACATTGAATACAATCGGATTTGAAAAAACTCATGTGGAAACGCTTGGTTTGCCAAAGACAGATTCTTCTTTGCCTGATTATTTGTCAGAATACACGAACGATAAATATGTAAATGTAGGAACGCTGTTTGAAGCAGATTTTGATGCTCTTGATTTGTTGCAGCCGGAAATTATTTTTTATGGCGGTCGTTTTGGGGCTAGAACAGCAGAAGGAAAGAATCTGGAAGATACACAAAAGAAATTTAATAATACCAAGTTTATCAGTCTTAACATTGAAGGTGATCAGTTTGAGGAAGGATTGGCTAGAAATGCAGAGATTCTCGGTAAAATCTTCCCCGATGCAAAAGAAGGATTGGATGCTGGTATTACTGAGCTGAAGCAAGGTTTTGCTGAAATAAGCGCTAAAGCAAAAGATACAAACACCCTGTTCCTGATGATTGGTCCTGGCTTTGTTACGTTTTACGGTAAAGAAGGCAGATATGCGATGGTTCACAGAGAGTTTGGCTTTAAACCTGCTGATGAGGAAACAGAAGCAAAAGGGTCCCATGGTGCGGATGTAAGTGTGGAGTATATTAAAACGAAAAATCCACAAGCAATTTTATTGCTGGATCGCAATGCGTCTTTTGGTGAAGACAGCTCTGTAAAAGCATTTTTGGAAAACTCCATCATTCAGGAAACTGACGCTTACAAAAACGATGCTATTTATATCTTAGATCCTCCTTCCTGGTATTTGGTAACAGGCGGATATACGTCAACTAAGCAAATGATTGCGGATTTGAAAGTTTTTTCCGATAAACAATAACACTGATAAGCAATAAAAACGTAACTGTTTTAAAAAGGAAAATCGCCATTCGGCAAGAGTTGTGCCTAACAACCCTTCCGGATGCGATTTTTTTTTTATAATGAGGAAACTAGGATTGATGAACTGTGAGATTGCTTCTACACAGTTCATCAACAGCCCTTTGTGGGAGTTAATCATAATTCAAGAAGTCTTTTTGTCCATTTACTTGCATGGATTTGAAGCGTTTGGCGAACCATTCAATATCAAATGCACTATAGAGTACATCCTCGTATTTGAAAAAGGTTTCGATAAAATCAGGCCATAGCTGATCTGATACAAGCTGTTGTTGATCAAGTGCGATATGCTGGAACATAACACCACATTTCTCAGCAAGGATGCTGAAAATATAAAGATACCGCCAATTGATTCGTACAGCTTCCTCCGGATGCATCATATTTTCCTGGATGACAGGAAGGAACGAATTTATAACTTGAGGAATCCGGGCAAATCTTTCCGCTGCTTTTGCATCGATTCTAGGTGCTTCCATCTGTGTATAAGCCGG
This sequence comes from Paenibacillus nanensis, assembly GCA_040396195.1. Classification (GTDB taxonomy): domain Bacteria; phylum Bacillota; class Bacilli; order Paenibacillales; family Paenibacillaceae; genus Pristimantibacillus; species Pristimantibacillus nanensis_A. The sequence continues at coordinate 43,187 of JBEBPB010000014.1, forward strand.
ATCGAACATGGCTGACAGTTCAGCAATATAATTTTCGACCGCAGTCCCCTGCTCGCCATAGGCTTCTACAAAATATTGATTTGATATTTCTTCAAAGCTTAGCTGATCATTCCATAGGGTTTTGGCAAGCACAGTCATCATTAGTCCTGTAGGGAAAAAGACGCGCTGCGCTTGACAAGAGTTTACACCGGTGAGCCCCAGATTTTTGAAGCCCTGAATATCTTGATGCAATATTTTTGCGAGCTCATAACCAGCAATATCCTTTTCCCAGCCAGTTGTCATTAAATGATAAATATAGACGAAAGAGTCCCCTGAGAATGTTTTTTTCCAAGCTTGGTAGTAGGCGACGTTCTGTTCGACCCCTTTGGCCTCGATAATATTGTTCAAACGGAATTCCGCCAATGGAGGAAGCTCCTCTGTAACCTTAAACGGCCTGGTATAGTTAAGTGAGACAGGGGCGAACAGCAAAATAAAGCGATCCGGATTCTGAATAGATTGATGAACGGGCGGCCATAAGAGCTCGTAGAACATTAGAAATACGATGCGTACCGGATTATTTTGTTTCGTTAATACTTCATCAAGTTCATTAAGCATCATAACGTACCAGTCAGATGGTTGTTGTTTGGCACATTCATCGCATTCGCAGTAATTGTTAAGATCATCACCCAACCAGAAATGAAGCAAGTCAATCTCTGGATTTTCTTTGGAATAGTTGGCGATAAAGTTAACAATTTTAGTGCGAGCAACCGGATTAGAATAGCAGGCATTCGTATTAACAGGAATGTTGCGCCATAATTGACGCTTTCCATTGATCATTGCCAGATACTGCGCTGTTTCCGCAGGCAGCTCATAATCGACTGTATCCCAGCCCAATACGTTAATATCAAATGGTTCCCCGGTCCAGCCATGTCCCATTGATTGATAAATAAGACCGCGCTTTGTCATTTCTTTGGCCGCCTGCTGAACATAACCAGTTGTTGTTGCCAGGTCGATCGGTTCGGCATCTTTGTAAGGATTCATTTTGTGACTATGCCATCTCTCGAAAAAAGTAAAGCCATCCTTCAATTGCATATGATAGCTGTTCAGTCCTACCTTCGGCATCCAGTCGATCATATCAGCAACGTTATCGTAGCCGTTTGCTCCTTCAATGCTGATGCAGCGATAGCGATAGGAGGGACGATCCTGCTGCTCGCAATCCATTGGTTCCGCATATACAGGAATACGTTCACCATCTGACGTTGGGTGTAGAAAGGCACAACCGCAATTGCTCAGATAACGATAAACAGCCATAAGTACGCTCCGATGATTCGGACCGCTAATTACTCCACGCGCGTCTTTAACATTAATATAGATTTCATCGTCCAGCGGATGATTGATGGATGATTCGATTTGAAGCATTTCGTAATTTCCAATTACAATCCCGTTTGAGCGAGAGGAAAGGGAAGCTGCGTTGCCCATTTTGTTCAAATAACGTACAAGTTCGGCAGCAGCAAATTGAATTGTTTCATCGTTAGAAGCAGGTGTTACAAATACAGTTTTCATGCAGTAAACATCCTTTCAAATTTCAACTATGCTTTATCAAAAGAATATTATCCTTTAACAGCTCCAGCAACCAAGCCTTTTATAATGTGCTTTTGCAACACGATATAAACAATTAGAACAGGGACAATAACGAGAGTGATTGCTGCTGCCATCAAACCGTAGTCGGTTCCATACTGCGAGCTTATTTCATTAAGCAGGCGGTTAATTGCCCAGGTTTGCTTCTGACGCAAAATAAATAGTTGCGTAAACAAATCGTTATATGACCATAAAAAGGCGAATATAGCTACCGTGGCAAAGGTTGGACGGCTGATCGGAAAAATAATTTTAAAGCAAATTTGAAATATATTACAGCCATCAATAAAAGCAGCTTCCTCCAAGTCTTTTGGAATACTGCGCATATAAGACATGACGACCATAATAGCAAAGGCAAGACAACCCGCTGTGACAGGCAAAATAAGACCGATTAAGGTATTAATCATATTCAGCTTCAATAAAATGGCAAATACAGGGATGATGGTGGAAAATACACTTATCATCAGACAAGCGTGCACTACGGATTGTAAAAATCCGTTACCTCTGAAATTGAAGCGAGTTAATCCAAAAGCGGCAAGCCCGGCAAGCAGGACAGTCAATAAAGCGACGGAAACAGAAATGATTAGGCTGTTTCCATATGCGCGCCATATATCAATTTTATCAAAAGCGTTCAAGTAGTTTTCCAGCGTTGGTGAGGTTGGAATACTGAAAGAATCACTCAAAATATATTGCTTGGAGCGAAACGAGTTCACGACAACCCAGATAAAAGGGAAGATCGTTGTTAAGCCCCACAAAATTAACACGATATGTGTCAGCAGCTGATACATAAAAGATTTACGCTTGCTGCTTGATGATTTGATTGTAAGTGAAGTAGCCACGAGCTAGCTCCTTTCTGTTGAAACGATCAATAATCTCTTGGTTTGAATATTTTGTTGGTAAAGAAGGAGAACAGGATACCTAGCACTACAATAAATACAGCGATAGTTGCCCCATAGTCTACATTTCTGTTAATAAAAGTCATTTGGTACATATAAGTACCGGTTAGATAGGTGGATCCGCCAGGCTGTCCATTCGGCAATAAAATCCATGCCATATCAAATACCCGAAGCGCTCCAGAGATCATTAATATTAAGGTGGTAGTAATTGTGTTGAACAGCAATGGCAATGTTATAAAGCGCACTTTTTTCAAACCAACAGCTCCATCTAATTGAGCTGCTTCAACAATATCAGATGGGATATTGCTAATCCCCATCACATAAATTACAAAATAGAATCCGATGCTGCTCCATACGGTTGGAATTGTTATTGCTGCGAATGCATTGCCCTCACCTTTCCAAATAATAGGGTCAAAGCCCAGCGAAGTGACGATGGCATTCAAAGGTCCGTCTGGATACAAGTAAAGCAGGTTGAAAATCAATCCTAGAGCTGCTGAGGAAATAACCATCGGAAAGAAAAAGATAACGCGATAAATTTGTGCTCCCTTACGTAGAAAATCTACGAGGAGAGCAAGAAGCAGAGCTATTCCTCCTTGAAAAACAACAACAAAAAACATGAGTAAAAATGTGTTTTTTATCGAAGTAATCATATCTTCGTCTGTAAACAGCTTTTTATAGTTCTCGAAATTGTTCCATTCCCCTATAGGAGCGCCAAGAACATTGATTTCGAAGAAGCTGTTATAAATATTCATGACAAATGGATAGCAAACGAACAAGAATAGGAATAGAAAAGCAGGTGTAATAAAAAAGAGCACAAACGATTTTTTACGATAAATCATTGAATCCAAGATGTCTTCACCATCTTTCCATATACAATTTCTTTATACTTGAACAGAAAGAGTATAGTGAGGCCCGCAGGCTTCACTATACTTCCTTATCCTGTTTTATTTCTTTTCTATTTGCTTAGTCAAAAGGCTTTTTCTCAGCAACATTTTTCAAAAGCTCTTCCGGCGTTAATTCACCTTTAACGATTTTAGTCAGCCCTTGATACAAAATGTTTTTCGGATCAGACTTCATATGATCGGCAGCTGGGTCGGCATGGTTTTTGCTATACTCTGCCCAGAATTTGAAACCTTTATCTACAAGCGGACGATCGGATACATCTGGTACAGGTACACTAGTGTCAGGAGATACGCCGCCTGTGTCCTTGCCTGTATAGTTGCTAATTGCTTCGGAAGAAGTATGAGCTTGAACCAGCTTTACAACATAGTCGCGCTTGTCAGGATCTTCCCATGCTTTTTTGGAAATATAGAAGCCACCGTTCCATCCTCCAACAATACCAGGCGTTCCTTTGCCATCTGGATGCATAGGGAATGGCATAATCGTAACTTTGTCTTGAGTAACCAGCTTGCCTGTTTCATCTTCAACCGGAATGGAGCCTGGATGCCATGTGCCGCTTACAAGCATTGCAGCCTTGCCTTCATTAAATAGAAGCTTAACTGTTTCTTCAGTAGTGGAGTTAGTATCATCAGGGAAAGCACCCATATCATATAGATCTTTCAAAACATTCAGCGCTTTAACCCAGCTTTCTGGTACCTCGTCTGCAGAACTTGGACGCTCAAGCAATGCTTCCACACCGCCAGCAGTCATAAACATATGCTCAATAAAGAAGTGAGGAATATGTCCCAAAGCTAAAGCAAATGGTACGATTCCGTTTTCTTTAAACGTTTTGACAGCTTTCTCTAAGTTTTCCCAAGTAGTAGGTAATTCAAGCCCGTACTTTTCAAATAGCTCGACATTCACAAAATTACCCATCCAGTAACCAGTCATCGGTACACAGTATACTTTGCCGTCTTTTGTACGCAATACGTTCATAGCACTGTCGCCAATGTTGGTTGCATAGTCAGGATAGACCTCGCGAATTTCTTCAACAGATACAACATTTCCCGTGTCAGCCAGCGCTTGTCCGTCAGAGTGATGGACGAAATAGATAACGTCAGGCTCATTGCCGGAGTTGAAATCGTTAATGACAGAGGCTCTCCATTGCTCATCAATTGGTGCGGATTCATCTTCAATTTTTACATTGGTATGCTCTTCCATAAATTTATCCATAATATTGCGATAATTTTGCGAGCCTGGATCAGTACCGCCGTACATACTTGCTGTGCGAATCGTTATTTTTTTTCCAGAGCTTCCGTTGCCATTAGTTCCCTTGCCGCCTGAAGAGCATGCTGCAAGTACAAAAACAAGTGTTAGTAAAAGAATGGATATCCGTTTCATTTTATTCCCCCCAAGTTTGATTACATATTCTGACTCATTGTTCTGACTAACCTGTTGTATTGTTTACTATTTGTGTGACAAGCTGTACAGCTGACGTATAGCATTTATCAACCCCCAATTAGAATGATTCCATAAATGCAGAAGTTATATGCAAGTTGGAAACGTTTGCTGAGTTCATGTTATAGCAGAATAAAAAGGATGTCAATAAACATTATAACGTTATGCCGTTATTATTTTATTTTCATCATTTTCATTTCCATTAAGTGAATTGTAAACAATTTTATGTTAATTATTTGCCAAAATATTGATTTTTTCTTTTGTGTTTTAAAGCGGTGAACTAGTTGTGTCTTGACACTTCAGGCTATAAAGAGATATTATGGATAATAAAAGTCTTTGAATAAGGTGAGAATATATGAAATTTACAAAAGCTACAAATTACGCTCTTCATACTATGCTTGCTCTTGTTGAATCTTCTGCTGTTAAACCAATAGGTGTACAGCAACTGGCAGAGGCACAGGGAGTTTCACCAACGTATTTGTCTAAAATTTTGACACGGCTTGTAAAAGCTGGCATGATCGAATCGGCTTCAGGGGCGAATGGCGGTTACCGTATATCCCGTAATAAAGACGACATTACATTTTTAGACATTATCCAGGCGATTGAGGGAAGTGCATCGTTGTTTGAATGCGATTTTGTTCATGGGGAAGAGTGTCTTATTCAAGCAGTGATGAAAGATGCAGAGGAGAAAATGGAGTCACATTTGAAATCAATGAAAATTAAAGACCTTATACGAAAATAAACGAAGCTGATTGCTTCTCCATAATGGATGAAGCAATCAGTTTTGTTTTTGTAGCCGGTTTAAACAATTTCTGTTATATTTGCGCCTTTATTAATCTTGCGCTCGAACAAGTATGGTAGAACGGTATTGTGCTGGCGAGTACCCCGTTTTCTTTTTAAACAGTGCATGAAAAAACTTCAAATCACGATATCCAACACGAAGAGCTATTTCCTTAATAGAATAGGAAGGAAGCAGCAGCAGTTCTATACTTTTTTTTATCCGTACATTCTGAATGTATTCGGTAAAGGACTGCCCGGTTACTCGCTTGAAGTTTTTTTGCATATAGCTGGGACTGGTAGAAATCAGTTTGGCTGCCTGTGTTAACGTTATGGTCTGATCGTAGTTCTGTTCAATATAAGCAAGAATAGCACCGATGCCAGATGAGACTGGCTTAGTTTGCAATTGTCCTGTTTCCAGACGGTACAAATATATCAGCAATTTTGTTAATTGAGCATATAGGACAGTCTCGAAGCCTGCTTGCTTGGCAAAGTATTCTTGGTGCATGTCTTCGAGAAGCTGCCGGGCTTTGAAGTTGGTATCCTTATATTTATAGTAGCAGCCAGGCTCTCGGTTTAAAAGTTTGTGCACTTCTGAGGGAAGCGGATAGGAGAGCCCCAGCTGCTCGGGAACCTGTTGATCAAACAAACAATTATACACGATTAGCTCGTCTTTCGCCTGCGGCGAAGAAGGACGATAGACATGAAGCGTGCCGATTGGGATAATGAACAAATCTCCTTTTTCCGCAGCGACTCTGTCGTTGCCAATATAATGAAAGCCTTTGCCTTCAGCCACATATTGAATTTCAATGAAGTTATGAATATGGAGCGGGAGTGTAAAGGCCTCGCGTTCTCTTGTTATATGAACTGGAAAATGCTCCTCCCAAAAAGTACTCCCATCCAGTAAACGTACCTTGGCTGTCATCAGAACGCACCCTCTCGTTGTAAAAGATGTAATTGACCTATTCATATCATAGATTACCCCCTATAAACAAGTAAAAAAGCTATGCTATGCTGATAAAAAATAGTTGCAAAAAATAGTAACAAGGGGATGAGTGAATTGAAGTGGGCAGCAGATTGGATTTGGCGTTCTGACAAAGTGCAAATTAATGATTTTTCCTATTTCCGCAAAGAGTTTCATATGGATGAGCAACCTGATTCGGCACAGTTATTCGTTTCTTGTCATCATTACGCACAAGTATATATCAACGGCGCAAAGCTGGGCGGCTACGGGACACCGGCACCAACGGATCCAAAGAAAAGAAAATTTTATACCATTTATGAGATAGGAAGTTTATTGCAACAAGGGGCGAATTGTATAACGGCTGATGCTCATTATTTGGGGGGAGATTGCCAAAATAGTGTGAACGGGCTTCCCGGATTTCGATTGGAACTTCACTGGAAAGATTCAAGTGGAGAAACTCAGAAGCTATTATCCGATACTAGCTGGCAAACACTTATCGATATGCCGCATCAGATTGGAACTCCTTATCAGCAATGGAGAAGAATTTCGGCGATTGAAGCTTATGATGCAAGAAAATGGAATCCTGCCTGGAGATATGCAGGAGGAGATTTTAGCGATGCTTCAGCTCCTGCACAACTAGCTGTTATTGGGAAAGAAGAGTATCCGATGCAATTGCAGTCTATACCAGAGGGTAAGGTAGAGGAAGAAATTATTCTGACCAAAATAGCAGTGAAGCAAGGTACGGGGAATGAACAGCAGGCACAAATATTTGATGCAGGCAGGGTAGTATCCGGCTGGCCGCGGATCAGGCTCAAAGGGTATGAAGGTGTAACAATTCGAATGCGCTATTCGGAAAATCTGGATGAGCATGGAAGAGTCGGACATAATGTTACGAATGAAGTTTCAGAAACACACTACGATGAATATACGATGCGTGGAGACGAGCTGGAAGACTGGCAGCCTGACTTCTCCTATAAAGCATTTCGCTTTGTCGAAATTACTGGTTACCCCGATATTATTACATTAGAAAGTGGAATTGTAGTCTGTGCAGCGCATACAGATATTTCTTACTCAGGCAGCTTCCGATGCTCGGATGAACTGTTGAATAAATTATATGATGCGGCTGTACGCACGCAAAAAAATAATGCGTTGGGACAATTGGTAGATTGTCCGCATCGTGAGCAGGCGCAATATTTGGCGGATACGGATATACAAGCTGAGCTGCTCATTTATAACTTTGATGCTGTTGCCATGCTGGAAAAAACGTTGTCTGATTTCACGGACGCGCAACTGCCGGACGGTACATTCCCGTTTGTAACACCAACAACTTACGAGCATGCTCAATTCCATACTCAAATACCGGAGTGGGATTTGCATTTTGCAACCTTGCTATGGAAGCTTTACGAAGCAACAGGGGATGTTAGCCAGTTAGCAGCGTATTATGAACCAATGACAAAAATGGTAAACTATTTTATTGAAATTATAGATTCAGAAACAGGGCTTGTACCATTAGATAAAGGTTGGCATATTAGCGATTGGCCGTACCCTTCAGTAGAGCATGGGGGACATTTTCTTACAGTACAGCAAATCAAATTGTTTCAAGCTTTGCAAATTATAGCCCATGCTGCGCAATTTCTTAACAAAACGGCGGATCAGCAAGAGTATGAACAGGAAGCGGGTAAATTGCTTGTAAGCATTAATGAACATTTGTATTTGCCTGAGCTTGGAGCATACAAAGATAGCAGCGAGGCGACAGCGGCACATCAAGGCGTTACTGCTATTGCACTGTTTGCCGATGTTGTACCACAGGAGGAACGAGCACGTGCACTTGACTATGTGAAAAATAAAGAGTGGGAGTGCAGTACCGTTTTGTCGCTGCCGCTATTGCGTATGTTATTCGACAATGGCTTCAGCGAGGAAGCTTTCGCTATTATTAATCGGCGCGAATACCCGGGCTGGGGCTATATGATTGAGCAAGGCTCTTTAACGCTCTGGGAAGGCTGGCAGGATATCGAAAGCCACTCTCATGCGTGGAATGGTTATCCTGGCAGACTGCTGCAGGAATATATCGTGGGCATTAAATCAGAAGCACCAGGTTTTCAGCAGGCTGTTATTCGTCCGTATTTGCCGGATTCATTAGAATTCGCAGAAGCAACTGTCTGGACTGTGCAAGGCAGCATATACGCTCAATGGAAGAAGACAGCGGAGGGTTCAATCATTGTAACAACAAATATTCCTGCGGGTATATCAGCTCGTCTGGAGCTTGTTGTCGGTGATCAGTGCTATAAACAGGATCTGGATACAGGAGCTAATGAATTGATTTTTTAATTGATGTATTCAAATTTAGATTTAAATCTCTCTTCATAATCGCTAATCTCACTTTAGGGAATGTTTGAAAACCCCGAAGAGAGCAGAATTGCCGAATTTTCGCTCCCCAAAGAGCACTTTTTCGCAGCCGTACGGAAGTACGTCAAGAGAAAGTAACGCCACTGGGGGTGAGAGGGGGTGAAGATGCCCTTAATTAGGTTTTCAGACACTCCCTAGTACAAATATCAAAGCAAACTAAAGTGCAAGAGAAAATTTACAGAAGTGAATTTTTAGTATATTATATTAGTTAAGTTAATTATTAAATGGTGAGTGAGGAGTTTATTTTGAAGGGTAAAGCAGGGAATCCAAAACTAATTCGGTCGACTAATCTAAGCCTGATAACAGAGCTAGTCAGAAAACAAGGACCTATTTCAAGAGCTGATGTAGCCAAAATATTAAAGCTGAGCGCTCCAAGCGTGTCTTCCATTACTGAGCATTTGCTTGCTATGGGTATAGTGGAAGAAGTAGGAACACGGGATTTGGTTGGCAGCGGTAGACCGCCGATCATGCTTAGTTTTAATCAATATTTTGGCTATATTGTTGCAATTGATTTGGCCGGTGACAAAATACGTCTTGCAGTAGGGGACTTGCAAGGCAATATCCTTATCGAAGGAGAAGTTATCTTCTCCTTCTCTTCGAAAATTATGAAAGACGATTTTTTTACTGTAATAGAGCAGATTAAACAACTGCTGCAACAAAAAAATATTTCTAGTGAAAAAGTTAAAGTAGTTTGTGTTGGAACGCCTGGCATTATTAATAAAGAGACAGGTTTCTTTCAAGCTGCGCCTCGCTACAAAGAGTGGAATAATATTAATATTCGGCAATTGATGGAACAAGAATTTCAATCCGATGTTATTGTTATGAATGATATTAATCTTAGCGTAATAGGAGAAAGCAGATACGGTGCCGGCAAAGGATTTACCAATTTATTAGGGATTAATATAGATGTTGGTATCGGTGCCGGGATGATTATTGAAGGGAAGCTGTACGAAGGAAGCCGACTTGCTGCTGGAGAGGTCGGCTATTGGGTATGTGATACACCTAATCACGACGAGCCGGAAAGCTTCCATAAGCATTATTTGGATTATCGATTGTCGCTGCACGCTCTTATTGGCAAGGTTAAACAGGATTTGCAGAACGGACAGGAAAGTAAAATCGTGGATTACTGTCAGCATAATTTTGAGAAAATTACGTTTGAACATTTTTGCAAGGCGGTCGAGGCAGGCGATCCTTATTGTTTGAAGATGACCAAAGAGCTTGTACACTCTCTATCGGTAGTTTTGGTGAATATGAGTTTGCTGCTTGATCTGGAACTTATTGTGATAGGCGGACAAATTACGAAGTTGGGCTATTCATTTATTCAGCCTTTAAGGGAATTGGTCAACCGGATGGTGCCGTTAACAACAACATTGGTATACTCAGAATTAGGCGAGCGATCAGGTATTTATGGAGGTTTTGCTATATCTATGGAGCATGTGATGGACAAGCTCTTTGAGGACTAGTCAAATAAAGAAGTGAGAATATCTAGTTGACGATTCTCATTTCTTGTTTTATTATTAAGTTAACTTAAGTAATTAATTATATGACAAGGAGAACGCCATGCTACAGAAGTGGAAACTGGGAACCGGAATTACTCAAGTGGTGTTTATGATTTACGCGCTTTCTATTATTTACCCTTTTATTTGGATGTTTATTAATTCTTTAAAAACTGGACCTGAATTTTACCAAAATATATGGTCCTTGCCTGAACAATGGCGGTGGTCAAATTATAGCAAAGCATGGAATGACACTGGATTGGGTACTTTTTTTATGAATAGTGTGCTGATTACATCGATAGGAACGGCACTGGCTGTACTATCGGCAGCTACATCTTCTTATGTTGTAGCAAAATATAAATTTCCTGGAAGCGGTATCATTTTCTTTTTTGCAGTTTCAACGTTTTTAATACCGTCAGTTGGTTCGTTAGCGGCTCTTTACAAGCTTATGATCGATTTGAGTTTGTTTAATTCGCATTTAGGTTTGCTTATCTTGTATTCAGCCGGGCTCAGCATGAATTTTATTATTTTGTACGGCTTTTTTAAAGGAGTCTCTTGGGAATATGCTGAAGCGGCTTATATGGATGGTGCGAATGATTGGCAAATTTTTTTCCGCATCATGTTGCCGATGGCGAAGCCGGGCCTGGCTGCAGTCGGACTCGTTACCCTAATTGGTATATGGAATGATTTTTTCCTGCCATATATATTCTTGCAAGATCGAAACTTATTTACTGTATCTGTGGGCTTGCAAGATCTTGTACTAAAACAGCAGTATGCGGCAGATTGGACTACTCTATTTGCAGCCTTAACCATGTCGACTCTCCCAATCTTAATCGTATACTTCTTCTTGCAAGATCGATTGATTAGCGGATTGACAACAGGAGGCCTTAAAGGATGAGGAAAAAATACTGGATATCCTCTGCCGTTATTATTTTATTGGTGGTGCTTACAACGATGACTTTATTGAAAAAAGAGAACAACAATCAACCGGCAAAGGCAGAAGCTGCTTTTCCTATAGGACTTTGGGTTTCTCCACCTGTTGATCAGATCACAACAGAGCGTTACCAGGAAATGAAAGAGGCAGGCATTACATTTGTTACTGGATTCTCGGAATGGCAAGGCGGTGAAGAAGCACAGCAAAAATCGCTTGATTTGGCGGCTGACAATAATTTGAAAGTAATTGTACGCGACCCGCGTATTAATCAGCTAGAGCAAGGTGATTTGAGTCGGATGAAGGAAATGATAGATCCATTCAAGGCTCATCCTGCTTATATGGGGCATGTTTTTTATGACGAACCATCCAGACAGCAATTTGAACTATTGACGGCACTGAAAGAAGAATATGAAAAGCATGCACCAGATGGCTTGGCCTATCTGAACTTGTTTCCTACCTATGCTTCTGTGGAGCAAAAAGGCGGGACATCGCTGGAATATGTACAGGATTACTTGAGTACCTTCAAGCCGAGCATACTATCATATGATCATTATCCATTTTTAATTAAAACTTCAGATAATGAAATCGCTAACATTACGGAGGACTATTTTTATAATCTTGAATTGATTCGCAGTGAAACATTGAAGCAGCATACTCCTTTCTGGGTATTTATACAAACATTATCCTTTAATCGATCACATCGCGATCCGACTGAGGATGAATTACGCTGGCAGGTGTTCACAAGCCTGGCATACGGTGCCAAAGGTATTCAATACTTCACATATTGGACGCCGAAGCCTTCAGGAGGAGAGACATTCGGTGAAGGCATGATTGATCTGGAAGGAAACAAAACGAAGCACTACTCAGAAGTTCAACGATTAAATAAGGATGTTCAAGCAATCGGCAGTCAGATGCTGGACTGGACTTCGGAAGGGGTTATTCATTACGGATTTAGTCCGCCGCTTGTAGCTGAGCCAACGGAATCCCTTGATGCTATTAACGAGATTACAGGCGATTCTGCTATAGTCGGAGGCTTTAGCAATGACAAAGGAGCATCGGCTATTCTCGTTGTGAATGCAAGTTATGAGAAGGCAGCGGCAACAACTATTACGGTAAATTCTTCCTTTAAAAAATATACAATGTGGCGTAGCAACGAATCCGCAACGAATCAATTGAAAAACGACATAATTGAGCTGGAGCTTGGAGCGGGCGAGGGAGTCTGGATTCAATTTGAGAAGTAAGGCAGCATGCTCTATGTATGAGGCTTTATATCATAAAAAAATCAAGGGGTGTATATCTATGAAGTTTGTATCAAATCGCAATCGTTTTTTTGTAATAACGGCAATTTTACTTGTGATGATGCTGGCTGTTAGTGCATGTTCCGGTGGTAAGGGAAATAATAATCCATCAGGTACAGATTCCAACCAGAAGCAAGAAGGCGGTAAAGGTGAAGGAGGCAAAAAACAAACGTTGAAAGTTGCCTTTTTTCATGGCGGCTTTGGCGACGCATGGTTCAAGGAATTAAAAACAGGCTTTGAGGCATTGCATGAAAATGTAACGGTCGAGCTTGAAGGCGACCCAGGTATTATGGAAAAAATGGGCCCGCGTTTTGAATCAGGCGCCAATTTGCCGGATGTTGCATTTTTGACTAATACACATTGGCAAATGTGGGCGGCTCAAGGTTACTTGGCAGATTTGACTGAGCTGTTCAATAGTGAGGGAGCAGATGGAGTTTCCATTAAAGAGTCTTTAAATGCAGCAGCTCAGCAATATGCCGTATATAAAGATAAGGTTTACCAAATTCCTTGGTCTGATGGAGTATTGGGTATGGCTTATAACAAAGGCATGTTTGAAGAAAACGGCTGGGATGTTCCGAAAACCTGGGATGAATTTGCAACACTGGCTGAGAAAATTCAGGAAAAGGGAATTGCGCCGATTGTATACCCGGGGAAAGTGGCAAGCTATTGGGATTTTGTTGTAAAGCCGATGATTGTACAAGCTGGCGGATTTGATTATTTGGAGCAGTTTTTGAACATGGAGACGCCTGATGTATTAGGCGATCCTGCCAGATTGACTGCATTAGAGCAATTTGAAGATATCTTCAAAAAGGGCTGGACGCTTAAAGGATCGGAAGCTTTGAATCATACGGAAGCACAAATGGAATTTGTAAATGGTAAAGCAGCTATGATTCCTAACGGAAACTGGCTGGAAATTGAAATGCAAGCTTCTACCCCTGAAAATTTTCATATGGGCATGATGCCAGTACCTGCTGTAAGCAATGCTAAGGAACCAAATGTTTATTTCAGCATGGTTGGCGATATTACAGTAGTACCAGAAAAAGCGAAAGAAAAAGAATTGGCGAAAGAATTTATCGCTTTTGCGGCATCCCAAGAGATGAATCGTAAATTTACTGAACTGACAGGAAACTTTAGACCATTTAATTACTCACTTGAAGGAGTCCAGGTTTCTGAATTTACACAAAGTGTTATGGATATTATGACGAATAATAAGCCATTTACGTTCAATTCCAACCACCCGATGTTTATCAAAATGACAATGTACCCATCAGGAGATGCATATGGCAATATTGTTTTTGGAACAAAAACAGCCGAGCAGCAGTTTAAGGATGATTTGTCATTTGCCAAAGATAAATGGGAGGCTTATAAAAAAGAAGTAGGTATGGACTAAGAGGCTGGGGAAGTTGGTTGAGCAACCAGCTTCCCCATCTGTGAAAGTAGGGATAATGATGGGCTGGTTTTCCAATCGTGCGAAGCGAATGAGATTTTTATTTATATTATCAATGGTCATTTATCCAGTATCGCACTATTTGTTGTTTACTGTTTACGTGAACTTCAACACTATTGTTTACTCCTTCAAAAGATGGAACATTTCAACAGGGATTATCGAATGGGTTGGCTTTCATAATTTTGTAGATTTAATAGAAAGAATCACAACTGAGCCGCCATATAAATATGCGATAAGAAATACGCTGCTATGGATACCTTTGAATGTGGCGGTATTATTGCCATTGTCTTTGGTAGTGGCTTACTTTTTCTCCAAAAAAATTAGGTTTCATAATTTTTATAGAATTGTATACTTTTTTCCTTCGATTTTGTCTATTGTAATTATTACGATGGTGTTTTCGTTTATGGTTAGTCCCAATGTAGGGGTTGTCAACGCTGTTTTAGATACCGTAGGGCTGGAGAGTTTGAAGCGTTCATGGCTGGGTGATCCATCTACTGCACTTGGCACCGTCTTCTTTTTCTGTGTGTGGGCTGGCATCGGATTCAATGCAGCTATATTGCTGGGAGCGATCGGACGAATTCCTCATGATCTATACGAGGTTGGCATGTTAGAGGGAATAACGAAGAGGAAGGAACTGATTAGTGTTGTTATTCCTATGATATGGCCGACAATCTCCACCTTAACGATTATTGGAACAAGCAGTGCATTTACCATTTTTCTGCAGTCCAAGCTGCTCACCAACGGCGGGCCGAACTATATGACCAATACAGCTGCTTTGCAGATTGTAAATTTGGTTAGTGACGGGAATTATGGAACAGCCTCGGCATTTGGCGTTCTGCTTGCCATTATTGGTGGTGTGATTACTTGGATTATTAAGAAATTTCTCGACAAAACTGCAATCGTAGAATATTGATGCTTATTGAGTTGTTACCGATTACTATAGGAGAGGGTATTCGTGTTGAAGAAAAGCACAGGTATATTTCTTGCCCTATTATTATTGACAGCGAGCTTTTCTGAGATCGGATCTGCAAAAGGTTCGACTGCTCAATCGTTTCCAATCGGCATTTTTTGGCCGCCGTCACCAGCAAACACTAGCAGTGCCAGTTATGCTGATATAAGTGCAATGAATGCTACTTTTATTGTAGGAGGAAACGGGCTAAGTGACTACAGTTCCAATGATGCCGCACTTGGCTATGCAGCTAATCATGGATTAACGCTATTGGTGGATGACAGTCGCTTGGCTTGGAGAGATCAGGTTGTTTCCCAGAATAATTCCGGACACGGATTGTTTGTCAGTTCAACTACATCTTTGGGGCAAACGATTCGTACACCTAAAGGAACAGGCTGGGGACTTAATCAGGTACAATTGCAGATCGATCAATTAAACTGGCCGGCAGGGGCTGCTATTACACTTCATTTATATGATAGCCCTGCCAAAAACCAACTAATTGCATCTGACACCCTAACGGCTCCTGTTTCAACCTTTTATCCTGTCTTTAATTTGCATACAGCGGTTCAAAGCGATAACGTATACTATTTGGAAGTAACGAGCGACAGCCCTACTCCTATCGGTTGGATTACGACTAGTACATCCAGTACATATGAGGATGGACAAGCCTATCTAAATGGTGTCGCACAATCTGTTGATCTATGGTTCAATTTGAATTTTTCCCAACGGGCTTACAATGATGGCAATCAACCATCTGATACAGCGATTGATGATATCGCCAATTATTACGGGACAAAAGCTGCTGTGCTTGGCTATCATATTCTGGATGAGCCTACTGCCTTGCAAATGACACGTATTCAAAACACGATTCGTCGTCTTAAAATGAACGATTCAAGTCATCTGTCATTTGTTAATTTATTTCCTAATTATGCAACGGCCAGTCAGCTTGGACTTAATCAATTTACAGGTGAGTTTGTCACCGATACAGTTTCGCTTGGTCAAACTTTTACAACAAAAAAGGGACAGACACAAATTGACAGCGTTCAATGGTGGATAGATAAAAACACTTGGGGAGCGGGAGAAGAGTTAACCCTAAAATTGTGGAATTCACCAGCCAAAACGACGTTGATTGCTCAGCATACCTCATCTGCACCAAATACCGAGTGGCCGCTCTTTCATTTGAATGCATCGGTTTTGCAAAATACACAATATTATATGGAATTGACCCATAATGGCGGAGGAGACGGTTCAATCGGATGGGTTGTACGTTCCAATACAAATGACAACTGGTACAATGATGGCTCAGCTTATTTGAATGGAACACCGATAGAGGCTGACTTCTGGTTTACGATTAATCAAAATATTAAGGGTGCATCCTATGAGGATTATGTTTATCGTTGGATGTATACGGAACCAGATGTGCTAGTGTTCGATCACTATCCATTTCTCGCAAACGGACAATTCAGAAATGATTATTATGATAATTTGGAGACGATAAGACGTCAGGCCAAGCTGGGTGGAGTTGATTTTTGGTCATATATCCAATCCGTAGGTGTAACAAGTGTGTGGAAGGCGCCTTCAGAAAGTGAAATGCGCTATCAAATATATGCTAATCTGGCTTATGGAGCCAAGGGATATATTTATTTCACATACTGGACCCCGGAAGCCAGCGGCGGAGAAAGTTTCAATAATGGATTGATCCTGCCTGATGGCACGAAAAACGCATCTTATCTTTGGGCGCAAAATTTAAATGCAGAAGTATTGCAATTGGGGAACACGCTAATGGAATTGCAATCACTAGCAGTGTACCATACAGGAAATGATTTGCCTTCATCTACAACAATATTGCCGGCTTCTTTTGCATGGCAGCCTAATAGCACCGTTCCACTTGTTATTGGGCAATATGAAGATCAATCCGGACAACAATATGTGATGATCGTAAACAAAAGCACGGTCAACCAGCATACAATTCCGTTCACAGCAGATTCAAGTATTAACAATGTAAAGGAAGTATCAAAGGTTGATGGACAGTTAAAGGCTACTAATTTTAATAATGGTGGTATGTCTGTTCAACTTGCTCCAGGAGAAGGGAAATTGTTTAGGCTGGAGTAGAAGATTGGGACACAAGCAAGTAGTTTATAAGGGAAGTCAACTGGTTCAGTCGTTGGCTTCCCTTTTGTTTACCTATTACCTGTATTGAATATCTGGACTGCTTTTCTCAGCTCGCTCTAGCGATAATATTGACCTTTATCCTTTTCTTTTACAGACACCCTCAGCTTCCATAGCTCTCTCGCCAAATGAAAAGCTTCCTCTTCCTTGTCTTTTTCGAGCGCAACTTTCCTTGCTTTTAACAGCGCATTGGCGGCAGTGGACAAGTCGGGGCTGTCGAGCGACCAAGCAGTATCAGATGCTTCTTTTTATCCATACATACAAGTGAGGTATCGTCTTTTTTGAAAATTTCTTCATCATCGCGAAGCTTGAAAATGACCTGGTCATCATAAACTTTCGTTTCCAGGCTTTCATGAAAAGAAAGCAGTGTAAGTAAAAGACCGGCAATTAAGCCAAGTGCCATCGTGATGATCCCGACCCATGCGCCATTATAAGAAGCGATCAGTTTCAAAGGACCTTGGAATGGCAGCCAGGGCAGTGAGCTGCCCCATTTGGCAATGGCGGGAAGAAACCAGCCAAGCACCAATCCGGCAAGCGGAAAGCCAAGCCATAAAATCACCTTATCTGATTTCGAAAAATGCAGCACAGTATGATTTTGATTCATAGGATCATCCCTTCGCAAAGAATATGCTTGCAATTGTTTGCTTCCATACAGCAGGGGCGTCAAGCTGGACACCCATCATAGGATAAACAAGCAGATTATCAAGCGTCAATGCCAAGATGATTGCTTTTTCGCGCAAACCATCGGGTTCAATGATATTCCAATCTGCGGCTTTATTGAGAAGCAAGAGAAATCCTTCAATAAAGCTTTCTTGAGCCGACTTCAGTTTTTCATGGTACTCCTTATTGTGAGATGACTCTCTTGTTCCATACACAAGAAACTCGTTGAGCACATGGGAAACAAGTCTTTGGGTATCTGTGGAGTCCTCCAGCAGCATATGCAATCCATCTTCCATTAACTTTTCTCTAAAGTTATTTTTGCTGTACGCAGATTCTTTAAAGTAATACTCGAATCCGTAGTCTGCCAACAGCCAAAGGAAGACTGCATCGATCAGCTCTTCTTTGGAGCGAAAGTAATAATAGATGGAAGGCTTCTGAATGCCCACATTTTTGGCAATCATGGAGAGAGAGGATTTCTCAATGCCATATTGACCAATTAACCAAGTGGTTGTTTCTAAAATTTTTTGTCGGGTATCATCACTTTTATTGATTGTAAATAACCGCCTTTCTTTTTCAACTACCTAACGATAGGTAGATAATATCGTACAATATATCATCTTGTCAAAGAAAATTTGCGCCAGCCATTGCTTACCTCCGTTCGCCAGTAATAATTTGTATTATAGTGTTGCGAGCATGAAAGTTGATTTCATAGTTTTGCGACTCGCAGGCTGACAAGCGAGACAATACGAGATACAAAGAAATTCAGAAGCATAATAAACAGGCAGAAATTTTCAATTTCTGCCTGTCAGCCTCCTTGAGCGGAAACTGCTGCTTATTATACTCTGACTTTAATGAATTAGTCTCGGATGATCAAATGATATAACAATGGCTGCAAATAAGATTTATTGCAATCCTCCATCCATGCGATGAATCCGATCCTGCATAAATTGGTTCAGTTTTTCCGGATCATTGCGCAGCTGCCACATGTCATAAATATCGACAGAGTCTGAACCGAAACCTGCAGATACACCTTCCCGTGCGGATTGCATAAAAAGATCTTGTGTAAAACCGGCGGGAAACGAAGGCAGGAAATTGCTAAACCAACCGCCGGCTTGCTGATTGCTTTGACCATTTTCCCTTTGCCCAGCTGCTTGGTTGCCATAGGCAGCTTGCATTTGTGCGGAATGAGGAGCGGAAAAAGAAGGATGCTGCTGCCTGGAGCGATGTTTTCCAGGAGCCTTAGCTGTGAGGCTTCGCATAAACAATGAACTGAAAGTCATATAAACACTCCTTTCTGAAGAACATGAATAATTTTCTATTTTATGTAGGAACTCCGCTTTAGTATAGCATTTGTAATTTGGAACAAACAATATATAAATAAAAATATCCAAAGCAAGCGTTGCATTGCGGTTGTCGTACAGCTGTCAAATATGTTAGAATGCATACTAATTAAAGAAGTTTAATAAGTGGAGGGAGCGTAATTAAACATACCTTTATTAATCCTAAAAAAATGGGAAGTATGATTCGACATCAAATATGCTTACAGTTATATAAGCATGTTGAATCTACTAAAGCTGAAATTGCACAAAATACAGACATTAGTTTTCCAACAATTAGCAAAGCAATCGATGCTATGGTTGAAGCTGGTGAAGTCCGGTTAGTGGGTTTGGGCAAGTCCAGCGGCGGACGACGACCCAGCACGTATAGTTTAAATGCTGCGTTTATGACAGGAGCGGCAGTCTGTTTGGAAAGGGATTTTTCTTTTTATCAATTGTTTGATTATGAAGGACAGTTGATTTTTCAAAAAAAATTACCAGGTGTTTTAGAGGCGGGACCGGAGCTTTTGCAGAAGCAGCTGCAAACTATTCAACAAGCAAACTCTAATTTGCGAGTCATTGTATTAGGGGTGCCCGCTCCTGTTAAAAATGGACAAGTTTTTCATATACAAGGGTATGAAAGATTTAGGGATTTTAATTTTCAAACCTTTTGTGAGCAGCAATTTGGACTAAGTGCAAAGGTTGAGAATGATATGAATGCGACGGTTAGCGGCTATTATGATCGTGGCAATTACAAACAAGATTTTGCATCTGTAGTGTACCTTTATTTTGGTAAAAATGGTCCGGGTGCCGGTATTATCGTAAATGGCAGTGTTGTAAGAGGAAGCAGCTCCTTCTCTGGCGAGATTTCTTTTTTACCGTTATCCGATGTCAGGAACTTTGAGCAGCTACTGACAGAAGCTTTATCAACAAAAGATGAGCAGTTGCGCAAACGGATGCTTTTAGAATCAGTAAGCCGGTTTGTTGTTACTTTTGCAGCAACTGTTAATCCTCACACAATTGTATGCAGCAATACAGAGTTGACTGCTGGTGATCTCATAGAAATTCGCAAGCTCTGTGAAGAGATGATTCCGGCAGATTATTTGCCTGAGCTGGTGAGCAGTGATTGGGAGCAGGATTATTTTTATGGCTTGCAGCAACTGACGATTGCAAAGATGTTTAAGGAAGATGAGTAAGCTTAGCGGTGCGGCTTATGTGCTTAGAGGGGATTAGCAGGCTGAATAAGCCGATTCAGGAGGATTATTGTGAAACATTCATATAGCAGCAAACATATTTTATTATGGCGTATAGCGATCTATGTTATTTTTGCGCTTCCGGGGTTTGCGATTGCATCCTGGGTATCACGTACACCGACAATAAGGGACACGCTCGGCGCTACGACAGCTCAGATGGGCTGGATTATATTGGGGCTGGCTGTAGGTTCGATTATCGGGCTATTGGCAGCCAGTCATTTTATCGCTTACAAAGGTGGTCGCTTTGTTATGCTGACGAGCATGGCAGTAAGCTCTGTTGGGCTCGTCGTTGTAGGTATTGGCGGATCGATTGCGCAAAGCGGCATAATCGTATTTATTGGTCTGGCGATATTCGGAATGGGCAACGGATGCTGTGATGTGGCAATGAATGTAGAAGGAACTGCCGTCGAAAGAGCGGCGCAAAAATCATTGCTCACAGGCTTTCATGCTTTGTTTAGTCTCGGCACTTTACTCGGCGCTTTATTTGGATCATTGTTGATTAAAACGGAAGTTTCTGTAGCGATGCATATGCTTATTTCTTCTGTAATTGTGATGATATCGATGCTGTTTATTTATCGGCTAGTGCCTGCAGGAACAGGAAAAGAAAGCGATGATGAAGCGTCAGAGTCAATGACGGCAAGGGAAAGACTGGCTGTATGGAAGGAGCGCCGTACTGTTCTTATCGGAATAATTGTACTTGGGATGGCATTTGCAGAAGGAACAGCCAACGATTGGCTGCCTTTAATTATGGTGGACGGCTACAACGTTTCTTCAGCGACAGGATCATTTGCATTTGGCATGTTTGTCGCAGCGATGACAATTGGTCGTGCAGCGGGCGGCTGGCTGCTTGATCGTTTTGGCAGAGTTGCGATATTGCGCGCATCCGCAACATTGGCTATAGCCGGTTTATTATTAGTCATTATTGGACACAGCTATGCGTTAGCGTCTGTAGGCATTATTTTGTGGGGACTTGGCTCGGCATTCGGGTTCCCAGTCGGATTGTCCGCAGCGGGGGATGATCCTCGCGGTGTTGCTGCAAGGGTAGGGGCAGTTTCAACAGCCGGTTATTTGGCGTTTTTGGTAGGTCCCCCTTTTCTCGGCTTGCTTGGTGAAGCCATCGGGCTTCTGCACGCTTTAATATTTGTTATGATTGCGGTAATCGTGGCAGGGTTGCTGTCTCATGCCGCCAAGCCGCTTGCGCAAAATGATCATTAGTTATTTGAGTTTGTGCAAAAGATTACCTTTCGAAGTTTACGGTTATCAGGTGGCTTTCGATTAACTGTGATCAACTTGAAGGAACAAATAACAGTTAATCGACAGCCTCGCCCCCATAAGGATAATTAAAAGCATAATTAGTCCTGATGAGGGGAGACGTCAATCGGATGGGTTCGCAGCATGCCTGAGTGAATCAGCTTTGCCTGAACGTTAATTTGCTGCAAGGAGTCGGGTGTAAGCAATAGCTGCTCGTGTGCGTTAAGCTTTTTCCAAGAGAAATAATGCTTTTTGAACAGCATATGCTCCAAAGAATAGAGATCAACCCCTTTTTTTAGCCCTGCCTCATAAGTGCTTCTAATTTCATGCTCGATTTGTTTCTTTGCTTCTTCAACCATTTCTTCATCTGTTAATGAATCAACATTTTCTACAAGGTTTCCGTTTACTGCAATTTTTATCTCATAAACAGGAGGGGTGGAGCGGTTTATTACTTTGATATCAATTGTTGGCTTGCCCATCGAAATAACTGATTTTATGGAGTTTCCTTCTTTAATAGAGAGCGGGGTGCGAATCGTTTGGGGCTCCATCCATCGCAGCCCAATCAGACTATTCCAATTAAACCAGCCCTTCAGAGACTGATTTTGAATGGCAAAAACGCCATTCATTTTTAATTTGCTGTCTGGCTTTTCATCCTTCTTCCAATGCGTGTGATCCAGTGTAATGGACGGAAGAAGAATTGTTTTGTCCGGCTCTCTAGCCTGGGAAATAAAATCAATATATTTCATCGGAACGATATACGATTTTTGTTCATAATTTTCAATAGGTTCATTAAGTATAGTGCTCAGTGTTGATAAGTTAAAGAATCCATGACTGGAGAAAATTTTCTCCAAGGAATCGTGGGTGCCATATATCCAAGGGGTGTAACGAATATCCCGAAACCGAAAAAAAGTGTCGGTCATTTTAGTCGGCTCATGCTCTAAGAAAGATCCGGTAACGACGATTGAAGTGATATGGCTCCATAATGTTTTCTCTTGCATGGTGTCGTATAAATTGTTAATGGCGAGATTAATCGTCGCTCCGGTACCTTTGCCAACCCATTGAACCGGGGCTTGATTGGCTTTTCCACTTTCCTGTTTGGCAACAGAACTGAAGTCAAGCATTTGGGCATAAATGACAACTTGTTTATTTTGATAATCCAGACCGACTGATGTCACATAATTGATCGTTTGCAAATCTTTTATATCCCAGCACCCGGACAACAAAAAAAGCATAACAACGCTAAGTGATAACTTGATCGTTTTCAAGGAGTATCTCCTTTCTTGCGGGTGGGATCATTTGCTTGTAAGATTTCGGGTCGCATATTCATCTTATCGCGGGGCTTAACCAGCAGAGCAGGGATTAAATCCCGCAGAGATAATGGAGACATTGGCGACAGATAGGGAAGTCCGAAAGATTCCAACCGCGATATATAGGTTATCAGTGTCAGAAAAGCGATTGTAAATCCGTACATGCCGAAAATAGACGAGCAAATGAGGATAAACAATCGAAATATTGTTACTGTGCCGCTTAGGGATTGGTTGACCAAGGTAAAGGTAGAAACAGCGGTAATCGCTGCAACAAAAAGCATGGTCGGTGAAGTAAGCCCTGCACGAATAGCAGCATCGCCAACAATCAGACCGCCGACAACAGTTACCGTTTCGCCAACTGCTTTGGGCAATCTGACGCCTGCCTCGCGGAAAATCTCGAAAAGACCCAGCATTAAAAAGGCTTCCATAGGTGTCGATAAGGGGATTCCTATTCTGGCATTGCTGACCGTTGCAAGCAGCTGGAAAGGCAATTGATCCATATCATAGGCGGTTAGCGCAATCCAAAAACCCGGAACAAAAATGGAAATTGTAATCCCGATAAGTCTGAATAATCGTTCAAGCGCCACATAGTAGAAAGGCATATGCATATCTTCTGGCGATTTGAGCAATGCCATCAAATTGATAGGCGCGATGATTGCCATTGGAGAGCCGTCTACTAAAATAACAAATCTGCCTCGAAGCAGACTGGCACAAACATGGTCAGGTCTTCCGATATAATCAAAAAGCGGGAAAAGAGAACGCGAGTCATCAGACAGGCCCTCTTCAAGCTGCTCGCTGCTTAGCAAACCGTCAATATCGATTTTGCTTAAGCGGTTGCGTACCTCGTCAATAACTTCTGGTCTAGCTACATCGTACAAATAGAGCAAGGAGACTTTTGTTTGGCTTCTGCGTCCAATTCTGAACTGTTCATGAAAGAGAGAGGGAGTTTTCAATCTTTTTCTGACCAGAGCAATATTGGTAGAGATTTCTTCAGTGAACCCATCACGAGGTCCCTTGATAGAGACTTCTGTATTCGACTCCTCGGGAGTTCTTTGAGGGATTTCAGCAGCATCCACTGAAAAGAGCCGTTGTTGTTCTTCAAAAATAACGATCATATTGCCTTCAAACAATTGATGTAATAAATCTTGCCCATTTTGAACGGAATGCAACTGCAGCAGCGGTGTCGTTTCCAAAGTATGATCCACCTTTTCATGCAGCAGCATCAATTTATTAAGCTGAGGAAGCAGAGAGTCATTAATAAGCTTGATATCGGTTAAGCCAATGCAATATATCAAAATAGTTTTGAATTGTTGTTTGGCGCCATAATAGCAAGTTTGAATTTTTATATCTGCACTGGAGCCAAATAATTGATTTGCAGTTTCTTCGGTCCAGACATCTGGCAGCCATCCGGAATAAACTGGTTCATGCACCGATTTAGATTTGCGAGCGAATCGTTGCTGGAAATAACGTCGATAATTCAAGGGGTGTTCCTCCTTTTGGAATGCTGCTTAAACAGAATGATCCCCGCCAATAAAAATGATACGATGAGCATAGTGTATAGCGAATATGGATAATAGAAATTTTTTATCCACTGAACATATTTCATATCACTGATCGGAAGCATAACAGCTGTTAATAAAACAATGGCCACCAGTATGAGAAAACGTAATTTCATTTGTTGCTTTTTGGGTTGGAGCCACTCCAGCAATATAAACAGAGCCAGAGCAATTCTTATAAAAGCGCCAGAGAGCCATTGATAGAGCGCCAGAAAGTCAACGTGGGCAATATATTTGCCAAGTACAACAAGCCTCCATTGTTCAAAAGCAGGGTAACGCTGATTAGCTGCTTCGATAGGTCCGTATGTGGCGATTGCTCCAAGTAGAGGACCCATTGTAAGTCCAAACAAAATAAAGGCAAGAATAAGCCAATAACGAATGCGCAAAGGTTTTACTATATGATGCCTAATGAACAAGAGAACAAATATTTCGATAAAGCCGCCAGCCGCATAAATCATGGCATGCAGTACAGGCGATGCTCCTTGCGTAAAGATAGGCATCAGCTTGGAATAATCTTTGTAAGGAAAATTTGCTGTCATGACAAAGTAGCCAAGCACCCAAACTATGGGGAGCAGTATGCCTGTAGTTATAGCTATGGAGCGAATACCGGAGCTGGCTATAAACAAGCAGAGTGAAATCAAGACGGCAGCTACTACAATTTTCGGAGTTTGCGGCAAATAAGTGATATTTACCCAATTCGTTGTTTCTTTCAAAGTAATGACCGCAATTAAAAGCAAGTATAAAGAAAAAATCCCAATAAACAGAGCACTAGCCCATTTGCCGATATGCTCTGTCAGCCATTTTTTTAAGGCAAGCTTTCCTGTTTTTTTTGCAATAAAATACGGGATAAATACCCATGCGTTAAAAAGAAGGTATGCGAAAGTAACACTAATCCAGGAGTCGCGGAATCCGACCTGCAGCAGTAATGGTATAATGGTGACATGATTGGAGAAGCCAACCGCCATTATGATAATAAATAATGCTTGGAGCACTGTTATTTTTTTGCTGATATTCAGATGAACCCCTCCATATCCTCCAAAGCATGATTAAGACATTATATCTTTTATCCAAAAGTGGAAAAGTATACTTAATTGATTGGAGATTCTTGCATTTATTTTTTTTAAGAGGTTTATTCCAGAACATACAACAACAGCGATTATAGGCCCCTTCAGGCAGTGATCTACTGTTTCACCAGTTGATATTCTTGATATAATGATGTTGATATATATTAAGAAATAAGCTTCGTAACTATTAGGAGTGACGACATTTTTATGGCAAATATAATGGATTATTTGGATTGGCGCTGTGATTTGACCTTGGCGCAATCTCCATTTAATGAAGTGGACAGTTTGATATTATCTCAGTTGGTTTATGTCAATTTTGATTATATCGTGCCTTCAAAATGGGTTAAAGCGAGCATCACGATTATGGAAGCCGCGGAGCATTATTTTTCCAGGTACAGTTCGGAGCAATTGGAGCAATTCGGTTATATTGTGCGTATTACATTGCCGCTTTTGCGCAGGCTCGCTTTTTCACCACGTTTTGCAAATGCCAGGCTGTCCAAGTTTGAACATATAATTGATCTGGATCGAACCAAGCAATTTGCTGCGGTTCATATTGAGCTGGAGGACGGTTCTGTTTTTATTGCGTTTAGGGGAACGGATAATACAATTGTTGGCTGGAAGGAAAATTTCAATATGAGCATCAGCATGCCAGTTGCTTCGCAATATGAGGCGGTCTGTTATTTGGAGAGTACGACAGAGGATATAGAGCAATTGCTGCGGCTTGGGGGACATTCCAAAGGCGGCAATTTGGCGGTATACGCATCTGTTATGTGTCGGACGAGTATAAAGGGGCGAATTATTGAAGTGTACAACCACGATGGTCCGGGCTTTGATGAGAGGATGATTGCAAGCGAAGCCTATTTGCAAATGTTGACCAGAATTCGTACGATTATACCGCAATCCTCCATTGTAGGCATGCTGCTTGAGCATCAGGAAGAGTACACAGTAGTTAGGAGTAATGCCTCGATACTGATGCAGCATGAGGCATATTCTTGGGAAGTGATGGGAAACAGCTTTGTTAAAGGCGAGAGCATAGAGAAAAAAAGTGAATTTTTGGATCAGACTTTAAAGTCCTGGTTAGCAAATTTGGATAAAAAAGAACGTACCTCTTTCGTAGCAGCCTTGTTCCATGTATTCGAAGTCGGAGATATTCGAACGTTTGAGGATTTGAGCAGTGCCAAATGGAAAAAAATTAATGATATGATTCGGGCGCTGAATGAGTCAGTGGAGCATAAGGCTGTACTGATGAAAGCTTTACGATTGTTGTTGAAAGAAGGAAAGAAGATATTTATGGAAATACGCAAGAAGAATGATCCCCCTTCAGACGAAAAGATGCGAATGCTGCAATAGATTGCGGCACTCATAGGCTATCGATTAACTTTGCATGCAACAGCGGTCGGTATGTCAGGAGCTTCTGCGTTTGGAGCGGGATTCGCGCCATAGTAACATTAGAAAATATGGAGCGCCAATGATGGAAGTTACTAACCCGGCTGGAAACTCAATTGGCGGCATAAGCATTCTCCCAATTACGTCAGCCAGCAGCATAATAAGCGCTCCAGTCAGCGCCGCGGCTGGAATCGCGGCGCGATGATGCGCGCCTCGCATAAGCTTGCGAGCTATATGTGGAGCGGTAAGCCCCACAAAGCCAATCATACCGACGGACGAGACAGAGCTGCTGGCTAGCAGAACAGCAGCGGCGAGCAGAACAAGTCTCATCGGTTCTAAACGGATACCAAGCCCACGACTAGAGGCATCCCCAAGCGCCAATACATCCATCGTTCTCGCGAGCAGCCAAATCATTGGTATAAGCAGAATGATTAGCGGAAAAATTTGTAGCACTTGCTCCCAGGTTCTTCCCCATAAGGAGCCGTTCAACCAGAGTAATGCGGTCTGTGTGCCCGTTGAAGAGCGGGTAATAAGAAGTTGAACAAGTGTGCTTCCACAGGCGCTTGCAGCTATGCCGACAAGTGCTAAACGTACAGGATCCAGACCGTTTTTGTAAGACAGCAAGTAAACAACAATTGCACCGAGTGAGCCGCCTGCAAATGCTGCTATCGATGTCAGGAAGGGATGCTGATATTGTACGGGAATAAGCATTACAGTGATCACAGCCCCAAGGGCAGCTCCTGATGAAATACCAAGCGTGTCAGGTGAAGCCAGCGGGTTGCGCAAGACGGATTGGGCGACTAACCCGGACACGGACAAACCGGCTCCCGCCAGAACAGCCAGCACGGTTCGGGGCAGGCGGTAATTTAGAATGATGTAGCTTAGATCGGTATCTCCCTGACCGAGCCAGGCGAACATAAACTCCCTCCAGGGAATTGGTGCAGCGCCGATACGTACATTCAACAGGGCGAGCAACAAGACAATGAATGTCAAAAGGACGCATATCCGCACATTGATCCTGCTCCTGTTTCTATTACGTTTTTTATTCCTGTAATTGCTGGTTAAACTCATGCTAATCTCCTTCCCTGTCTGCGCGCCAAATATACAAAATAAGGAGCACCGATTAGAGCTGTTACAATTCCGGCAGGTGTTTCTGAAGGAAAATGAATGAATCGAGAGACAACATCGGCTGCCGTCATTAGTATTGCACCTAAAAGGGCGGAGAAGGGAATCAGCAAACGATAGTTATTTCCAGTCAGGTAGCGGGTCATATGAGGGACAATCAATCCGACAAAGCCAATAGGTCCAACAACAGAGACGCAAGTGCCGGCAAGCATAATAACGATCATACTGCCAGCAATTCGTACAGCCCAAATACGCTGTCCAAGCCCGCGAGCTATATCATCGCCAAGACTGATTAGGGAGAGAGAACGGCTTAACATAAAAGCTAGTATCAAGCCACAGGAAACGGTCGGAAGCAAAATTCCAATATCCCTCCAATCGGTGCCAGCTATTGAACCGGCAAGCCAGAACAACAGTTGTGATGCGGATTCTTCATTAAAAATAAGCAAACCTTGAGTGAAGGAGCCCAGAAGTGCCTGAATGACAACACCAATCAGTGCCATTTTTACATCCATGCGTCCGCCGCGCAGAGCTGCACTCATGACAAAAATGAGAACAGCTGCCAGCAAACCTCCTGCAAATCCAGCGATTGTCAGTTGCAGACCAGATAAACCGGGCAGCAGAACGACGCTCAGGACAATGATAAAAGAAGCGCCGGCATTGATTCCGAATACACTTGGAGAAGCAAGTGGATTACGTGTTAGAGCCTGCATCATACATCCAGCCGTCGCAAGGCTGGAGCCGACTAGTATCGTGGCAAGCGCGCGCGGTATTCTTAGCGTGTGCAAAATTAAATGATCTTTGGAGTTCGGATCATAATCCAGCAAATAGTCGATAAATGTGGGCAATGGGATAAATGTAGGACCTATTATCAGCGAACAGACAAGTAAGGTCAGAAGCAGGGCAAAGCTGACCATCGCATAGACGGCCAGCCTGATTCTCTTTCTTTTATCGGGATCAATCATCATAGTTGTCTCCTGCAATTATTGCAATATTTCAGCAGCTTCCTCCATAATGTTGCCAACGGCAGGTATGCTTCGTTGTCTGGACCAGGCAGACAAGCTCACTTCATGTACACTGCTGTTTTGGGCTGCCTTCAATTGTTGCCAAAGCGGATTATCCTTCTGTGCTTCAATTACAGAGGATGTCTCTTCGTTAATTAGGATAATCAGAACATCCGGGTCCAGATTAAGCAGTTGCTCAGTTGTCATTTTTTGATTGGTTTCCTTCTCATCAACAAGTGCATAATTGGCTCCCGCTGCAACTAGAAACGATGGGTGGAAGGAGGAGGAAGTACGAACCTGAAATAGATTTCCATCCTCTTCCTGAGGAGCGATAATAAGTACTTTTTGTTCACTATTGATTTTTTGTTTCAATGTTGAAATTTTTTCCATATGATCTTTAATTAAAGCAGCGGTCTCTTTCTCTTTTCCAAGTGCTTCGCCAATTGCGGAGGTTGCGGCAAGCGTCTCCTCATAGCTGGCAGTGTCGTTTTTGAACACTATTGTAGGAGCAATTGCGGCAAGCTCTTTGTAAATAGCTGTATGACGACTGGAATCCGCAATAATAAGATCTGGCTTCAATGTGCGAATAACTTCAAGATTAGGCTCAGAACGTGTGCCAACGGAGGTATAGCCTTCGATTAAAGGCAAGGTGTCCTGTGGCAATCGATCAGGTTTGTTATCATCGGCTACACCGACAGGTTTCACTTGCAGGGCCGCTGCAAGTTGGGTAAAGCCTTGCTCCAGTACGACAACCCTTTGCGGATTAAGCGTAACTTCTGTTTGGCCCAAATCATGTGTAATCGTCCGTGTTGTTGCAGGCTGTCCTGTTTCTGCCGCAGGGCTGCCGGATTCCGAAATAGCATTGGACGGAACAGGGGAATTGCTGCTTGACGGTGTTCCTGTTGCTCCTGAGCAGGCACCCATTAATAAAGTAAGACCGAGCATAAGCATCACTGCAGTCGTTTTGTGCATCGTTTTGTACATCTTAAAGTTCCTCCCGTTATTTGACTGAATATGATTATCACTATCAATATAACGGTGCAGGCTTCCTGCAACAATAGAATATTGGGACATATCGAATGTCATATTCGGACCTTCCAGTTTCATACGTTCCTTTTCACGGTAGCGGATAGGAGACAGACCCATATATTTTTTGAACATGCGCCCAAAATAAAAACCGTCCTGATAACCAACATTGTCTGCAATTTCTTGTACAGAAGCTGCGGTATGAATAAGCAGTTCTTTTGCCTTGTTCATCCGATACTGAATCACATAATCAAGAGGACTAAGACCAATTTCACTTTTGCGAAATAATCTGGACAGATGCCGCGGCGTACAGTCAAGCAGTTCCGCCAGTGATTCTGTAGTTATCGGATCTGCATAATTCTCATGAATATACATAATTGCCTGAGTAACAGGATCCGGCCTGATAGGCTTTATTCCTGTATGCTGAAGCTGTTGGAGAAGCACATATACAAATTCTATAAACAGTGATTTTGCCCGGAAGCGCTCAAGTTCAGATGGCTGTTGCCAATTACGAACCATCAATTCTGCTGTATTACGCAACTTTATCGGATCACTTGGAAAAAAACCATATTGCTGTTGATGCATATTGCCGCACTCTTGCAACAGGCGCACAGTACTACTGGGTGGTTGCGGATATTCTGCTTTATATAAAATCAAGTAGTATTCAAGAACATCCTCAATCGAATGGATGCTCAGCTTTATGCCTTTAGGTCCATGCAAAACATGAAAAGACTGTATGCGATATTCGGTATCATCAAGTTTTATAACAGCTTTGCCGCGCGCAGCAAAGAGAAAGCCTGAGGAAGGCAGGCGGTAAGCATGCCGTTCATCGTCTATCTTTTGCACATAATGGCGGATATCTATAATGGTAACCGCTGCACGATTCCAAAGCGCAATTTGTTTATAAAGCTCCACTGCTAAGTCGCCCCCAGATGTTCAGTCGTTCGATCGTATTTATAGCTCCTATATCCTATTTTACTGAGAATCATTTTCAATATCAATGGAAACTATCTCATATTGGAATGATGCAAAGTTAATCTATCTTTTCAGCAAGAGTGAAAAGAATATGGTATTTTGTTATATAATGTAGTTGAAATGAGAATGAGAATTCAGAATCTTATGATAATAAGGCTGCTTTACAGACCGTCCGCTGATTGAATTTGACAGCGAAGCGGCTGCAGTGCTTGGCTTTGCATATGGGGAGGACAACAAGATGCACACTCGCAAAATTAAAATACTGGGAACAGGGCAATACTTGCCCAAGCAAATGGTAACAGCTGAGCAGCTTGACAGAAAGCTGGGAACACCAAGCGGCTGGGTAAGAAAGAAAACAGAGGTTGTCACTCGCCACTATGTTCAGGACGAAACAGCATCACAAATGGGAGCGTTGGCTGCAGAAGCTGCGTTGAAAGATGCTGGACTTACATTTGCGGATATCGATTGTCTTGTTTCAGTCAGTGGCACTGTAGAACAAGCCATACCCTGCACAGCTTCACTTATTCAAAAGGAGCTGGGCGAGGAGTATTCTGGTGTACCTGCTTTCGATATAAACTCTACCTGTTTAAGCTTTTTAACCGGACTGGATGTTATGTCCTATATGATTTCGGCAGGTCGTTATAATAATATATTGCTAGTGTCTTCGGAGATAGCTTCTGTTGGCATGAATTGGTCGCACAAGGAAAGCGCCGCTTTGTTTGGCGATGGGGCAGCGGCTGTTGTTGTAGGGCGGGCTGCCGAAGGTGAGGCATCGCGCATTATCTGCTCTGCCATGCACACCTATAGTTCAGGAGCCGGATTGGCACAAATACGCGGCGGAGGAACAAAGCATCATCCGCGCCATACTGATGATATTGCCCCCTACTTATTTGAAATGGATGGGCGTGCGATTTACAAATTGGCTTCACAGTTGCTGC
Source organism: Paenibacillus nanensis (assembly GCA_040396195.1). GTDB lineage: Bacteria > Bacillota > Bacilli > Paenibacillales > Paenibacillaceae > Pristimantibacillus > Pristimantibacillus nanensis_A. Next base: position 75,332 of record JBEBPB010000014.1, read on the forward strand.
CTGATTTTGTTGATTCGCTGCTGGTTGATGCAAAGTGCCAAGTATCCGACCTTGATCTGGTCGTTGCTCATCAAGGCAGTGCTATGGCATTGCGGCTTATATCGAAAAAGCTTGGATTTACAAAACAGCAGATGATGAGTATTACTCACTCTCATGGGAACACAATTGCTGCCTCGATTCCTATGGGCTTGCATGAGGCGATTAATCAGAAGCGGATTAGGCGGGGCGAGCGCATGCTGCTGCTCGGGACATCAGCCGGATTTTCAGTTGGAGGAATGATTCTTGAGTATTGAATCCAGTGAGCAACACTTGCCCTTTTATAACGCAGCAAAACGTGTGTTGCTAACCGGAGGTAGAGCGCCTGCTGCGCTTGAACTGGCTCGTCTACTGGCAGGAGCAGGTCATAAAGTATATATGGCGGAGAGTTGCTCGGCGCAGCTTTGTCTACGCTCAAAGGCAGTTGCCAAAAGTTATAAAACGCCAAAGCCAAGTGAAGAGCCGGAAGCTTATCTGGCAACATTGAAGACAATCATTGACATGCAAAAGATAGATTGGCTGATCCCCACTTGTGAGGAGATTTTTTATATATCACGCGGGTTAGATAAATTAAGTGAACATTGTTTTGTTTTTACCGAATCTCTGGATAAGCTGCGCACGTTGCATAGCAAATGGGAGTTTATACAGAAAGTGAAAGCGCAGGGTTCTCTTGTTCCAGTGACACATCTCCTTTCTACAAAGGAGCAGGTGGAAAAAGTGTTGGAGCTCCCTGGAAAGTGGGTGTTCAAACCAGTTTTTTCACGTTTTTCTGCAAAAGTGTTTTTTGTTGAAAGGAGCAGTTTAACAGAGAAGCAAGCACACACTTTGTTTTGCGGGGCTCTTAAGGGATTATCTAACGAACAGCCTTGGGTTGCCCAGCAGTTTATAAAGGGGACTGCCTTTTGCAGTTATAGTATTGCCCATAGAGGAGTAATTACTGCTCATGTAGTATATCCAGTCAGCTTTACAGCGGGAAGGGGGGCGGCGATCAGCTTTGAGTCAGTCTGTCATCCCGAGATAGACCGATTTGTTGAGCAGTTTGTTGCTACGGAGCAGTTTACGGGGCAGATCGCCTTTGATTTTATACAATCCGAAACGACGAAACAGCTATATCCAATTGAATGCAATCCCCGATTGACCAGCGGCATTCATCTGTTCCAAGTGGAGGATAGGATTGATCATGCTTTTTTTGCAATAAAGCAGTTAGGGGGAGACGAATTGGAGCCAGTAAAGCGCGAAGGTGAATTGAAGAAGCAACCAATTTTCCCGATTTTGCCTGAATATCAGCGCAAAGCAGTGACTGGACTTGCTATGCTGTTTTATGGATTAGGCTCAATTCGTTCGCCAGCTGAAATAAAGCACTGGATCATGTTAATGAGCAGCGGGCGCGATACTATTTTTCGGTTGCGGGACATTCAACCCTTCTTTCAGCAATTTGCTCTTCTTTGGTGGAGCTTTAGAGTTAGTAGAGAAAAGCGCGTTGCAATAGAGGAAGCAGCGACACTCGATATTGAATGGAATGGCGGTGAGTAGTTCGATGGCAGAAAAAGTGCTCGTAACCGGTGCAACAGGTTTTTTGGGACAGCATCTGGCTGCAAAATTGCATCGAATCGGCTATGAGGTTACGGCGACTGGCAGAAGTAAAGCAAAGGGTGCAGCGCTGGAAAAGATGGGCATTATCTTTATACATGGCGAGCTTGCTGATAAGAAGCGGATGACAATGCTCTGCAAAAATAAGGATTATGTGATTCATTGCGGAGCTTTTTCGTCTGCTTGGGGGAAATATTCAGATTTCTATACGAGCAATGTCATTGGAACACAACATATCGTGGAAGGCTGCAAAGCAAATCAGGTCGGCAGATTAATCCATATTTCAACACCGAGTCTTTATTCGACTAATCAGGATCGGTTTCAGGTATCAGAGCTTGATCCGCTGCCTGCAAAACAGATCAACGCCTATGCCGCTACAAAATTTTTGGCGGAGCAGGAAGTAAACAAAGCAAGTGCATCTGGCTTACCTGTCATTACTTTGCGCCCTCGCGCTATATTTGGTCCAGGCGACCAAGCCATTCTCCCACGCCTGATTGCGGCGAATAAGCGAGGAAGGCTTCCGTTTATTGCTGGGGGCAAGGCGTTGATTGATGCTACTTATATCGGTAATGCCGTTGATGCTGTGCTGCAAAGCATGTCTGCCCCTAATGAAGCGTTGGGACAACAATATAATATTACCAATGGTGAACCAATTCCTTTTGCGGTGTTGGTCCAACGCTTATTTGAGAGAATGGACGAGCCGGTGCGAAGCAAGCAGCTTTCTTACTACACTGCTTATGCGGCAGCATCCGTTATGGAAGGGATTGCACTATTGAAGCGCAACAACAAGGAACCATTGTTAACAAGAAGCACAGTCGGGATGCTGGGTCGAAGCTTGACACTTAATATATCCGCAGCCCGCAATATGATTGGTTACAAGCCGATTGTAACGATTGATGAAGGGATTGACTCTTATGTCCAATGGATTAAACAGCATTCCCAAACTGTTTAGCCTGCAAGTTGAAGTATCTGTCTTTACCGCAGGCAGTTGCAGACAAATGGAAAAAATAACGATTCGCGATGGTGTTGCCAAACAGATTCGGATTCCGGCTTTATTTGCCTGCATAAGGCATCCACAACATGGACTCATATTGTTTGATACCGGGTATGCCGATCATTTTTTTCATGCGGCAGCCCGTTTTCCGTATTGTTTATACAAGAAAGCGACACCAGTGCAAATCGATCAGAGACAGACTGCAATTTATCAGCTCCAGCAAGCAGGTATTGATGTGAATGAAATCAAATATATCATTCTCTCTCATTTCCATGCTGATCATATTGCCGGGCTCAGGGATTTTCCTGCTGCGAAGTTTATTTTCTTGCAAAGCGCTTATGATGCTGTCAAGCATCGCAGCGGCATTTCTGCTGTTCGAGCAGGATTTTTACCGCATTTATTGCCTGTTGATTTTGTAGAGCGCTCCTTGCCCCTGGATGAAAGCAAGCTTGCAATGCTGCCTGCGGGATTTCCTTTCGAGAGAGGAATAGATGTGTTTGGCGATGGCGGTTTGATTGCGGTTGATTTGCCAGGACATGCTGCCGGACAAATCGGAATTCTATGCCAATCTGCCAAACAAAGTTATTTCCTATGTGCTGATGCCGCTTGGTCAAGCAGAGCATACCGTGATGCGATTGAGCCGCACTGGATAGCTGGTATAATTATGGACAATCGAAAGAAATATAGAGAATCATTTCAGAAGGTTCAGCAGATTCACAAGCTGTATCCCCAGATTCGTATCATTCCTTCTCATTGTGCTGAGGTCGAAAAGCTTGCAGCTGGTTATGAAAGTGAGACTGGAGAAATAAAGGAGGTTTGACAATAATTTGATTGATCAACTAGGGGTAGCCGTTTATTATTTGCGCGCCAAGTTTCGGCGAATGCCGAAATCAAGACTAACACTTTCTCAGTGGCAGGAGAAACAGGTTATCAAACATGTGCGCGATGTACGCAAACATTCTGCATTCTACAGTACGTTATGGGATGGTTTGAATGATAGCGATTGGCGTAGTTTTCCCATCATAGACAAAGAACAGATGATGAGCGGATTCGATGAACTGAATACTGTTGGAATTAGTAAGCAAGAGGCATTGACGACTGCTATGGAGGCGGAACGCAGTCGAGACTTCAAGCCGCAGATTGGTTCAGTTACCATTGGGCTCTCCTCAGGAACTTCCGGCAATCGCGGATTATTTCTAATTAGCCAGCAGGAGCAAAGGGCATGGGCGGGAACGATACTTGCCAAGTTGTTGCCGAAATCTATCCTGCAGCGTGAGAAGATAGCTTTTTTTTTAAGAGCAAACAGCAATCTATATAATAGTGTGGGCAGCAATCGGATTCAGTTTCAATACTACGATTTATTGCATCCGATCAAGCAGCATATTGAAAATCTGAATACACAACAGCCAGGTATTATCGCCGCGCCGCCGTCGATGTTGCGCATATTGGCAGAAGCAAAACAAAGCGGGCTGCTGAGCGTTGCGCCGCATCGATTAATTGGGGTTGCCGAGGTGCTCGACAAGCTGGACAAGACGTTTATTGAGCAGCAATTCGGGCAAATTGTCCACCAAATCTATCAGTGTACAGAAGGATTTCTAGGTTGCACTTGCGCTTATGGAACGATGCATATTAATGAGGATATCGTTGTGGTGGAAAAAGAGTATTTGGATAAGAAACTTGGCAGATTTGTTCCTGTTATTACAGACTTTTCTCGGAGAGCACAACCGATTGTTCGCTACCGCTTGAATGATGTGCTGGTCGAGCGCCAAGAGCCTTGCCCCTGCGGTTCGCCATTTTTAGCGTTGGAGGCAGTAGAGGGGCGTTGCGATGATATTTTCTATTTCCATCGTACAGACACTCGCGAATTACAGGCGATTTTTCCCGATTTTATTAGCCGTGCGATTATTCAAGCATCTGATAGACTTAAAGAATATTTCGTTGTTCAGCATGCTCCGGACAGGCTGCAGATTTGGCTAAGGGTGGAGAATAGCGCTTTATTGCAGCCTTCTATGGAGCTAGTGGAGAAAACAAAACAAAATATTATAACCGAACTGCAGCAGCTTTGCTTGAAAACGGGAAGTGAACTTCCAATAATTGAGTTTGAACTTATGGAGAGAGCAGACGATCGGTATCATATTGCTGGCGAGACCCGAAAATTGCGCCGTGTGGAACGAAGATTTAGTTGCAAAAGCTAACTGTATAAGTTGAACAAAAGAAACAAGGGGGCAACAGCGATTCTAGGATCATCTCTCTTTTCTGGTAACCTGAAAGAAACATTAGCTCAACTTATATAGCAGGGAGGGGCAAGAAATGCAGAAGGGATATCCAGTTGCTATTGTAACTGGTACATCAAGCGGTTTTGGCATGTTGACAGCGCTGGAGCTGGCCAGAGCCGGTTATTTCGTATTTGCCGGGGTGCGAAGTTTGGCAAGCGGGGAGAACTTGCTTCATAAAGCACAGCAGTACGGGGTGCGTAATCAGATTGATTGCGTTGAGCTGGATGTGACTGATCATGAAGCGATTGAGGGTGTTGTAGGCAGTATTGTAAAAAAAGGCGGCGAGAGAATCGACGTATTAGTCAATAATGCCGGCATGTCGCTGGGCGGCTTTATTGAGGAATTGCCGCTTGCAGATTGGCGGCTTATTATGGATACAAACTTTATTGGTATGGTTGCACTCACTCGTGCAGTGTTGCCCTATATGCGCAAAGCCAGAGCTGGTAAAATTATTAATATGAGTAGTATTAGCGGCAGAGTGGCTTTTCCCGGCTATGGCGCTTATGCAGCATCCAAATTCGCCGTTGAGGGATTCAGCGAATCATTGCGGCTCGAAATGCTGCCTTATGGCATCTATGTTTCACTTGTTGAGCCGGGAGCATATAAAACAGATATTTGGTCTAAAGGATTCAACTATGCCGATTCGCTAGTCAAGGAAAACTCGCCCTATAAAGAATCGTTTACGCAAATCCTTACATACAGCAAGAGCGTAGCCAGCGGAGGAGGAGACCCGCAGGAGATCGCAGATACCGTAGTAAAAATAGCAAAAACTGTTTATCCTAAGCTCAGATATCCGCTCGGAAAGGGAGCACGTCTGTCTTTAATAGGCAAGGCGCTGCTGCCTTGGAAATGGTTTGAACGGATTATTATTTCACAATTGCGAAAGTAAGGTAGAGCAGAAAAAGTAGTAGGGGAAGTCGACAAAGAAGTAGGAGAGCCGAATAGGATCTATAAATCGCAGCTGAGTATAGGATAAACAAAATGACGTTACCAAAAGCAAGATGAAACTATAGAAGTTCTGGCATCCGCCTTTGTATGCAAATTTTCAGATTAGAAACAAAAATTCAATAAAAATTTGCATACAACAGCGATCTGGAGTCCATTCGTTTGTAGTGACGTTAGTGTCCACTCTGTTCCCGATATTCCCCGGGCGTAATACCGCATACGGATTTAAACAGTTTGGAGAAGTAGCTTTTATTGTCGTAGCCAAGCGATTCCGATATCGTTTCGATACTGCTGTTCGACCAGCGGAGCAATTCTTTGGCGCGCTCGATTTTTAATTTGGTGACATATTCGACAAAGGTTTCACCTGTTTCTTTGCGGAACAAACGGCTAAAGTAGCTCGGATTCATATGCAGCTCGTTTGCGATTTCATCCAAAGATATTTTGCTCGTAATTCGCTGTTCGATATACCGCTGCGCTTTGATGATTTCGGGCTTTTTTGCCTGCTTGTAAATTAAACTGACCAATGGGATGATACGGCTAATAAACTGCAGCGTCCATTCATGCAATTGCTCAAGCGTGTCCATCTCCAATATCGTTTGGTGAAACGATTCCTCCATAGGCGAGGCCTGGTTCGGATTAATCAGCTTTAGCTTTTCTTCAATCTCAAATAAAATTTTGAGCATCCATTCTTTTACATCCTCAGGAGGATAATGGTTTGCTTGTATAAGCGTGTACCAATGTCTCCAAACTTGCTCCATCTTTTGTTCATTTTGCTCAAACAGCGTCTCCAAAAATTGCTTGGCAGCCTCATTATAGTTATTTCCGATCGATTCTTTTTCTGTCCAAAACGGCACTTCTTCTACGATCGAACAGTTGTCCAGGTAGAATAGAACATTGTTATTGTTAATTAAGGCGTGCAGGGAGCGTCGCGTTTCTGCAAAACTTTTGCAGCAAGTGCCCATAATATAGGAGGTCTTAATTTTTAAATAGGTTTGCAATGCATCCTGCAGACGATGCAGATGATGCTTCAAAAAGACAGCTCTGGCAGGAGGACATGGGAACCAGATCATATATTGCTTGGCGTCAAAGACAGTAAATATGGTCCCATCAACATTCTCCAGCACTTCCGTCATAATATTGTCAATTGCGCTCATAAGAAGCCGTTCACTGCCAAACCGGCTTTTTACGGTGTTCATCTCATTAATAAGGCAAAGCACAGGCGCATAGGCATACTGATCAAATTGAAAGCCAAGCTCGATAGCTTCAGAGATCCATGTTTGTTCATTCACATAAACACCTTCCAGCGTTTGCTCGATAAACGCGTTTTTGCGCAGTGGCATATGACCGGAGGCAGCTCGCTTCCAATGATCAATCTCTTTTAGCTCAGCATGCTCTGCGCGCAGTTGCTCCGCAATTACTTGAAGCATATCCTCGACGTCTATCGGCTTAAACGATTCTTTCAAAATATAGTCCTGGACATGAAGCTTCATAGCTTTTCTGGCAAACTCGAAATCATCCAGGCAGGATAAAATAATAACTTTCAACTGAGGTTGCTTTTGCTGGATTGCTTCTATTAATTCAAGCCCGTTCATATGGGGCATTCCGATGTCGGTTAACAAAATATGAGGAGGATTGCTTTGCGCATCAGCTAATGCTTCCAAGCTATTGCTATGCGCTCCTGATATTTGTAATTGCAATTTGTCCCAAGCAATCGACGATTCCAAAAATTGTACAACCGGATAATCATCATCAACGATCATCACCTTAAACATGTTTGAGATCCTCCTCGTTCAGTAACGGAAATAAAAATATAATAGTCGTGCCTTCACAAGTGGCGCTCTCAATATGAACATCAAAGCGCTTGCCATAAATCATTTTTAACCTCGTACATACATTATGCAGGCCAATCCCGGACAAGCTGCCCGTTTTTTTTGAGTAATCTGTATTAAAGTTATCACTAATATTGTGTCGCAAATTAGTAAGTGTGCTATGCTCCATTCCTTTTCCATCATCTTTTACCATCACGCCAATTAAACCATCCTCCTGCAACCAACTGCGAATGGTTACATTGCCGCTGCGCTGTTGAAAGCCGTGAATATAAGCATTTTCGATTAGCGGCTGCAAGAAGAAGCGCGGCACCAATGCAGCCAGACTGGGGCTGGAGGTGACGAGATTTAAAGTGATTTTTTCTTTATGCCGGTAGTTCATAAGCGCTGTATAGTGCCGGACGGTTTCGATTTCTTCATCCAGTGTAATCATCGGATTGTTACGATTAATCGTCATACGCAACAAGGAGGAAAGGGAGGCGATAATTTCTGCATTTTGCTCATCACCGTTCATAAATACTTTCATTCTGATCGAGTTTAGTATATTGAAAAGAAAATGAGGGTTAATCTGTGCCTGCAGCATATCAAGCTCTGCCTTATGCTTGAGCATCTGTTCTTGTTTTACTTGCTCAATCATTTCGACCACCCGATCAATCATATGATCAAAGGATGCGCCCAGTTTGCCTATTTCATCATTGCCTCTTATTCGGGAACGGATCGTCAGATCACCGCCCTCAACTTTGGATACAATCCGGTCCAGCTTTACGATGGGGCGCGTGAACTGCCGGATCAAATAAACGAGAATTAAAGTAAACAGGCCAAGAACGAGTAATTGAGTTAGCAGATTAGTGCTGTAAATTCGGGCAACCTTGCCGACGACAGCATCATAATCGGTTGAGTGAACAAGTGTCCAAGGACCCGCTGACAACGGATGGGCAAACAGCAGCTTGTCAGTTCCGTCTACAGTTGCTTTAGTATAATTTCCTTTCTCAGGCACGTTTGCAGCATAGGAAAGAGGCATGCCTATTTGCTCGGAATCCATATGAGCAAGGATGATATCATTACTGTCGATGAGCCAGGTTTCTTCCTCAGCACCTTCATAATGAAACAAGTTTTTCAGCTCGCTTTCATAGATGCTGACGATCACATAGGCATCATTCATGCCTGATGTATATTTTAATGTTCTGCCGATCGAAATAAGATTGGCATTACGATGTTTGTCGCTGGTCAAATATGAAGGATGTGTACCGATCCACATAATATCAAAGGCACGCATGCTTTTTAAATCGTCAAACCATTGCTCTTTAAAAAATAAGGTCGGATCATAGTCGTAAGCGGAATAGTTTGCGAAGTATTGCCCATTGGGCAAGAGAACAGTTATGTATGTTCTCTCACGATTGTAAGTAATCGTATCGAATTTATTCGAGATAATTTGCTGATTCATTACCTTCGTGGTAATATCATCTTCATCTTTTAAGGTAGATTTCAATATTTGGGTAAATTCTGCTTCAAACTGAATAAAGTTGCATATATAAACCATGCCTCTTAATAGATTGGTAATGTTGCTGTCAATTAGCTCCAAAGACTTGCTCTTATCCTTGACAGCTTGTTCGATCAACACACCTTTTGTTGAGTAGCCAGTCATAATAAAAATAGCGGAACCTGGTACAATTAGGCAGACTAGACAGGCAATAATTATTTTTTTACGTAATGTCATGCGCATGAGCTGTTTCAAGACACTCCCAACTTTCCTGCTGAACTAGAGAAAGAGCGACATAGATATGCCCCTCTTTCTCTTTCATTTCATTATATTGTACTCATGCTTGTTTTGCCTGAAAGAAAACCAATCGATTATTTATTATTGTCTACAATCTTTTGCAAATTAGTCTCTGCGTTTGTAATTGTAGTTTCCAAGTCTTGTTTTTTCAGCAAGAACAGCTCATATTGATTTTTAAAAGCCTCATCCAATTCTGCTTGATAGGAAGGAGGGATGCTCGAGCTGCCAGCTTTACTGTTCGTCATCGTATACAGCAACGATTCTTTATCGACATTTTCAGGAGTTAGTGCGTTTTCCAGCACCTTATCGATTTTTTCATCCAGCTTTTGCTTTGTCCATGCTGAAAACTGCTTGCCTTGAATATCCAATCCTTTTGTTGTGTAGAAGCGAATAAATTTATATGCTGCATCCTTTTGTGTCGATTTCACAGAGATACCCATAAAATCTGTTGCTGCCGGATTGTAGCCGATTGGGTCATCAGCTGTATTGCGCGGATATGGAGCAAACACAGTTTTGAATGTAGCTGGCAGCTTTTCTGTACCGCCGGATTCTGCTGCCATCCAGTTGCCGATTACGATCATAGCTGTTTTACCAGTCATATACAACTGACGATAGTGCAGCTTTTGGGAAATTGTTTCAGAATAAGGTACTGCTGTAAAATCAACGTTTTCCATTTGATAGCGCATATCCAATGATTTGCGAATCAGATCGTTGTTCACATTAACTGTACCGTCAGCAAGTACAACAGAGTTATTGTCAGGCTGGTTGCGCAGCCACAATGCCGAGTAGTCAGGCCAGGAATGAAAATAGGTGCCGTAGCGCTTGTTTTCGTTTTCACCTTTGGTTAGCTTTTTGGCATAGTCTTGGAATTCTGCCCAAGTCCAATCAGTGGGAACAGGCAGATTCGCCTCGTCCAGGTAGTCTTTGTTCAACAGGACAAAACGGTCCTCATAGCTGCCTGGAAGTCCGAAAATATTGTCGTCAATTGCTGAGCTTGCCTTATATTCTTCCTCATATTTTACGCTTTCTTTTTCAAGATAAGCGTTTAGCGGCTCCACAAGTCCCAGTGATGCTCTGCTGGAATAAGGTTCCGGTCCGTTAAAGTGAATAACGTCCATTTCTTCGCCGGATGCAAGCAGCATATCAAGCTTGCCCATTGCTTCGTTAGAAGTACCATTTTCCATCAAAATATGGTAGTTCACTTTAATATCGGGATTTTCAGCTTCGAATGCATCAATAATCGGTTGAACCTCTTCAGTTGTATACCAGCTATGATAGTGCAAAGTTGTTTTGTTTTCGCCGCTGGAATTTCCTTTGTTTTCTTGCTGTGCAGGCTCCTTCGTGGCTGTGCCGCCGCTTTCATTCGTTTTGCCGCCGCAGCCCGCTGTAAGACCAATCAGCAGCATCGTTGCAAGCAAAAGCAACAACGGTTTCTTTTTCATGTAAAACCCTCCTTATATGTTTAGCCCTTCTTAATCAAAATAACAGAGATTTACAAAAATAGAATTCAACTATTTTTACATATTGGGTCAACATTTTTTACTATAATTAATTTTTTGGATTTGTAGAGGGGCTTAGCCTTTTACACCGCCAACAGAAATGCCCTCCATGATATGCTTTTGACCAAGAATAAACACGATTAAAAGCGGAATAATTGCCGAGACGGAACCAGCCATAATAAGCGAGTAGAATTCACCATGCTGATCGGCAAACTGACTAATCCCTAGTTGAACGGTATAGTTCACGCTGCTGCGCAAAAAGACAAGCGGTCCTTGATAGTCATTCCATGTCCAAATAAATCTCAAAATAGCATAAGTGACAATTGCCGGCTGCACAAGCGGCAGGGCAATACTTCTGAAGATTTTGGCATTGGATGCGCCGTCAAGCTGAGCTGACTCGATAAAGTCATTATGAATGCCCATAAAAAATTGACGCAGCATAAAGGTTCCCAGAATACTAAAGCTACCCATTAATATTAAACCAATATGCGTATCATACAAGCCGAACTCACGATATAAAATAAATAACGGCACAAGAGTTGCTTCGTGCGGAATCATATAAAGTGCCAATACGAATAAGAAGATAATGTTTTTTCCCTTGAAATCAATTTTTGAAAAACCATAAGCTGCCAAGCTGGAAACGATGCATGAGAACAGCGTTGTTAAACTAGCAATTTTGATAGAGTTCCAGTAATAAAGCAAAAAGTTGGCTTTGCCAAACCATACCTCGCTATAGTTTTCTATCATATTCCACTGCTTCGGAATCCACTCAATAGGATAATTGAACACATCACCCTCGGGCTTGAAGGATGCCGACAGCATCCATATAAACGGCAGCAAGAATATAATACCGACAACTGCCATAATGCCAGTAAGCCCCCATTGCTTCAGCTTTCCGCGCGTTTGATTCGACATTTAATAATTCACCCACTTCCGTTGTCCGTACCACTGAACAGCTGTTATAAACAGAACGCAGAGGAACAATATAATCGACATCGCAGAGGCATAGCCTGTTTTCAAGCTGACGAAAGCAGTATCATACAAGTTGAATACAATTGTAGATGTTGAGCTGGAAGGTCCTCCGTTCGTTAACACTTTAATTAAGCTGAATGCTTTAAAGGAGCCAATTACACCAGTGACGAGCAAGAAGAACGTAGTAGCAGACAGCATCGGTACTGTAATTCTGCGGAATCTCACCCAACTGGATGCACCGTCAATTTCTGCTGCTTCATATATATCCTTTGGAATGCTTTGCAGTGCAGCAATATAAATGATCATATTGTAGCCGAGCTCAACCCAAACCATAATTATCATAACTGACAACAATGCGTAACTTGGATCTGCCAACCACATGGGCGGTTCACTAACCCCTATCGATTTGAGCATACTGTTCAGCGGACCGTATGAGGGATGAAATATAATTTGAAAAACGACCGCAACTGCAACAATACTCGAAATATTAGGCATAAAATAAATAACTTTAAAAGCATTTTTTCCTTTAACATGGTTGTTAATCAAATAAGAAAGAATGAGCGCAAGCACTAATGTTATTGGCACAACAAGCAACAGCCAAAAGTTATTAATAAGCGATTGCTTAAACACGCTATCATCTGCCAAGCGCTCATAGTTTTGCAATCCGACAAAACGAATTGCATCATACCCTGTTATAAATTTCCAGTCTGTAAAGCTAAGCACGACTGAAGCGATAATTGGAAAAAGCGTAAATACGATAATGCCAAATAGCATGGGGGAAATAAACAAATAACCGGATAATGCATTTCTTAAACGTCTGTTCGATTTGAATAACAAACTTTCACCGCCAATCAATAAATTTAGTTCGTCATTATTTTTTGTTCGTAAAGGGCTCGTGTTCATTATAGACAAATGAATCTGCGGCAATAAGCCACTTTTTTTATATCCTCTAACACTTTTTTTACTGCATCAGGCAGAGTCAAAATAGGAGAATACATTAGTAAAAATAACGGCTTGTAGCAGAGCAAACCGATCGATTAATGTAGAACTATATTAAAACTTTATAGAAACCTATTGAAACTCTATGGATTGAAAAAGGAGTGCGGATGATGACAAAAGGATTGAAAATTGCAGTAATTGGCGGAGGCTCGTCCTATACACCAGAAATTGTGGAAGGCTTTATTAAGCATTACGAGGAGCTGCCTGTGCGTGAATTATGGCTCGTAGATATTGAGGCGGGCAAAGAAAAGCTGAATATATGCGGAGAGTTGGCGCGTAGAATGATTGAGCAAACGGGACTGCCGATTCAGCTTTTTGTCACAACGGATCGGCGTCAGGCAATTGCAGGAGCTGATTTTGTCACGACCCAAATTAGAGTCGGCTTGCTTGATGCACGCATTAATGATGAAAGAATACCGTTGAAATATGGTGTAATCGGTCAAGAAACAACTGGTCCGGGAGGCATGTTCAAAGCGTTGCGCACCATTCCTGTGCTGCTCGATATTTGCAAAGATATGGAGGAGCTTGCTCCGGAGGCATGGCTGCTTAATTTTACAAACCCTGCCGGCATCGTAACTGAGGCTATTCATCGTTATACAAAAATTAAAAGTATTGGTCTGTGCAATGCACCGATCGGACTTAGAAAATGGCTGAGCGATGTATTCGAGACGCCGCTTGATCGTATTTACACTGAATTTGCAGGGTTGAATCATTTGCATTGGGTGACAAGAATTGATATTGATGGGGAGGATAAGTTGCCAGAATTGCTTGCCAATGGCTCTTCCTATACAGGGAAAAACGTTCCGCAACAGGGCTGGGATACAGCTTTTCTACAGGCGCTTGATTCCATCCCTTCTTATTATTTGAAATTTTTCTATATGACTAATGAGATGCTGGAGGAGCAGCAGCAGGCAAGTGAAGGAGACGGAACACGTGCCGAAATTGTAAAGCGAACAGAATCAGAGCTATTTGAATTGTACAAGAACCCGGAACTGAAGGAAAAGCCTGCACAATTGGAGCAAAGAGGCGGGGCATATTATTCAGAGGCTGCTGTTAATTTGATGCGTTCCCTTTACAATGGGAAAAATGATATTCAAACCTTGAATGTGGCAAATCAGGGTATTTTCGATTTCCTTCCCAACGATGCCTGTATCGAAGTGAACTGTGTCGTCACTAAAAATGGCCCGATCCCATTGCCGCTTACAAAAGTGCCAAGCCATATAAAAGGGTGGATTCATGCTGTCAAAACATACGAACAGCTGACGATCGAGGCAGCAGTGGAAGGAGATAAGGCGAAGGCATTACTGGCATTGAGCCATCATCCCTTAGTTTCATCTGTCGAAGTAGCACAAAGCTTGCTGAATGACATGCTGGAAGCGAATAGGTCCTATTTGCCCCAATTTAGCTTTTCCAACTAGCAATTACTTAGCTTGAACTAGTCGCATCGATATTTGCTCGATTTGATTTACTTACGGTGTGGTAGCGGATAATTCGTGATTTCAAAACAAAATTCCCTTATTTTAAGCAAATAGCCGCTACCGCAACCGTTACAACAAATGCCCATTTATTTTAGCTTACTTATGAACAGGGCATCACCATAAAATACCATCGAATAAGATCTTCGTTTTTTAATTTAGTCAGATGATGAAATTTTCCATGAAAGCCGTAAACCAGCAGTTCACTAACTTGTGCAATATGCTCCTCACAGATAGGCTCCAGTGTAATGGAGTTTGCCTTCATATTAAACTCCCCTTCTTCTTTTTTTCTACATTGCTGTTATCATAAATCAACGCATGTCATTCATAATGCAGTTTGTCATTGTCGAATAAGGACAGGTATGACTTCTCAGTAAAAATAAGCGGTGCAGCTAGTGATAGTTGCTGATTGTTGGCATAGCTATAAAATCGCTCGATAATTTGCTCAAAGTCCTCGTCCTTTTGAATTTGGAAATCTATAAACAAATAGTTGCCTGCCGGTAAAACAAGATTAGAATCTTGTTTTGATGCAAGCAGCTCCAAACAGGTGATAGAGCGATTGGATTCGCTGTAAATAAAGTGAACATCGAGTTAAATTATTATTGCTCATTGATGTTGAGAACTATTATCAATTATAATATGGTGAAGCTTTTAAAACAGAAAGGCAAGGTTCAAATGGCTATGCATATAGATTGGAACACACTCTCAAAGCAATGGTCTGATAACCACTTCCAGATCGGCCCAGTTGTCAAATTTGTAAGAGATCCAGGCGGTTTATATACGTCTTATCAAACGTTTAAGCCTTCTTTTACAATTATTAAACGCGGACAGGGAATGCTTATACTTGACAAAGTTCAATATAAACTGGAGACAGGTTCGGTTGTTCATACTTGTCCGGATATGTGGCTTAAAGCATGGGATTCAGGTGATGGCATAATTGAATTTTATCGTATTCTTTATGATGTTGAAGAGACTGAACATAGCTGTCATTCAGAGGAATATCAACATTATAAGCTTATGATCGGAGAAAATCCGCATATGTATGCGATTTTGGATCAAATGTGCGATGTGTCTTGCAAGGGCGATATACAATCCGGATTTCAAATGAAAACACTCTTCTATCAGTTTTTGAATGAGCTTCGTTTGTCTGCCAATAAATTTTTAGTAAATGAGCATCGCACGATTATTGAGGAGAGCATCTCTTATATTCATCTTCATATCCAGGAGTCGCATTCATTATTTAGTCTTGCCAGCCGCTATGGGCTAAGCCCAAAATATTTTTCAGAGTTGTTCTTCAAAGTGACAGGGGTAAGCCCGATTAACTATATTGTCCGCTATCGTATGAATATTGCAGAGACAATGTTATTAACAACAAATGCTTCAATCCGTGAGATAGCCGCTTGTGTAGGCTACAGTGATCCTTATCAATTCAGCAAAATATTCAAGAAGTATAAAGGAGCAGCGCCAAGTGCACTCAAGACTGAAAGCCATCGAAGAAAGCCCAGAGGCGGCTAACAGCATTTATCACATCATAATTACGGTGATTATGCCATTTCATTATTTTAAAGTATTCGTTAAAATCAATAATGATAATCATTATCAATAATGATTGTTAACTACTTGAAGAAAACGGGGCGAAAGAATTGAGAAAGAACAGCATCATTTTATGCTTCCTGGTTTTACTGCTGGTGTTGACAGCTTGCACAGCTAATAAACAAGAGAAAGAATCTGCAAATACAGCTAATGGGGGAAAAGAAACAGCAAGTGCTTCAATTGTGCCTTCGGAGTCACCGCAACAATCGACGGAGCCGAATGGTGCAGAACCTGTATTTCCACGTGAAATTGAAAGCGTTGGAGGTAAAGTGACGATCGAAAAGCAGCCCGTGAAAGTTGGACTTGCTTCCTGGACATTGCTTGAAATGCTGTTGCCTTTCGATCAGCTTTCAGCAGGGATAACGGTACCATTTGCTGCGAAAAATTCAGTTTTGGAGTCGGAGGAGCTAAAGCATTATATTGATCGTTTCGAGCAATTGGAAATTGTTGGCGAGAGCACAAAGGTTAACCTGGAAGCGATGCTAGCGTATGCTCCCGATGTGATTATAGCGGGCAGCAATACCAATCAGGATGTCAAAGAACAGCTGGAGCAAATTGCGCCAACTGTATGGTTGAATGAAACTAATCTTGATATTCGCAATCAATGGCCGGAGGTTGTAACCTGGTTTGGCACTCTGCTTGGTCAAGAGGAGCGCGCTAAGGAGGTTGTTGACAGCTTTGCCGCCAAACAGATAGAAGGCAAAGAGAAGTTGGCGATTCGAAACGGAGAGACGGTGCTTTTTGTACAAGTAAGAGAGAAGGCTGTTTATGTGATGCCGCCTTCTACAATGAAGCTGTTTTATGACGGACTTGGCTTAACGGCTCCGGATGATTTGGAGGATTTACCTTCTTATGGACAAATTACTTTGGAAGGGCTGCAAGAAATTAATCCGGATCATCTGTTCCTGGGTTATTTTAATTACACGGATAAAACACTTGAGGCAATTACGGATGAATGGGAACAAAGTGAAGTTTGGAAGTCTATGAAATCCGTGAAAAACAACCATGTGTATGCGATTAATGGGGAACTTGCGCTTGGTGTTGGACCGATTGGTCAAACATATGGACTAGATAAGGTTATTGAAGCGATGGAATAAAAATGATAAGAAAAAACAGATATTACAACAGGCTTTATTTTGCTAGTGAGAGAATTATTCTCTTTTGCAGCAGAATAAAGCCTGTTTTTTGTTTAAGAAGCGGCTGTCGTAAATTTTGCATTTAAAAATGAGATATTTGCATCAAGATTTGTCCTTCTTGCTACGATGATTTATCGTAAGCTTACTCCAAAGTCTAATGAATAAGGAGAGAGTTATGATGAGTAATTATGATTCAGAGTCAGAGAAGTTGTTTTCGCATCCATGTGTGAAGCGTTATGAGCTTAATCCCATTCTTACAGCGCAAGATGTTCCTTACAATCCTGCGCTTGTTTTCAATGCGGGAGCAGTCAAGTTTCAAGGCAAGTATGTAATGGTTTTTCGCAATGACTATGGCGATGCAATGAAACAAATTTTGCTGCCACATCATACGACTAATATGGGTATTGCCTTTAGTGATGACGGCATTCATTGGGAGGTAAGACCGGAACCCCTGCAATTGCCGATCAACGAGGCTGTTATTCGTGCCTATGACCCGCGACTAATAGTGATGGATGACCGATGCTATATGTGCTTTGCAGTCGACACGCCTTATGGCGTACGCGGCGGTATCGCCGTAACGGATAATTTTGAACAGTTCGAAATATTATCGCTATCCGTACCTGATAATCGCAATATGGTGCTATTCCCTGAAAAAATAAACGGCAACTATGTAAGGTTGGAAAGACCATTTCCGGTATATGGCCGCGGGGGGATCGACCGTTTCGATATATGGATATCAGATTCGCCTGATCTTCGCTATTGGGGAAATTCTCGATTGCTGCTCGCTGTGGAGGATGTCGCCTACGCTAATGACAAACTAGGGCCGGCTGCTCCACCGATTCGAACGGACAGGGGATGGCTGACGTTGTTCCATGCTGTTGATATTGATAGCAGCCGCGGCAAGAACGGTTGGGAGGATTCGTGGCAGAAGCGCTATACTGCCGGTATTATGTTGCTTGATCTGAATGATCCGCAACGTGTGATCGGAATGTACAAAGAACCGCTTATAGCACCGGAGGCAAGCTACGAGAAAGAAGGGGGCTTCCGCAATCATGTTATTTTTCCCGGAGGAATGATCCTGGAGGACAGCGGTGAAGTGAAAATCTATTACGGTGCAGCAGACACATACGAATGTTTGGCTACAGCTCATGTCGATGATCTGCTGCGGTTATGTTTGGAATCCTGATGATTTTATATTTTGGAGGGAAGTCTCCTTGCTCTGCAGCAGTCGGTTATTCGCCGGCTGCTGCAGTTCTATAAAGTGGCGTCGATATTCACTGGGCGTCACTCTTTTTGCTTCACGGAATACTCGTGCAAACATTTTGTAAGAGTGGAATCCTGCTTCAACAGCGATCTCCAGTATGCTTAAGGATGTTGAAACAAGCAGGCTGCAAGCATGGCGCAGGCGAATTTCATGAAGCAATCTGAGAAATGTAGTGCCGGTATGCTTTTTAATTTCCGCGCTGATTTTGGTTGGATGCATATGAAAAATGAGAGAGAGACTGTCCAAAGACAGTTCTTCTCTGTAATTGCCGTGTATATAGGCAATAATGGGCCAGGCTATACTTTTTCGCTCTGTCCGTATGGTTGTTTGCGAGTTACTGGGAAAGTGATGTTCACGCTGAAACAAAACAAGCAACTCGTGCATCTTTATTAGCAATAATTCTTTGCGGAAAGGTCGGTTATGCTCGTATTCATTAAGCAGATTCGCGAATAATGGCTCCATTATTTGCATACCGGATTCCGTTAGCTGGACAAATGATTGAGGATGCTGCATATGCAGAAACTGCAAGTGACCAGCCTCTTGAGCTGAGGAGAAGCTCAATACATTTAGTTCAAACATACAGTTGTACAACCGTAAGGGGACGGAAGAAACAGCTGCGATTTCGTGAATCTGATAGGGCAGCAGCCAAGTCAAGGTTCCGCGCTTCATACTATGCCGTTCCCCATTAATGATCTCATAACCCTCTCCGTCGATTACAAGTGAGCATTCAAGAAAGTCATGGCGATGCGCAGGAAACCGATTCTGCACTTCATTCAGTGAGACATAAAAGGGAAATTCAGGTGAAATCATATCATAGTCTGATAAATGCTTATTTATGGGATAAACCGTCATATAAAGCGCCTCCAGAATGAATCACAAGCAGATTCGTTAATCATTTGCAATCAGAATAACTCCTTATCATTACTATAGTTGATATGAGTTGTTTTCGAAAGAGGATGCTGTTGGAGTATAAAATGATATAATGAGTTTCAGGATGAGTGCATGTATGAAAGGGGCAGGTGAGAGAAAGTGCAGCAAGTGGAAGAAAACTATAAAGACTCTTTCATACAAGGAATGAGGGACTGCATACCTACACTACTGGGCTATTTAAGCATCGGGTTTTCATTTGGTATAGTAGGATCGGTGTCAGGATTAAGTGTTATCGAGATTGGATTGATCTCATTATTGATTTATGCGGGCTCGGCACAATTTATATTATGTGCGCTATTGTTGGCGAGCACGCCTGCGACAGCAATTATTTTCACTATATTTGTCGTTAATCTGCGTCATTTCTTAATGAGTCTAACGGTTGCTCCTTATTTAACCAGATATTCATTAATGCGCAATATTGGTTTTGGGAGCTTGCTAACGGATGAAACATTTGGTGTAGCTGTAACAGAAGCGATGAAAAATAAAACACTGTATGGCCGCTGGATGGATGGCCTGAATATAACAGCATATTTGTGCTGGATTGCGGCATGCGTTATAGGAGCTTATTTTGGAAGATGGATACCTGATGCGGAGCAATGGGGACTTGATTTTGCATTGATAGCTATGTTTATTGCATTGCTGGTGCTGCAGCTTGCAAGTCTGGAGAAGAAAAAGCTGTATCATTATTTGAAGCTGATTGCGTTAATGTTTGTTACGATGTATACATTGCTTCACTTCTTTTCGGTTCATGTATCGGTACTCATTGCTGCTCTATTCGTTGCTGTGATCGGGGTGTTGACAGAAAAATGAGTATAGATATCAATTTATTATGGATCGTTGCGGGATGTGCTATTGTAACCTGGCTGCCAAGAATTATTCCGTTTATGTTTGTACGCAATATCCGAATGCCACGGCTTGTGCTGCGCTGGTTGAAATTTATTCCTGTATGCATATTAAGCGCACTTGTATTTGGAAGTCTGTTGCAGCAAACAGATAGCTGGGTAACGTTTAATTGGCATGTGCTATTGGCCTTTTTGCCTGCATTGGCAGTTGCTGTTTGGAAAAAAAGCTTATCCTTGACAGTGATAGTTGGTGTTGTTTGCATGGCGGTTATTCGCTTTATTATATAAACATCCTACACAGTGTGATAGGCAAATGTCCAAGTTGGAAGGGAGCATCCTTTTCAACTTGGACATTTGCTTTTTTTATAAATGATATTGAAAATCATTATTAATTAATGCGATAATTTGAAAAGATATACTATGAAGAAAGTTGCAGGTGTAAAAAAGATGGATGCAGAAAAATTAGCCTCAGTCATTGCTGAAGGCAGTTACCATATTGATGATATACATCGATTAATTATTCAGCCACATAGCATGATGCGTGATTTTAGAACAAGAAAGCATGGCTTTTTGTTTGTAGTCAGCGGCAACGCTTTATTTGAAATTGATGATACAGTTTATGAGCTGCAGCCAGGTTCACTTTTTCATGCCGCGCCTGGCGAGGTACTCTACACCCAAGTGCAGGGGCATGCGGAGTTCAAATATTTTCTTGTCTTTTATAAGCCGAAACAATCTGCAGCTAAAGAGGAGAACGCGATATTTGAGAAGCACTTTCATATAGGAGCTTCCGTTAATCCGCTTATGCATGAGCTGCTTATGCAGTTGCATCAGCAGAATCATCCTTCCGAGGCAATAAGCAGATTGCGCTCAAAGGAGCTGTTTATGGGGATTATGTATCAAATGTTTTTGGGTTCGCGGCAAGCAAGCGCCGTGCAAACCGCTGAGGAGCAAACTATTGCACAAGCAGTGGATTATATAAACAGCCATTATATGTATACATTGACGCTTGATGAGCTGGCAGTTCTTCACCAGATGAGTTCCAAAAGCTTTTCGTATTATTTTCATAAGTATGTCGGGGCGCGTCCCATCGACTTTTTGATTGAAGTCAGGCTTAATCGGGCGTGCAAGCTGCTGGAGATGGGACAGTATACCGTTCATGATATAGCAGCCAGTGTCGGGTATGTGAATCCACTGTATTTCAGTCGTGTTTTTAAAAACAAGTATGGTATGTCACCGTCACAATATACAAAAATGCATATTCAGATATAAGGAAAACTGAATTTAATAATTGTGCATGTTTGTTTGAGGATTTGTGTATTCGATTTAAAGTGTGTTGTTGCTATAATATTTAATTGATAATGATTATCATCGATTCTCGGAAAGGCAGGGTGAGCTATGCAATAATGGCAAGCGCTATTGCATCGGCGAGGGATTAAGTCTGGGAGGAAGCGGGAACTTCTGGAGACACCAGCGCCGGTGCAAATCATTTTAATAAAATTGAGAAGTGTTGAAATACAATGATTATCGCAAATTACAGGGGGATTACAATGAAAAAATGGTTTAATGCAAGTCTTGTTGTTTGTATGATGCTAGCTTTATTAGCAGGATGTTCAACAAATTCAAATAAAAATTCAAACACGACTGAAAGCTCACCTCCAGCAAGTGAGCCGGCTAAACAGGATGATGCCAATTCGGAAAAAGAAGCTGAGAGCGCATGGCCGCGGACAGTAAAGGATGACGCAGGCAATGATGTTGTGCTTAAAGAGCAGCCAAAGAAAATTGCTGTTTTGCATCCACTCTATTTGGATTATTTTTATGCATTAGATACTCCAGCGGCTGCATCCAGCCATGCGGCTGAGGCATTTGCGGAGTATGCAACATTGCAGCCCTATGCAGAAAATGCCAATGTTATTGATTTGGGCAATAGCAGGGAGGTCAACCTGGAAAGTCTCATTGAGATCAGTCCTGATTTGATTGTTACTTTTAAAGGCTCTGTAGATAAGAATTATGAGGAATTAATACAAATTGCTCCCGTATTTCAAGTGGAATATAGTAATTCCTGGGATGAATCAACCATGTTGATTGCGCAAGTAATTGGCAAGGAGCAACTAGCAGAGCAATTAATTGAAGAAACAAAACAAATGATTGCGGATGCCAAAGAGAAAATGGGAGAAATCAAAAACAAAACATTTGCATTGCTGAGAGTTGCAGGAAATGGAACCTTCTCAGCACAAGGTACAAAAAATACAAATTATTATAATGATGAGACAGGTTTTGGACTTGGCGTGCCAAAAGGTTACCCTGAAGACAGTGCTCAGTTGTCGATTGAAGCATTGTCCGATATGAACCCGGATTATATTATTATTCAACATAAGCCCGATGCGGCTGAAAAAGCTGTAAAGGAAAATGAAGGAAGCGGTGTTTGGCAGGCAATGAATGCAGCCAAAAATAATCATATTCTGATGTTCGATAATTCCTTTAACTCTGGAAGTGTATTGGCAGTACGCGGCGCAGCAGAAAAATTTATTGAACTTGCCGAGTAAAAAAAGCTGGATGCGTTTTGTTGCGCATCCAGCTTTTTTTGTTTTGGAGGCTTTACAAATCCGGAATAGGAATGACTGGTAATGATAAAGTCAGATCCATTATTGCATTATAATTGGCTTGTCTTGAGTGGAGAAATGAGTTAATTGAAAATCATTTTCAATGGTGATAGGATAAAAAGAAATACATTTACGAGGTATTGAAGGGAGGGGGAGCTGATGATGCAAACCATTCATGCGGACAATGTGCACAGCTACTTTGACAATATGGCAGGATATTGGAAGACAGGGTTGCCACAGCTGCCAAGCGGCAAGCATGGGGCAATGAGTGACAGGTCAGCAGAGGGAATGCCTGCCCCTCAAGGCGTTGAGCATATCGAATTGTCTCCTGCTGCCGGGCAAGGCAAAATTTCGCGGATCAAGATTCGGGAAGGGCTGGAATTCATTCATTCGGATATTACGCTGGAAGAGGATTGGCAGCAATGTATTTTTGAAGAGCGTATTTTTGAGATCAACTATTGTTTAAGCGGCAGTATGGATTGCAGTATTAATGGTATAGGCTATAAGCCGCCAGTACAAGGTGGAAACATATATGTGTTGGAGAATAGTGAGGTTCATTTGCTGAAAAGAGCGAAGCAAAGATATCATTATGTTGAGATTAGAAGTGAGCCAGAGCAGCTATTGAGTTATTTTGATGGGCTGCATATGGGAGGAGATATTGAGCAAATCAAAACTTGGCTTGCAAAGGAGCATGCCAGCAAAATGATTGCGCCATTGCAACAAACCATGGCATTAAAAAGAGCGTTTCGGGATATGATTGAAGCTCCTTACAGTGGCTTGTTAAAAAGAGTCTATATAGAGGCAAAGGTGCTGGAAATATTGGTTCTTGTGCTGGAGAATCGAATGAATCTGTTGTCTGTTGAGAAAAATGCCAGCCCGTCCATTAAGCAACAGGATTTGGAGCGTTTGCACTATGCCAGGGAACTTGTGGAGAGCAGAATTGAAAATCCGCTTTCATTAAAAGAATTGGCAAGAGCAACTGAACTAAATGAATTTAAACTGAAAACGGGCTTCAAGCAATTATTTGATATGACGGTGTTTGAATATATACGTGATTTGCGATTAGAGAAGGGACTGCAGCTTATAAAAGCCGGGCATTGCAATATTGGCGAGGCTGCAGCTGCGGTTGGCTATAGTAACCCGAGTAATTTTTCAATTGCCTTTTACAAAAAATATGGTTGCACACCAAGTGATTATATAAAAATTGGTTATGTTCATCAGCCTAGCCCACATCTATAGAGATGTAATAGGTCTAGCTAAGAACATTCCGTGGTTATGGTCAAATAATACCTTTACAGTGGATAATAATCCGTTTGCAGGTGGAGAATGTGCTCCAAATCATTGATAATGATTATCAAAAGAGGGCGATAAGCTTGCTTTGCCAATTTTGAGGAGGATACACATATGAGTAAAGATATATACGAAGTGACTATTTTGGGTGGCGGACCAACCGGAATGTTCGCAGCTTTTTATGCGGGCATGCGTGAACTAAAAACGAAAATTATTGAGGCGGCTCCTTTTTTAGGCGGGAAGTTGCCTTACTACGCTGAAAAGTATTTGTATGATGTTGGCGGGATTGCAGCAGTAACTGCGGAGGATTTGGCGAAGGAACTCGAAAAACAGGCACATACCTTTTCCCCAAAAATTGTATTATCGCAGCTCATTGAGAAAATGGAGCGGACAGAGGATGGCATTTTTCTATTGACTGCCGCTGATGGGCAAGAGCACTATACTCGTGCAATTATAATTGCGATTGGCGGAGGAACGTTAGTCAGCAATAAGCTTGCTCTGCCAGAGGCGGCAAGCTACGAGGGGCGATGCTTGCATTATCATGCAGAGTCACTGGAGCCGTTTCGCAACAAAAAAGTAATTATTTCTGGAGGTGGGGATTCAGCGGCAGATTGGGCGCTTGCCTTGTCTTCGATTGCTAGTCAAACTGTCGTAGTGCATCGCAGAGAACAATTTCGAGCTCATGAAGCAAATGTCACAAAAATGCATGCATCTAAAATTCAAGTTATTACCTCAGCGCAGATTACAGCAATAGAGGGAGACGGGCAGCAAATGCAACGTGTCGCAATAGAGCGGTTGGATAAGCAGGAAATTATGTTTATTGATGCAGATCAGCTTATCGTTTGTCATGGTGTACAGCCTGATTTGGGCGAAATTAAAAACTGGGGTCTGCATATAGAGCAAAATCAAATTGTAGTGGATGCCAACATGCAAACGGGTATTCCAGGAGTATTTGCGGCTGGAGATGTTGTGCAATACACTGGGAAATTGCCTGGATTGATCGCGGCTGGCTTTATGGAAGGACCTGCTGCGGTTAATGGAGTGCGAGCTTATCTATTTCCAGACAAGCAAGTGCAGCCGATATGGTCAACAGATCATGAGCAGCTGAGAACGATCTATAGTAATGTCTCCGAATAGCCGGATTTGCATGTAACAGCGGTCGAAAGTTAATTTTTGTTTGTAGTGACAAATAAATTTTATGCTTAGGTTGTTTGTTGTCAGTTGATCGACAGCCTCCGCAGTGTTCATTTATAAAATAATCTTTAATGAAAAAATGCTGGTTTTTTGCTTGTCAGTTGTTGCTGGCTGAGCGATCGATCAGCATTTTTGTTTGGATATCCAGTTGTTCATATAGCGAGATCGGATCGGCGGATGACATAACGTCAAAGCTGCAACAATAGGTGTGATTTTGTAGTACAGCTGGCAAGGAGCCCCACTGCTTTGTCTGCATGAAGGAGGCGGTATTTCTTTGGTCAAGCGGAATATAAAACAGATGCGTACCGGCATGCTCAAGCAAATCATTAGCAGTAATTATTTTGAAAGGGGCTTGGTCAAGCAGTTCATTTGCTACACCGGAAGGTGCTGAGAAGCCAAGTCCATTATATAAATTGTAAGCGCCTCTGCCATAGCGATTGCCAAATACATAAATTTGCTCCGATTGAATTTCAATAACTGAAGCTGTTGCCTCCCAAATACCTGCTTGATGAAGACGCTGTTTGCAATAAGATGCTTTTCGTTCATAATGTTTGATCCATGCGTCGGCGTTTTGCTTTCGCTCAAGCAATTTTCCAAGCTGCTGCAATAGTTCCAACGGTTGAAGCATACCGTTAGGTGAGCAATAAACAGGTGCGATTGAAGAAAGCAGTTGGATATCCCGCTCATTACTTGTAATAATGATATCCGGCTTCAGTTTGGCAATTTCATCTGTACTCCAAGGGTAATGCTGAATAACAGGGATTTCATTACTCAGCTTGTGCAAAAAATAATGAGAGTGGGCAGATGCTGCAACAGGGATAGCGCCAAGTACAAGCAAATGTCCCACATGATCAAGTGCGCAAATTCGCAAACTCTGCTCGTTGTGCTGTATATATTGTTTGGGCGTTAAGCCCGTTAACTGCTTGAATATCCGATAAAAATAAGCGACATCCTGAAAGCCGGATTCTTCTGCAATAGCTTGAATATTGGAATGATACAGTAGTTGGTGTTTTGCGGATTCTATCCGTTGTTTATTAATATAGCTAGTGACTGACATACCAGTCAATATACGAAATAAGGCAGTAAACTGCCTGCGGCTCAAGTTGGCCTCTGCAGCCAGCTGTTCAAGATCAAAGGTTGCAGCGTACTCGCTATTGAGCTTCGTTATGACAGCCTGTACAGCTGTTCTAGAATTAAAGGACGCGGTAGTTATGTGATCGTTACTGTTTTTATACTTCATAATAAAATAGGAACCCCTTTGTAGAACAAAAAAATGGTTATTTTTGAGAATGATTATCATCCGTTTATTGTCTATAGTATAGTGATACGATTGCCCAATTGTCCAATAAAATATTGCCTGATCCGCAATTGTTTATTAGCAGAGGGAGAGGTATAGTTGATTAAGTGATAATGATTATCAATAGAAAAATGTTGGAGGAAATAAGTGATGCAAAGAAAGAAGAGTTCGTTTATATTCATACTGATTGCAGTAATGCTGATATTGTCTGCATGCGGAGCAAACAGCGACAAGAAAGATAACCGTTCGTCAATAGAAAATAACAATCACTCGGAGCCGACACCCTCCGCTCCTTCATCCACACCAGATGAGCAGAATGAAGCGGAGCAAAGCAAAGGGCCAGTGACAAAAAAGGTTCAAACATTAAAGGGAGAAATAATGATTCCAGTCGATCCAAAGCGAATTGTTGCTACCTTTTATACCGGATATTTAGTTACACTTGATGCAAAGCCGATTGGTACAAGAGGAGCTACGCTTGGCACAGCTTTTTTGAAGAAGTATGAGCATGGCATTGAAGATATCGGAGATCCGGTGTCTTTTGAAAAAGTGTTGGAACTTGATCCTGATTTGATTATTACAGATAATGAGAAAGCATTCGAGGAACTTTCCAAAATTGCACCAGTCGTCTATATTCCTTACCAGCAACAAAATCCATATGAGCATTTGCGTGAGCTTGGTCAAATTTTGGGCAAGGAAGAACTGGCTGAGCAGTGGATTTCACAATATCAGCAGCGTGCAAAACAGTACCATGAGCAAATTGTAGAAAAGATTGGTGCTGATGCTACAGTATCGATTCTGGAAGTGTTTAATCAGAATTTATATGTGTTAGGTACTAACTTCGGCAGAGGCGGTTTTAATATTTATGAAGCGCTGAAATTACCGGCAACGGCTCCGGTTGAAGCTGAAGGACTTGATACAATGTCTTTTTTACAAATTTCTGAGGAAGTGTTGCCTGAGCTAATGGGGGATTACATTTTTTTAAGCCAGGTATCTTTTGATAACGCGGGGGATAAGCTGGAGGAATTGGAGAAAAGCTCAATTTGGAAGTCTATTCCCGCAGTGAAAAATAATCGAGTCTTTAAGATGAATCAGGATACGATTCAATTTAATGATCCGGTTTCACTAGATGGGCAGCTTGATATGATGGCAGAATTGTTGCTGACTTCACCATAAAATAATGTAAACGATAATCCGCAGCTAATGCTTGTTCATTGGCTGCGGTTTTTTTTTACAAAAATATTGACTTTATTATTAGTAATGTTTACGATTAATAATTGTAATGATTACGAATATATTGGAATAGTATTATTTTATAAGGAGTGAAATAAGATGAATGATCGAAGACTTCCTGTAACTGTATTGAGCGGTTATTTGGGCGCAGGCAAAACAACGATTTTGAATCATGTGCTTAATAATCGGGATGGGCTAAAAGTTGCTGTGATCGTGAATGATTTGAGCGAGGTGAATATTGATGCTGATTTGATAAAAGATGGCGGTGGGCTGTCTCGTACAGATGAAACTTTGGTGGAAATGTCAAACGGATGCATTTGCTGCACACTGCGTGAGGATTTATTGCGTGAAGCGGAGCGTCTGGCAAAGGATGGGCGTTTTGATTATTTGCTGATTGAATCGACAGGCATCGGAGAAACGTTGCCTGTTGCACAAACCTTTACCTATGCAGATGAAGAGCAAGGGGTTGATTTGTTGCAGCTATGCAGACTGGACTGCATGGTTACCGTTGTTGATGCTTATCGATTTTGGAGTGATTTTTCCTCAGGGGACAGCTTGCTTGATCGCAAGCAGGAGATAAGTCAGGATGATCAGCGAGAAGTAGTTGATTTGCTTATTGATCAAATTGAGTTTTGCGACGTGCTTATTCTTAACAAATGCGATAGAGTATCTGAACAGGAGTTGCAGCAACTGGAGCAGGTATTACGAGCACTGCAGCCGCGAGCTCAAATCATTCGCACAACATATGGACAAATCAATCCTGCACAAATCTTAAATACGGGTTTATTTGATTTTGCAGAAGCAAGCCGGTCAGCCGGCTGGATACGGGAGCTGGAGAAGGAGGAGCATACGCCGGAGACAGAAGAGTACAATATATCATCCTTTGTATATGAGCGGGTACGACCGTTTCATCCTAAACGCTTGATGAATTGGTTAATCAACTGGCCTGAGGAGATCGTTAGGGCAAAGGGTATCGTATGGCTCGCAACTCGCAATGAGATGGCGCAAAATTTTAGCCAGGCTGGTCCATCTATTCAATTCGGCCCCGCTGGAAGATGGGTAGCATCGTTGCCTGAGCAGGAACAAGAAGCAATTTTGCAAGTTGAACCGGATATTCTTAAAAATTGGAATGATCGTTTTGGAGACCGAGTGAACAAAATTGTATGGATTGGGCTATCGCTTGATCGAATAAAAATTACTGCTTCTTTGGATCAATGCTTGCTCACTGATACTGAAATGGAAGAAAACTGGGCTTTATTTGAAGATCAATTCCCTGACTATACCGAAACGCAGTTGGAAGAGCAATTAAGTTTTATAACGGGAGATTAAACAATGAACACAGGCTCACAAATTGGTGCAGGGAAAAAGTATACAAGCATGATAGGTGTGGCAGCAGTCGGTATATTTATTGTAGTAGTTTACGGATTCATAAAAGGCAGAATATTGCCTCTAACTGATGATGGATTGCTTATGTTTAAAACAATGCTGATTAGTATTATTTTGGAGGCTGTTCCATTTTTGCTTTTGGGTATACTGGTTTCTGCTGTTATTCAAGTATATGTTCCGAATGCCTGGATTGAAAAAATTATTCCGAAAAATCCGATAGCAGGTGTTTTAGTTGCAAGCTTGCTTGGAATTGTTTTTCCTGTATGTGAATGCGGTCTGATTCCGGTTGTACGTCGCCTGATAGCCAAAGGGATGCCTGTCTATGCAGCGATTACATTTATAATTGCCGGTCCCATTGTCAATCCGGTCGTTTATGCGGCTACATACGCGGCTTTTCGGAATCGGCCCGATATTGTATGGTCGCGAATGGGACTGGCTGTAGCCGCAAGTGCATTGGTAGGGCTAGTTATATGGAAAGTTGTCAAATATAATCCGTTAAAGCGTAATGCTCAGTCGGCACCTGCCTGCTCATTTGGAGAACATAAAGAAGAAACAGCGAGCAGGAAGCGGTATGGAAAAGGAAAGAAATTGGCAGATAGTATGTCACATGCTGCAGGTGAATTTTTTGAGATGGGCAAATATTTAATGATTGGTTCGCTGCTTACAGCCTTTATGCAGGCGTTTATCTCCAGAGCTGATTTGTTGGCAATTGGCCAAGGAGAAGCCTCTTCACATCTGTTTATGATGGGGTTTGCCTATGTTTTGTCTCTATGCTCAACATCTGACGCTTTTGTCGCCTCGTCTTTTTTGGGAACATTTTCTGCAGGTTCGATTGTAACCTTTCTTGTTTTCGGACCAATGCTGGATTTAAAAGGCACCTTGATGCTTTTATCCGCCTTTAAAGTCAGATTTGTCTTTTTCCTCAGTGTTGTAATTGCTTTTGTTGTGCTTGCCGGGGCGCTTTTGACTGAACGATTATTTTTATAAATCGGCTGCTATCGTTGAAGAGTTAATGGAAAGGAGATAATGCTGATGAGTAAGGGACAGAGCCCAATTGTTCATTATTATATTCGGGCACTTATATTGGCAGGGTATACATTCTATACAGTTTATCTGGTTAACAGCGACAAGCTGCATTATTATATTGCACCCCGCATGATTCCTTATGTAAAATGGGGAGCTGTTTGTATGTTTCTATTTGCTGCATATACTGTTTACCTAGCGATTAATGAGGCTGATGTACAAAGAAAAGCTGCCGCAAGTTCGGCCTGTGGTTGTACAACCCATCACCCGCAAACACCATTTAAATCTATTTTTTTATATGGGCTGTTTATTATTCCATTAGTGCTTGGTTATGCACTGCCGGATAAAATTATGGGCAGCACAGCTGCTTCGGTAAAGGGAATGAATCTTGGTGCAGCTACTTATAACCAGCAGATCGAAAGGATAGAAGCTGATGTGGGAGAAGGAAAGGAGAAAGTGGACAAACAAAGCAGCGAGCAGGCGACAAACGAGGATTATACTAATCAACCAGCTAAGGATATAAATGAGCTGTTTCCTGTTAGTGAGTATATGGAAGAGTTCGCAGAGCTAGGCATACGATTATATGGAAGTGATGTAATCGATATTCGTGAGGAGTTGTTTATGGAACTGCTGATGACCCTTGATTTGTATAAAGAAAATTTTCTTGGAAAAACAGTAGTGATGAGAGGGTTTGTTTATCGCGAAGATGATATGGATGTCAATCAATTTGCGCTCTCCCGTATCGCGATGCAATGCTGCTCTGCTGATGCTATGCCTTACGGGCTGCTTGTGCAATCAGCTGATCGCAGCCTGGCGGATGATGCCTGGATCGAAATAACAGGAAAAATAGGCACGACGATTTATAATGACCGTCAAGTGATTCAGTTGGAGACACTTGCTGTTAAACCAATTGAAACTCCAGATGATCCGTATGTATACCCATACTTTGGAGATTATTTGGAGCTTCTTAATGCAGAGAAGCAATGATTTGATGATTGAATAAGATGAGCTGAAATATCAAGCAACTACTATAGTGAAATGCAATAGTGTAAAAAGATCAGAAGGCGCTGGTCTTTTTACACTTTTTTTATAGGAATAGCAGTCAGAGATAAGCAAGCCCCTTACTTTTTATATGTAATGCGCATAATAATGAGCGTTGACAAAAGGTTAGCGCTATATTTATAATTATATATGAACATATATTCATATATTAATTTGAAATGTATGAATATAAAAAGAATTTGAAAAAGGGGAGAACTATTATGTCTACACATAACCATAGTCATAGTCACGGTGGCGGGCATGATCATAATCATGTTCACATCACTAATAAAAAAATTTTGCTGATCTCGTTTATCATCATTACTGCCTATATGGTTGTTGAAGCAATCGGAGGTTTTGTCACCAATAGTTTGGCGCTGCTGTCAGATGCGGGTCATATGCTGTCAGATTCAATAGCACTTGGAATCGCATTGCTTGCCTTTACATTTAGTGCGAAAGCTGTAAATTCCGGAAAAACTTATGGCTACAAGCGTTTTGAAATATTGGCGGCTATTCTGAATGGTATTACACTGATTGCGGTCTCGTTGTATATTTTTTATGAAGCAATTGAACGATTTGCTAATCCACCAGAAGTAGCAACAACGGGCATGCTTATTATTAGCAGTATTGGCTTGCTTATTAATATTTTTGTAGCATGGATCATGATGCACGGTGCAGATACAAAAAACAATTTGAATATGAGAGGGGCATATCTGCACGTTCTTAGCGATATGCTTGGCTCGATTGGTGCGATCGCAGCTGCGCTGCTAATGATGTTCTTTGGCTGGGGCTGGGCAGATCCATTAGCAAGTGTAATCGTCGCTGTACTTGTTCTTAGAAGCGGATACTATGTAACAAAATCCTCATTACATGTACTGATGGAAGGAACACCTGCTAATGTTGATTTTGACACTATTGTTCAGACGATTCGCAAGATTGAAGGAGTAGAGGATGTTCATGATGTCCATATATGGTCTATTACAAGTAATATGAATGCATTAACTGCACATGTAATTATCGATGGAAACAAAACAGTATTTGAAGCAGAGAAGATTTTGAAAAAAGTAAACCATAATCTGGAACATAACAATATTCATCATATTGCATTGCAAATGGAATCCGATCAGTTTGATCAGGAACAAACAGTATTATGCGCAATAAAGACAGAGTCTGAACATGCTCATCAGCATTAGTAAAAGCAATCGGCTTGACAAACGAGGGGGTTAAAATATATTATAGATACATTAAGTCTTTAATATAATTTAACTCCTCTGAACAATTGGTTGGTAATTGATTCAGTGCACACTCGCATCTTTGTAAACCGTATAGTATTTTTTTAATCAAATTACGGATATATTTCATCTCTAATATCTTTCATGTGGGAGGATGAGTTTAATGATTGTTGAATGCGCCATAATTGGTGGAGGACCAGCTGGTTTGAATGCGGCATTGATTTTAGGAAGAGGTAGAAAGAATACCATTTTGTTTGACAATAATAAGCCGAGAAATGCAGTAACTTACGCATCACATGGTTTTATTACAAGGGACGGAGTAACCCCAGCTCAATTTAGGCGAATTGCTTATAAGGAAGTGCTGCAATATCCCACCGTAGAGCATAGACAACAGGAAGTAACGGCAATTGATCGAAAAGGTGAACATTTTCAAATTGAGGCTGCTGGCGAACATATTATTACTAAAAAGGTACTGCTTGCTACCGGAGTGAAGGAAGATTTCCCGGCAATCGAAGGGATATATCCATTTTATGGAACAAGTTTGTTCAACTGCCCATATTGCGATGGATGGGGGCTTAGGGATCAGCCACTCATCCTTGTTTCAGAACAACCGTCCGTTTATCATACAGTGCAATTGCTTTATAGCTGGAGTAAAGATTTAATTGTAAGTACAAATGGGAAAGATATATTGGATATTCAGCAAAAGAAGATGCTGGCAAGGAAACAGATACAATTAATCAATCAGCAGGTGATTGCATTTGAAGGTGAGGGCAAGCAATTGCAACAGGTGCGTCTCGCAGATGGCTCTATTATAGCGAGATCTGGCGGCTTTATTACACCACGCTTTGTACAGGCAGTGCCTTATGTCAAGCAGCTTGGCTGCGAAATACTGGCCAATGGCAAAATACAAACAGATGGAGCTGGCAGAACCTCTGTTCCAGGTTTCTATGTAGCAGGGGATGCTTCATATATTGGCCCATCACAAGTTGTTTATGCTGCGGCAGATGGTGTGCGGGCAGCAATTAGTGTGCATACTGATCTGTGCGCCGAGGAGTTTCAGTAAACGAGTTTAATTGAATGAATGGTCAGCGTTCACCATTGATATCAACAGAGTATGTAGTGAATAGCAATCTCCCTTTTGTTATTCCTATTGAGCAGCGATTACCGTTATCCTCAAGTAGGAAGGTGCTGCGATCACTATGGCTCCGCTTATGGGCAAATTAATCGCGGATGAGCTGGTAAATGGTGTGAGTAGACAAGAATTAGACAATTACCGATTAGAACGTTTCTAACAGTTGTTTAGTAGCATTGTCCTATTAAGAAGGCATCAGAGGATGAACAGAACTTGAACAAAATGGAAATACGATGGTCCAACTCGGATGAGGAGTAGCAAGAGTTCCGATATAGCAGCAAGTGGAGTGGAAGAGCCGTAAAGTCAGTGGTTACTGATCTTACGGCTTTCTCCGCATCCGCTTAACAAAGCTCTGAGAAGGATTGGATTTGTACAATTGGTTTTATATAGCGCTCTGTCGCTTCCTTCTGCTCGGATTCCAGTTTGTTTCTGCGTCGTGCTATAGCGAGAATACCGGCAATTTTCTCGTCCTGTCTTACGCCTGTCAGTTTATTTAAAGAAGAACAATCAGAGTAGTCCTCCAAATTCCATTCGATAACAAGACCTTTTTCTGTGCCAAGCAATCGTATATTTTGAATTAAACAACAAGCAGCTGCAAAGTCATCGCTGGCAATTTGCTGATCAGCATTTTTAGCTGCGACAACTATTAGGGCAGCTGGCGCATGGCTGATGCTTTGCGCTGTTTTACTATGACGGGAGCCAGTTACAATTTCGACGAGCTTCATCATATACTCATTTTCCATATATATAAATCGCCAAGGCTCTCTATGCTTATGATTAGGTGCCCATACTGCTGTTTCCAGTATATTTTCAATCAACAGGCTGGGAAGTGGCTCATTCAGCATCTTGTAAGGCGTGCCCATTTCCTTTACTAATAAGGACAAGCTCAATGGTAATCCCTCCTTTTTTTAATTGGGATGCTTATAGATTAAGTAAGGTGAGTAAGCAGTTTGGCAGCTTCAGTGCGCGGCTTTGTTTTTGGTTTTTTGGAAAATTTACCGATATAAACCATCGAATGAACCTGTTCATCCTCTTGCAGCGACAATCCTTTTTTGAAGGCGGGGTAATCTAGCATTTCACCTGTTCCCCAGACCATTCCGATTTGCTGCTCCCACAGCAACAAGGAGAAATTGTGAACAGCAGCACTGGTCAGTGCAAAATGCTGATCATAGACTTCCTGATTCTGTCCTTTTTTCATAATAGTGAGCGCTATCGCAGGTATTTTCTCAATCCGATCTGCCATAAAATTGCGGATTTTTCCTGGTACCCATTTGTACACAGCTTGCTCGCTATAGGCATTCATAATTATTGCTGCAGCCTGGCTCTTTTGATCAGCTTCAGCTGCCAATAAGAATCGAAAGGGAGGCTGCTCGCCTTCCCACAGCGTAAGCTCGGTTGCTTCTTGAAGCAGTCTGCTTAATAAAGCTGGAGAAAGCATATGATCCTCAAACCGGCGTATCGTTCGTCTATCCTTAATAAGATCAGCCAAGCGGCTTGCTTCACTGATCGTTGAGGAAGCAAAAACTTGATGGGACATCGCAGATGCTCCTTTCTAATATATTGAAATGAAGTTGGATACTTGTAGACATTAGCATTTATTTATTATAAATTATACATGATATTGATAATCGTTATCAACCTATTGTTGAAAAACTATTTATAGATAGAGGGTGGTACCAGGTCATCGTATGGAGGAGTAATATAGAAACTCCTTTTAACCGTAGTATTAATCCCGCAAAAGGAAGAATTTTTACTTTTTTAATGATAGTATTTCTCAGTGAGGGCTTGTTGATAGCAGATCATAGGATCGTGAGTAAGTATTAGGAGGCTCAGATATCAATAAAGAAAGTGATTAAACAATAGGGAGTGCAAGGCTTTGCAATCTTTGGATCCAATTTTTGAAGCTTACTTTGATGCTATTTCTACGAATCATCAGTTCGAAGAAAGGAGCAAAAACAGTCGATCACATGCAAGTTCAATAAGGAGTGGACAACGAATTGTTGCGCCTTCTGGGTTAACAGTTGCCTTCTGCAACTTTCAATATAAACAAAAAACTCCTCTCCATGTCATTTCCGATTCGGGAATGGTAGAACTGTCTTTTGTATTCGATGGTGAGGGAGATGTCGAGGTGGCAGGCAAGAGTCATGAAGTGACAGCTGATAGCTGCTCCTTGCAATTTATGCATAACTTTGCTGCTTCTTTTCACTATAGGCCAGATGCATCGGTACGAACATTGTCAATCGGATTGCCGCTTTCTTTGTATGAGTATTACGCGAAAGGAGCTATAGGAGATCAGAGCAAAGGCTGGAAAGAGATGCTTGGCGGTTATTCGTTTCGCAAATTCAATGGCAAAATAAGTACAAAAGCAAGGAGTCTTCTTCATGAGTTGAATTTGTCACAGTATACGGGGGCTGGTGCGATGATGTTTGCAGAGAGCAAGGCACTCGAGCTGCTGTCCATTTATTTTCCATTGTTTTTATGTGAGCACGAGGAGCCTAACGGAAAAAATAATTATTTTTCAAAAACGGACCGTCAAAAAATAGAAAAAGCACACGAACTCATTGTTAAATATATGGATTCGCCGCCCTCGCTGCTTGCCTTGTCAAAAATGGCTGGCATTAATGATTTTAAGTTGAAAAAAGGGTTCAAGGAACAATATGGCGAGTCGGTATTTGCCTATTTGCGCCGATTGAAGCTGGAAAGAGCAAAGGAACAGTTGTTGTCTGGACAATATAATGTGGGGCAAGCGGCATCTATTGCCGGATATACCAACACCAGTCATTTTGCGGAGGCATTCCGCAAGCTGTTTGGAGTAAATCCCTCTATCTTGTTAAAAGGTGGGAGCAGGCATAAAGTGTAGTTATTATTGCTGCGCCATATATAAATTAATCCGTTTAGCCGTATAAAAATCCGTATTGGGGTAGCTGACTTTCAGTAAGGAAGCTACAATTGATTCTTAATATGAGAATCATTATCAATAAGGAAAAGGGGCTAAACAATGTTTAAGGTGAAAAAAATATTTGGTGTTGGTGCAGCTTGTCTACTAATTGGTGCTTTGCTAGGATGCAACTCAGAGCAGCAGGAGCAAACCCAAGTTAATAAGGGTATTCCAGCTAGCCCTGTGCGCATTGCTGATATTTCTGGATCAACAGAAGAATTAATCGTACTCGGCTATAATCCAGTGCTGACAGGCAATACAGATATGGGAAATCCCGCGGAGCCGGTTCCCCTGATCAAGCAAGCTTTGCCGGATGTTGAAATTGCAGGGTGGTTCCAAACGGATATTAATGTAGAGGTTGTTGCTGCTGTAGAACCGGATTTGATTATTGCGGGTCCAACGCAAGAAAAAAACATCGAACAATTGGAAAAGATTGCTCCGGTGCTGCGTGTTCCATATGGCTTTAATGCGTTTCGTGAACGATTTTCTTTTATTGCAAAGGCACTAAATAAAGAGCAGGAGATGGAGCAATGGCTGGCGGATTATGACAAGCAGGCCAAGGAATGGAGCGAGCTGATTACAGCTGCTACAAAAGGAGAGACTTTCGCAGTAATAGAGGGAGCCGAAAAGGATGTACGCATCTATTCCTCGACTGGTGTGGCGGATATGCTATTCAACGACTTATCATTGCCGAAGGCGCCGAATACGCCTGAACCGGATGCATGGGGCGGCAAGGTGACGAGCCTGGAGGGCTTATCTGAAATAAATCCGGATCATATTATACTGTTGACTGATGGGGAGAATGAGTCACTGCAAGCAAGTGAAATTTGGAATAGGCTTCATGCAGTTGCAAATGGGAAAGTTTATCAAATGACAAGCAGACAAAATTATAATGAGGCTTTTTTTGCGCTTGGCAAGCAAGCGGTATTGGAGCAACTGGCAAAACAAATATTGCAGGCTAATTAAAATCTAATAAAAGAAGGGAATCCAATGAAGCAAAAGAAAGGGATGGGACGTCTGCTGGAATTAGCCGGGGAGCGTAAAGGTCTGCTTATTATAGCCGGTATCTTATCAGCTGCAAGTGCTATTTGCTTGCTGATTCCGTATTTGTCCGTCTACTATATTTTGAAAGAGCTGCTAGAGCATGCAGCAGCCCCCTCAGAGCTTGATACAGCAGGAATGCTGAAGTGGGGACTTATTGCTATAGCGGGTTTGCTTGGCGGACTAGCAACGATGTATGGCGGAGGGATGGCTGCACATATAGCGGCATTTCGTATTTTGTATGGCTTGCGTATGAAGTTGTCCAAGCATATTGGAGCATTGCCGCTCGGCTATTTGAATGGCACCTCTACAGGCACGGTTAAGAAAACACTGGAACAAAATGTAGAGAAGGTGGAAACTTTCGTTGCCCATCAATTGCCGGATCTGATTCAAGCTGTTGTAACGACAGTGGTGATGATCGGTATTATGTTCAGCCTGAATGTATGGCTGGCAGCAGCCTGCGTTATCCCTATTGTGGCAGGTATCTGCATTCAAATGATGTTGATGTCGGGGAAAAAAGCACAGCAGAATGTGAGACAGTATCATAATGCACTGGAAAAAATGAGCAGCTCTGCCGTGCAATATGTGCGCGGTCTGCCTGCTATTAAAGTGTTTGGTCAATCTGTAAAGGGCTTTCGCAAATTCTACAATGATATGTTGTCCTATCGGGATTATTGCGTAAAGTACACCGATAACTTTCAACACGGCTATCTTGCTTTTAAAGTATTGATAGGATCACTTGCCGCCTTTATATTGCCAGTTGGGGTATTCCTGCTTGATGATAAACCGGGAAGCATAGCATTTGCTGCCGTACTGCTGTTTTTTTTGGTTATGGCGCCAGGTATTTCAGCTCCTATGTTCAAAATGATGTTTCTATCTTCTTCTTTGCGTGATATTCATGAAGGCGTTGAGCGGGTGGACAAAATATTGTCCGAGCAGCCAATTGCGGAGCCGGTATTGCCATTGCAACCAAAGGGTAGCACCATCAGATTTAATAACGTCTCCTTCTCTTATGAAAAAAATGCAGAGTCATCAAGAACTGTGGCACTGTCGCAAGTTACTTTTACAGCAGAGCAAGGGGAAGTGACTGCACTTGTCGGGCCGTCGGGTTCAGGGAAGTCTACGATTGCTCATTTGATCCCTCGATTTTGGGATATTGATAGCGGTGAGATTACGATCGGGGGCATAGACTCACGCCAAATCAAGACAGAGCAACTGATGGATACAGTTGCGTTTGTTTTCCAAGACAGCTTTCTTTTTTTCGATACGGTATATAACAATATTGCAGTTGGAAGACCCGATGCGACGAAGGAAGAAGTGTATGCGGCTGCAAAGGCAGCGCAGTGTCATAAATTTATTAGCAAGCTTTCTGATGGCTATCAAACGTTAATCGGGGAGGGAGGAATTTATTTGTCAGGCGGTGAGGAACAGCGTATTACTGTTGCCAGAGCTATTCTGAAAAATGCTCCTATCCTTGTTCTCGACGAAGCAGCCGCATTTGCTGATCCCGAAAATGAGTATGAAATGCAGCTGGCGTTAAAGGAATTGATGAAAGAGAAAACCGTTATTGTGATTGCGCACCGGCTATCTTCTATTCGTGATGCCGATCAGATTCTGGTCTTGCAGGAAGGGAAAATAACGGAGAGGGGCACGCATGAAAAGCTGCTTGAGCATAGCGGAAAATATGCCGCGATGTGGGAAGCTTATACGGACGCAGGACATTGGGCAATTGCAACAGGAGGTGGCGAGCGATGAAGCTGCTCTTTAATATAACTGCCGGTAATCCGCGCAGGCTGATCAAGCCTGTTATATTTACAATGCTTGCAAACATCGTCAATATATTGCCATTTGCCTTGCTTGCCCTTGCAGCCAAGCTTTTATTCGAGCCTTTTATATACGATGGACAACAAATGGATTTCGCGTCGCTGCGGCTAATTTGCATCGGTATGGTCATATCCTTGCTGCTTGTCTATCTGGCTGAAATTCCTGCTTATCGCTCGCAGTTCCGCGAGGCATATCATACAGCTGCTGAAGGAAGAGCGGCACTGGCAGAGCATTTGCGCAAGCTGCCGCTAGGCTATCTGAACCGGCGTGATCCGGGGGATTTGGCTAATATGATGATGGGCGATTTTACATTGATTGAGCATGGTATATCCCATCTTGTGCCGCAAATGATAGGTGCAGCTGTTATGCCGGTTATTGCTTTTGCAGGGCTACTGTTTATTGACTGGAGAATGGCGCTGGCGATGTTTGCTGCATTTCCAATTTCTCTGCTGCTGCTGCTTATTTCATCAAAGCTGCAGCGAAGATTGGGTAGTGCTCATATGGAGGCGAAAATTGATGCGGGCAACAGGTTGCAAGAGTATTTAAGCGGTATTCGAGTTATCAAAGCATACAACTTAACAGGAGCTAGATTTAAGCGTTTGGAGCTTGCTTTTCGTGAACTGATGAAGCGCAGTATTCAAATAGAAAGCACGTTGGGACCTATCGTGCTTAGTGCGATAGCATGTATACGTGCGGGGTTGACAGTGATGGTGTTCGCAGGTGTTCATCTGCTGCTTGGAGGTAAGCTTGATATTACCGTATTTGTTATGTTTCTAATTGTGGGCACTCGAATATTCGATCCGCTTACCA
The DNA here is from genome assembly GCA_040396195.1 of Paenibacillus nanensis. Lineage (GTDB taxonomy): Bacteria > Bacillota > Bacilli > Paenibacillales > Paenibacillaceae > Pristimantibacillus > Pristimantibacillus nanensis_A. The sequence goes on from JBEBPB010000014.1 coordinate 115,524, forward strand.
CCGCATTAGTCGGCTTTGCAGAGTTTCGCTACCATGCGCAGGCAGGCGAGCGCATTGCTGCATTGCTGCAAGAGCAGCCGCTTGAGGGAAGCGGACAGACTGTTGGCGGCTATAATATCAGCTTTGATCAGGTAACGTTTGGCTACAAAAATAAAATAGTTCTGAAAAATATATCTGCTGAGATGAAGGAAGGCACACTCACTGCACTGGTCGGACCGTCGGGCAGCGGAAAAAGCACAATGCTGCGGTTAATTGCCCGGTTTTATGATACGAATTCGGGCAGTGTCCGTTTTAACAAGCAGGACATAAAGGAGGTGCATCCTGAAGCGCTGCTTGCAAATATCTCTATGGTATTTCAGGATGTTTACCTATTTCAAGACACAATAGCCAACAATATTAGGTTTGGGCGTGCTGATGCAAGTATGGATGAGGTGAAGGAAGCAGCCAAGCGAGCATTGTGCCACGATTTTATTATGAATCTTCCCGATGGCTATAACACTATGGTTGGAGAGGGCGGCTGTACCTTATCCGGTGGTGAGAAGCAGCGCATATCGATCGCTAGAGCATTGCTTAAAGATGCACCGATTCTATTGCTGGATGAAGCGACAGCGTCATTGGACCCTGAGAATGAAGCAGAAATTCAAAAAGCGATTAATGAGCTTGTAAAGGGACGAACAGTTATTGTCGTTGCTCACAGGCTGAAGACGATTGCTCAGGCAGATCAAATTTATGTTTTGGATGAAGGAGAAATTATTGAGCAAGGCACGCATAATGATTTGATTGGACAAAATGGACTGTATGCCAAGCTATGGGGCTTACAGCAGCAAGCTGCAAAGTGGCGCATAGGGTCAAACAATACGGAGTGAACATAACGATAAGGAAAGCAGTTATTATGCGATTACGCATAAGGCTGCTTTTTATTTTGTCTTGCAGCAGACAAGGGGGAGTCAAATTAGTACACCTACAGGTCAAAGGATTGCACGTTGTTGATTTCATGGCTTGGTTATAATTTAAGTGATTTACTGACTTTGGCTATTATAAACAGTTGGAACAAAAAAACGAATAGGGAGGGGATAAAATGAGCATGGCCCGTTCGGCAGAAAAATATAAAAAAAGATTGATGTGGAGCATAGCTGCACTAGCATTGGCAACTATTGTATTTTCAGGCATGGTAATGGCGAAAGGGGCGGGAGATTCCGATAGTAAGCCGCTGCTTACGATTGATGGAGAAGCCGTACCGGAGGCGGAGTTTCAGTTTTTTTTACAGGACGAACGTGCATTAACTGCCAATAATTATTATTTGAAGTATGGAGCAGACGGCGGCGTAGATTTTTGGGATACAGCTTTTGATGGGAAGACACCTTTGGAGTCTGCTCGGGAGCAGGCATTGGATAAGTTGTTGAGAGCAAAAATGGAAGCGCTTATTGCTGTGGAAAACAAAGTTATTGAAGCTGATATCAGTTACGAATCGTTAATGAAAAACAGACAAGAGAAAAATGAGCAGCGAGATGAGCAAATGGAACAAGGCGAGACATTTTACGGCTTGTCATTCTATGATGAGTATCAATTTTATAATTACGAGCGTAATGAAGTTTGGGCAAAATTGCTGAAATGGAAAGTAGAGCAAGATAAGCCTGACGACAAGCTGCTCATGGAATTGTATAAGAAGGAAAAGGAAATTTTTAATATGGGGCATCAGCTTGAGTATATGGTGCTAAGAGCGGATGGATCAACACATCTTTATGATCTGTCAGAAGATGATATTTCAAAAGGAGATACCCAAACGCTTTATTTGTGGTACGAGCTTGCGAAGCTGGAGCCGCATGAACAATTAACACAAGTGGAATACAAGGGAGAAATGGTGGATGTACTGCTTTTGTCCAAAAAAAGCAGAGGCTATAGAACATTCCAGGAGGCCAAGGGGGTGCTGTTACAACTTTATGGAGAAGAGCAATTGTTAAAGCAAGTTGAAGAGCGTATCAGTCAAGCAACGATTGAAATCAACGAGGAACCATTTAGCAAGTTACGCTTTGCACAATAATCTATTGGAGGAGGAAGACAATGAAGTTTCAGAAGCGATTGAAAAAAAGCTTGGCAATGTTAGTGATAGGGTCGATGGCTTTTGCACAATTGGCAGGAGCTGCCGAGCTGCCTGTTGTACCTGAGCAGCAGGGCGAAACAGAACCAGGTCTAAATGCAAGCTTTGATCGTTTGGAGGGAATAAGCAAAGGTGATCAGGGGCGCATTATCATTGAAAACAGCAACGTTGTTATTGATCATTTTGAAGCAAAAACAACAGAGGATGGCAAGCTGGTAATCGACCAGTACGGCAATGTTTCTATTGCACCAGGATATGTTCCATCTACACAAGAGACAGTAACTGTAACAGCAGATGTTCATCTGTACAATGAAAATGATGTATTATTTTTTGAGTCGTTCGATAATTCGGTCCTAGATGCAAGTTGGAATACGGATGAAAAATACTATTCTATTATTTCCGGGAAAGGTTTTAGCGGAAACTCCGCATTGACGAAAACGGGCGATAATGGCGCAACAGATGGACATCAGGTACAAACTAACGGCAAGGATGTTGTATTAACGGGCTGGTATTATGATGAATATTCAGATAGGGGCTTGCCAGAGACAGGAAATGCGATTCAATTCGCTTTTGGTCCGCAAAAAAGCGGTGTGAATGTTATTGGTGTCTCCACTGGCGAAGCTAATTTAGGAAAGCGTGATTATTATGCTGTACGCTTGAATAACGGCAACTGGCAAACTTCTGATACGAAGCGCAGTCAAGGCTGGCATAAGTTTCAGTTCAAAATTGGACAAGCAGGAACTTCCTATTGGATTGACGAACAGCAGGTGCAAAGCAACGGTGTTAACATTGTTAACAACAGCGTGACAGCTGCAAACTTCAATCAAATTACACTTGGATTGAACTGGACTAAAAACGGACATACAGAGCATGTTATCGGCAAACATTTTATCGATGATATATCGGTTGTAAAAGCAGACGCAGCGCTAGTGAGCGCACAAGTCAATGTAACCGTACAGCTTAACCCGATGGAATATACAATTGATCCGGGTAGTGCGACGGTAGCTCATGGCACAACGAATGACCTTGTGATTAACGTTGAGCCTAATGTTGTTGGTTTTTCATCTCTGCAATTGAATGGCGAAGCATTAGGATCGTCCAGTTATGCTGTTGATTCAGCTGCGGGAACAGTTACGATTTTTGCAGCTTATTTGAATACGCTGTCAGAGGGAATGTATTCCTTTGATTTGCTATTTGGCGATTTGTCCTATCGATTTGAGCTGAATAAATTGAGCGAGCTTCAAGCTGTAACCGGGCTTGTATGGTCAGGTACAGAAGCTGTATGGGAGCCTCATGTGGATGCCAAAGCCTATACTTTGCAAATATTTAAAGAGGATCAAATGCTCAAAGAAGTACCGTCTGCCAAAGCAAGTTATGAACTTGCTGAGCTGATTCAAGAGTATAAAGAAGGAAACTATTCCTTCCTCGTTACTGCGGTTACTGGTGATGGATTGCAAACACCTGCTTCTGAGAGAAGCATAGTTAAGAAATTTGCAGTAGAGATTGGAACACAACCGAAATTTCAAATACTGGAATCCCCTGGTCCAGTCACATTTACGGTGACGGCAAGCTCTGCTAACCAGGGGGAGCTAAGCTATCAGTGGTATGAGGTTCAGAAGGAAGCGGGCTCTGTACCTGTGAAAATTGAAGGAGCGACTGAAAGCAGCTATACATTGCAAGCTGACTTATCGCATAACGGAAACAGCTACTATAGTGTGCTGACAGACGGTGTTTCTGTTGAGACAAATAAAGCACTCTTATTAGTTGGTGATGCAAGCGCTGAGTTTCGTTTTGATCCCCAGTCAGCAGTTACACTCGGTGAAGCTAACGGAGTAGATGCAACAGCAGACTTTAACTCCAGTTTGGCAAACTACGATTACTGGCATGCCTTTATTTTGCACAAAAATGATGAGCCGCTCCAAGCATATGTAGCAAAAACGCAAAAAAGCCAGTTTAACCTTTTGGAGCATATGAAAGAGAACGGAGCAGGCGCCTATCAAATTAGTATCGTTACACTTGGCGCTGAGCATGAGGGAAAATCCTATGTCAACAGTATGGAATCCCAGCTCTCTAATGAAATTATAATTGAACAATTAGAGAAGCCGCTTGCAGCAGGTTGGAGAGGGAAAACAGCAAGCTGGTCGAAGATCGAGCAGGCTAACGGATATGAGCTGCAACTCTATTTGAATGAGCAACCGGTTGGTGAAGCTGTTCTAGTAGGAGCGAACGAACTAAGCTATACCTTCTCTTTGGCAGATGGCGCAGCTTATCAGTATACCGTTAGAGCTATTGCTAATCCGAAAAAGAGATTTATCGATTCAGAACCATCAGCAGCAAGTGCTGCTTATGAAGTAGAGGCGGTTACAGTTACTCTCGATTCCCCAGAGCTAGTAAAAGGAATTCAAGAAAAACTGTATATTGATGGGGGAGCGGATTATGCATTTGACGATGTGGAATTCCGTGTTAATGAAGAGGACCAACATAAAGTAGCCATCGATCAAGATGGTAATATTTCAATTAAGCCGGAATATTTGCCCAATGAACAAACTGGTGATTTTGTAACCGTACAAGCAGAAGTTTCCTATTATGAAGGCGCAGATGTCTTGTTCAAAGATAATTTTGAAGAAGGCAAGCTATTCACAGTAGGAGCTGCTGGCGCATCAGACTCTTACAAAATTTCTGATTTGCAATCCCGTTTTGGAAGAAGCGCAGCAACTGCGGTTTCAGGAAAATCCGGACCAACTAGAGTGATTCTTCCAAATGATACAGGTAACCCGATTCATGGAAAAGTGACGGTATGGTTCTATGATGCCGGAGATATGAATCAGCTGATAAAATTGGCATTCAGTGTGCAAAATGCAGCGACTAGCAATAGTACAAGCGCTTTTTATGCATTAGGCGTTGTGCAGGATAGTGGCGATACAAACCGCTACGGCAAGTATATTTGGCGAGCAGGCAGCGACTGGAAAGCAACCGATGGTTCAGCTGCAGGCACAGAGGCAATTAACCGTGTCAAAGGTTGGAATAAGCTGGAGTGGGATGTTACTGCAGGTGGTACAACTGCATATATCAATGGAAAAAAAGCATTTGAGACAACGGCTGTTAAAGATATTGGCGCGTTGGTGATGCTGACTAACTGGAATCAAAATGCAGGTAATATTCAGGATCGCTACTTCTTTGACGATGTGTCAGTCATTGCTCCTAATGCTGCCAAGAAAACAATGACAGTTACCCAGCAAATTAAATTGGCAGGCAAGCGTTATTTATTTGATCCAGCAACAGCATCTTTTGATTTGGCTAATCCGAAAGATGTTCGGATTACTGTGAAGCCTGATCAGGCTGATCTTGCATCTATTGTTGTAAACGGGCAAGTTTGGCAGAAGGGGAAGGATTATACGCTTGAAGGTTCATCAGAGCTTATCTTGCTTGCCCAAGGTAAAATACAAACTTTAACGAAGGGCATTCATGAGCTTCGCATTATTTTCTCAGAGGGTGGGGAAAAGCAATTATTGCTTGATGTGCAAAGCAACGAGCCCAGAAAATATTATGTGTCCAATCAGTCAGGGGATGATGCTCATGATGGCTTGACACCTGCAACTGCATGGAAATCGTTGGAGAAGCTGAATCAACTGGTCTTTAATCCCGGCGATGAAATCTTGCTTGATGCAGAGTCGATCTGGAATGGGCAATTGAAGCTGAAAGGCTCAGGTACTGTTAATAAAGTTATAAAGCTTGGCAAATATAATGATAATGGACAAAGACATAAGCGACCGGTCATTAATGGCGGCGGCACGAAGAGTGTTGATGTTTATTATATGTTGGACACAAATCCGCCAGAAAAACGGACAGCATCCGGAGCGGTCGAGCTAGTAAACGAAGAATACTGGGAAATTGACGGTTTGGAAGTTACTAATCTAGGTGAAAATTGGGAAATCGGCCGTAGCGGCATTATGATTATGAATAATTACGCGGATTCCCTAGAGGATAGAACGGCTGAGAATTTCAACAAAAGCAAGAAAAACCATATCTACGTAACCAACAGCTATGTTCATGATGTCAATGCGCTGCATCAGCATTTTGGAGGAACAAAAGTTGCTGGCGGCATTATTTTCTACGGTTATATTGATGATATTTTGGCAGAAGGCAACACAACAGTACGGACTGACAACGAAGGCATTCGTAATTCAGGTTTCCATCCTAACGGTTGGAGCTCAAGCGGTTACCCGGCAATTATGAAGGTGCGCTTTTTGAACAATTATATGGCAAATGGTTCAGGCGATGCTATGGTATTGTCCAATGCGCTAAACGGTGAGGTGCGCTACAACTATGTTACTGGCTTTGGCAAAACCTATTTAACAGACTTTAAGACGAACGGCGACGGACCTAATATAACAAGTGGCAGCGGCAGATATGTAAGCCAAGCAAACTATGCTGCTCTATGGTTTATGGGAGTCAAGGATTCCGTAATGGAGTTTAACGAGGTTGTGGACAATCCTTATAATTGCGCGGATGGAGAAGCTTTTGATATTGACAGTTTCAGCGACGGCGCAGTTTATCAGTATAACTATAGCCGCAACAACTACGGCGGATTTATGTTATTTATGCCAGCCTCTAAAAATAGTATTGTTCGCTACAATATAAGTATTGATGATGGCAGCCCGCAAGAAGGTTCAGCTGCACTCGCGCATTTGTTCTATTATGCTGTTGGAGGAAGTGCAAGCAGTAATGCTTATCCGATTATCCATAACAATATTTTTAAATTGGGTAAAGATACAACCCGGATATTCGGAACAGGCGACAAAGGCACGATTTGGACTCATTTCTATAACAATATTATTTATGGCAAAGACGCTATCCAAGTATTTGATTTGAACTCGACCAGCAAAATGACGCATGGCGGATTCGATTACAACTTGATCTATCCTAATACATTATTAGATCAATCAAGATTTGCACAGGGTGTTTATGGCGAGCATAACATTTATGCAGATCCAAAAGACGTGCTTGTTGATATTGAGCAATCACTTGATTTCGATATTATTCCAAAAGAAACTATTACGGCTAGAGGAACTGTTATCGAAAACGGGCTAGAGAACAAAGTGTTGCACAATAATAGAAATACGGGTGTAGGCAGAGCCATTTCGGAAGCGGTGTTTGATGTGAGCAAGCTTGCAGGCTTCAAGCTGAAGCAAGCAGAGAACAATCCTGCGATTCAAGCCGGCGTTCGTGCGGATGAACTTGCAGCTCAGTTGCCAGGACACCGAGATATGAGAGAAATATTCCCGCTGACAAGAGATTTCTTCGGAAATGCAATTCTGCCGGGAGATATACTTGATATTGGAGTACATCAAATCGGCAATGAAGGGCTAGTATCTGTAGAATTCAGAGCTGAGGGTGCTGAAGCAGGCATTCCTTATCAAACGGTTAGATTAGGGGGAAAAGTAACAAGACCAGCCAATGATCCAGTCAGAGACGGATATCGCTTTGCAGGCTGGTATGAGGATGTTGCTTACAGCAAGCAATGGAATTTTGCAACGGATACAGTAAGCGAGCATTTGGTATTGTATGCAAAATGGGAGCTGATAGAGAACGGGGGAGTCATTACAAGCCCGGGCACAGGGGCAGATTTGGGTGAAAAAATCCAAATAATGACTTCTGTAAACTATGCTGAGGCTGAGCTTACTGTAAACAGCATAACGGTACAAAACGGCACTATGCAAATTATGATTAGTGAGCAGCAAATTAATCGAGCGCTTGAGCTGGCTGCGGCAGAACAAAGCGGTAATTTACCGCTGCGACTTGCGATTCGGATTGCTGGTACAGCCGAGGTGTCGGGAGTAGAGGCTGTTTTTGCAAAAGATGCTTTAGCCAGAATGCTACAAGGTGCTCATGCCTCTCGCTTGGAAGCAGTTACGTTATATGCGCCAGCGGCAACAGTCATGCTGGACAAGCAGGATTTGCAAGCGCTTATGGAGCAAATGAATGCAAATTCAAGTAAAGCAAATCAACTTAAAATTGTTGTAACCAAAGAAAAAGGAAATCATAGTTCTTTGTCAACTTATGCTTCATTTGTCGTTCGTGCATTTATTGGGGACAAGGATGTAACTGGCTCAATCAAGCAGGCTACTATCCTCATTCCATTTGTATTGCCGGCAGGGCAACTGGAGAGTCATGCAGTGGCAGGATCAATTGATCAGAATGGCATTTTCAAACCTGTGTTGGCTAGTTACTACGACAAGGATCGTCAAGCAATGATTATGCAAACGAATGATTTGCTTCCGCAGATGGCGGTTATGATACAACGGGCAGAATTTGCTGATGTGTCTGGCTGGGCTCAACCTTATATCGAGTTTTTGGCAGCAAGAAATGTTGTCGCAGGCAAAGGCAGCCAGCTATTTGCACCGGAAGCACCAGTGACAAGAGCTGAATTTGTTCAAATGCTGATGAAAATTTCTGACGGGCTTTCTGTGCAGCAGGCTGAAGGAGAAAAAGCGCCCAAATTTGTTGATGTAGCTGAGAATGCATGGTATTATCCTGCTTTGCAACAGGCAGCAAGTATGGGGATTGTATCAGGCTACAATGGAAAATTTAATCCGCAAGACCGTATTTCTCGCGAAGATATGGCTGTAATGCTGCATCGTCTGCTTGGTAAAACGACATGGCAGTTTACTGTTGCAGCTGGCAACTCGGCACTGCCAAGCTTCAATGATGAGCAGCAGATTGCCGAATATGCCAAGGATGCAGTAAAGGCTATGCAGCTATCAGGTATTATTGCGGGTAAAGGAGAGGGGATTTTTGCTCCTAAAGACAATGCAAAGCGTGCAGAATCAGCAAAAATGATCACTCAAATTCTGCAAAAATATGCGGGCCAAAGCTTGAATTAAATTAGAATGAATTTGGAAGAAAGGCAGTTTTGATGATAGAGAAATAGAGGAGAGGCAGGGTGTGAAGGTTATTGTCAGCGAAGGGAGAAGATCATACGCAGTCTCCTGGAAACAGCTTAAATAATGCACATAAAGGAACGAATTATTCACGCCCGCCTGATCCTCTGATCACTATAATGAGGACATAACGACGAATATATAGGGGGATTTTTGCAATGAAAACATCAAAGTTTGCAATTGTTGCTTTGTTGCTTACAGTATTGCTTGCTGCTTGTGGCGGAGGCAATAGCGGCAAAGACGGAAATAGCTCAGGCAACGGCTCCAATAAGGGCTCTAACAATCAATCAGAAGCCTCAGCCAAACCAAGCGATGAGCAAGTAACGATTAAGTATTACACATTTGCAAATGGCACAGTATGGGATCAAATTAATGAAATTGCCAAAAACTTCGAAAATGAAAATTCGAATATTAAAGTGGAAACGATCCAGCTAGTTGATAATGGCAGCAGTACGGATTTTTATAAGAAGCTGGACATTATGTCAGCAACAGGCGACCCGATCGATATTATTCAATTTTCTCATGTTGATTTTATTATCGAGCGTGCTGCACGTGGTGTATTGGCTCCGCTAAATGACTATTTGAAGGCTGATAATATTGACCCCGAAAAACAATTTTATGTTAACCCTGTATTTGAAGGAAACGTATACGGCATACAGGATATTGCATCCCCTTGGCTAATTGCGATCAACAAGGATGCATTGGATGAAGCGCAATTGCCAGTACCGCAATGGGGCTGGACATGGGATGAGTTCCGTGAATATGCTAAAAAAATGAGCAAAGGTGAAGGAAAAGACAAGCGTTATGGCGCTTACTTCCACACATGGGGCGAGTATGTGAACTTCCCTGCGTATTCTGAATTGCCGCATCCTTATTTGACAGCAGATAAGAAGCCTGTATTTGATCATGAGTCTTACAAGCAATTTTTTGAAATGCGCCGTGCCATGGAGCAAGAGGATAAATCTGTGAAAGAGTTGGCTGAAATCGTAGGTGCTAAGCTGCACTATGCAACTGAATTTTTGACTGGACAGGCGGCAATGGTACCAACAGCTACATTCTTTATGGGCATGATTAGCGATACTGAGAAATATCCGCATGATTTCCAAACGGTTTTTGCACCACTTCCGCGTTCTTCAGAAAGTGCTGAAACAGGCAGCTCTTATATTGGAGGCAACTATTTGTCTGTAGGTGCTACATCTAAGCATAAAGAAGAGTCTTACAAATTTATTAGCTACATGGCTCAGCAAATGGAAGTTGTTCGTGATTTCCCAGGCTTCAGAGATGCTGATGCTGAGAAAATTACTGATGCTTTGATCGGTGATAAGGGTAACTTGATTGATAAGGAATCTCTAATTGCAACTGTTTTTGATGAGCGAGTAAAGAATTTCTATGACGCAACTTATACGACTGAATATGCTAGCCAAATGAAGAAAATTATTGAGGATGGATTCAGCACATTTATTTTGGATAAATTGTCCATTGAGGATGCTCAAAAGCAAATGATGACCGAGGCTCAAAAGCTGATCGATCAATCAAAATAAGAAGGCAGTGAAGAAACAGAGGCTTGGTGCTTGCGCCAAGTCTCTGTTTCTTTTATTTGAACCGGGAGAAGCGTTAGTCGTCCATTGGTACAAATTATCGGAAGCCCATTCCTGCTTATCAACTGTTAATCGGCAGCCTCACTGTAAGGCAGTACGTTTCATAGCAAGCAAATCAAAACAGCAGCTGATGCAGGTCAAAAAAGTGCACAGTTTGGTATAAATAATAAGCTGGGAAAGCAGTTGCCTTTCAGTAATATAAAGATACTACAACGCTTGAGGTGAGTACGAATGAGTGCAGGAGCAGAAAAAAGAAAATTTTGGAACAGCACAAGACGCGAAGCATTAATGGGCTATGTTTTTATAATCCCTGAGATGGCAGGCATATTGCTGCTAGGAGTTTTTTCACTAGTCTTTTCGCTTTATCTTAGCTTTACAGAGTGGAATCTGGTTGGCGGATTTGAGGCAATCCACTGGATTGGGCTTGATAACTTCAAGCTGATGCTTAGTGATGCTAAATTTTTTAAGGCGTTGACAAACAATTTAATTTATACGGTTATTATCGTACCAGTCAGTATGGCTATTGCGCTTTTGCTGGCAGTTATTATTCACTATGCGGTTTATGCTAAAGAATGGTTTAAAGTGATGTTCTTTATTCCGTACATTGCAACAACAGTTGCAGTAGCGACAGTGTTCTCTGCATTGTTTCACCCTACATTGGGAGTGGTCAATTCGTTTCTAATGCAAATTGGCATCTCTGATCCGCCCAAATGGCTGGGCAGTACGGATTACGCCTTGTGGGTAATTATCTTTATCGGTGCATGGCAAGTTATCGGCTACAATATTATTATTTTTCTCGCGGGTCTGACTTCGATTCCAGAGGACGTCTATGAGGCAGCAGAAATTGATGGGGCAGGAAAAATACAACAATTTTTTAGAATTACAGTACCTTTGTTGGGACCAACTACGTTCTTCTTAAGTATTACATCGATAGTTGCTTCCTTTAAAGTGTTTGATTTAATCGCCTTTCTTACAGAGGGCGGCCCTAATAATGCGACTAATGTTTTAGTTTATTATTTGTACGAGGAAGGCTTCCAAAACTTCCGGATGGGCTATGCATCCGCATTGTCATGGGTGTTGTTCTTAGTAATCGCTATTATTACAACTGTAACCGGCAGATTGCAAAAAAATCAATTTTAATAGGGAGCAAGGAGGGATCAGGATGAGAAAAAAACAAATTGGAAAAATAATTGCAACAGTGCTGATGGGCGGTCTGGCTATTATCTTTATATCTCCGCTCTTATGGATGCTGTCTGCAGCTTCAAAGTATGAGGCGGATGTGCTGACTTTTCCGATCGAATGGATACCGAAGCGCTGGAATTTGATCGAAAACTTTAAAACGGTTTGGATGGGAAAGGTAGATTTTGGATTGTACTATTTTAATTCGTTAAAGCTTGCTATTATTATGACGTTAACAACATTAGTATTTTCATCAATGGCAGGGTTTGCCTTTGCCAAAATGAAGTTTCCTTTTAAAAATTCATTGTTTCTACTATTATTATCTTTTTTTCTTATTCCGGCAGAATCTACACTAGTGCCAAGATATATTTTAATCAAATGGTTTGGAATGTATAATACACATGCTGCTCTTATTCTGATGGGGGCGTTCTCAATCCCGTTAACTTTTCTAATGAGACAGTTTATTATGAGTATTCATACTGAATATATGGAAGCAGCAAAAATTGATGGAGCGGGCTATTTCCGTATTTACTGGCAAGTGATATTACCGATGGCGAAACCGATTTTGGCAACAGTAGGAATTTTGAAATTTCTATGGACTTGGAATGATTATCAGAATCCGCTTATTTTCTTGCTGGATAAGAAGTTGTACACGGTCACACTTGGGATACAGTCTTTCTCTGACCAGTATGGAACCAGTTATGCGGCAATTATGATGGCAGCAGTATCGACGATTATTCCGATTATTGTTGTATTTATTCTGTTGCAAAAACAAGTAATCAACGGCATTACAGTCGGTGGGGTTAAAGGCTAGAAGCTGAGCTTGCTTACACACATCTTGAACAGGAGGCTTGTGCCATGAAACGAATCTTGCAAAATTCTTTCTATCGAAAGAATCAAATGTCACTTTTTATATTTATTTTGCTGCCGTTGGCAACAGTCTCGTTTATGGCAAGCCTTCTTATTAAAGATGTTGTTATCGATAAAATACAAAGCTCCAGACAAAATGTAATTGATGTTATGGCAAGTGACTTGAATAAAAATATTGAGGATATTGTTTATTCGACTAATTTATTTAGCTATAAGCATGTAGCTCATTACAAAGATTTACTTGCATTCAAAGACTTGGGGAAGCTTGCTTCCTCTGAGGATTATCAACGTTATATGAGAATTTCCGAGCTGTTGGATATGACTTTTTCCAAGACGACCAGCCTAAAGGCTAAGGTCTTCTATGTGAATAAAGAGGATTTCACGATCGGCATTATGGGGGAGGAAGCAACTGAATATAAGCAGTTATATGAGCGTCTCAGCAAGCAAGTGTCGCAGGAGTGGATCGAAAAGGCGAATCCGGGCCGCATCTATTGGATGCCAACAATTACTGAGCAGGAAGAGGAAGGAAACAGTACAAAAAATTATTATTTCTTTGTCAAAGTAATTAAGGACTATCAGCAGAAAGATTATGTTGGCGTGTTGTATGTCGGCTTGCCGTATCGATATTTTGAGGAGCTTTTTTCCAAAATAACAGATGGACAAATTGAACTGCTTGATGCCGAGCATACTGCTATATACCGCTATACCGAAGGGCAAGGAAAGCAGTATAGCGATTCCTATATTCAACTGGAAGCAAAAGTGTCCAAGCTGGACTGGTCGATTCAATACAAATTTTCTTCAAATGAAGTAACAAAGGAAATTACAAATATATTTATCGTTTATGGATCACTGCTGTCTATATGTATTTTAATATTTTTGTTGCTTTCTATTTTGTATGCACGGCGTTTGCATCGCCCCTTGTTTATGCTGCGCCGCACTGCTGAGCAATTCGGTGGCGGCAATCGTCTGATTCGGTTTCCTAACAGCGGCAAGGCAAAGGATGAAATTGCTGTATTGGGCAATGCCTTTAATACGATGCTGGATCAAATTAACGAGTTGATCGCCAATGTGGAGCAAGAGCAGGAAGAAAAAAGGATTATAGAATTACAAGCGCTCTTTTCTCAAATTCAACCACATTTTTTACTGAACACACTTAACTCGATAAAATGCGAATTATACTTGGCTGACGATGAAATTCGCGGCAAGCAGGTTGAAGCGTTGATGAGCTTGCTCCGCGCATATATGCGAATTAATGAGGAGAGCACATTGGAGCAGGAATGCAAGTTGCTGCATGACTATGTGGATATTATGAGAGTGCGCAGCAGTCTTGATTTGGAGCTTGCTGTTCACTTGGATCCGCAATGCGAGTCAGTGAAGGTTCCGAGGCTTTTGTTACAGCCGCTCGTAGAAAATGCGATTGTTCATGGATTTGCTGATCCTCCCGATAAGGCGAAAATTGAAGTTGAAATTAAGAGGGAATATGGAGATTTGCTCATGTCCGTGTCTGATAACGGTATGGGGATGAGTGAAGAGAGGCTGGTCAGATTACTCAGCTCGCTGGAGAGCTATGAACCTATTGAAGCGAATCATGGAGTAGGGCTGATTAATTCCAAACGACGTCTAGAACTGGCATTTCAAACAAAAGTAACTATGCATGCCGTTCATAATTCGGCATCAGGTATGAAATTTACAGTTTGTGCAGCGAATGTTTTTGCACAAGTTTCGGAGGTGTCTAATGGTGAAGTATAGAGTGCTTATCATTGATGATGACGTGCCGATGCTAAAATTTTTGGAAAGGCTCCTGCCATGGGAAGAAATGGGGCTATCCATTAAAACGGAGTTTTCAAGTATTCGTGCTCTCCGTGTGTTTCATGAGTTTGAACCGCATATTGTTATTACGGATATCGGCATACCACAAAAGGACGGTATTCAGCTTGCGGCTGAAATGAAGCATGCCAATAGCTCGCTTCGGATATTATTTTTAACTTGTCATGAGGATTTTCATTATGCGCAAAAGGCGATTCAAATGAATGCCGATAATTATTTAATCAAAGATGAGTTGACAGCAGGCAGGCTGCGTGAAAGTGTTGAAAAAGCGGTTGACGCGTTGGAGCAAACAGAAGATCGGATGAGACTGCTTGGCGGAAAAGTAGAAATTGAACGACATAAAGATGTATTGAAGCAATCATTTTTGAAGGCTGTCTTAAAAGGAAATGAGCTTGATATGGAGCATACGCTTCAATTGGGAAGGAAAATCGGGATTGCCTGGCGACATCCAGACTATATGATTGGCATGGGGCAGCTTTGCTTCAGCAGCTTTTCCGAGCATTATCGTTATAAAGATTTGAATATTATATTATATGCGATATGCAATATTGTTGAGGACCTGGCTTATGATGGCATTACTGTCTTTTTAACGGATGAAAGTCATATTATGATTGTCCATAACTTTAAGCGTGATTTGGCAATCGACCATATTGACCAGTTGGAAGAGTTTTTGGAAAGTGTGATAAGAGCAGCCGAGCAATACTTGCGTGTGCATCTCACATTTTCCTGCAGCTATTCCTTTGCGGATATAAGACAGGTCGGTTCCACTGTTAGCAAGCTTCAACGATTTATGAAGACTGCTTATTATGAGGAGCCAGCTATTGCATTTATGCGTGATGGCAGGGAGCAGGAATGGGGACTGACCGCTGGCGTTATGCTGAAGCTGAAAAACAGTTGGCTTGAATCCTATCGCTCTCGTGATATGTCCAAGTTGTCCCGCTTGTTGCAAGAAGCAGGCAAAGAAGCAAAGGATTTGAATATGGAGCCGGATCAGTGGCGCTCAGAGGCATCGCAAACGATTCGTTTGCTTGAGATGGATGCACAGCAGGCAGTCGATTCAGAAGCTTTTCATAAATGTCTTATACGTACCCCAAGATTAGCTGATACATTGGCATTGTTGGAAAGTCGATTAAAGGTACTGACAGGTAGCGGGACAGGGGCGATTCAGGCTGTATCAACAGCGCCTAAGCTGCAAATCATTGACCAATATATTGAGGAGCATCTATCTGAAAACATAACTTCGGTTATGATCGCCAATCATCTATATTTGAATCCAAGCTATTTCTCGCGCTATTTTAAAAAAATGACCGGGATGAACTTCACCGACTATTTGCACAGCTATAAGATGAAGCTCGCGGCAGGCTTAATACGTCAGCAGAGAGACACGATTGCAGTAATTTCATTAAAGCTGGGCTATTCAGATAGAACTTATTTTTCTAAGGTTTTTAAAAAGTATATTGGTGTAAGCCCAAGTGAATATAAGTAATGAATTGCTGAAAATAAGACAATTGTATGATTTCCCTCAAAAATATAGGACTACTCATCTAGGAAATATGGAACTGGCAGTGCTGTACTGCTGATGCCATAATGAAAAAAAGATAGCTAGGAGTGGAAATCAATGACAACAAAAAAGTGGATAATTGGTACAGCTGTACTTGGCATGCTTATTACAGGCTCTGCAGGTGTATACGCAGGTACGCAAATTGAGGAAATCAAAGCAAAGCTTAATATGAAGCGAAGTATTTATATTGATCAGGTTGAGTTTCTTGCAAAAGACGGAAAAGGGAATCGTTTGTATCCAATCACTTATAACGGTTTGACTTACTTGCCTACACGCGCTATTTCGCAAGCATTAGATGTTCCAATCAAATATGATGATGTTTATGACCGGGTATTAATTGGTATAGGTGCAGAAGAGATTGAACGTCCGAAGTTTTTACCGCTTGATTATCCTTTGCCTGCCGATACAAAAAGAATAGAGTTAGTTGAAAAGCAAGGCTCTGTTGTATTCGTATTTGAAACCAAAGAGTCTTTGTCCAGTTTGGCTAAAAAGTATAATGATTATTTGAAAAAGAAGGGCTATGACCAAATCGTTGACAGTTCAAGCGCAAGCGAGCTTGATCTTATAGGTAAAAACGGTGTTGAGTCCTCTGCTATATCTGGAGCTGTCCTTGATGCAAAAAAAGGCACCTACAAAATTGAAATTGTTTGGTCAAAATAATAGAACATATAAACCAAGCAGCAGTCTGTTTCTACAGATTAGCTGTTTGGTTTTTCTTGTATATACTTGACTTTTGCGCTATGAATTACAATCGCTAATTTGCTCAACCATGATAGAATAATAGAGTTAAGGAGTGAGCAGTAATGGAAAAGCAATTAGATAAACTTTTGAAACGTCTATACTATTATGAAAACTCATATTATGATGCAAAAATCGATTTAAGTTTATATAAAGAGGATAATATATCTGCAGATGAGCAAGAGCTGCTGCATGCTGCAAATTGGCAAATCAACAATATAATTGAGCTTGATCATGATCAGGTAGTCGAGCGCTTGATAGCGCTTGGCAAGGATAGCCGATTGAGTTGGAGCC
The DNA here is from genome assembly GCA_040396195.1 of Paenibacillus nanensis. Lineage (GTDB taxonomy): Bacteria > Bacillota > Bacilli > Paenibacillales > Paenibacillaceae > Pristimantibacillus > Pristimantibacillus nanensis_A. The sequence continues at coordinate 132,630 of JBEBPB010000014.1, forward strand.
GGATAGCGGGTGAGTTTATAGCTTCTGTAGGCGGGAGCAACAAGCGCGGCGGTTCTATGTTGACAAGCTATCACAAAGCGGTGAATATACCTTCGCATGTATATATACCAGGTGATCGGCTTGCCTGTTGCAGTGTTTGCGGCTTGTCTCATATGGAGAAGCACTTTTACCATTTATCATTTAAAAGATGGAGCATGCATGGAGGCCGTCATTGGGGAAGCAGACCGCTAGGCGCCTATGCAGATTTATCAGAAGCGGTCATGTTGGAGCCAGTGCTGCCCAGTTCTGCAGATATTGCAGTCTTCAAGCAGCTGCTGCAATTTATTGAGGAGGCATTGCCGGAAGAAGGACCGGGGGCTTTTGAAAAGCGCTTGACGAAGGAGAGGCTAGTGAAAGGACATGCTGGCATAAGACGTGATCTGTTGCAAGCCTTGGCAACGGTAGGTATTATTCGCAATAGCTGTGTTGAGATGGCGCCCGATCAATGGACTGACTATGAGGAAGTACATATGTCTGGAGAGAAGCTAGGCAGCACTAGAGGACGCTCAGATATGGAGATGCCGTGGGCAGGATGGAATGGCGAGCTTGATTTGAATAGGGAAAGGCTTGAATGGATTTTTGGCGATTATTTGAAAGGATAGAAGGAGCGTGGGGGATAACATGAGTTCTATGGAAGCGGAAGCGCAGCAGTTGGTTATTCAAATGAACTTGGCGATCAATGAGTGGTTTGACTATATCGAGAAAGAAAAAGCTGGGAAGCAGGAGGAGATTGTAGGGCGGTCCACGCTGCAAATAGGCATTCATGACTATCTTCATATCAAGTTGGGAAAAGGTGTTTTAAAAATATTTTCATGGGAAAACGACTATGATTCCTATGATATTAAGAAAAAGCATGATGAGTTTGATATAAGGTTTGACGAGGCTACTGCCAGGGAAGAGATACTGCCTCTGCTTCGTGAGTTTTTATTGCATAAATTAGAAAGCTACACAGAAAGCCCAATGACCAATTATAAGTTTCGCGTACAGGCGACATTTGAAGCGTTGAACGGTCAACCGTATACGCTATCTGTTTTGGATTATGTTTATGAGGTGAAAAGAGCGGAGTTGCTGCGGCGTATCGACGATTATGTGAACAATTGGCTAGAGAAACGCGAACATCCAACCAATCCGCTGGACAGCTTTTTTCTGTCCTGTCATTTGGTCAGTCCTGCATTGTATCCAAGTTTGGATATGGAGTATGTTTTGCATGTTTATGAGCTTACCATGGAGCGGAACAAAAAACAGACTAAACGGCAGGCGGAGCATCGTAGATACTTTGTAAATGCTTTTAAGAATTGGGTAAAGGACGTGTTTTTACCACAATATTTTTACTGCACGAGTGAAAAATGGACAGGAACAGTATATACAAAAAAAGAGGCAGACACAATTGTCGAGCCGCCAAGTGATGATCAAATTAAACTAGTGCTGCAAAGTGCTATTATGATTATTAAGTATGAACCAAACTATGCACGTTCTACTGGAACGAAGTTTTTGGAGCTACTGAAGGATCTTGGCATCAAGGAAGCAGAGCAAATTATGAAGCATGGCAGCGGCCTGATCGCTTCTGACATTGCGAAGTATAAAGATAAACAAGTGGAGTGCATCTGCAATGATGTATTTTCAACAGTAACGATTAGTATAAAGGAAGAGGGAGCCGAAGCTTATGGCAAAGCACTAGATTATATATGCCGTTTGCTTGGCAACGGATTTTCCAAAAGCTATCAAATCAAGCTGCGTTCCAAGCAGAAGCATGAGCTGCCAGTACGGGGACTTGGTAAACAGGGAACACATCGCTTTTTTGCCAATGCCTTGCAATATGAGGAATTATATCCGAAGCTTGAGCAATATGCGAACACAGCAATGGTAGAGTTTGAATGGTATGAGGATGCTGAGGAAGAGAAGTGCTGTATGCCAGGCACTTACGCGGTATTCGGCTTGGCGCTGGCAGATAGCGGTTATGATCCGCTATTGCTACGCTACATGGAGCTGGTTGATGATGAGCATCAGTCTGTGCAAGCTTCATTTTTGACAGCCTTTGTGGAGCAGAATGATGTAACCGCCAATAATGTAGAGACAATCGTAGCGATTTTGCTCAAATGCCAGGATAGCAAAATCAACAAACAGAGAGAACTGTTCGAGACGTCAGAGATTCTGAAGCAGTTGACAGTGGCGATAGAAAATCTGGAATCCTATGAAAAAAATCATATTACCGATATGATCTGGGGGAGCAAAGATAAGCTGGAGAAAAGAGCCGCTAAGGAAAAAGGTGAGCTGCAAGCAGCGTTCAAGCAGTTACTGCAACTCGTCATTGAATAGTGGAATGGCGACATTTAGATTCTAACGGTTGCGCTTTGGGCTGTCGATTAACTGTGAACAACTTGGAGCAAAACAAAATGCTAGCTCA
>JBEBPB010000015.1:0-122707 GCA_040396195.1 Paenibacillus nanensis
CGAGCGATTTTGTACGATTTATCGTATAAACCGTCACAGATATGAGCTACACCGAACGATTTTGTACGATTTATCGTATAAACCGCCACAAATATGAGCTACACCGAGCGATTTTGTACGATTTATCGTATAAACCGTCACAGATATGAGCTACACCGAGCGATTTTGCTCAAGTAGGAATAATTGTATCCAAAGCGACCGCAAAAAACCTTTCCATCTATAAATTCACTTTAATTCTACCACAATTCCCCTTTTCTATTATACTAAGTTGTTTTTTTATACTGCTTTGCTCTTATAATATCCGTAATATTTGCTTGAACTGAATCATCGCAAATGGTATATTCATATCGAATCATGTCATGAATTCAGGCAGGATAGCTAAGATTTAGATGAGCAGAGTCAAGTTGAGTAGAGACGGGTTAAGTTGAGCAGAGTTTTGTTGTATGAAGTTTTGACAATAGGGAGACTTTTTACTGTCGGATAAGTAAGCTCTGTCAGCAGTTCTATTTCTTCATACACCAGCATGATCATGCATTTTTCGTAGCATTCTCCATTATTCAATCTTCTGCTATCTTCTTTATTCTATCCTCCGCCTTAGCCAATAGGAGGAAGCAATGAGTCTATTAAATCCAATTAAATTAAACCCCGAAACAAGTTCTTATTTTACCAAAGATAACATTATGATTTCTCGCAATCTACAGCCGTTAGAGGTAGAACTGGCTACTACAACAATTTTGCAATATATCGATCAATCCAGAGGCGCTCTATTTACGAGCGGATATGAGTATCCTGGGCGTTATTCCAGATGGGATATTGGCTTTATTCATCCTCCCCTTGAAATTCGCGCAAGCAGCAATCAATTTGTGATTACACCGCTTAATGAGCGCGGCGAGCTGCTAATGAAAACAATCGAGAAAAAGCTTGCCGGACAGGAATGGGTCAAGCTAGAGCATACTGCAACCCGGCTATCGGGAGAAGTAGTTAAGACGGACAGACTGTTCAGCGAAGAAGAGCGCACCCAGCAACCAACTGTGTTCACACTGATTCGCGCCATAAAAGATATGTTTTTTTCACAAGAGGACTCCTACCTCGGTCTATACGGTGCGTTTGGCTATGACCTTGTTTTCCAATTTGAACCGATGGAGCTTACTCATAAACGTCAGGATGATCAATCTGATCTTGTGCTTTTTTTGCCAGATGAGCTTGTTATTGTTGACCATCAAATGTCGTGCGCCTATCAGTTATCCTATGAGTTCGAAATAGATGGACGTTCTACGGATGAGTTTCCGAGAACAAACGCACCAAGAACAAATTCAGATGCAATCGACCAAACGGATTTGAACAATCCTTTTTCAACTGCCGGAGCAGCAGCAAGAGATTATGTACCTGGCAAATATGCGAATTTGGTACGTGAGGCATCCAAAAAGTTTGTTACAGGCGATTTGTTTGAAGTTGTTCCCTCTCATACCCGTTATGAGGCTTGTCAAGACAAGCCGTCGGATATTTTTAAGAGATTACGGGAGCTGAATCCGAGTCCCTATGGCTTTATTATTAATTTGGGCAGTGAATATTTGGTTGGCTCTTCTCCAGAAATGTATGTACGTGTGGAAGGCGATCGTGTAGAAACCTGCCCGATTTCTGGAACAGTCAAGCGTGGCTCCAACGCAATTGAGGATGCAGAGCAAATACGAACGTTGCTTAATTCACGCAAGGATGAGGCAGAGCTGACAATGTGCACAGATGTTGATCGCAACGATAAATCCAGAATCTGCGTACCTGGTTCAGTCAAGGTTATCGGCAGGCGTCAACTCGAAATGTATTCTCACTTGATTCATACGGTAGATCATGTCGAGGGGAAACTGAGTCCGCAATACGATTCTCTCGATGCTTTTATGACTCATATGTGGGCAGTCACAATTACAGGGGCGCCAAAGCGTGCGGCTATCAAATGGATTGAAGAGCATGAGGCGGATTCCCGCAATTGGTATGGAGGAGCAGTCGGATACTTGGCGTTCAATGGCGACTTGAATACAGGACTAACGCTTCGTACCATTCATATCAAAAATAATATTGCCGCAGTTCGTGCCGGAGCAACTTTATTGATTGACTCCATTCCGGAAGATGAGGAAGAGGAAACGTTAACAAAGGGAGCGGCGCTTATTGCTGCGATTAGAGGAGAACGCCGTACACCAGCAGCTAAAGCAGAATCGGCTGAAAAGCTGATTACTGGATCAGGCAAAGGAAAAAAAGTGCTCGTAGTGGATCATGAGGACTCTTTCGTGCATACTCTCTCCAACTACATTCGGCAAACCGGTGCAGAGGTTGTTACACTGCGAACCGAGGCGGCTCAGAGGACGTTGCGCTCTGATATGAAATTTGATCTGGTCATCTTATCACCGGGACCAGGATCACCGGCAGATTTTCGGTTGAGCAGAACAATCGAGTTATGCTTGCAGCGCAATTTGCCGATCTTCGGCGTATGTCTGGGTCTGCAGGGCATTGTAGAGCATTTTGGCGGACAACTCGATATGCTTGGTCACCCGCAGCATGGCAAGCCCGCAAAAATTACGACTGACGAGAGAAGCTTCCTTTGGGACAGCCTGCCATCTTCCTTTACCGTTGGTCGTTATCACTCTTTACATGCGGCTGCTGTGCCTGACTGCCTGACGATTACTGCAACAGCAGAAGATCAGACTGTTATGGCTATTGAACATAAGGAGCTTCCAATTGCAGCTGTACAATTCCACCCGGAGTCTATACTTACATTGCAACATAATAGCGGCATGCGCATAATCAACAATATAATGAAGCAATTATCTGTTGTGAATCGTTAAATTCTCACGGCTGTCGACTCACTGTTAATATTAAAAAGGAATTTCTTTGCTTTTATACGTCCTTAATTAGCGTATGAACAATAGAAATTCCTTTTTATTTTTCTACATATCTCGCCCTCATATTCCAAATTAATCCACATTTATTTGCAATAAATTAGTTATCTGCTTACATATCAAGAATATAATATTAGTTCTGCGTTCCGCATTTTTATTATCGCACCATTGGAAACGAGGAATGAGCTATTTCAAATATTCAACAGAAGGTGATCATAATGTAGGCATGCTAGCCTACTCCTTTAAAAGTGGACGATATTGGGATATTGTGAAAGCTATGTTTTGGAGGGATCTGCTGCTCTTCCTTTGGTTTCTTCTACTTATCGTTCCTGGTATTATCAAAACGATTTCTTACAGCATGGTTCCCTTTATTCTTCCGGATAACCCGAATATCGGCATGAGACGTGCAACCGAGCTTAGCAATCAAATGACCGGAGGACATAAATGGAAAATATTTGTGCTTTACTTAAGTTTTCTTGGCTGGATTTTACTTGGCTTGCTCGCTTGTGGAATTGGCACACTGTTCGTACTTCCATATATGAATGCCACCCAGGCAGAGCTCTACACAACACTTCGACAACAGGCTATTTATGCTGGCATGACTTCTCATTATGAGCTTCGTATGCAGCCGCCTTCTCATGTTTAAGTGCATGAAGTTCAATTTCAAAACCCATATCTTCAATTAACTCATGGTCCGCCGTTACTTCTTGCCCCTCTGTCGTCAAATAGTCACCGGCAAAGATAGAATTGGCGGCATATAGAGCAAACGGCTGCAGATGACGAAGATTTAATTCTCTTCCGCCAGCTACTCGTATTTCCTTGGATGGACAAATCATTCTGAATAATGCTAGCACCTTCAGTGCGGTCATTGGCTTGGTCCGCGCTGCGTGTGCGAGCGGTGTTCCCGGAATCGGGTTCAAAAAGTTGATCGGTATGGAATCAGCGTCAAGCTCTCTTAGCGCATATGCCATCTCGACAATTTCACGTTGACTCTCTCCCATCCCGATAATGACACCTGAACAAGGTGACATGCCATAGCGCTTTGCCTCTTTCACCGTTTCAATTCTATGATCATATGTATGAGTTGTTGTAATAGCTGAGTAGTTGCCTTTACTCGTGTTTAAATTATGATTATATCGATGCACCCCTGCCTCTGCAAGCTGCTCCGCCTGCCCTTCCTTCAAAATGCCTAAACAAGCGCATATTTTGAGCGGCATTGTTGCCCTTATTTCCTTTACAGCAGCTATCACCTGCTCCAATTCACGCTTAGACGGTCCTCTTCCGGATGCTACAATGCAATACGTTCCTGCTTTTCGTCTCATTGCCTCCCTCGCACCAGCAACAAGTATATCCTTCTCCAACAAAGAATACTTCTTCACAGGAGCTGTTGAAACAATAGACTGCGAGCAATAACCGCAATCCTCCGGACAAAGACCGCTTTTAGCATTAATAATCATATTTAGCTTGACCTGTTTGCCAAAAAAATGCCTTCTCACTCGAAAAGCAGCATACATCAACGGCAATATTTCATCATCTTCTGCTTCTAATATTGACAGTCCTTCTTCTTCCGTAAGTACCCTTCCATTCAAAGCTTTACTCGCCAAATCATCCCATATACTTCTAGTTCCTGCTACTCCTTCATTCATTGCGCCCATTTCCTCCCTCATCTCGTTGTTATCACAATCTTATTAACCATACACATCATAATTAAAAAAACCTAATTGTAAACCATTAATTAATAAATTCAAGTTAACAATAAAACAAAACCATTCTAACAAAACATCATCCTTTTGTAAATAAAAAAATCCTTTTTGAAGAATGCAAGGTTAACCCTCACTCTTCAAAAAGGATGATCATTCTGACAATGCTGCACAACTACTATGCTAATTACATCGATACAGCAAATCGCACAGCTTCACTCCGGCTGTCATACTCGCACAGCTTTCTTTTGAAAATTTCCATAAAAACGTATTTGCTTCACCATAATCAGAAGTATGCCCTTGTATTAAAATAATTCCAGCATTTATAACAATTGATTCCTTTAAACTCTCCCACAACTTTGCTGCCGCTTCTTTATCCGCCATGTACTCCTCGCAAAAGTATGCTCTGAAATCGTCTATTGCCTCATTGCTTTCAATAAAATGAATCTCCATAAAATCGCTATCAATATATGGCAGATCGAATTGTTCAGCAAATGAACTTCTCCCTATTTCCTCCCCTTCGCCGTCATATCGTCCTTCAGTAATATCGTCCCCACCAGCATAATCTGATACATACTGCTCTAACTCAGCAACAGACGAAAATATTCCCGACCATACCGCTACTGCCAATTTACTGCACATATCTCCTCGCACGCACCTTATTCCTCCTCTAAAGCAGCCTTAATGCAATATTCCATACTGTCAGTGAAAAATGTGATGCAGGGATGACCATATCTCCATTCGCTGCTGACAATGCGGACACACCATTTCACTAGCCAAATATGGCAACTGAGCGTTCAGCTTTTTCGCATTAGCTGCTCCAGCAAGCTCTGCTACCAAATACAAGGAGGATTCCGGGTCAATTGTCGCCGGTTGAATGGCTTCTCCGTGCTGATCAGGTTCAAATACTGGGTCATGCTTGTATAAATAAAGTTTTGCTGACTGATCATCCTCTTTTGTCCAAAGATAGGATTCCTCCGAGCAATTGTCACATGGCACTACATACTCGTCGCCACTCGAAAAAGTCAATAACATGTTTGCAGTATGCTGTACTCTGCTTAGCGCCAAGCCTGCGGCAACTAGATAAACTGACTCGTCAGTATTCTCAGTCTGTAAAGCTGAACATTGCCTCAATATAGCAGGCACTAGGGCAGATAGCCTCTCAACCGACTCCATATATTCTCTATAAATTTGTTCACTCTCCGCTTCTGAACATTTGTCCAATGACAATAGCTCCTCGTCCCGGCTCGCTTCTATTAAACCGCACAGTATAAATAATTCCTTGCGAAACTCTACATCCTCCGTTTGTTCGATAGCTGCTGCCATATGAGGAAACGCCGCATAGCTTGCCGAATAGATTGTATTTTGATGAAACAAATATTCCTCAAACAATTCCTGCAACTTTTCCAGATCATTTTCTGTCAGCGCCTGTTGCAGCATCGAAGGCAGTCCTTCAGTTCCTCCATACGGTCCCTCAAGTTTTTTCCATAACACATTGTTAAACTCCAATATATCTGTCCCTCCGTCCACGCGAGCTTATACATTTTTTTCATCCCTATTCGTTACTTTTCAATCTCCCCTTGCCTATGCCTGTCCAATACTTTTTGTTAAAATAATTTCCAACGGCTCCCCCTCCAACAACAGGCAACCAGCATCCTTATAGCCTAACTTCCGGTAAAAATGCTGCGCCTCCTCGTTTGCCAATGTCGAAGTCATAACCAGCCGAAATGAACGACGCACCATCTCCTGCTCCCAAAGCAAAACAGCCTTGCTTCCGAATCCCTTGCCTCTATAAGGCGCATCCAGCCAAAGCAAATTCATAAACGGCGTATTATCCCAAAAATAGTTATATCGCAGTACTCCAACATGCTGATCTTCCTTTGTTTGCACTATATAAATCTCATTATTGTTGATTTTAGCAATAAGTAAATCGCGGTGAACATGCTGATCAATAGCCGTTATATACGGCAAATCGTCAAGCGTAGCCAACTCCATTCTCAACGTGTGCATCCTCCTGTCTCTCCATATCATTAATGCCTCAGCTTCATATGCAACAAATACACTTAAAATAAGTTTAGTGCAAAGTGAGATGTTTAGGAAAGTGTAAAATAAAAACCCTAAGGTTCAAATTAGAAAAGAAATGTAGCACCTGCCATAGTAAGATACCGTATTTCTTTTGTTGCGATTTTTATCACCTATTACTTCCTTCACTTGTTATTTTTAGGACCTTAACTCAGTCGCTTGCCTCTCTGCTGCACTTAAAGATGGATCCGATAGTTTCAATTGATCATAGAGTATATCAGATTGCCAGCGCAAACCAAATCGGCCTTGCCAATACGTAATCTCAGACTGTACAAACTTACAAAATATTATCCTCCTAAAATTCTCAAACAAATAACAAACAATAGTTAAAACAAATCACCTATATTGTAATGTTTATTTTGGTATGTTATGGTTAATTTGGGTGCCCAATGTTAATTATTTTTTTGGAGAGGATTGAGTAGAATATGAAAAAAACTGTTTTTAAGGTTTTATCTGCAACTTTATTACTTACAGCAATAGCCGCACCAAGTATTCAAGCCGCAAATTATAAATTTAATTTTGATGACACATCAGGATTAATGTTTAATAATCATGCATACACTGGAGAAGCATGGAAGGTTACCGACGATGAAGATCCTGTTGTCAAAGTTGATCATCTTGACTCTGGATTCAAACCAAATTCATATATGGTTAATCTTGAAGGCGCAGTGAGAAGTTCGAGTCAAATAATTAAAACTACTGGAAAATACTCTTTTACAAATCAAGGAGGGAAGGGCGGGTTCCGTTACAAATTAAAATTCGATGAAAATCCCGTTAGTAGTTTTTCATCATTTAATATAAGAGGATCTTGGAATCCCGATACCTACTAGATTTATAGTTGGAACGGCATCATTTTTGTAGATGCCGTTCCGTTACATATGAGTGGGAGTGAATAACTTGACTATTGAAGATGTGAAAAGATCTGTTTTTAACTTTAGGGCAATTATTGTTACAGTAATACTTATCATTCTTTTTCTTCTGTCTGACTACCTTTTTATTTTTAAATCAATGACCCTAGCCGATTTGCAGGCACCCGATATTATAGACAATCCAAATGTCATAGACTTCTTATATAGTAATGGTCATAATGTTTACCAGATTTGGTTGCAAAGCTATCATTATATTGGCTTTCTTTTTCCTTTACTAGCTATTTTACCGGCCGCCTTTTTGTTATGGGAGGATAGACAAAGCAATTTTTTTAGTTATTCCATTATTCGAACCTCCTTTTCAAAATATGTACATCGTTCATTTTTTATATATTCAGTTGCAGGGGGAGCAACAATTGTAGCTGCTGAAATATTATATTTTGTTGGACTTTCTTTATTTTTCAAACATTCTATTTTAGAGGAGCCCATGTTTCTTCCACAAGGTCCTTTCGCATCACTATTTTCTTCTGCTCCTTTACTTTACATCGTTATTATTTGGGGCACACATTTTTTGTTGGGCTTCCTATTTGCAGCTTTTGGGTTAAGCGTATCTTTGTTTTCTAAAAAAAGAATTACTATATTTGCTGTTCCTTTTCTAACGTTTATGGTCAGTGGTATTTTGCTAGAAGCTTTCTTCCGTCAATTTGCATACTCACCTCTGCAATGGATACAACTGATGCACAGCTCTCATGTTAATCCAACTATTATGTATTCAGGCATTTTAGTACTAACAACTATTTTTTATACTACTTATATTCTACTAATGAGAAAGGCTAGAACAGATGGTTAAATATTCAACATGGCAATACTGTATTCATGCAACACGTACTCAGTTTAAATCCTATAAAACATTAGCTTTTGTTATTATTTGTATGATACTAGTCATACTTCAATATTACATGCAGAGTGATACTGGAGAAATACAGTTTGGAAATTGGGAGTTATCATTGTCAATATTATTAAACGACTACTATCAATTATTTTTATTTTCTCTCTATTTTTTATTCTATATCCATACGACCTGTGTCACCGAACAAAGTAGTCAAATGATAGTTCTTCGCTTTCAAAGTAAGAGGGATTGGATTTCTTCTAGAATAATCATTACCATTTTAATCGGTCTAGTTTATACCATCATCTACTTCCTTTGCCAAACAGTTTTTCCTGTTTTTTTTGCAGGTTGGTATATAGGCTGGACAGATCCAGATCATGAAAGCTATCAACAGTATATAGAGCCATTACAGGTATGGGGTATTGTATTTTTTAAATATTTGTTAGCTATTTGGTTTATAGGTATTCTCTACTTGCTTGTAGCGGACAAAGTTACTAAATCACGAAGTCTCTTTGCGTTTTTAATTCTATTTATAATTTTGTGGCTAAATAAATCTCTTGCTATTTCTTTATTAAATCAACAACTAGCCTTCCTCTCCCTTAATGTATCCTATATCAATTTATTAAATGAATCAGACCATGCCTTTATATTTCTATTAAAAAACAATACTTATCTTGCTTTATCACTAATCGGAATGGTTTCGCTACTTTATGTAACATCATCCACTAAACAATTTTCGGAGTGAACATGATGTATAATTTATTGTTACTTAATCTTAGCAAAATAAAACGAAGCAACTGGATGCTGGCATGTATGCTCTTATTTATTAGTATTTTCGTTATTCCATACTACTATTCTTCTCTTAAAAACTGGACGGATGCAGCGCTAATTATATTTGGGCTTCAAACTGCTAAAGGACTGCCATTTATTTTAATACTTGTCTATCTATTACCCAGCGCTTTTGTTGCTATATTAGTCGATGGTTATATCGAGCATGCCATAATCCGTACAATGCCCCTGACTTTGTTACGCATTAGAAGCCTTTCTAAATGGCTTCTTTCTCATCTCATTGGATTATCCATCGTTCATTTTATTTATATCATTCTATACTTTACTTGTGCCATTATAGTTCTCAATCTACACTACGATGGTCAGCAGTTCGATTTGACAACATTTTGCCTGCTATTTATCTGCAAGTTTGTTGGAGCATTAACAATTTCTTTAGTTCAACTAGTTCTACACTGTTATATTAAATTGAAAGGCGTACCTTTTCTGATCATAATTTGTATTTATATTTTAACCTTGTCAGGGATTTTCTCTTGGTTCGGCGCTTATATCTATTTAGGTCAAATTAATTTTATGAATGCAACTATTTTTGTTACATCCGTTTATATGGCAGTATGTATGTTAACTATTATCCTAAGTTGTATAGCTGTGTGGAAGGCTATGAAAAAAAGGCATCTATATTATTAATCAAGGGAGAAAACATATGGATATTATTATTGAAGTTCAAGAGCTTAGTAAAGTCTTTAAATCCGAAACGGTGTTTAAAAATATTAATTTAAATTTACAACGAGGAAAGTGTTATGGATTTGTTGGTACAAATGGAAGTGGAAAATCTGTATTTTTCAAGTTATTATGCGGCTTACTGCTTCCGACTACGGGAACAATAAAAGTAGAAGGTCGTACTTTGGGCAAAGAACATGATTTTATTGATAATGCAGGCGTAGTTCTCGACTCTACCGGTTTTGTACCTGAATATTCTGGCTTAACCAACTTATATCATTTGTCCAAGATTCGCAACAAAATAGGTTTATCCGAAATAAAAGAAGCGATGCAAAGGGTTGGGCTTGATCCTGAGTTGAAACGGAAGGTTAAAAATTATTCTCTTGGAATGAAACAACGTCTCTGTTTGGCACAAGCTATTATGGAAAATCCATCCATACTTATTTTGGATGAGCCGATGAATGGCTTAGATAAACAGGGAGTCGCATTAATAAGAGATCTAATTCAAGAAGAAATTAATAGTGGCACGACGGTTTTTTTATCCAGTCACATAGCTGATGATATTAATATTTTATGTGAGCAAGTATTTGAGTTTGATCAAGGTCTATTAACTCCTGTTGTTTCGTAGAGCAAAGAAGCGAGTTATTTTCTAATTGCTCGCTTCCTTCAACAAACTTCCCACCAGCTAATTAAATGGCATATCGCCCCAGTCGTAATACATAATGATACTTCAACTCAGTAGGCTTAGAAAAATAGACATAAAATCGAAAAAATAATTAACCAAGTTAAAATTTGTTCAAAATGATTGATAATAATTATCGTTCCTGCTACAATATAAAAAAGAAGGAACACCATTACGGTATCCCTTCTATGAAACAGTTTATTTTACTTCAAAAGTTTTGCAATCTGTTTCTGCTGATGTGTTCGCTTTTTGGTTGGAAACGATGTAAATCATTTCAGCAGCACATTTGTTGCCATTGCTCCAATGACGGCAAGAGTTTACTTCGCAAAGAACGTCTTTAGCCATTAACAGGCACCTCCTTTGTGATCATATGGAACACAAATTAAATAAGCTAATATGAGCAAGTTCGCAGCTTGTCCATTTCACCGCTTGTCCCTTTTTCGCAGAAAGGGCTATTTGTGTTGTATATATTTTACCCCATACTTACTCCCACCGCAAGTAAAACAATTCCAATCACATCTAATCGTTTTGCAATTGATAACAATTCTCAATATATCTATAATATAAACATACAATGACTCTTGTCCTTTAATTGTGAAATTGTTTGAAAAAAGCCTTTATTATGGAATGAGTGTGATGGAATGAAGCCTTTTAATCAATTCAAATTATGGAATCAACTGCATATTACTGTATTGAAGGTGGAACGATGCTACCTCTCCTCCGATCAAAGCATTATTAATCAATCTTTGCCCGCCAATACATTTATGATGCTTTGCCGCGGCAAAGCTCATATTTATTTAAATAATAAAGAGTCCTACATTCTTGAGCAAGGGTATCTTCTTCATCTGCCAAAAGGAGTACAGATAAGCCTGTTTTATACAGAAACAGATCAATTATTAGAATACTTCTTGCTTTCTTACCGCGCAATGCTCCCAAACTGGAGAAAGTGGATCACTCCGGTTCCGGATTTATCGCCTATCCACTCTTTTTATGTAATAGAAATTGAGCAAATGATCACCTTATATAACATTTTGCAGAAAATGGAAGAGCATCAAGAGCAGCATAGTCTGCAAGCAGACATTGCCGAGTCAGACATTTACTCTATTGAAATGAACAAACTAGCGATCAAATCGTTATTTTACCAATTTATATTTGAATTTTATCAACAAAAGAAAATGTCTCAAAGGATGCAAACAAACAATCTTGCTGAGCAAACAATGCTTATTATTAACAGGTTTTATAATGAGCCATTGACACTGGACATGATAGGTCAAAAACTTGGCTATCATTCCAAATATTTGGCACGAAAATTTAAGCAGGAAACAGGACATAGTCCGATTGACTATTTGATTCAGGTTAGATTGAACAAGGCACGTGAACTGCTAACTCATACGGAAGAGACTATTAATGCCATTGCTGCAGCAATCGGCTATGATGATACCTTTTATTTCACTCGACTGTTCAAAAAACAGACTGGGCTTACTCCAAGTGAATTTCGCAAACAAGCTCAGCATGATGTTCCCTTTAGTCCAGTTAAAGAGTCCCAATCATCTATGGAGGATGGGCTTCCCTCATGGTATATTGATGTTGTAAATGAGAATGAAAATCAATTAAACAACAAAGGGGAACCAACCATGTTTCGAATGAATAAAGCAGCTATACTGCTTATTGGTTTATCATTGTTGCTTGCCGCATGTGGCGGTGGCACAAATTCTGCTAATTCTACTCACTTAAGCAGTTCAACTACTCCTCAAACCAGCTCAGCCCCACAACTGGAAAAGAGCTCGAATACAGGACATGCAGAAACCAAAACGGTGAATACAATATTTGGCGATATCGAAATTCCTGTCAGGCCTGATCTTATAGCAGCCATTCAATATGTCAGTAATTTGCTAGCAGTAGGTGTGAAACCAACAGCATCAACAACCCGCGTACTGGAAAATCCATATTTCGAAGGACTAAAAGAAGGTATTGAAGTGGTTGGCGGTTCTTCTTCTGATATCTCGTTTGAAAAACTGATTAAATTGGAGCCACAGCTTATTGTTCTAATGACGTCTGATAAAAATGAGTATGAGCAGTACAGCAAAATCGCACCAACTATTCCTATTCCATACGGTTCGTTTGATAGCATTGAAGAAGAAGTAACTTTCTTTGGACAACTTCTTGATCGAACAGAAGAAGCTGATGCTTGGATTGAGCAATATAAACAAAGAATAACTGTAGCAAAAGAGAAGATTCAGCAAGTAATAATGCCAAATGAAACCTTTTCAATTTTTGAATGGTCTGATAAAAATCTCTCTTTATTCGGTGAACAAATGGGACGCGGCGGAATTGCGCTCTATCGAAATTTAGGACTGACTATGCCTGCAATCTATGCAAAGGATCTGGAAAAAGAAGGTAGTTACCGAAAAATATCACTGGAGGTTCTTGAAGAGTTTGCTGGTGATTACATCATACTAACAACAAATAAAACACTGGAAGAAGTCGAGGCTGATTCGATTTGGTCTAGAATTGCAGCGGTAAAAAATAAAAAAGTGTATATCTGGCCTAACCAACGCTCTTATTTTAATGATCCATTATCAGTATTACTCCAAACAGAAGAATTGGCTGACTGGCTGTTGCAGAATCAAAAAAATCTCTAATGAAGTAATCTAATGAATTAAACAAATGAAGTACATGATATTGTATCTAGATTTTTTCAAAAAAACATTGATAATAATTATCGTTATTGCTACAATAGATAAGGAGAAGAAACACTCTCTAGTATCCCTTCTCCTTATGTGTAGTTTATAATATTTATTTTACTTCAAAAGTTTTGCAATCTGTTTCTGCTGATGTGTTCGCTTTTTGGTTGGAAACGATGTAAATCATTTCAGCAGCACATTTATTGCCGTTGTTCCAGTGGCGACAGGAGTTTACTTCGCAAAGAACGTCTTTAGCCATTATCAAGCACCTCCTTTGTAATTATATGGAACACAAATTGAATGAGTTATTACGAGCAAGTTCGCAGCTTGTCCGTTATACCGCTTGTCCCCTTTTTCGCAGAAAGGGTAATTTGTGTTTCATTTACTATTTTACATATTTTTGAACACAACTGCAAGTCCGAATCTCATAGCGAATTATAATTGTTGTTTGCTGGCATCCTAATGCTCCTCGTGTCGGGATTTACGGGTTGCATGAATAATTGAGCGAAGTTATAATAAACTAAAGAAGGAGCCGTGCGCTAACACGACTCCCCGAGCAGCATAGTCCGCTTCAAAGGCGGTCGGCTTCGGTTACAATGTCTTTGATAGACCGTTACCTTGCAGGGGGCGGTCTATTTCTTTTGGTTAAAAGCTGAGACGATGGCCAAAACCAGCGTCAACAGCGAAATAATTAACGCTCCAAAGCTGATCATCAACGTCAATGCATCTTTAACCTCCATTGGCATCCCCCCCTTCATTGAGAGGTAGCCGACCACCCTTGCCAGCCGTTCTATGTGCTTGTCTTATTATACCATCATCTGTATATCTGGTAAGTATCAAAGCAGTATCTTTTTAAAAATAGAACCGTCATTTTTATTTCCTCTAAAAGCTTGGTTATTTTTCTACATTCCCATAATGAACAAGCTTTTCATCAAAGACAAGATCTATCTTTTTCAATATTGTTAAAGTATAGCACTGATCTCAAACTATCCAAATAAGCAGGCGATCGCCCTCAGAAAACTGAGAAGCAATCGCCATTTGAAAATAATATTTGTTCAATCTGTATAGTATGAGATTACGTCATCACAAAAACTTAGCTTCAAAAAAACTCGCGTATGTCCATATATTACAGGTGAAGGTTACTTTATAAGTGTCAAGAGGCAAACCATGAAGAGTTATATTCGTTCCCCCAGGTTGTGAAGTTAAGATCTGACCACTGGAATCTTCTACAATAACTGTCCAAGATAGACCACCAGGTGCGGTTGGGTGTCCACCAGCTGGAACCACACCGACAACAAGTGTGCCAGAGCCAGTCACTTTCTCATAAAATCCATAGCCATACTGTAACGGATAACGTTGGGCAGAAGCGCTAAGCACTGGCATAAGTGCCATTAGAAGAGCGGAAAACAACATGACCAATAGTGCCTTTTTTCTCATGTTTCATCACATTCCTTCTCAATAAATTTATACATCTTTTGCCGAAACAGCGCTGTCGGACCCTGAAACGTATCACGCACCTCCCTATCACCCACAATCTCCTATGTACAATCAAATTATACTTTAAATTGAATTAATTGTAAATATTTTCTATGTAAAATATTTCTTTTTTTAGTGTATTTGAGTATATTTTTCCTACTAAACGTAACGATGCACAGTAAAAGAAGGGGAGCGGTTAACTGTTGCGGCATAAACAGAGGCTGACAGAAGTCCGTTGAACTAACCTTCTGTACAGCCCCTATACTTATTTTTATTTACAATCAATATTTACAAAACATTAATCCACTGTTCCGGGCTATCTGCTAACAGCTGCATTTCTTGAAAAAGCACACCTGCGTGATAGCCATCACAAACTGCATGATGGAGCTGAGCAGACAATGGTAACAATACCTTGCCGTTCTCTTCTACAAACTTTCCAAATGTAAAAATAGGTAGCAAATGCTTGCCATCCGTATAAACATTTAAATTAAAGCCTGTAAAACTAACCCATGGAATGCTCGAAACCGAAAAAACATTCGGCGGCTCACTAGGATCGGGTAATAACGTCTTGGCATCCTTATACTTGTATACTTGACTAAGATAGCCCTCATTAAAGACTTCAAACCGCTCATCATATGGGGCCCAAATACCAGAGAACGTTTTACTTTGTTCATTAAAAATGGTAAAGCTCGGTGACACACTCTCCCATATCCCAAGCTCCTCCTCGGAATTAAAACAAGTCCGAAATTCCTCATGACGGTTAACAATCCTGGCAAGCATAAACATTAAAGCTGGATAAAGCTTTATTCCCTCACTCTTTAGCTTTGCCCGCAGTTGGGAAATATCGATATTGGCTGTGATACTGAAAGTGCACCGCAACTCATTCAGATAATGCTCGAAATAAGGTTTACGTTCCCATTCCTCTAAGTGTATAAGTCTAAAATTCATATTACCCCTCCTAAAATAATAGGTTGTTTACTTCAGGAGGGTTGATCCACCGTAATAATCATGACCTCAGTCCTTTTCATTTTAAAATTCCAATTTACTAGCTTATATATTCCATAATTTAAAGCCAACAACAACTCGCTTACCGTTCCTATCTAAATACTTGATCAATCATTTCTCTATCATAATCTAAAATCCAATCATTATAGTTAGTATATAGCTGTGCAAGAGAATTCTTTGAAGCAGAAATAACATCACAGCCACGATCGTCGTATATATGAAAAATCGTTTTATTTTTAATGTTTATAAAGTAGACACGTTGCCAAATTCTTGGTTTCAAACCTACTTCGTGGTTGCAAATTGCTTTAATTATTTGATAAGAGTTCACCTCATGCGACTTGCATTTGATCCAATATATATAAGTATCTTTTTTAGGATCTGGAACCTCCCCAGGATCCACCCCAATATCCGGAACAACCTCTAATCTGAGCTTTTTTAGTATCTGCTTATCCTTAATGTATCGTTTATATAGGTTCAATTTCTTAGCTTGATGTTTGGGTACATGTGCAAAATATGCTGTCGTTACTACAAATAGATCATCGTCTTGATGATGAAGTGCTCTATACAGTTCTAACGCCCGATCGTATACTTGGGGAATATATTGAGGATCTTGTACACTGCTTATCTCTGGATCACCTAATTCAAATCTTATACCAATATCCCAACTATAAAACAAAGGAGGATAAAGCACCAGATCCTGAAAATTATTTTCCATAAAATCGCTTAAAGTCATCGCCCATTTCTCCAATTTCACTTATACTCATCATTTTAATCCTGCCACACTTTTTTATAGTAAGGCAATAATTGCTCATGCGGGACAAGCCCCCAATAAGAAATAGTGCTTTTCACTGCTTCTAACCTTGTCTAATTTGTTCTTTATTCGGTCTAGCTGCATTTCTTCTTTTCTAAACCACATGTCGGATTCAATCCTCCTGGATCATCAGTATAAGATACGATCACATCAAGCGGCTTGCTGTCTTCCCAATATTCAAAAACAACACCTACCGCTTTCGCTCTTTTCTCTTGATAGTAAACATCGATAGCGATAATCATAGCTGTTCATCCTTTCCTGTAAACCAAGCATATAGAAAATGATTGCTAATAGCTATTATATCATTTTATAAAGTCTCGTAACGGTCGCCTCGCTGTAACATATAATCGCATCATATAAAAAACTAACCAGGTCTCCATCGCTGAATTGAAATACATCGTCCAAGGTGGTGACCTTTAAGACGATGTATATGTGATACAGCTATTCAAACTAGAACAGATGAAGGAATGATCTTCGCCAATATGCCGCTGCAAAAGAGTGATGGTCTTTCGATCTTCTTCGCTCGCTATTGTTCAACAATTCGTTCACCTAAAATCTCCAGTATAAATTTAGCGTTTCCTTCAGGAACCTTCCCATATTTATGTTGATCCTCTATGACTACTTCTACGACATTTTTGTCTGGTATAACCCAGATCGCATAAGTAGTCGGTCTATATTTTATGTTTGGCTCAACATTGACCATTTTCATCTTGTAATCAGGTTCACGATTCATTAACACCTTTGCATCTGTATATGGCATATTTAATAAAATAGCCAATACTTTTCTCACCTTTTCCGCATCTTCCATTTTCTTAATCACTTTATATTTTTGTCCTTCATGTTGGCTAATATGAAGATGCAATAGTGGTTCAACAATTAATTCGGTAGCTAGTTCAAAATTTGGTACAGATTTAGACGTTAACTCACTAACCGCCCCTTTCTGCCCGCAAGCGCTCAGAGCATTTAACAAAAGCAGCAACAATCCCGCCACAAAAATTTTTCTCACAGCACATCCCAACCCTTTCCATCACTTACCACTTCTAAAACGTGATTATGGCAATGGAGGTTGCAAATGCTCTATAACTTTTATATATGATGCTGATAGCTGGGGATATTTGTAGATGTTTTTACTTCTACTCCTACTTTTACTTTACGGCTATCACTTGTCCAGGCTGTTCGGCTTATCCAAAAGGTTTGGCTGTGCAGCTGCCTGAATCTCATGATAGGCCCAGTAAGAATCCTTTAGGTCAGTAAACTGCCTAACCTCCTCATTAGAATCATTTGCCTGTCCATAACGTCCCAGCAAACGGTTTAAGAGAACCACTGTCTCCGCACGTGAGATAGGAGCATCGGGACGGAAGGTTTGATCTGGATAACCGCGTACATATCCTTGGTCTGCCAGCAGCTTTATAGCTCTCTTTGCCCAATGTCCTGCGGTATCTGTAAATTCTGCTGTTTGCACAGAGGCAGACTGTTCAATAAAACGCGAGAGAACAACAGCCGCCTCTGCCCGGGTCAACGTCTTGTTTGGACGGAAGCTATTATCCGCATAGCCTGACACTATCCCTCTATTAGCGAAATATGCTGCGCTTTGAGCATACCAATCTCCTGATTTCACATCATTGAACAGCAACTGATAGTTATTATTTCTATTTTCATTGAGGACTAGTCGAAATAATAGTTGGAAAAACTCTGCTCGTATAATAGATTGAGCAGGACGAAAACTGCCATCTGCATAACCCCTTATATAGTGAAAGTCTTTATCTGTATTTAACCGTACACCAGATACAGGATCGTAGAGATATGCTTCTTCTATTTGTGTTGTCTCCTCCTCTTCCTCAGTCCCAGTTTCCGTTTCAGCAGATCCGTCTGTATTGGAACTATGATCCGTTTCGGAAGGTTCGCCTGGATTAGGATTTTCAGTTCCTGGATTAGTTCCCGGGTTGTTAGCTTCGTTCACTACAAACAAATATGGTGTCAGCGGTTCTAACAATACGTTACTTCCGTTTTCCGCCTCATCAGTTATAAGGTTAGTTAACGAATCCATCACTTGGTTTCCTGAGCGTACATGTACTGTTATTGCCGTTGACCCATAGTTTACGATATTTAACAATGTCTTGTCCTCGTATGTTGTGCTGCGCCACTCTACATGGTAAGGCATCTTGCCGCTTGAAGAGTCAATTAGTTGAATATGGTGCGGATGAATGCTTGTCAAGACAGGCTCCATAAAGTCCCGCATTTGAGCAGCTGTCCAATCTGCAGCAGATATATATTCAGCATGATCAAATATATACTGACGATCAGCCGCTGCTTGCTCCTCTCCATGCGGTGTCAGCTTTAGAGCATGAGTGCCAATTAACAGAACCTTACCTCCTTGCTCTATAAAGCTTTTGATTTCTGTTAAGGTGCTAGCTTCCATTCTCGTCACATAGGGAACCACCAACAGCTTATAATTAGCAAGATTGCCGGCTGCAATTTGCTTTTCAGATATGAAACCTGTTTTATATCCGCTATAGGACAATGCTTCATAGGCACGCAGCATATTGCTTGAAAAATCCCCGGAGAAAATACCAGCTGGTACATTATATAAAAGTGCCACCTGTGGTTGCTCATTCTGAAAAGCTGTTATCTCCCAAGCCAGACGATTTAAATCCAGATTAGTTCGTCCCGCTTCGGCAACAACGTCGGGGCGATGCAGAACACTTCCTTCTCTGCTAGATGACTCGTCATAGGTTCGCTCCCATATCCAGATTGTAGAAGCGCTTCGACCATGAACCGCGCTTTGCCAAAGAACCGTACGGAAGTGTTTGGCTTGCTCTGGAGTATATACCTTATCACCATCCGCTATAATATGATGCTCGGAATTGAACACTGGCGCTTGTTTGAATGACGTCTGCATATCATAAAAGCTCAATTCCTCCATAAAGCCCTTTGGTCCTTCATTTATATAATTCCAATTATCATTTCCATTAATCTGACTAAATTCTGAGAAACGCTCAATATCAACGCCCCAAGACAGACTTCCTTGCGGATCACCCATAATTTTGGCATGCAGAGGTAATTCCGGAGCCAACTCGCGAATCACGTCAATCATCCACTCATGCCAACGAGCAAAATAGTCGTGATTGAACATAACATAGTCATAAGACCAGGGATTGGCTGTCACATTGGCAGGCATTGGAACTTCTTCAAATGTACTGTAATCACTCTGATATATTCTATTTAACTCATTCAAATTTTCCTGATACGTATCTTTCAAATACTGATGCCAAATGGGCAAAGCATAGGGATCTTTGTTTGATTGATAGACCGACTCATTA
This sequence comes from Paenibacillus nanensis, assembly GCA_040396195.1. Classification (GTDB taxonomy): domain Bacteria; phylum Bacillota; class Bacilli; order Paenibacillales; family Paenibacillaceae; genus Pristimantibacillus; species Pristimantibacillus nanensis_A. The sequence goes on from JBEBPB010000015.1 coordinate 19,910, forward strand.
CTCAGTGTAATACTATGCAATGAATCGTAAGTCGCAACTGCCGGAATCAAAGCGCACAAATAATCTTCGATTATTTCTTTAGCTTTTGGATGAAATATGGAAAACTTAATAAAACCGTTATTTAGCACATTCAAATCCTGCCACTTAGTCAAAGCCCAAGCTGGAAAGTAATGTGGGGAAATGAGTAAATTTACAGCTATATCACTTTCCTCAGCTCGGTGCAGCACCTGTTGAATGTCTGACTCTATCTTGCGAGTAGAAACAACATACTCCTTATCCTCTGAATAACCTCCCCATTCTTCAAATCCAGCATTTTGGACGAGATTATCACTGCTCCCCACCTTCACAACCTGAATATTATCAACCCAAATTGTGCCAATATTCTCCGATACGATCATAAGCTTATAGCTGGTTTCATCAGATCCTGTCGTATACTCATAGACCACTTCCCGCCAATCATAGGTTCCGCTCGGAAAGGATTTCCGCTGTTTCATCACTGCTCCGCCTGGAAACCAAGTGTTTTTTGCATTTTCTCCCTTTACCCACACCCGAAACTCATATGTGGTATCAGGTTCTACCGGGATCGTTTGGGCAACATTTATATAAACATTGGATTGCATGGCAGATTCATTTTTTAATTGCAAGGAAGAGTCACCTGAGTGACTTATTCCCTTTACCACATTGGCACTTGCATTGACATTCCCGGAACGACTTACTGTATATTGATTAACAAAATCTTTTTTATCCAAAATAACATCTCTTGGTCCTATCTCAATCTGAATAATATTGTTTCCCAAATCCTGAAAGATGGGAATATCCTCTCTAACCTGTCCGAAATGCCCGTAGCCTGTAAAAAAAATGGGGCGCCTCTGTTCCGATCCGCTGCTTCGCACAATAGTATCCCCCATAAAGGAATAACCGGAAATATCTGTAGTTCCCGTAATATAACGCGGTACTTCCTGAGGCTGTGAGCTGCCCTCCAAATATTGCTGCAGTCTGGACTGTGCTTCATTGTATAAACGTTCAAGCTGCTCAGCTACATAATAGGCACGACTTAGCCTGTTATTGGCGATATCCCCTTGACCATACGTTATAAATTGTTTAATTACCGTATAATTTATCCTCTCATAATCTGTAGATAAGCCTTGATCTTCAGCAATATCCAGCTGTTGTTCCAGCAACGGAAGCTTGTCCAATATCCTTTGCAATTTGTCTTGTAATTCTCCTGGAGTCATCACAACATCTACACGGATAACCTCAGTCTGTGTACCTGTACCATTTGCTTCAGCCATAGTAAAGTCAAGCTCAAACTCCATTGCTTGTGTCGGTGTGAAATCCATTGTCACTTCTGCAACAGAATGAGCCGGAACATCGATAGCTTGCGCAATATCCATACTCAAGGAAGAAAGATTCAATACTGTTTCTTCATCACTCCAGTTCACTGCATATACAGTGTATTCACCAGCTCTTCCTGCCTCCAGTTCCTCCGGACCCTCGATCCAGAAACTCCAGGGCATATCCTTCGAGATGAGATGTACTTTGCCATGAGAAGCAGGACTTTTGGCTTTCCCTATTCCCGGAGTCCATTCTATCCAGCCGCGTCTACCCGCTCCGTCATTATCATTAAGAAGCAAGCTAAAAGGAAGAAGCTTCTCTGGTTTTTCTGTATAGATCGTATTCCAGGGCATCCTGACCTCATAAAAGGTAGTATTTCCATCCTGAACTGCTGCAGCGGTGATTTGCTCCACGCCTGCTTCGGCATTCCCTTCGCTGAATCGCCACAGATGAGCCTGCTCATCCATATAATTAATGCCATACTCTGGACCATAAGTGCCATCCGGGCTAAAAGCAAATTGAATACTATCGCCCCTCCACATTGTACTGCCTGATACAGGGGTATGATGATTGTCCGTCACCTTGGCTGCCCAATAAAAGTAATGATCGTCATAGGCCATATACACATTGGCTGATAAATCCTCAGTACCGGACCAGTCCTTTAATTCAATCTGCGTTTGATTTGCAGGCAGTTGAATTTGTGCAAATTCTATCCACTTCCCTTCCGTTCCGTCCATCACCATTGGCTCCGTGTCCGTGTGCATGGCTACCATATGTTGACCAGACCCGAAGGTTGCTTTGAATTGCTCCCATGGCGTAATGGAGACTGGCAATGTTCCATTATTCTTGCTAGCCACATAAATAGTATCCGAATTATTTGATAGCGCTTCCAATTTAATGCCGTTAACTTCACTTGCCAAACATTGAAGACCAAGCAATATGATCATCACCCCCATTCCGCCTTGTCTTGCAAATTTAAAGACTTTATATAACAGCCTTCTGTTATGTGATATAGAACGCTTTTTCATAATTACATCCCCTCTCTATTCCTTGCTCTTAATCAGTAGTCAAGGTAAGGAAGAGCAGATTCAACCTCTCTCCCTTACCTAAAGCAGTTCTACTGCAGTTCTGAACCCAAACTAGTCCTTCTGTACAATCGGCGAAGACAAATGCTCTACTTTCCCTTCTACAAATTGTCCTCGCAATTGCAGGATATACCTTATATGTGCCGAGTTGACCTGTCTGACATCCTCCAGCTCTTGAAAGACAAGCAGGGCCGCTGCGATTCCCGCTGCTTCTCCTATTGCACTGACTGATGCCATAATCCGGTATGAGCTGTGCGCCTCATGAGAGCCGCTTATGCATCTTGAGCTCAGCAACAAATTGACTGCTCCCTTGGGAATCAAGGACCGATAGGGAATATGATAATAACCGGGAGCCGGAATAGACTCCAACCTAGTCTTGCCGCCTTCAGGATCATGAATATCTAGTGAGTAGGCACAAGCTGCAATCATATCATCAAACTTTCGGGCGTTAAGGCAATCATCCGCTGTAAGCTCATACTCTCCTATAATGCGTCTGCCCTCACGAATTCCTAATTTGGGCGCAACATAATCTAATTGGGCATGACGGAAAGCAGGATGCTGACAAATCGCTTCAAACAGTTCCTCAGCTTGCTTCCTCCCTTCCTCCATCCCACGCTCCACTGTTTCTGGCTGAGTAGGATCAACATTCAGAACGGAAGTAGAGTTGAACAAAAGTGCCTCGCCATCCGGATAAGGAAAACAAGTTACCCCGGTTCGAGGGTTACTGGTTAATCCCTCCGTTTTCAATTTTTCATAATAAGGCAGTAGCTCTTTTCTTAAAGAGTGAATAGCTGACCATTGGCGAATATCAGTCTGCTGCAGAAGTGTCTGGTCAAATCCGCTTACTTTGAAAGTGGCTGTAGCCGATTGCAGCTTGCCGTCGCTGTCTCTGCCCAAATGATAGGATAAACCAGCCAGCGCTGACAGATTCCCGTCGGCTGTAGCATCCAGGTAGGCTCTGGCAGACACAACGGCTGTATATTGACCACTTGTATGAAGCTGCGCGATGCGATTTTGGTCCATGCCAACCTGAACAATTCTCGTTCCAGTCCATACGGTCAGGCAAGGCTCAGCTGCAAGCAACTTTCTATAGCTTTCCTTCAATTGTTTCTCATCATAGGTTGGCACTAGCTGCTCGCTGTAATGAGTATACGCTGCGGGGAACAGCTCTCTATGAATCCCGCTGTTAATTGGCCGTCCATCACTGTCGCGAAATCGACAAATAAGCGATACGCTGGAAAATACACCTGTCCCCCCGACTTCTTCAGCTTGCTCAATCAGCAATACCTTTTGGTGAAGCCTTGCCGCCGCAAGGGCAGCACTGATTCCTCCAACTCCTGCTCCCGCAACAACAATATCGAACTTAGTCATTGCTGTATTCATTGGCTCGCCTCTTGTCCATAAAGCTCCGTATAATCAGCAATAATTTGATCTCCGCCTTGCGCTCTCCACTTTTCTACTTCCTTATAAAATCCTTCCTCATCCAGCGTTCCCATTATAAACTTGATGCGGGCATCGGTAATAATCTTGTTTAACTCTGTGCCTTTTTCTATAGCTGTTTGAGAAATTAAGGGTTCTACGGGATTGGATACAATAATAGATTCATTATCCTGCATCATCTGACGAAACTTATTGTCTGCCTCTCCCTTGCCCTTCCAGATCATCAAAGCACCGTCATAAGAAGGCAATTGTTTTAAAGGCGATACCTCATTGGAGTAAGCTGTCTGATCGGTAATGGCAGGCTCCCCCGAAGCATCCTTCTCATGATGATGCCCCTCGACTCCCCATGTCCAGGCATACATCATATCTTCATCCACAATCTTGTCAAAAAACTCTAGCAGTTTTTTCAAATCTGCCTCAGTCTTGACGGTTGCTTTCGGAAAAACAAACATCCCGTTATATCCTGTCGTAGCAAAGACTCTTTCTCCTTTGGGTCCATCAATTCGGCTAATAATATCCAGCTTGGCATCCGGATTCACCTTTTTCAACTCGTTGCCGCCAGTAATAAGAAAATCAAGTGTAGTGAATATAACACCTGCCTTGCCTTGAAAAAACTGCTCCTGTTGCTTGCTTGTTTTTGTAGCAGCAAAGTCCTGATTAATCAGCTTTTCGTCATATAAACGTTTATAAAACTTCATAGCTTCCATATTTTCATCCGTCATAAATTGCGGAACAGCCTTGCCGTCGCGTATTTCCCATTGATTTGGCGCTCCGAAGAAAGCAGCAATGGTCTGAAACCCGGTTAGCCCCACCGCAGCTGCGCCGTTGCTGGAATCCTCAGCCTCCACCAGACCAAAGGTGTCTCTACCGCCGTTATTCGCCGGATCCTCTAGAGAAAATGCCTTAATGACCTCATATAAATCATCAATCGTTTTAGGTTGTGCGAGTTTAAGATTATCCAGCCAATCCTGCCGGATAATAATCCCTTGACGAGCCAGTGCTCTGGCACGATAAAGCCCATATACCTTCCCATCTACAGAAATATTATTTAACACTGTCTCATTGGCATTATATTTGCTTAGATTCGGATAATCCTTCAAGTACGGACCAATCTCCCAAAACATTCCTGAGCGCTGAGCATTAATAATGGATGAGGATTTAGTATCCTGAATCATTAGCACCTGCGGCAAATCATTGGAAGCAATAGATACATTCACTTTGTCATTGTAAGCAGATGCCGGAATCCAGGTAGCATTTATTTTAGTGTTCGTATATTCTTCAATCTTTTTTATAATCGGATTATCCTCGCCCGGAGGTTCCGGGGAAGTGTACTGATTCATTATAGTGAATGTAAACTTTCCGTTTGCCCCTTCTTTTCTTTCTCCACATGCCGTCAAAGTTATTGCCAATAGAGCTGAAAGCCCGATAAGAGCCAGCTTTCGTGGTAAAACTGCCATGTCTTCATCCCCCTTGAATAGGTAAAATCATTTTATCAAAAGACAAGTCAAACCTATCCGTTGATCAAAATTTTGTCCATTTACTAGCCAAACAAGCCTGTACAACAATCGTTTATCCCTTTACTGAACCAAGCAACACCCCCTTGGCGAAATGCTTTTGCAGAAACGGATAGAACGCCAAAATCGGAACTGTTGAGAAAACAATAACCGCCATATTAATTATTTTTGATGGTGGAGGCGGAGCCTCGCTCATATCAGATAAGCCTTTCTCTGTTAAAATAACGATTTGTCTGAGCAATACCTGAATCGGCCATTTGCGTGAATCATTAATATAAAGAATGGCATTGAGAAACGTATTCCAATGGTTAACCGCATAAAATAATGCAAAGGTTGCGATTGCTGGCATCGATAGGGGAAGCACAATCCGCAACAGAATGCCTAGATCATTGCAGCCGTCTATCTTGGCGGACTCCTCCAGCCCATCAGGCAGCTGCTGGAAAAAGTTTTTGATTATAATCAGGTTAAAAGCGCTGATTGCGCTTGGAATAATTAAAGCCCAATACGTATTAGTCAGATGCAGCCCTTTTACAATCAGAAAGGTGGGGACGATCCCCGCGCTGAAGACCATTGTAAATGTAATAAGAAGCATAATCGGTCGTCGTCCGTATAGCTCCTTGCGCGCCAACGGATAAGCCATAAGCACCGTCATCAGCAAATTCACCAGCGTACCAACCACCGTTACACCGACAGTCACCCATAAGCTACGTAGCAAAATGGGCGTTGACAGAATATAGCGATAGCCAGTCAATGAAAATTCGGTTGGAAACAGCATAAAGCTTTTAGCGAGTACTTCTTCCTCAGTAGCAAATGAAATTAAAACAATATAGATAAATGGAAGAATCATAACGGCTCCTACCAATGTTAGTACAGTTCCATTGACAATACCGAAAAATTTGTTATTAAAACTGCGCTCATTCATGATCAATACACTCCTTCCTCTCCGAATTTTTTGACCAGCCAGTTAGCGCTTATGACCAATACAAATCCAATAATTGATTTAAACAAGCCGACAGCTGTGCTGAAACTAAACTGCCCTTGCGTTATTCCGGCAGTATAAACATAAGTATCAAATACCTCTCCAACCTCCCGGTTGATTGAATTAAGCATAAGGAAAATCTGTTCAAAGCCGGTATCAAGAAAAGTTCCTAATCGTAAAATAAACAAAATAATAATCGTAGAACGAATAGCAGGGAGCGTGACATGCCATAGTTGACGCAATCGCCCGGCACCATCCATTCTTGCCGCTTCATATAATTGAGGATCAACCCCAGAGAGTGCGGCCAAAAAAATAATTGTTCCCCACCCTGTTTCTTTCCAAATTACCTCCAATGTAATCATTGGACGAAACCATTCGGTACTAACCAGAAAATTAATTTTCTCTCCTCCCATGGCAATGATGGCTTCATTGACCAATCCGCCATCCAAAGTAAAGAAGGTGTAAGCAATTCCGACCACAACGACCCAAGATACAAAATGCGGTACATAAATCATGGTTTGAATAACTCGCTTAAAGGACTCTCGACGAACCTCATTAAGCATAAGTGCCAGCAGAATGGGAGCCGGGAAAAAAAATATAATATTGTAGCAGGCTAATATAAGTGTGTTTCGCATTAGCATCCAAAACACAGGATCCTGAAACAGTCGGGCGAAATGCTTTGTCCCCACCCATTCGCTCCCCCAAAAGCCCAAATACGGCTGATAGTCCTTGAATGCCAATAACAATCCCCACATCGGCGCATATTTGAATAGAAAAAAATAAACCACACCAGGAATAAGCATAAAATATAACCATTTGTCCCGCTTCAATCTTCGAATAACCCGTTCCCCTTTTGATAAGCCAACCGGAATTGCCGGAACCAATTCACTGTTTATTTGTTTCATCTCCCAACTCCACCTTTTGTCAAATGTTACGTCTTGTGTTGCGTTACTTAAACCTTAAGCTGTGAAGTATTGAGCGTCTATAATCAAGGTATAATCATCAAAACGCACTTTTTCAAAAATCCTTATATAATCATTACAACAGTAAAAACAATCATCTTAACGCACGCCTCTGAGTTGAAATATAGGCTAAAAAAGGGGACGACAAAAAAACCAGACACAGTTCACACTGCATCTGGTTTTTATCTAAGACAATTTATTGCGAAGTAGAAGGATCGCCATACAACTTGCGGTATTGCCCCGGAGTCATATTCTCCATTTTGCGAAAAAAACGAATAAAGTTTTGTGGATTTGTGTACGTCAAACGTTCAGCAATTTCCCCAACCTTCATATCCGTCTCCACTAGCCATTGCTTGGCCTTCTGCAATCGATAATGTTGCAGACATTCGCTGAAGCTGACCCCTGTTTCTTTACTGAATAAAGGCCCCAAATGATTAGGATGGTAATTCAGTTTTGCAGCACATGCTTCAAGCGTAAGCTCGGACTCATATCCCTCATAGATCATTTGCAGCACCTGATCAGAGATTTGCTTGGCATGTGATTTCCTTTGTTCATCAAACACGCTCATCATTGGCTCAATAACAATTTCATAGAACCATGCTCGAATGCTCTCTTGCGACTGAAGCTCAAATATTTGCTCAAACAGTTCCTTCTCTTTCTCTACTGAAAATAACGGTTCCGCTAATGTGCCATGCGGCAAAACATAAGAACTAGGCTGGATCAACTCCATTAGCGTCGTATATAGCCGAATCAGAGACATTTGATACTGACGCCAATCGGCTTGCTCCCTGAATATAAAAGAAATGCATTGCTCTAAAAGCTCCCTGCTTCTGGTCCATTCCGCCAGCTTTACAGCATCACAAAGCTCCTTCGCCACCCGATGCGGGAAGACACTAACCATATTATCGCCAGGACGCACATCATCTATAAACAAGATCGAACGTACACCAATTCTGATGCGATAACGAAGTGCCTCCAAAGCCTCTTCACAACAGAATGGAGCATCTATCAAATAACGGCGCGGTCTGCTAATACCAATACTAACAGGCAATTTCAAATATTGTTCAACAGCCTGTTGAACAAGCTCAGCCATTGCAAACAGCCGGGATTTGTAATCCGCTTCATCTCCTGTATAGTTATCTCCAACTACCGTAATTTGCGATTGTTCCATCAGCACGGGGTCAAGTCGTTTATGAACGGGAATCAGTTCTGCCGCAATATTAGCAATAGCAAATAACAATAAATCACGGTCCTCTTCCTTAAATCGCGAATCATCGAGCGAGTCTATCTGTATAGCCATTACCGCATGCCAATGCCAATCTTCAGGATAGCCATACTCCGTCAGCTTTGCCGGCAATTGCGATTTTCTTTCCTCTCCTCTAATGAGTTTGAGCACAAAAAACTGCCTCATTTCCCTAATCTTACCCGCAACTTGCTCCGAAAGCTTATATTCCTGTTGCAGCATAGATTGCAGACGCAGACCAATTAACGCAAATTCATCCTTGCTCTTTGCCTCTAGCGAGTCCTCCTGCTTGATGCCAAGCACAGAAGTTAACTGACGTACCGGTTGATAGAAAGAACGGGAACCAAATAAAGCCAGACCGCCAATCGACAATAACATAAGCAAACAAGCAGACAGTGTCATCCAACCAATAGATCTGGCATCGCTAGTCATCTCTTTAATAGATATAGCTGATACATAGATCCACTGATTATAGCTGGATTGCTTTGCAATCACACTGTATTCTTCACCTTCAAGAGTAATATTAAATTGTTTACTGCTCTCTTTATTTCTGGTTTGAAGCTTGGAAATAAACGATGTAAACGGAAATCCCTCGCTGGAAGTACCTCCATGAGTTAACAAATCGTAATTGTTATCCAGTATGAGAACAGTTCCACTTTGATTCCCTTCTTGCAGCAACCGCGCAAAATCAGATTCTGCAATCGTTACAATAGCCAAGCCATTGGCTTTTAATGAATTAAGAGGGATTTTTTTGACCAAATGAATACTGGGGGAATGAACTGCCCTATTAGCAACCCAGGCAGAAAAGGCAGACAACCGTTCATATTGCAAAAATTCTTTCCCGTTATTTATATCATCAAACGTAAATATATTATTACTGTCGATCCCCCATTGCCCATTCAGATTTAGAATGGTCATATTGCGAATGGTTAATTTGAAGGTTTGACTGCGCACCATACTTTGGTACATATCGTTATATACCTGGTAATGCTCGGCAGCATAAGGCAATGACATCGCATTCACTACTAAGGGAGAGCTAATGTATTGTGTAAGCGAATGATCTATCGTCTTCAATATTTGCTCGACTCGCAGCTGGGTTTGCTGCAACGTATCCATGCTACGGTCGTTAACCTTATCTTGTACAATAGAGGAGGACATATAGTAAGAAGCAATACCTACAACAATAACCGGAATCGATCCGATAAGCATACTAAACATAAGTAGGCGAGCAAAGTAAGGGTTGGACCGAAATTTCATAGCGTCTCCTTCATTAAACCATATTGCATTTTTGTTTCTTCATTATAGGAAACACATGAACCGTAGTCCATAATCAAGCTATAATCATTTTAACGGCTGATAAGCGGATTCGCTTTATTCTGGCTATAATTCAGTCATTTCGAAGGATTTTCCATAAAAATGTAGAATAATATATTTCTATGGAAATTAGTCTACTATGCTTTTTTAATAACTACACAGTAATTTGAGGTGATAAAATGCTTATTGTTCTACTACTTATTGTGATTATAATGCTTCTTCTTGGTATTTATTTCAAAATTCCTCCCCTTCCCAGAAGAGATTATGGACAAGAGGCATTAGACAAAGATCGGAGATTGAGAGAAGAAAAAGACGCAGTAGAAGACAAGTAAAATCCTAATAAAACAAATACCCCATATCATAATAGCAAATCAGTTGAGTATTCATTTTAGTGAATAGCAAAAAGCCAGACCGAATCCTACACAGTCTGACTAGAAAAGAGCAACTCTTGATAAACCTTTTCTGCATCACAGTCGGGATTTAGCATTTGTATCATATCCATTGTAATAGGCTCACCCGCATAGACCCTCTCTACAATCACCAAAGGCAAGCTTAGCTCGTAATAGTTGTCGGCAAATTTCACAAATTCCTCTGCAGTCTGATAAATCGTGCCTAATAAAAAGCCGGAGCCATCATCCGCATCCTTTACCGCATTAACCTCACCCTTTTTCCAACAGGCATCATTGTTCTCACGCCATATGCAAAAAGTAACATCTTCTCGCTCCAGTGCTTCATCATCCAGCAAGGATAACAGTGAGTCGGGTACCTGATCATAAATACCAGACAGAACTGCATATTCATCTTGTGCATGCGGGCTAAGTGGAGATTCATGATCAAAGCCTTTTACAATAGTCCCTTCATTAGAAAATAGTATAAATAGATGGTCACCCGAACCATTATCTATTTTTGCCATGCTAACTTCCTTAGCCCACTCTGGATCGAAACTATGATAACGAAGCCACTCTTCCTCACAAAGAATCGTGTTGAGCATCGATTGAACAATCATTAGTTTTTTTAGGCAATCTGGTTCCGGTAATCGATTTAGTTCATTCATGTCGTTACACTCCCGCTTATTCTATTCTGTAAACAGTTGGACACAACCTATCAATCCAATGATATTTTACATTTAATATGACCGATTATCATTTGAAGTGCAACATCCCCTTCTGCTGAAGGAAATCTCGTCCTTGTGGTTGCTATGAGGCTGTCAGTTAACTGTTGATAAACAACAAGAGCACAAAAAATAAGTCTCACTACAAATAAAAATGGACTTCCGATTGTTGTTGTATACAAATTTTGTTATTGCCCAGGCAATTAATGCTGTTAATTAAGCTTTCTTATGTTTTTCTAAAATCTCTCTGATGTAATCGGGCGATGTGTGAACTTCGCGATCAAGATTAAGAGGTGCGCCATTAACCTTGATATGGTCCGTTATCATTGTCCCCCAATCTGGGAGATGTTGTGTCCCTCCCAGAAACTTGCTGCCGGCTATAGACCCGTTATTCATCTTCGCTCCTGCGAAGAAACATTCCTCGAATGTGCAGTACATAAGATGTGCACCACGAAAGCTGGCATCCGAGAAGCAGCAACGAATAAATGCTGTGTCTCTTCCTTTGGTATTACTCAAATTGCTACCTGTAAAATCACAGTCTTCAAACCGCTCGCCAAATGCAGCATTCTTGAGTATTGCTTTATGAAAGGAACAATTTTTAAATATCTTCGTAATAAATCTGCCATCCAATTTGACCCTATCAAATCGACAGTTTGTAAAAGTAGAATAGATTATGCCACCCTCCGGCTCGAAAATTGCGTAGGATAGATCCAAATTTTGTACAGTGAGATACTGCATGGACTCTGTTAGAACGACCCCTCGAAAATCCTCTAAACCAGCAGCCGTTTGCCCAAAAGGAGAACTAGGAAAAGAACGATCTTTTTTGTGTAAGTTTTGTTTTCCGGATATGTTAGCCAATGCTTTGTTGACAGCAGCAATTTGCTCTGTCCCCCATCTGGAAATCAAATGCTTCTTATTCAATCATTAACCTCCTTGTAGTAAATGACATTTTAAATTAATAGTATCATATAAACGCTTACTAGTTACGACTGTTGAAAAGAAGAAGCCATAAGGCAGTCTCGGAAATTCGGTTGAGGGTTACGAATAATAGTAGACATATGACCTGTTGCAGTTCTTTATGGTTTTCACTAAACATTCTTCAAAAATAAAATTAATAGGTTATTTTCTATAAGACTTAAAGTTATAGAAATTTATCCCTTCTCTCCCATCGCTATTTTAATATAATATTAACTTAATACCATTTTTATCAAGATTTAAGTTAATAAGCAAGTTATGTTCTTAATAGTTATTTTCAAGGAGGAGGTGAAAATATTGAAAAGAATAGTTTTATTAGTTCTCATTGCGATGTTTGCTTTCTCTAGCTCAGCCTATGCCGCGCATACTGCGGAATCACAAGAGACGAGATCTGGAGTGCCAGGTTACTCTAAACATGTATACGAAGTGTCTGTCTCAGGTCAACCGAATACTGACGTTACTGTCACTTTGGTGGCCAAAGGACCATTAGGACAACGTGAGCCTGTTTCTGGTACTAGCATCACTGTTACTCTAGACTCCACCGGCAGAGCTATGATTTACAGCCCTGACCTTAGTTGCTGCTATACAGCTTTTAATAACCCTACTTCTTACGTTATACAAGCTCAATTTGAGGGTAATTATGGAACCGTTGATTCGTTTTATTTATACGGGAAAAAGTAATATTGTTATCGCATCATACCCGAAAAGGGCTGTGACAGGTTGGAGATATCTGACCTGTCCAGCCCTTTTCTTATTTAACAGTATAGAGCAATATATTTTTGGTGGAAACTGACAAAAAAGCATTTCGTCATTATAATGGTTACATATCCTAAAGCGGCACTGACCAGAAGGTTGTCATGCAATTTCAGCTCTTTTATGATGGTAAGCAATAGGTTCAAATACGATCTAAAGATTTAAGTCATCCTTACGTGGTTTGTCCGATGTTTGTCATGTCATATAGCGTTACAGTGTGTCACTAAAGAAATGCGTATATCCTACCGAAGGGAGCAATTCCGATGAATGTAGCCGTCAAGTTAATGCAAGAATTCAAAGACCGCGATACCCGGCGGAAGCTGAAAGGCTATCGGGACAAAGCGGAGCTCATCAGAAAACGGAATTTGGAAGCATGGGACGAAAAACAGTTGCTAGCGGAATCTCTCCGACTGAAAAAGGAAGCAGAATCAGGTACATCTTTGGACGAGCTGCTTGTCGATGCCTATGCGCTAGTTTGTGAGGCGGCGAAGAGAACACTCGGATTATCTCCCTATGATGTCCAGATTATGGCTGCCATCGCTCTGCACGAAAGACTTTTGATCGAGCAGCATACCGGTGAAGGAAAAACGCTCTCTGCTGTTATGCCTGCTTATCTTAATGCGTTGACCGGCGAAGGCGTTCATGTGCTGACCTTTAACGATTATTTGGCAAAGCGAGACGCGGAATGGATGGGCCCCATTTACCGTTTCCTTGGGTTAACGGTAGGTGCAGTTCAAGCGGGCATGAGCTTGTCGGAGAAACGAGCAGCGTACGCAGCAAATATAACCTATGTTACAGCCAAAGAGGCTGGCTTCGATTATTTGCGCGACGCAATCGAATTAAGCGAAGCCGACACCGTGCATCGTCCTTTCCATTACGTTATTGTTGACGAAGCCGATTCACTGCTTCTGGACGAAGCCCGGGTACCGTTAGTTATCGCTGGCGAGCCGGGCTCTCTCGGCAACGATGACGTTCGTTTCGCAGCAGTAGCCAGGCAGCTAAGGCAAGAAGAGCATTATGACTTCGATGAGTTCAAGCGGAATGTTTATTTGAATGAAACGGGCTCAGCCAAAGCAGAATCACTGCTGGGATGCGACAATTTATACGAAAGTTATAATAGTCATATATTAATGTCGTTAAATTGCGCGCTGCATGCGGAATTGTTATTGAAGAAAGATGTCGACTACATCGTTCGGAACGGTAAAATTGAGCTGATTGACGAGTATACTGGTCGCGTAGCTGAGAACAGAAATTTGCCGGACGGGCTGCAAGCCGCGTTAGCTGCCAAAGAAGGACTGCAATCTAAAGCAGGCGGAAAAATTCTAGGAACGATCACCCTTCAACACTTCCTTAGCCTTTATCCAAAGATTTGCGGAATGACAGCTACCGCATATGTTTCCGCAATAGAATTTGAAGAAATTTATTCGCTGCTGGTTATACAAATTCCGTCTAACCGACCAAACATACGGGTTGACCACCCTCACCGGATTTATACCCATAAAGAGGCCAAGCTCAAGGCGCTTGTACAGGAAATCTCGACTGTCCATACGACGGGACGTCCGATACTCATCGGTACGTCAAGCGTCGGGGAGTCTGACATGCTGGCAGAGGCGCTAAGAGCTGCCGACGTACCTTGCCATGTTTTGAATGCGAAGAACGACGTAAAAGAAGCCGAGATCATTGCCAAAGCGGGAGAAATCGGCGCCGTGACGGTGTCTACGAATATGGCGGGACGCGGCGTCGACATTCGGCTCGGAGGCGGCAACCCTGCGCAAGCAGAAATTGTCGCCAAGCTGGGCGGCTTGTATGTGATTGGTACACATATGCATCAAAGCGTGCGAATAGACAATCAGTTGCGCGGACGTTCCGGCCGCCAAGGCGACCCGGGAGCTTCCGTATTCTTCGTAAGCTTGGAGGACGAATTGCTGCTTAGGTTCGGGATCGATAAAGCGATACGCGATCTTAGACAGGATGAGGCTATCGAAGAGTCGGTTCTTCGCGGCAAAATTGCGCATATTCAGCGCATAATTATGGGGCAAAACTTCCATATCTGCCGGGAACTGAACTGTTATTCGGATATGGTAGAGGAACAGAGGCGTATTCTATACGCAGAGCGGCTCGGAATTTTAAAAGGGGTAACTCCGATGAGTCCATCGGAGCAGCGAGTACGGCTTTATTACATCGATAAATATTGGGCTGACCATCTGGCATATGCTTCTTATATTCGCGAAGGTATCCATTTGACCAGCCTTGCTAACCGTAATCCGATCGACGAATTTCATGCGCAAATTATTCAAGCATACGAACAAATTCAAAGCAAAATCAATAACGAATCAGTGAATATGCTTAGAAAGCTCGGAGGCTCGAATGATCCTGCGATATGGGAGAAATTCGGGTTGAAGAATCCTACTTCTACTTGGACTTATATTATGAATGATCAATATATGGAGTACTTTCAAAATCCCGGTTCATGGGGGCTGGGGACAATATTGGCTTATTGGTTGCGCAGGATTTTGAGACCGGTTTTCGGGTGGGAAAAATTTTGATAAAAACGTAGCTTTCTTAAGAATGATCATGTTTTCGCCGTCATTCATTTGGCGGTTTTTTCATTCATTCTGAAAGGATCGCACCTTTAGATGGCTACCAAAAAACTGCCGCTAGAGCGACAGTCAAAGCATATACAGCTATACGTGCAAGCGTGAAACATAAGCAGCTGCGCCATCTGCCAGCATAACCTCACCATCTAGCCAACCGTCCAATCCCAAAAATGTATCGCCTGCCAAAACCGTTACCGTACCGCAAGTGAGCTCATAAAGCGTATGCACGATAGCAAATCGACTTTCAATATCGACACCTTTCAGCAGATCATCGAGCAGCAGAAACCATGGATCGCCAAGCAGTGCCTGTACAAGCATCAGCCGCTGTTTCTGACCGCCTGAGAGTTGGCTTATAACCGTATCGCCTGCGGTTATAAGTTGAAAAGCAGCACATAATTGCTGTGCGCGCTCAGCGGATTCGCGCTTGGGTAACAGTTTCATCTGCGCCACGTAACGCAAATAGCCAGCGACTGTCATATTTTCGTAGTAAGCAGCTTGCTGTGGCTTATACCCGAGATAACCTTTGAATGCATCTCCAGGAAGCTCATTGCCTTCAAGCCAGTAGCTAATACGGCCACGCGACGGTATAACAAGCCCAGCCAGCACCTTGAGCAGCGTCGTCTTCCCGCTGCCATTGCTGCCATTCAGCCCATACCAGCCGGGCAGCAGATCAAGACTCGTCTCTTCAAGTATCAAGCTGCCATCATCGGCGCGCACCTCTACCCCTTGCAATTGGATTCGTGTACCTGTCATGCTTTATCCTCCTATTCCCACTGCCATGCGAATCTTTTCTTGTTGGCCAGCAAATATATTGCAACAGCTAGTGTCAGTACAATTCCAATGCCCATCAGCTTGCTTGCCAGCCAGCCAGGTGAACCATATTCGCTAAACAGTTGAAAAACGCCTAGCTTATCACCAGCCATAAACTGTATCGCACCTAGCGCAAATACCACGGCGGTTCCTGGCCATGTGCCAAAGCAGAGCATAGCCGCAAAAGCGGAAAATGTACTGAGGCAAAGCGGCAACAGTAGCATAGTGATGAGGTGTACAATGACATTGCCAGTACCACTACTGTAGCCCACAGCCGCTAACACACTATAAACCATAAGTCCAAGTCCAATATGATACCCGAGTATAATACCGATGCGCGCAACCATAAGCTGCGCAGGCGTAACCTGAAATGTCGCTTCCAATTCTCCCATCGGAGTTCGCAGAGAACGAAGCGAATAGGCAACGCTGGCAACAGGTACGATTAGCAGTGCGATTAGCAGCATATCGGGCCCGTCAGTATATCTCTTTTGTACATAGGCTTGCAGTGTAGCAGCGACACAAATGGCGATTGCGGAGCAAAGCCAGAACAGCCAATGTATCGTGCCAGCTTGTGCAACCATCCGTTGCAACAATTGCATTCTCACTTTTCCTGTCCGCGGCATTGGTCGTATGGTTCGTTGTCTCAATGTCACAGTCGGTGGAGTAGACTCCGTATTCGTTGCAGATGACAGGGCATACGATGTAGCAAGGGCAAGCAATGCCTTTTCAGAACGTTCGCTTGGACCGTCTACCGTAAAGCGCTCCAGTTTATGAAAGAGTTCCTCCATATCCGCTTCATTCCGAAGTACACTATCAGTATCATCAGTAGCCTGCTCCTCGAGATGCAACTCGTTGCGCAATTCACTACGGTTATCGGCTCCTCTATGCAATAGCTCAGCTTTTTCTTTATCGAATTTGCCCACCATTTTGTCCCTCTCCTTCCTGCAATGTCTTAGCCAGCCTGCGAAATGCCCGATACAATTTGGAGCGCACCGTCCCTGGCGGCTGCTCCAGCAGCTCGGCAATTTCATCCAGCTTCAGCTCCTGATAGAAACGCAGAATAACGATATGCCGCTCATCAGCAGGCAGCGCATTTAATGCTGACAACACAGCCTCCCGCTCTTGCTGCTTATCCAATATAGAAGCAACGATATCCTGTTCCTCTGAGGCTGTTACCTCCTCCAGCCCCTCCTGCTGTGTGGCAACCTCATAGCGATAAGTGCTTGATCTCCACCAATCACGGCACAGGTTTCCAGCAATCCTGTATATCCAGGGGCGAAAACGAGCAGGCTGCTTGCCGGCTTGCAAGGCAGAAAATGCACGCGTGAAAGTTTCTTGTACGAAGTCTTCGGCCAACTGCCGGCTATTTGTTAAACGGTATAAATACGCATAAATTGGCCGGTGATACCGGTATACCAGCAACTCAAGCACCGCCGTATTGCCTTGCCGATATTGCAGCAGCAATTGTTCATCCGTTAGCATTGCCTGCTCCATTGCCTTCCCCCCTTTTCGATAATGTTCCCGGTTTATCTGCGCATAAGCCAGCCTCTTCCTTTCCAAAGCATGAGCAGGCTGCCACCCAGCAGGACGATAGCCAGCGCTACAATGCCGACAGCATTCTGCTCGGGATCAAGCTTCGGATTAGCGAACCAGATAGCCTGAAACAAGTAGTAGCGATGCTGTGGCGTGCTTGACATAAAAAATTCTATGATCCATAGAGCCGCGCCCGCTCCTAACCCAACATTTATATTTCGGCCAAGCAGGCTACCCAGTGACCCGACAGCAGCTGCAAACAGATGCACACTCAGGCTATGGCGGGCAATGTACAACATTTCTACTTCATTTAGTGCAATAGAGAAGCGGTTGACTGCCAGCAGAAGTATAATCGTATATAAAGCAAGCAGCCCCAGCGCAACAAACAGCCGTTCCACAAATACTAGCACTTGGCTGCGCCTATAGCTAAGGTGACAGGCCAAGGTGCGCTCGCGAAAATCGTCAGCGAATAAAGCCGCACATACTGCAATTGTAAGCAGCGGCATGCAGAAGATAAAGGCAACGCGAATTGGATAACTTCCAGCCGACGGCTGCAGCTCAGGCAACAGCAGACAGTAGGCGGCGATTGCTGCGGCAAAGCAGCAGATCGCGAGCAAATAACCGCCCGACAGCATACGAAGGGCATACCATAGTCGAGTCCATACCATCATGCTGCTCACCTTCCACTTGCATGCGTATCAAGGTAATGCTGCAGCAATTGCTGCGCCCATTCATCACCATCAGGTCCCAGCTTGTCATCATCCATCCCTTTATAATACAGGACGATTGCCTCCAGAACACCCTCAAGCCCGTGCAAGCTGTAGATGCGATTCATAAGCTTATAGACTGGGTGCAAACTTCCCTTGAACATATGACTGTCTTCCTTAAACAGATCTGTGCTCGCCGGCATCTGAGCAACCTTCTCCTGCACATAAGCACGCACAAATGAATTCAGCTTATTTAACAATTCTAATCTGCCATCCTGTTCAAAATATTGCATTTGCTCCATTTCCTTATTGGTGAAATTAAGCAAGTAAGTCGCAATTTCCCAATTGGCTAGATCACTGTTTTCAAACCCGAGCATTGTCACACTATCATAGGGAATAAAATGCAAATCGCCGTATTTTTTAGACTCACCCGCTCCAATGACTTCCGCGTCGCCAAAGCCAATGGACGAGAATGGATAATTAGCTAAAACAAACGTTGCCTGCTCAGGCAAACGCATCGCTTGCTCGCCATCAAGCTGCTCCAGCACAGTTGTCATCACTGCATACTGCCTGGCTGCCATTTCCGCTGCCTGTTGCGCATGCTTTCGCAATATCTCACTAGACAGTACCAAGCGCAACGTTTTTCCTTCTACAGTCGCTTCCGCCATTTGCACATTGCTGCCACCTACAAGACCCAGTCCACTTGCCTGCTTGGCTACGAGCTGAATCGAATGCCGTCCTTTAGCATTGACTTCCGGTGGTGCCCCTACTTGCTCCGCATTGGAGAACACATTCAGTTTCATCGGAGCTGAGATTTCCACATGGAAACTGGCGAGCGGTCCCGCAAAATGCGTGTCATTTACATTGTGAGACTGCGAATTCTGGAAGAAAGAATTAATATTAATTTCAGATAATCGGCTATTGCCTATGACCGGATACCAGCCGTAGGCTGCCGGCAGAAGCAGCCGATCCTCACTTACAACTGCAAACTGCTTCAATACGTCTACTACTTTTCCTTCATTTTCACCATACCATCTTACAAAATACCGATGGCGCCAATCGTTTACGATTCCCTCGTAGTCAACAGCAAGCTGCAGAGACGTTCCCGGGATAATCGGCTCAGCTGGCGTTAGCCACCATGCATCGGTACCTTCCTCCTGAGCAAATGACGCAGGCATATCGTTGATCATTGCCCGCTTAATCTCGAACGAATGGCGCAGCACGATCGGGAATTTATCAAGGACCTCTCCCTCGCTATAGCTGGCTTCCATCCTCGACTCAACCCGTAGTCGATGCTGTCGCTGCACATCTACCTTCAGCTTATAATCGGTAATAGCCAGATTTCTGTAGGCCAGCCCCTCATATAAACTGTGCATATGCGAAACGGTAAGCGGATTAACATTTTGAACCCCCATTACTTGCAGTGTCCCTGATCCTTCATCAGCTTTCCCAATATCGATCGTATCTTCAGGCTCCGTAATGACAGCCAGTTGAGGAATATCCGCTTCTGTATAATCCCCTGCAAGCACACCGCTGATAAAGTGCTGCTCCAACAGCCGCTGCTCAAGAGGATAATTGGCAATGGTCAGCTGTTTTCCATAAAAGTGCTCTGTTTCATCGGCAATCGCTACCCGCTGTTCCAGTTCGCCATGTAGTTGTACCACTGCCCAAACTGCAACAACGACGGGCAATAAAATTGCCAGTGCCAGTCCGCCTTCGATTCGCGCCGGCTCCATTCGGCGTCTTGCAGCAAGCAGCAAAGCAACAATGGTTAGCACTGCAACGAGTGCCAGCACAATTATCCGGTGCAACCAAAATACAGGTTCATATGTAACCCCCCACAGACTTGAATAAAAATCGTTCATGACACTAATTAACGAATAGTCAAGGTAGAGCAGCTGATGTGAGTTCAGGTTACTTACAAATGCAGGTCGCGGTACTGCCGACAAGACAAGCAGGACGAAGAAGCTCACCAGATAGCTGTACCGCTTGCGAATAAGCGAACCGATCAAATACGCAATTGCAACTGCGCACAGCATCGGAATAGCGAAGGATGCCAGCACACTAACCGTATGCCACTGCTGCAAGCCCCATCCTTGGCTGTCCTTCAGCAACAGGATTGCATACCCTGCAGCAGGTACTAGGGCAGCTGCGACTGGCATAATTGCCGCACATAATATACGCGCAGTCTCCAGTTGCCAGAAGCGATAAGGAAAGCTGGCAAGCATGGCGGCAGTCTTCAGCTCCTGATCACGTCTTGCGACCGCAGTTGCCAGTAGCGGGAAAATAATAATCGCAACATTCATGTAAGTGTCTACCATAGATAAAATGTAGCCCGCCTTGTCGGGGCTTGCCGCCGTTGACTGCAGCAGCAAAAATATGAGCCCGCCAAGACAAGCAGCCATAAGCCAGCTTCCCGGGCCTCGCAGCAGCAGCTTCACTTCCGTCTTCAAGTACCGCAACACGTTCATACAAGCCGCCCTTCCCGCATGATGCCGATGTACCCGTCTTCAAGCCCGGGGGCAACGCGGGATGCGCCAGCAAATGGCGCCACCGCTGACAGCACGCGAACTTCAAAGGCTGCACCAACGCGGCGTGCTGTGACGATCGCTGCTTGCTGTTTTAATTGTGCCAACTCCTCATCCCCTACATGACCAGTCCATACTTGCCCATCCACCCGGCGCAGCAGCTCCTCTTGGGTCCCATGAAATACGATGTGTCCGGCCTGCATAATCGCTATTCTTTCACAACTATGGTCAATATCAGCAACAACATGTGTTGACAGCAGTACGATCCGCTCAGCGCCAAGCTCGCCAAGCATATCGCGAAACCGCATTCGCTCCTCCGGATCAAGTCCTGCCGTCGGTTCATCAACGATGATGAGCTTCGGATCACCGAGCAATGCCTGCGCGATTCCGATTCGCTGGCGCATGCCACCGGAATATTTCCCGATTCGCACATCGCGCTTATCCTCCAGATTCACTTTGCGCAGCATCATGGCAACCGCCTCGCGGCGCTCCTTCTTGCTCTTTATTCCTTTCATTGTAGCAACATAGTCCAAATATTCTTGTCCGGTCAGCTTTTGGTAAACCCCAAACTCCTGCGGCAAATAGCCAAGCAAGCTGCGAATCTCACGATCTTGCCGCCCAAGCTCATAGCCCCCTATACGCACCTGTCCGGACGTTTTGGGGATTATTGTCGCTATAACCTGCATAAGTGTTGACTTTCCCGCCCCATTTGGCCCAAGCAGACCAAATAAACCTTTTTCTATAACAAGATTTAGTGAATCGAGCACTTTTTTCGTTCCAAATTGCTTAGAAAGCTGTTCAATTTCAAGCCGCATAGCTGCGATCCTCCATTTCAACCATATCATTAATCCATTTTCCGTGCGCACGGCCAGCTGGTCAAACAGTATAACGAACCAAGCCCCAAATAGTTTACATGCTGCAAAAAAATTTAAGGAAACTGCTGTGTACAGGAAGTGCTTTGTGGCTGTTCATTGAACTTATCGATGAAGCATGCTATTCTTTTGTTTGAATTGGATTTGTGACCGATGGGAGAAGATAGACAATGACTAAGTATATTCCCACTCCTTTCTATGTGCAGAATTCAAGTGAACGCACGCTAGTAGGGGACGTTCTCTTTCCTTTTGCATATGACGAACTGACTTGCAGAAGTGTCGCCAAGGGTGGTTTGCCGTTGGTTCATATATGGAGGCATGAGAAAGCTATCGTTCTTGGGCCGAGTGACCGACGTTTGCCATATGCAAAGCGAGCTACAGATTGGATGCGTGTACAGGGCTATACGGTTGGTGTACGCAATTCTGGCGGAGCTGCAGTACCCCTTGATCCTGGCGTAGTCAATATTTCGATTATTGCGCCGAACCCGGAAGGCACCGCCAACTATAAGAATGAATTTGAACTGATGTATCAACTGATTACTCAAAGCATGGAAAAGCTGGGTGTAAAGGTGGACAAGGGCGAGGTTGACGGCTCCTATTGCCCTGGTGATTACGACATCAGTGTAAATGGGCGAAAAATATGCGGCATCTCGCAACGCCGGCATCAGAAAGCTTTCATTATTAATGCCTTCATTAATGTGACGGGGCATGCAAGACGTAATGCTGAGTTGATTCGCACTTGGTACGCTATTGCTACAGGAGCCGCCGAAGGCCATGAGCCGGATGAAACCATTCTAAGCAAGGTGCCTAAGATTGATCCGGAAGTGATGGCAACACTTCAAGAAGCTGGTGGATATGGTGTTACGACACGTACCTTTACACAGTCGCTGATGAATACTTTGATAGAATGGGGCGGCATTAACGGGATTCACCCGAACAAACCTTCAACGCAAGAACTAATGAAGATGGTTCAGTTACTGCGGCAAAATTATGACAATAGCGACTCAGAAGTTTCAAGAGATTAAAGGCTTAGAACATTCACAGGTATGTTCGATCCAAAGTAAATTAGAACAAAATAAAAAAGCCCATGAATGTTGAATTTATGACATTCGCGGGCTTTTCCCCGTTCATACCTGGTTAGTGAACATCGCGAGATATTTTTCACAGATTTTTCTATAAGCACTGCTCAGGTTGCAACAAACCTTTACTTTTATTTTATGATGCTTGGTCTGGCTTTGCCAGTTTAGAACTACGAACTACTTCTTTCCAAATTAAAAAAGCCAAAAAGGGAACGCCTATCCCGGATATCAAGTAATAAAACCGGATATCAGAAGGATAATTAATCAACCATGGGATGACACTGAGTAAGGTGACCATAACTGCACCGATCATAGCTGCTGCTGGCAGTATAACACGATAGTCCTCTTTTCTCACAAGCCAGCGGGCAAGATTCGAAGAGATCAATCCTATCACTGCCCAATCGCCTATTGTTGCAATGGCTGACCCTGTAAGAACAATTGCCAGCACTATACAAACCGTTGTAAGCCATACGGGGTCGCTAATCGAGCTGCCGTTCATCCGGCCAGATAAGCACAGAGTAAGTAAAATACAAAGCAAACTAATGGGAATCAGTTGAGAGCCGGTCCGAAATAAACCAATTTGTAATTGAAACATAAATATCGCTTCTTGGCTCGATTCTAAAGACAAAATAAACAGCACTATTTCAAATATTGCAGTAAGCACCAAACCGCCTACCAAATATCTCATACCTCTTGTTTTGATGGGAATAGCCAATGAAAAAACATAAGCTGCTAACAGACCAATTGACGCCCCCAATACGCCGATTAACATAGCCACCCATTCATTTTGAATTCCAAAGAAATGCAGCGCAAGCAGCATAGTCACAATACCGGTTGGCACTAGACCTAAAGTAGAAGGACATATTACTCTAAACCGAATCGCACGCTGCAGCAACACACTAGCCGCTCCCATAGCAGCACCATATAGTAATACATTCATCGTAAGCGGTAACCGTATTTCTCTAAATACTTGGTTTTCAACCGTCCCCGAATTTCTATGCAGGAGGGTATTCACTATTTCAGAAACAGAAAGTGTCATTATCCCGCCATGCCTCAATAAAAAGAAAAAGGCTGCTATTGTGGCTAACAAGCATCCTACTAATACAACAACATTACCTCTTGTGAAAAATGGCATTTTTCTTCTTTCTTGTAAATAATTCGTTTCCATTTTAATCCTATCCTCCGTTTCAAGCTAATAATTATTTTTCGGAAGAATTGGATATTTTTATTAGGGATAACGTATTTCAAGGAGATCAATATTGAATTTGCTCTCAACAAACTCCACTTTATCATTCCGAAAATTATTAATCTAGTTTTAGCTGGTGTTTATTTTATATCTTCATCTCTTATAATGATATAATAAACCATACTTAGAATACGCTGGCTTGTATGTTAGTTATGCACTGCTTGCAATTTAGAATATTGCATACAACCCGTATACGGAAAAGAAGGAGGGGAATGTCCATGCTTGATTTAGGCATCTATTTGCGAAAAGTTGAATTACGAAGAGAATATGTGCCGTCATTCCGGGAATATCCGTTCAATCTGGATGCCGTTCGCGGGCTGAATACGATAGAGTTCCATCCAAAAGTCACCTTTTTAGTTGGAGAAAACGGGATCGGTAAATCCACTCTGATTGAAGCGATTGCAGTTGCACTCGGTTTTAATCCTGAGGGAGGAACAATCAACTTTACGTTTGAAACAGCGCGTACCCATTCCGAATTAAGTCATCATTTGCGCCCTATTCGCGGGCCGCAACGACCGAAGGACGGATTTTTCTTCCGTGCTGAAAGCTATTATAATTTAGCAACGAATATCGATGAGTTGGATCGAGAGGGATCTTACTCGGCACCAATCATCGATTCTTATGGAGGACGTTCCCTGCATGAGCAATCCCATGGCGAATCATTTTTCTCAACGTTTATGCATCGATTTGGCGGAAAAGGTCTTTACGTCATGGACGAGCCGGAAGCGGCACTTTCTCCTTCCCGACAAATGGCCATGCTTGCACGTATGCACCGGTTGGTCGGGCTGCACTCCCAGTTTATTATTGCCACACATTCGCCGATTTTAATGGCTTATCCAGATGCTTGGATATATCAACTAAGCGCGGACGGAATACAACGGGTAGCTTGGCATGAGACGGAGCATTATATTATAACCAAACAGTTTTTGAACAATCACGAACGTATGCTTGGCGAATTGCTAGCGGAGGATAACGACCGAGTTTAGTTGCTCTTGCTATTATATTGACCTTGATAGAAGCCTATTAGACATTCAAGAAGTACATAAACAAGTTGACGATGTACTTTTTTACTTAGTCCCAATAAGTGTTGATCCCAAGATCAGATCAACAAGCAATTATAAATATACCAGTCAATCAAGCGTTATTTGCAATCTAGCGAGCTAAATTGATCATCCTGGAAAAGATACATTGCCTTAGAATCAATTTCATACCTTGAGATTAAACAATATCCTAATTATCTACTTATGCCAGTCTGCAGTGTCGCAATCATGCGGTTCCAAGCCTCGTAGGGGAAAACAGGGTTATCAACATTGCGCAAGGAATAAGCATCCTGCCCCTCAAGAACCCATCCGTACGGCTCCTGCAACTGCCATTTACGGTCGACGCTCTCCCAATGCGTCTCAGCCTTGAGCATGGGATGTTTAGACCAATCTTCAAGCTCCTTAGGAGTGTACAGACCGGAGAGTTGGCGCATTTCCAACCCTTGTTTTAAAATTTCTTCCAACTCTGATCGAGATGAGTACCCGACAAAGCGCTCTAGCAGCAGTCCGGGAATCCATACTTCAGTATAGTGACGGGCAGCGAGATATAGGGACAGTAAGCCCCATTCCTCTATACGCAGGGCAAACGGGTGACCATAAGCTTCATCATCCCAAGCAATTTCCACAATTTCTTTTCCCTTCTCCTCAAAGAGCAATGAAAGGTAGGAAAAATCGTCTCCTGTCTCGATCAGCAGGGCAATATCTTTCGTAATCTTCATCTTAATCGGTTGAGCCTCTAGTGCAGGATACGCAAATTCATCCTGCAGCCGCCATTCATAACGATCCCAAAACAATTTGGAGTTTGCTAATTCTTTATTAAGCATTTCGATAGCGTTCCTCCTCTCGTTATTTTAGTATTTAGCGATGTACTTCAATTTAAGCTCTGCATTTCTTCTTACTCCTTCTCCCCATCCCCCACTGCAACCGGATTCTCCTTATCCGAACTCCAATCGCTCCAGCTGCCTGCATACAGCTTCACATTCTTAAATCCAGCTTCCTGCAACGCAAAGTAATTCGGAGTAGCTGTAACACCCGAACCACAATAGACGATAATTTCGTCATCTACAGATAATCCAGCAAAGCGTTCCGCCTGTTCCGCCGAGGATTTCCAAGTACCATCGGCTCGCCTTCCTTCAGCCCAAAAACGATTAACGGCACCCGGAATATGCCCCGCTGCAGGATCTAACGGCTCTACTTCACCACGATAACGAGAGGCTTCCCGAGAATCGATAATTGCTGTTCCTTCTTGTCCCAACTTGCTGAGCACATATTGCCTGCTCACCAGCATACTGTTACATGTTTTAAAATCATAAATAATATTACTAACATATGCAGGAACTTCCGACGTTACTGTGTAACCCTCCTCCTGCCATTTTGCAAAACCGCCCTCTAGAATAAATACATCTCCAGTATGTCCGGTCCACTGTAGCAACCAGCGTAATCTGGACGCCATCGCTCCGCCCTGATCATCATAGCCAATCACTGTCGTATCATTAGAAATGCCAATCCTTTGTACAATAGCTGCAAAATCAGATGGCGCCGGAAGCGGATGCCTGCCACCCGTTCCATCTGCCAGACAAGGACCTGATAAATGACGGCTCAAGCTCAAATAATAAGCTCCAGGAATATGAGATTCTTTATATGCATCGCTGCCCGCTTCGGAATTGGTCAATACGTACCTTGCATCTACAATAACAAGCTTGCCCGCCTGGGCTTCACCAGCATCTATTTTCTCCTTAAGCCAACCAGCCGTTATAAAATAACTCATACCTTCCACTCCTTTATGATCATTAAGAATTGTTAACCAACTATGAATAGTGAAACTTCCGTTTAAACCTCAACACTTTTATAACCTATAGTGGCAGTCACTATCGAAACCTATTAGGTGTGAGCAGCAACGTTAAGGGGAATTTTCCATGCAAAATTTTTCGTGTTAGGTTTAAGCTAGGAAAGTTTTATATGATATATCGTATAAAACTCTCACTGTGACCTTGTCATGGAGGCTGTTTATACGATATTTCGTACAAACGCGAGCACATTCTCCAAATATCATAGCTGTTTGTACGATAAATCGTATAAAAATGAGCATTTTACCATACACCAAAGGGTTTTTATACGATAAATCATACAAAATCGACCATTTTACCATACACCATAGAGGTTTTATACGATTTTTCGTACAATCTCAATATTCGACTAACCATCGTTCAACATGCTGCCAAACTTCCCTCGCCTGCTTTTCAGAAACTGTTGCTCTATCCTTTATTCTACCACGCCTATGAAGTCACCTTCTAATCTATTACTGATTTAATAATTTTATAACTGGAAAGATAGCCTATTTGCGCTTTGCGGATTATCGATTTATGCTTGAAGTTAGGAAAGTGTAGATTAATTAGTTTTAAATTCAGTTTGGTCAGTCAGATATGTTTATATAGGTCAGTTGGGTTAGTTTGGCCAGTTAGATATGTTCACATAGTTTAGGTTAGTTGGGGCAGTTGGGTTAGTTAGATCCGTTAGAATAGTTTAAGTTAGTTAGATCAATTAAATTTTAACAGGTAGTTTAACGCAGTTAGGTTCACAGAAAAAGTTACTTCTATAATCCCCAATATACATTGAAAATGAATTAAAATAGTATAGATAAATCAAATACAGTAAGGAGAGTCTTCATGGATATTGTTACTATGCTTTCTTTTTTGGGGACGGCGGTTTTGCTGACGTTGATGCCTGGACCAGATAATATGTTTGTGCTTGCCCAAAGTATTTCGCAAAATAAAAAGGCAGGCATCGCTACTTCACTTGGACTATGTACGGGATTGCTCGTGCATATTACAGCTGCGACAGCAGGGATTTCCGCTCTAATTTATCAATCCGCACTAGCATTTTCTATTATCAAATATTTGGGAGCTATTTATTTGCTCTACCTGGCTTATAAGTCATTTCGCAGCAAGGATGATGCCGCTGCAATCGGCAATAATGAGACTCGCCACTATGCCGTACTTTACCGCAAAGGTGTTATTATGAATGTGCTTAATCCCAAAGTATCCTTATTTTTTCTGGCGCTGCTTCCTCAATTTGTGCACCAGAAAGCAACATTTTCTGTCTCTGTCCAAATGCTCATTTATGGGCTGATCTTTCTCACCCAAGCTCTGATCCTATTTACGTTTATTAGCTTTTTTGCAGAGAAAGCAGGGCATTTGTTGCGTAAAAACCCACGTATTTCAGGGAAAATGAATATGTTTCAAGGTATTATTTTCACACTAATTGGTCTAAAAATCGCGCTCAGCGAGCGTTAGAACTCTGGAACGAAAAAGCCAATCCCGTAGTCTTACAAACAGGATTGGCTTTTAAGTTTCTATATATTCAAAAAGTTACTTTTTAGCCCATTTAGCCGCTGTCACAACCGCAAGCCCTACTTGCTCACCGTTCATCAACAACCTTTTATTTAATCGTCACATAGATCGCATTTTTATCCTGCTTAAATACAAGCGTTCCACCAACTGCTTCTACTATTGTGCGAATCGGCGCCATTTTTGTATTGTTTACTGTGACCAGTTTGTCCTTCTTTTCTTCAAGCACTTTTTGTTTCTTGCCTTTGACGAGTGTGGCAGTCTGCTTCTTGCTGTCAAAGGTAACCGTAGCACTGAGCGCCTTCACTGTCTCCTCTAATGGGAAATAGTTTGTGTTGCTTTTGCTGACTGGCGATGTTTTCAGCTTTACTTCCTTATTGTTCACATACAGCTTAATGCTTGTTTTCTTATAGCTGTTAGTCTCTGTTTTTGAAGCGGTTGATTGATTATTAGATGTTGATTTGCTACCAGATTGGCTGCCTGACTTGGAGGCTGTAGACTTCGAGGATGATGATCCTGAAGACTTTGAATCCTTCTTGCTGGAAGAACCACTATCCGAACCATTGCCATTATGGTAATGATAGCCGGTGCAGAGTCCCTTTGCCTTCGATTTCTCCGAGCAATTATGCCCTCCGTTCGCATCAAGTCTGCCCGAATGCGCCATTGCTGTTGTTGCAAATGTAAGCATAAGTACAAGTATTATTGCGATTGTTTTGCTAATAGAATCTGGTTTACATGATGCTTTCATGTCCATCCCTCTTTTTTTGGAAAATAATATTCTATCTATCTTACCACCAAAAATATGGAAGGACAATCCACTATCTGAAAAATCTAACATTCTATTCAACGATCATTTCTACTTACATACCTACTTCAGCATCTACTTCCAGATCTACGTCCAGTCTCGAAGCCATAAACTTCTTAAACTGATCAAAATACTGCTCTGACGCCTCCCAGCGCCTGCGATTCAAGTAAGATATATCTTGACTGCCATATTCGTTAGGCGGCTGATAATATCGGGACACATAGCTATCATTATCTAATGTATAAAAATAATAGGCGCCGTCAGGAGTAGCTATTTCAATTCGAGCAGGCCAATAATCTCCGTCTGCATCGGTGTATGCTTGACGAAAGCTATAATATTTGGAGCCATCCCAATATCCATCATCGCCCTCATCCTCCTGGCTTAATGCCTGAATAACAGGTTGTTGCAAAATATTTTGCACAACCTCCACCTCAATATTTCGCAAGTAAAGCTCCGCCATATTCACACATGTTAACAAGAGTGTCCAACAGCTAACAAGTCCCGCTAACTGCTCATCAGACACTCCTGCAACATCTTCCCAGTCAAAATCCTCTCCTATTATACTTCTCAATATGCCGACAGAATGATCCTGTTCCAGCCAAATATAGTAGTGATACTGGCTATCCTTCATATAAACACTGCAATCACGCTGCTCTCCATCAGCATCGATATGCTCCTTTTGTACTTTAAAAAGGATATCCTGCTCTTCAAAATCAAATGTCGGACTAGCTATTGGCATTAAAATACATTGCGTCAGTTTCAATATATTTTCCTCATGAATGGTGCTGCTAGAGAAATAGAATGTTTGGGGAGCCTGCTGAAGCAACGGGTCGGTCATATTTTTTAATGCGGAACGTCCTTCCTCTATCATCTGAACTAAAGTACCAAAAGAAAAACCAACCTCATCGTCCTCATCCATATCGAAAAAGACTTCATCAGTCAGCAGCTCACGAATCTTAATCGGCAGTTCTTTGTATACCCCATCTCCATCCCACACATTTACTCTGCACGGAATTTCTTGATGTCCGTTTGTTTTGAAGCGGTACTCGCCGTCCTCAACTAACACTGCAGCATTAAGATCGCCTTCAATTATCGCTTCCCCATGATTGTACGAGCCGCATAATATTTGTTCAACCGTCAAATTGCCAATAATATAAAGCTCCTGACCACCAATAGCTATATTTTTTGCCTTCAAATTACCAGTTACTATCAGTCCTATCGCACCATCTGTTTCTTGATTATACAAACGATCTACTGTTAAATTCCCATTAATAAAAATCAACAACACCTCTGGTTGCTCCACAAAAAACTTCTCCCAATCAAGATCAAGAGAAATTAGTTGTAAATCCCCTTCGTAGTAAGCGACCAGCTGATTCTCATCAAAATCGGAATGAAACCTTGCCCACCAGGACCCTTCCGG
This sequence comes from Paenibacillus nanensis, assembly GCA_040396195.1. Taxonomy (GTDB): domain Bacteria; phylum Bacillota; class Bacilli; order Paenibacillales; family Paenibacillaceae; genus Pristimantibacillus; species Pristimantibacillus nanensis_A. Next base: position 50,605 of record JBEBPB010000015.1, read on the forward strand.
ATATTTATCTGCAAGCTGATTAATTGGCATAAACTGAAAACGGCTGCTCATCAATGATTGCCCCTTCAAAATCAAATTTTCATTATTTTCTCACACGTTTATATAAGGCACAATCCTTCCAGCGACGCATTTGTCTGAGTAAAAGAAATTATCCTGCCAAAGAGCTCTCGAATCCCTTCAAATTAATATCCTTCGTTATTTATTTTGCCTTTCTGATTTGATTAACATTTCGATTCATTAGATGGCGAACAAGATAGGTGAATAGCTGCTTGCGCAGTGGACTTAACTGTTGACTATGCTTGGCAAAAAAACATCCGGGCTGTCATATAGCCCCAAATCTCTTACAATGCCTTCTTTTTGGATATAGGTATCGTTCTCGTTCCAATCGATCACCGGGTTTTGAAAATTATCCGTGGCAGCGCCATAGCCGCAAAATGAGCCTGTGCAATCCTGGAATTTTTGCTGAAGCTTTTTTTGAACAGATGAGACAATCTGCTGCTTGATAAGCCTAACTGATCGGCATATGAACCAACAGAATGATCATGCTCATAACAGCTTTCCAGCAGGTTAATCAAATAAGTGATTTTAGAATCGCTCACCTCGGGTCTCAAATAGGGTACTTCAAGCAATGCCAATAGCTAGCTTTGCTAAAAATTGATGGTAACTATCGCTGTCCTGAATATTACTGTACTCTTTTTGAATAAAGGGAATAACTGATACGAACCTCTCCTCAGAAAACGGATAATATTTATTGCCGTTAATAAACGGTTTGAAGCTTTGCGCCAAATGAGTAGTGCTGTCCATTAATAAAAGAAGCAGCGGCTGACCATGCCCATTCAGGCTGTGACTCACTTGGGAATCAATAATGATTCCTGTACTTGTCACCCGCTCCCCCTCTATTTCCATTTCAAACGGAGAGTCCAGCGCCAGCGTCATTTGCAAAAAGGTATGCTGGTGCACATCAGCATCAATCGCATCTGACAGTATCATCAGATGATGCTCCGCCCCATACACATCCATTAAGTGAAAGACCCCTTTCTATTTATGTTGCTCTTTTAAAAAATGTATGATTTCTTGATTTATTGCTGCTGGTTGCTCATGATTAATGCCATGCCCCGCATTGGCAATTACTTTGTAACGATAGCTACCCTCGTCTAATGTATGTATAAGAGCTTTTTTACGATTTAATTGATGATCTGCTATTAGAAAATAAAGCTTATCTTTCACAGCTGCACCTTCGGTACGATTATATTTCTCGATTTTGTGGGCGAACATAGCCTGCTGCTGATGACTTTTCATTAATAGAATTAAATGTTGCTCAATATCAGGATGTTTGATAAAAAGATCCGTTTGTGGAGAACTCAGCTTTTTAAGCACTTTCGATAAGTTTTTCTCTGTAGGAATGAGAATTTCCGGAAACATGATTAGCAAGGTGCTGATCATTGCTTTGACTGGACTGGTTACCATGCCGCCTTCCATACATACCGCTTTGTGGACTCTATCAGGATTTTGAACAGTATAGTTGTAAGCCATATATGCGCCGTTAGACACACCTGCAAGATAAATAGTATGAAGCTTAAAATGGTCTACAACTTGATTAATCCACTCCACCTGATCGAAAGAATGCTTGGTGTAATTTTCGTTTGGCGCGGTTTTTCCAGGCCCGCCGATCGTATCTACAGCTATACAGAAAAAATGCTTGGACAGCTCCTTTATATTAAGCATCCACATAACCGCTGAATTATCACCTACGCCATGAAACAGAACAAGGGGCGGATTTTGCGAATGACCGCATACGATACAATGCGTTAGACCATATGCTGTTCGAACATGATGTTCTTCATATTGCACTTCCCATTGTGCCAGCAATTGATTATACGAGTGTATAACCTTTTGCTTAGCCGCATCACTTTTATATATTTTCACCATCTTCAGCTTCCTTTCGGATTTGTTTATTCGTTAGTGCTTTTTCATAAAACGTAAAACAACCACTGATGATGAATATGTAAGTTTCAATGTAAATTCTGTTCCATGCAAAGAAAGGGAAGCGATGCCGCTTCCCTTATCATCCTCTATCTCCCATACGAACTATCTGCATAATATACATTTGTCAGATTGCCTGCTCATAGTAGAGGTAGTCAAGTTGCTTTTGTACTTTTACAACGATTTCTTTATTCGTCAGCCACTTCACTATGTAAAGCCCAAGATCGATAGAAGCTGCTCGGCTCGTTACTTCCCAAGCTACAGTTTAATCGCCTGACCACTCGCAGCCGATTGATTGGCAGCCATCGTTATACGGTGTGTTTGATAAGCGTCCTCATAGCTGGAGCGAATTTGGGAGGTATCTCCTGTACGGATTGCATGGAGAAATGCAACCATCTGTTTCTGGTATGGATTGCTCTGATTGATATACTCAACAGCTTGTCCCAAACGATAGTCTTTAGCGCCGACATAGTCAATCTCCAACTTACCGGCATCACTATAAAAGTGCAAACCGGTATGACCGCCAGCAGGTAAAATGCAAGCATTGCTAATTGTAGCTACGATGCCATTTGCAAGCTTCAATGTAACAGTACCCGCATCTGCAACATTGGCATTGGCATCCTGCACAGTTAAAATACCTTGATGATATGCCGCATAAACCTCGGTTACTTCACCCGCGACGTAACGCAATAAATCAACTATATGTGTAGTCTGCTCCACAAACTGACCACCTGAGCGCTCCTGCCTGCGCCACCATGTACCTCCCGGCGGACCGCCCATCCAATAGCCCAGAGCCATAGCCAATTGTCGATTGGCCAATAGTTCCTTGGCTTTTTCAGTACCATCCATATATCTGAAATGGTAACCTACTGATGTTGTCAATTGCTTTTCCTTAATAAGCTCTAATAAGCGCTGCGGCGTATCAGCCTCGCAGGATAACGGCTTTTCAACAAGAAAAGGGATGCCGCGTTCAATGCATTGTCGTTCAAATTCACCATGTGCAAACGGCGGCGTACAAATATACACTGCGTCAAGCTGCTGGCTGTCAAGCATTTGCTCACTATCGCTATAGCCTTTTGCATTCGAAAAATTGGCTGCAAACTGCTCCGCCTTCTGCTGAGCACTTCCTGTTACTGCAACCACTTCAACATTTTCTTCTTGAGACAACAGCTTCGCATGTTTATTTGCAAAACCGCCAGTTCCAATAATTCCAATCTTAATGGTCAATATCTGTTCCCCCTCATTGCTTTATGCATTAGCTAATTATAACTAATGAATGAAAGCGTTGTCTACGAATTTCATAAAGCCTTTCATGTGAATACGTGGACAAAAAATCGCACATTTAAAATAAGACTTTGCACTTCTGAAAAAAATCAGAGCACAAAGCCTTTAACCATTATATTTACTGTCTGAACGTAATCATTTATAGTACATGCGGCCAAAAAACTAACTGACAGATGAATTAATACGCACAAGCTCGTCTTCAACAAGCGTTGTTAGTTCATCCTCATATCCGCCTGTTATACGATATTTGCGTATATAGTCTTTTACAAATTTTCGTGGGTCCTTGGGTTGAAAAATTCTCGTTAGTTCCTTCAGGCTTTCCTTGACTTCATTCTGGCTATGCTTCGCCATGAAATCTCCTCCCTTATACGTGGATGGTCGTCCCAAACAGCAAATTCCGAGAACGGTTGCGGCTCTTACACCGCTCGCCCATTCGGTGCAGGCAACTCCATGGCCAATGAGTCACAATGTTTTCACTTTTCTTACTATTATAACAGTTCATATTTGAGATTGAAAGTAAACAATTTTTAATGTTCTGACTTTTCTGCATAATTAGACAATTCACCATCTATATTTTACGCCATTATAATGGATTTATATACGTGCTTTGAGTGGAATTACAACCTTTATTTTCTAAATTACCGTATAAATAATACCAGCTAAATTTTTCTATATAATCCGCTTGCCCAGGCCAGCAGCTTGCCGCTTTCATCCGTTACTTCTGCCTGCAGCGTAACAGAGCGTCTCGTTTGGTGAATCATACTCGCACTGCATTCTAATCTTCCGCCGGAAGAGCTGGATAAGAAATGTGTATTCATTGCCGCTGTAACAGTTCGTTCATTCTGCTGATTGCTCATCACGACCAGTCCCATTGCATTATCCATTAGTGACATATAGACTCCGCCATGCACGATGCCGAGCAGATTTTGATGTTCTTTCCCTGCTGTTAGCGCAATTATAGCCGTTTTTTCATCTGTATGAAGCAATTCGCATCCCAGCTTGCCCCAAAAGGTTTGCTTTGCTTTATCCTCCAGCGCTGCCATTTCTGCTGAAATATTGCTTTTGTTTGGGTCATTTTGTTGTGGCGGCTCCAAACTACCCACTCCTTTCGCAAAGAACGGACTAACTCTCCTTTATTTCCTTGCTATTCTCTTCTTCCACCAATTGGCGCCGCAGCACTTTTCCAACCATTGTTTTTGGCAACGATTCCCTATATTCATACAAATGCGGAACCTTGTAGGCTGCCAGCCTTTCCCTGCACCACAAATTGAGCTGGCTTTGTGAAACATTGCAGCCATCCTTTAATACGATAAAAGCCTTTACCGTTTCACCTCGATAGGTGTCTTTAATACCGATAACTGCCGCTTCTTTGACAGCCGGATGTTCAAAAAGCACTTCTTCTACTTCCCTTGGGTATATATTATATCCACCAGCAATTATTGCATCCTTCATTCTATCCATAATGACAAAATAGCCTTCCTCATCCATATAAGCAAAATCGCCCGTATGCAGCCATCCATTTCGCAGCGCCGCCTCCGATTCCTCAGGACGATTCCAAAATCCCACCATCACTTGCGGTCCCTTGATGACTAGTTCGCCTGTCTGACCAGGCGGCAGCAATTCTCCGCTAATGGGATCCATAATCGCTGCCATCGTATCCGGGAACGGCAATCCAATCGTGCCAGACTTGCGTCTTCCCCAAATCGGGTTTGCATGAGTAACAGGAGAGGCTTCTGTCAACCCGTAACCTTCAATCAGTCTGCCGCCTGTAAGTTTTTCAAATTTTTCCTGAACCTCCTGCGGCAAAGCTGCCGAACCGCTTATACATACTTCAATGGAAGATAGATCCGTTGCAGCAGCTTTGCTATGATTAATCAAGCCAATATACATAGTGGGAGCACCTGGAAAAATAGTTGGCTTCAATGCTTCAATCGTTTGCAGCACTTGATCCGCATCATAACGCGGTAACAGGATAAGCATGCCTCCAGAATAGACAGATAAATTCATTAATACAGTCAGACCAAAAACGTGAAACAAAGGCAGTGCAGCCAAAAATCTTTCATTACCATATTTCAACTTGTAGCACCATGCCGCTGTCTGCAAAGTATTAGCAACCAGATTGGCATGAGTCAGCATTGCTCCCTTAGGTGTTCCAGTAGTGCCTCCAGAATATTGTAACGCAGCCAAGCTAGACCCTTTTCCGCCTTCTGGAAGCTCAATTTCCGCTACTGAGCGATCGAATGCTATTTTGCTATAAGCATAAATACCGTCTTTTCCATAAGCAATCTTAACTTTATTGCCTTCTTTTCTCTGCTTGATGGGATATAACCAACTTTTAGGAAACGGCAGTCCATCTTTAATAGAGGTTATGATAATATGTTTTAGGTTTGGCAGTCTGTTATCTTCGCGGCTCTGAATATTTTCTAGCTTGGGGTACATCATATCCAGCATAATAATAGCGCTCGCACCGCTATCCTTCAACTGAAACTCCAATTCTCTCTCCACATAAAGCGGGTTCGTTTGCACAACTACCGCGCCTGCGAACAATACAGCATAATAAGATATAACAGCCTGTGGACAATTGGGCAGCATAATCGCTACTCGCTCGCCTTGTCTAATATCAAGAGCAACCAGTTGCTTGGCAAACATAATTGCCGCCTTGTACACTTGTCCGTAGGTCATTACTTTACCCATAAAATACAATGCTGGCTTATCGGGATACCGTTTGGCGGAGTCTATCAGAAATTGTGTAATATTAACATCGGGGTAAGTTAGACTTTCTGGTATTTGTATAGGATATTTTTTTAACCAGGGACGATCATTCGCTTTCTGTTTTATCTGCTCTTGCTTTGCCTGCTCCTGTTCTGCCTGTTCTTGTCTATTCGTGAAATCTTCTGCAGCGTCTTGTTTTAAGGTTTCTTGCTCAGAGGTTATTTTTTCATTCGGATCAAATGAATCCATACAATCCCTCCTTAGCTGCACACATATTGTTCACTGCGTATTACTCTTGCCGCTATTCCTCTTTTCATTTGGATCGTGTCAACAATCGGGGCCTTCATTAATTTTCGAAGAACAGAAAGCTGAATACGCAGCCCGTCGTCCTGCTCGATTGCAGTAAGCACACGTCTTGCCGTCAGCTCGAACTGCTCCATCGTTTCCTGAACAAACACTTCGGTCATAATAGCCGCTATGCTGGTTTGCCATACACTCTTTTCTTTATTTGCGGCTTCGATCTTTTGCGCTCTTAAATAGGCGCTTTCCATAGCAAATATTGCAATCATCAAGTCTGCCAGAGCACAAAGCACTTCCTGTTGCTCATCCAGCTCCAGCCCGTATTTCTGAACAACCAGACCTCCTGCTGCCAAAAACGCTTTTTTCGCCTGCAGGATGCGGAATTCTTCCTTTTCCAATGGCTTTTCAAATTCTGGTACATGTACCGGTTCAAGCAAGGCTGCTTGCAATTTTGCTGTTTCCTCCATAAGCGGAAGTTCGCCTTTCATTGCTTTTTTGAGCAAGGTGCCTGGTATCAGCATTCTGTTTATCTCATTTGTACCTTCAAAAATTCGGTTGATTCTGGAATCACGGTAAATTCTTTCGATTTTGTACTCGCGTATATATCCATATCCGCCATGTATTTGCACACCCTCATCTGCTATAAAATCAAGCGCCTCTGTTGCAAACACTTTGACCAGCGAGCATTCCAGCGCATATTCGCTAATCGCTAGCGCCGCCTGCTGACCGTTAAGCGCATCACCCTCGCCAAGCATGGCGTCGATCAGCCCGGCTGTCCGATACACCATGCTTTCCATTACATAAGTTCGAATATTCATATCCGCCAGCTTGCCGCCTATTACAGGAAATGCAGTTAACGGCTTGCCAAATTGCTTGCGCGTATTGGCATATTTCGCTGATAGCTGCAAAGCTTCCTTCGCAGTTCCCACACAGCCAGCTCCAAGCTTAAAGCGTCCGATATTCAAAATATTAAATGCAATCCGATGCCCTTTTCCGATCTCCCCCAGCACATTTTCAACCGGGACAGCCATATCCTCAAAAAAGAGCGGACAAGTAGAGGAGCCCTTGATCCCCATCTTCTGTTCCTCAGGTCCAATGCTGAATCCCGGCATCTCCCGCTCCACAATAAACGCTGTAAATTTATCACCATCAACCTTCGCGTATACGATAAAAATATCGGCAAAGCCAGCATTAGTAATATAAAGCTTCGAACCATTTAGAATATAATGAGTTCCTTCGTTGTTAAGCTTTGCGACGCTCTTTGCCCCTAATGCGTCCGAGCCGGAGGAAGGCTCAGTCAGACAGTAGGCTGCAATCCGTGTACCTGCAGCAAGCTCCGGCAAATACTTCTCCTTCTGTTGTTCATTGCCGAAAAAAACAATCGGCAATGTGCCAATTCCCGTATGCGCTCCTACAGAAAGGGCAAAGGAGGAAGAGGCTGCCAGTGTTTCGGCAAGCAATGTCGTGCTCACCTTATCCAGCCCGATGCCGCCATATGCTTCTGGCACGTCAGCTCCAAGCAGCCCCATTTCTCCAGCTTGCAGCATCAGCTTTTTCGTTAACTCATAATCCAGCTTTTCGATTTCCTCATCACGTGGTACAAGTTCTGATTCCAAAAAGCCTTTGGCAGCAAGTGCCAGCAGCTGCTGTTCTTCTGTAAAATCCTCCGGTGCAGTAATTTGCTCCGGCTGCAGCTCCTCTATAACAAATCTACCGCCCCGCTTTACTTTTCCAGCTATTTGCTCTGTCATATCGGTGTACCCCTTTCTCACTATTGCTCCGCTTTAGCTATACACTTCAAAAACGGCAGCTGCTCCCATTCCCCCGCCAATACACATGGAAACAACCCCCTTGCCGCCGCCTCTTTTTGCCAGCTCATGTACTAGCGACACAGTCAGTTTCGTGCCTGTGCAGCCCAGTGGATGTCCCAGTGCAATCGCTCCTCCGTTCACATTTACTTTTTGCTCATCGAGCTTCAACTCACGCATAATAGGAATCACTTGTGCTGCAAAAGCTTCATTTATTTCATAGAGATCAATTTGCTCTTTTTCGATCCTTGCTTGCTTTAGCGCTTTCGGAATAGCTTCAATCGGTCCAATGCCCATCACTTCAGGTGCTACTCCTGCAACAGAAAAGCTCCGAAAAACTGCCAACGGCTTTAGCCCAAGCTGCTCTGCCTTTTCTCGGCTCATCATAATTACCATCGCTGCCCCGTCGCTCATTTGTGAAGAATTGCCTGCTGTTACAGAACCGTTTCTGGCAAATGCAGGCTTGAGCTTGGCAAGCGCCTCCAGACTTGTGTCCGTCCGCACACCTTCATCTCTTGCAAATTGAAAGCTTTCGGAATAAGGTCGTCCTCGCTCATCAACCTCATGACGACTTGCCGAGACGGCAACAATTTCGTCTTGAAATCTCTCTTCCTCCATAGCAGCTGCTGCTTTGCGATGGCTATTAACAGCAAAGGCATCCTGTTCCTCCCGCGTCACGCCATATTGCCTCGCCACCTCCTCAGCTGTATGCCCCATTCCCATATAGACCTCAGGCATCTGTTCCGCAATATCCGGATGCGGAGAGAAGCGAAAACCTGTCATCGGCACATGGCTCATGCTTTCTACTCCGCCTGCTACGATAACATCCGCCTCTCCCAGCCGAATGCGCGCTGCTGCATCTGCAATCGACTGCAAGCCTGAGGCGCAAAATCGATTGACAGTTACAGCTGGCGTCTCCGCTGGCAGCCCTGCATAAAGTGCTATAATGCGCGCCAAATTCAGCCCCTGCTCGCCTTCAGGCATCGCGCACCCGATTATGACATCATCGATGTGCTCCGCCAATATTCCGGGAGTTCGTTTCAGCGCCTCCACTAGCGCCGCCTTGCCCAAATCCTCAGCCCGCACATGTGCCAGACTTCCCTTTGCCGCCTTTCCTACAGCAGTTCGAACCGCTGCTACGATAACCGCATCACGCTCTGTCACTTGCACCGTTTCCGGCTGCTTCGCCATCTGATCTACTCCTCTCTTCATTAGTTTCTGAGTGGCTTCCCACTGGTGAGCATATGCTGCATGCGCTGCTGTGTCTTACTCTCGCCGCATAAGCTTAAAAAGGCTTCGCACTCCAAATCCAGCAAATATTGCTCGCTGACAGCCAAATGGCTTTGTACATCTCCGCCGCTAAGAACATAGGCAAGTTTGCCTGCAACATGAGCATCATAATTGCTTATATGCCCGCCCAGCCGCATTGCTTGCACAGCAGTTTGCAGTACCGCCCTGCCTTCCCTTCCAACAACATGAATCGGTTGCTCCGTTGCTGGCATATATCCTGCCCGATCCAGCTCAAGCACAGCTCTTTTTGCTTCAGCGATTCTGCATTCTTGCCTCATAATGACTTGATCGTCGGATCGTGCCAACCCAAGTGCTAATGCCTCATGACCGCTTGTCGATGCCTTGCCCAAAGCTATCGTCTCGAACAAACGGTTTAAATGCGGCTGTATATATAACCCAGTCACAGCATCCTTGTTCTCCTCAGCTCTTGCCGCAGCAAGCCGGGCTGCCTCCTTCGAGCCGCCTCCTGCCGGAATAAGACCAACGCCAGTCTCAACTAAGCCAAAATAAGTTTCGGGGGAGAATATGATCCGATCTGCCGGCAGACATACCTCCACTCCACCGCCCAGCGCCATTCGATGCGGGGCTGCAACAAGCGGACGCGCCATTTTTTTGAGCCGCTGCATGCTGCTCTGAAAATAGCGAATAATATCCTCAACTTCCTCCCAGTCGCCATTTTGGGCTTCCATAAGAAGCAGCACAAGATTGGCGCCCACGCAAAAGTTACGTCCTTCATTCGCCAGCACAAGCCCGCGCCAGCCTTGCTCAGTATCATCTGCCGCTCTACGCAGCGCAGCCAATATATTACTGCCGATCGCATTGTTGGCAGAATGAAACTCCAGACAAACAACCTCATCTCCCATATCAATTAAGCTTGCATCGGCGGATGCCCATACTGTTTTGCCGCTTTCCTTTAATTGCTGCAAGGAAATTACATCGTCCTCTTGCTCAATTGCCGTATAGCTGCCCTGATGAATATAAAAGCGCTTTTCCTGCTCCTTTGAGTAGAAGCCTTCCTTGCCTGACTCCAGCATCGCCTCTATCCAATCAGGCAATCGCTCCCCTTCCTCCCGCATCCGCTCAGCGACATAGCGAAAACCGATCGCATCCCAAAGCTCAAACGGACCGAGCTCCCAATTAAAGCCCCATTTCATCGCTTTATCGATATCCTCTATCGTTTCTGCAATTTGATAAGCATGATGAGCGGTATACAGCCAGGTAGCCTTCAATGAAAGCCAGGCAAACCGTGCATGAGGATGGGAAGGCGCCGTTAATAATAGAGCTCGTACTTTGGCTGCCGTTCCCTTCGCCTGCTTGGCAGCATCAGCTACTGGGGATTTCACCTTTGCTTGCTGCTCATAATTCATCGAGAGCGGACGCAATGCCTCAATAATACTTTCTCCGCTATTTCCGCGCTGTTTGCGATAAAAGCCCTCACCACTTTTAGCACCCAGCTTCCCGGCTGCCACCAGCTTCTCCAATACTGCAGGGCGCTGAAAAATCTCTTTTTCTTCCATGTCACTGCTTCTTTCACGAACATTGTCAATAACATGCAGCAGTGTATCAAGACCGATCATATCCAACATACGGTAGGTGGCTGTTTTGGGTCGCCCCATAGCAGGACCGCTCAAAGCATCTGCCTCTTCTATGGACAGCCCAAGCTGTTCAGTCAAAGCAAGCGTTACGAGCATCCCGTGCGCTCCAATCCGGTTGGCAATAAAATTCGGCGTATCCTTTGCTCTAACCGTTCCTTTGCCGAGCCGTTGAGCACAGAGCAGCTCGAAAGCTGTCAAAGCTGCTTGACGTGTATTTGCTCCGGGTATGATTTCAACCAGCTTCATATAGCGCGGCGGATTGAAAAAATGGGTAACAGCAAAATGCCTTTGCAAATCCTCGCTGCTCCCCTCAATAATTTGCATCGCAGACAGCCCGGATGTATTCGTGCTCACCAATGACCCTGGTCTGCGCCATTTATCGATCCAGGCAAACACTTGCCGCTTCACATCGAGCCGTTCAGTCACAGCCTCGATAATCCAGTCCGCCTTTGCGATTTTCGTTTCTCCATCCTTCAAATTACCCGCTGCAATGCGTGATGCAAAACCCGGAATATACAGAGCAGCAGGCTTGGCTTTTAGCAAATTATTTTTTGCCGACTGCGCCATTCTGTTGCGAACCGCTGGGTCGGATAAGGTTAGTCCCGCTTGCTGCTCCTTCGCAGTTAAATCTGTTGGCAGCTGATCCAGCAGCATAACCTCAAAGCCTGCATTAGCAAGCTGAGCAGCAATACCCGCTCCCATTACCCCAGATCCGATAACCGCAGCGCACTTTACCTTTCCAGCCAGTTTTCTACCTTCATGAATCGACATTGCCCCGATCACCCCGCATGTTGTTTTTTATTCCCGCTATGACATACACTTGCTGCAAGCAGTTCGGCAATATCCTTTGCCGCTGTTCTCCCCTCTTCCTCCTGCAATGCCTTTAAGCCATCCTCCATCATCGTCAAGCAATACGGACAAGAGGAGCCAATGATTGAAGGCGATACGTCCAACGCCTGTCTGGTTCGTGCATAATTTATGCGTGTACCGGCTGTTTCCTCCATCCACATCATGCCGCCTCCTGCACCGCAGCACATCGCATTGGAGCCGGAGCGCTCCATTTCCTTGACCACTAATCCAGGTATCGCTTTTAAAATAGTCCGCGGTGCATCATAAGAGTCATTGTATCTGCCCATATAACAGGAATCATGAATGGTCACCGTCTCCTGCACCTCTCCTGTTGCCTGCAGCTTGCCATCAGCAATCAAAGTCGCTAAAAGCTCGCTATGATGCTCCAATACAATTTCTGGCGACAAGCCGAAATCAGGATATTCATTTTTAAAAATATGATAAGTGTGCGGACATGCCGTAACGATATGACGAATACCGTATTTGTTAATCGTATTAATGTTGTCATCGCATAATTCCTGAAATAACAATTCATTGCCCATTCTTCTAGCCGTATCACCTGAACTGCGCTCCTCATTGCCTAAAGTGGCAAATGACAAACCAGCAGCATCCAGCAGCTGTACCAGCGAGTACAACACCTTGCGGCTGCGCGAATCATACGCCCCCATCGATCCCGCCCAAAGCACAATTTCCGGTTTCTCGCCTATGACACTCATTTCTTTGACTGTTCTTATTCGAATGCCAGTCTGCTTCAAGCACTCCTCCATCCACTCGGCACGATCCGTGCGCGGCAGCCCCCAAGGATTGCCCTGCCTTTCAATATTGGATAAGGCGCGCTGCCCCTCAGACGGCAGCTTTCCCTCCATCAATACAAGATGCCGCCGCATGTCAATAATTTTGTCCACATGCTCATTGCCTGCCGGGCACTGCTCCTCACAATTGCGACATGTCGTACACGACCAAAGCTCTTCCTCGGTAATGACATTACCTATCAAAGCTATCTCTTCGGCACTTAAGCCTGATTGTCTGCTCCACCCTGCTTCTTGCATCTGCATCGTTGCAGCAATGCCGCCCGCCTCCAAATCAGAAGGTATTACAGCACCAACCGTATAAGCACCCTCAGTTCCTTTCCCTAGAAGCCCCATTGGAATCCAGGGCGACTTGCTTGTAAGCGCCTCACCTTTATCTGTTAAATGATCGCGCAGCTTGGTCAGCAGATGCATCGGTGAAAGCATCTTGCCTGTATTCGACGCCGGGCACATATTCGTACAGCGTCCGCATTCAACGCAGGCATATAAGTCTAGCAGCTGTTTTTGATTAAAATGTTCAATTGCACCAACACCAAACTGCTCTGCCGCTTCATTTTCCAAATCAAGGGGTGTCAGTTTTTTTGCCTCTTCCCCTCTGCGGAACCAAATATTAACCGGAGCTGTTAACAAATGAAAATGCTTCGACTGCGGTACATAGACAAGGAAAATGAGCAGTAAAAGCAAATGCAGCCACCAAACTACTTCCAGCCCTGCCGAAGCTGCCAGACTGCCAGATTGTATGCCGATTGCTATAAAACCATCCGCCAATAAGCTGCTAAATGGTGCAAATTGGGTAGCAGAATAAGATGTATTGCTGTAAACCAAGTGCTCAAAAGCAAGTGTCAAATAAACCGTCGCCATCAAGGAACCGATCAGCCACAACACGATAGACGGCTTTTTTCCGCGCTTTAACCGTTCAAGCTTCTCTCCATACCTTCGGTAAGCGGCATAACAAACGGTCAACAATATTAAGGCAACAGTTATTTCTTGTATAAGTGAAAAATACGGGTACAGCGGGTAGGGAATCGACTTGCCGCCGCTAAGTCTTTTCCAAATCAAATCCAAAGCTCCAAACTGCAGCATGATAAAACCGTAAAAAAATAAAGCATGCATCAAGCCGCTCTTCAAATCATTCATCAGCCGTCTATGTCCTAAAACCTCTTGAACAAATCCTGTTCGCTTCTTTTTAAAGCCGCCTCTATGAACAAATTCCACAGCTGTTCCCAAACGAATATTAGCGATTCTGCGCCTGACTGCCGTCATAAAAAAATAAACTGCCGCACCGCTAATCATTGCAGCTAAAGCTAGCCTGAGCCAATCCGTTATTGTATAAAAAATTGGAACCGCCCCCTTGAACGTTTTCTGTTGCAGCTATGCATTCGACTTTAATACTCTTATTGGAATGAAGGCGACAGCAGCATCTACTGCCCCAAACCCAAACCATGCCTGCTGTTCTTCTCGTCTAACTATATGAATCTACCAGTCTGAACATGCGTTATAAATCATCAATCAGCCCGGTCTATTCAGCGGCATTAGCGCATAACCTAGCAAAGACTTGTGCTTTATTTCAATATGAAAATACGGGGTGAGAGCGTGCAAACAATTGTTGTTTTGTTAAAGCAAACTTTCGATACGGAAGAAAAAATGGAGTGGGATGAGCTAGGTAAAATCGATAGTCGGGATGCCAAGCTCGTCATCAATCCGTATGATGAATATGCCCTGGAGGAAGCTGTACGACAGAAGGAAAAGCATGGGGGAACTATTATCGCTCTCACATGCGGAAATGAACGGACGGAGGAGGCGCTGCGCGCTGCACTGGCGATCGGAGCAGATGAGGCAATCCGCTTGGAGGCGGGCGAGGAACTGCTCAGCGACAGCTATGCGCTTGCTGCCGTACTTGCCTCGGCGTTAGCACAATTAAAGCCTGATTTGGTGCTTGCCGGGCTATTCTCCGTAGACAGCGGCTCTGGCAGCGTTGCACTGCAAGCTGCTGAGCATTTGGGAATCCCCCATGTTTCAGCTGCCGTGCAGCTCGATATTTATTATGCTGAAGATATGCTTGCACCACATCTAGCTGGCGCAAAAAGATATGCGGCAGTCAAGCAAGATATAGAGGGAGACAACCAGCTTGTGACCGTGCCGCTGCCAGCTCTTATTACTGCACAGCAGGGACTGAACGAACCGCGTTATCCGTCCTTGCCCAATATTATGAAAGCAAAACGCAAACCGTTAATTAGTGTCCCGCTCCATCATTACGGTTTGCTCGATTCAGCTATCCAAAAAGAATTATCGATCCAAGGTGAAGCAGCAGCAAACGTTACACAATCAGAACTCGAAAGCGGACAACTTCTGCAAAACATGATCCGTACCAAGCAAGCAACTGTGCTGCCCAAACCTGAGCGAGCTGCCGGCATTCAGCTGCAAGGCGACGCCTCTGAACAGGCAGCAGCCCTGCTCGCAATCTTGCAAGAGAAAGGCGTCTTGCAAAACTGAGTAAAACGTGAAAATAACATGCTGTTTCAGAAGAAGCGATAGCGCTCGCCCGTGCAGCAGATTTTGCTTAAAATAGGAAAACATTACGGATACAGTAGGTAAAAGGAGGCTTTTCAGATGCAAAAAACAGTGCTGCTCATTGCCGAATATAAGGATGGAACTTTGCGTAGAAGCTCCCTGGAGGCGCTGCATACAGGGCGATTGCTGGCAGGTGAGGATGGCAAGGTTATTGCCTTGCTCACTGGACGTGAGCAACCGCCTGAGGAACCTGTACATACTCTGCTCTCTTCAGGAGCAGATTTGATCTGCGTTGCCTTAAGCTATCAGGATGAGCGCCGCTATAGTTCACAGATTAAGCAATCGGCTGAAGCATCGAACAAGCAAACCAATTCTGATCCGGCGCGGTTGCCTGAATGGATGCTGGCAGCAGCTACTGCTGCCGTCAAAGAGCATCAGCCCGATATTGTGCTGCTGGCGCATACCTCAATGGGCAGAGAGCTTGCACCGCGACTGGCGTCTGCACTCGGCTTTGGGCATATCGCAGATGTTACCGAAATTGATAATACCGCTGGATCAGGAGCACCATTGTTCACCAGACCGATCTATGCAGGAAAAGCATTCGAGCAAAAAGTATTTACAGAAAACAAACGCTGGATCATTACGCTGCGTCCTAACAATTTCACTCCAGCAGCAGTTGTAGCTGAGCTGGCAAGCAAATTTTCTGATGCCAAGCTTTTATCCGAAGCTATAGTCCCTCTTGCAATACCGGAAACTCCCTTGTCATCGGTTATAAGCAATATCGTGAAAAAAGTAAGCGGACGACTAGACTTGGCAGAAGCGGATATTATTGTTGCAGGCGGACGGGGCGTTCGCAGCGTGGATGGGTTTAAGCCGTTATATGAACTGGCTGATGCACTGGGAGCAGCTGTTGGGGCATCCCGAGCAGCCTGCGATGCGGGCTATTGCGATTATGCATTGCAGATCGGTCAAACAGGCAAAACTGTTACCCCCACCCTCTATATCGCATGCGGTATAAGCGGTGCCATCCAGCATCTCGCCGGCATGAGCCAATCTCGCATCATCGTCGCTATAAACAAAGATCCGGAAGCTCCCATCTTCAATATTGCCGATTACGGCATCGTCGGTGATCTATTCGAAGTCGTGCCTTTGCTGACTGAACAAATTTTAAAAGTAAAACAAGGTTAAGGATACAGTAGCAACCACCCACT
Source organism: Paenibacillus nanensis (assembly GCA_040396195.1). Classification (GTDB taxonomy): domain Bacteria; phylum Bacillota; class Bacilli; order Paenibacillales; family Paenibacillaceae; genus Pristimantibacillus; species Pristimantibacillus nanensis_A. The sequence continues at coordinate 66,957 of JBEBPB010000015.1, forward strand.
CTCCGATTTCACACTCTTTATATTCTAACGGTTGCAACAGCGTCTATTTCACCTTTTTAGCAACATTTTATTTTCCAGCGGTTGCGGCAGCGCCTATTCAGCGGTTTTCGCAGATCTTCTAGCCTTTTTTCGCAAATAGTCACTGTGGCAACCGTTACTTTTCGCCGTGTGCCATTATACTCTTGTTCTCTTTCTTCTGCTCCGCTGCTCTCTTTCTTCTGGCTACTCGCTCTTCCCTCACACTTGCCCAGAGACACAAAAAAACGGACAACAGCCAATCCAGGAAATCCCCTGTCCTTTTTGGCTATGTCCGTTTTCACTATTATAGAGCGATGTCCACACCTTCGAATGCAATGATCTTTTCGCGTGCAAAGTCTGGTACGGGCGTGCTTTTCCCTGTTGCGGTATCGACGAGTACAATTGCACCTCTTGCGGCTGCCTTTAGCTCGCCGCTTGCCATAATCGCATATTCGATGTCGATAGATGAGCGGCCAAGCCGCGCGGCACGAACATGCAGGGTCATTTTTTCTTTTAAATACAGCTGTCTTAAATAGGAGCACTCCATATCTGCAACGACAGATACAGCCTGCTTGCCAAATAAAGCATCCGTTAAGCCCAAATTTTCGAAGTATTCAATGCGTCCTTGCTCAAAATACATATAATAGCTGACATTGTTGACATGACCAAGCATATCCGTCTCGCAATAACGAATTTTGATAGGAAAAGAAAATTTCAGTTTTTGCAACCATGCCGCTGCATCCGGCTGGATAAACGTAGCCCTCTTCATGACATGAACTCCCTTCTAGCTGCAACAATGTTGTTGGATCAATCTCAAACTGCTTTTTTATACATTTTTCAAAAAAATCCGCCTATGTCAGGCAGCACTTTTTATATTTCTTGCCGCTTCCGCACGGACAAGGGTCATTGCGCCCTACTTTTGGGGCAACGGTTGTAGCGGTGCCAGCAGTCGCTGGCTGCGGACGACTAATATTGAGCAATGCCGGCATAGCAGATCCCGCCAGATGCTTAGGCATCTCTTTATTTGCCCACTCGTGCATTTCATAAGGCGTATATCCGGCATTGGACCATATTCGAGTATGATTGTACACCTCATTAATTAGTGTAGTAATCAAATGGACTTGTTCAGATGATTGAAACACAATATCGAAGTCGCCAAATACTTCCATAATTTCTTTCATATCGGCATCAATAGAGCAAATAAACTGAATTTCATCCATAAGCTCTTCCAGTTTCCCCTTATCCTCACACAGAAATTCACTCAAATAATCGTGCAAAGTTTGCAGCTGCGGCGTAATCTCATAATAAAAATCATCAGCATATTTAAGCAGCTCCTGGGCTTTCGGCAAATAGGACGGCTTTCCAATACGTTTTTTCAGCATCTCCTGCAACTCAGCATCTGTTTCTTCATCTTCAAAATAAGAAGAGACAATATACGGTTCCTGCCATGCACAATAAGATGATTGCTGAGCATAATCAATGGCAAACTGCTCAAGCTCATCGCCATCCATCTTTTGTTGCTCTTCAAATACCTTTCTTAATTGCTGCGGCTTAAAAGCACCATACAAATTGGTAAACGCTAAAATATATTGACGGTATAGCTTATAGTGCCGCTTTATTTTGCGCAGCTCCTGCTTACCGATTTCATTCAAAACCTGCTTCACTTGATCCGGAACAAGTAATATATAACTGCCTTTTTCCTCATAGACAACGGCAAGCATACGTCTGCAAAATCTCTCCACGCGAAGCAGCTGTGAGTTTACTAGCTGTAGTGGCTTATTGCTGCTTGCTGCCAGCTCAAACAAAGTTGTACGCTCTTCATCCTCAACAGCAAACAAGGCAACTATAGCTTGTCTGCTCGCAATATAAGGCACGAGCGCTTCAGCAAGCTCGTCCTTGCTCATTTTGGAGCGGCCGGCAATTTTGAAGGCGCCTGCCCACTGGGCTAGCCAAGTTTTCGTTTGCTGCACCAATATATTGAACAGATCGGTTTGCGGTCGCCCTTTTTGTGCAAATTCCTTCACAAATTGACCCAAATCCGCTTCAATCTCTGCTGTCAATTCCATATCAAACTCTTCCATCGTGTCTTCCATGTCTTCTTCCATAAATGCACTTTCTTTCTCTTTCAAATCATTCATTCCTCCAAACGTCCTCTCCTATCAAACCTGCTTGTACCTTATCATGCTGCAACTTGGTTATTTATGAATGTGAAGTTCTGTACTGCTCCGATCCAAACCATCGTTTCTATTATACCCCTTCTTGCAAGATGCCGCTATCCATCAATAGCCTGATGCAAGCCCGCCTCACACTTCCGCTTAACCTTTGCATGCAAAAAGCCGCCAGTTATATACCGGCAGCTAATGGAGAAAACAATCATTTAAGCATAATCTATCTCACGGATGCAATCCGGAGAATCATAACGTTCATCATTAACTGCATTCGTTACAGGATACGCCCTCATAAAATAACTGTCAAGCGGCACCAAATGTGTACGAAGCTGATTAATATCCTTAATGCTTGGAGAAAGCCAATCCTCAATCCCGTCCTCATCCAGTATAACCGGCACATTCGGCTGCCAAATAGACATCGTGCCTGCCATCTCGGCTGTGATCATTGTGAAGGCGCGAACCTCTTCTCCATTTGGTGCGCGCCAACAGTCATATATCCCCGCAATGCCAAACAGCGGCCGGCTTGGAAGCACAACATGCATAGCGCGCGGATCACGTTCCTCTCCAATATGTTTTTGACCATAAAAACCGCTGCACGGGATAACACAGCGCTGTCTGCGCAGCATACGACCTAAAAAAGCTTTCTGAGTAAGTTGATCATATGACGTGTTGACAGCATCCTTCGCCCAGAAAGGATACAAGCCCCAGCGTGCGGATTGCAGCGAGCGTACATCATGGCGATCATTCATAATAATAGCCGCATCTTTTGTTGGAGTTATATTAAAGCGCGGCGAGTCGCTAAGTATCGTCTTTATGACATGGAACTTATCCGTAATTCTGTTTGTTTCGGCGGACAGAGAAAACCGTTCTATCATCGCAATCACTCCTGTTCATCATGCAATCTGCAATAGTTGTATTGTCGATTCCAGTTTCTGCTGTCTGCCTGTTATTTATTCATAAATTTTACAGCATAAAGCGTCTGCGATATTTCAGCGGCGGCAATCCGGTATGCTCAGCAAATAATCTTGAAAAATGCGGTGTTTGCTTAAAGCCGGTTTCTTCAGCAATTCGGGCTATTGGCCAATCTGTTTTGAGCAGTAACAATTTCGCCTGATCCAAGCGGTAATAGAGCAAATACTGCTGCGGGGTACAGTCATATATGTCTAGCATACAGCGGGTAATATAATTAATATGGAGTCCAAGCTGCTTACTTAGAAACGGATTGCTCACCGTTTCCTTGTAATGTTGTTTTATACATGCCGCTGTCCTTTCGGCTATCGCTACCGGTGCTCCCCCGTGCTGATGCTTCCAGATCTGATCCAGTTTATGAAGTAACTTCAAAAAAAGCTGTTGCCTACTCCAAAAGGCATCCTCTATCGTCCCCTTGGCGCTAACATGGAGCTCGTCCAAAACCTCTGTCATATCTGCTGTTGCTTGCTGATGCAGCACTTTCGAGGTGCGAATCAAATAGCTGTAGTGATCTCCAACGAGGCTTGCCTTTTCTTTGGGCTCCAACTCCTCCCAATCGGCTGTGCACTGAAATTGTATCCAATCAAAGCAGGTTTCCTCTGTACAGGGCTGAAAGGATTCATGGCTTAGATCAGGTCGAAGCATGATCAAATCGCCAGCAGCTAATGTCCACTCTCTGTGATGCTCACGTATATAAAGCGTTCCTGAACGAACATATAATAGATCAAAGACTCCGGACTCGGATCTCTTGGGATAACTGCCGCCTTTCTGAAAAATAACCCGATCTGATTCAATCAGATACGGCAACGGCGGAGAACGGAAAGTAAGTAATAATTCATCTGGCAAGTAAATCTCTCCTCAAGAACATAAATAATCGTTTTCTTATATTTTACTAATGCTGACACATTGAAACAACTACTGTTCGATTATGTTATGCTATAATGAGTAATTAAACATTTGGACACACCTGGAAGGATGAAAAAAGATGAATGAACCCTCAGTACAATCACCGCGCATTAGTCTGGAAGAAATCGTACAGGCTCAAATGCATTTGAAAGATGTAATCGTTCGAACACCGCTGCAATATAACCGTGTATTGTCTGAGCGGTACGAATGCAACGTTTTGCTTAAACGGGAGGACTTGCAAGTAGTTCGTTCCTTTAAAATACGCGGAGCTTACCATCTGATCAGATCCCTGTCTCAAGAAAGCTTGCAAAAGGGCGTTGTCTGCGCCAGTGCAGGTAATCATGCGCAAGGAGTTGCTTACTCTTGTCAGGCACTAGGTATTCCTGGAAAAATATATATGCCTAGCACGACCCCCCGTCAAAAAGTGAAGCAGGTTTCTTTTTTTGGCGGCAGTGAGGTCGAAGTTATTTTAACTGGCGATACATTTGATGATGCCTATGCAGCCGCTATAGAAGAAAGCGAGCGCAGCGGCATGGTTTTTGTTCACCCATTCGATGACCGAAAAATTATAGCTGGAAATGGGACGGTTGGTCAAGAGCTAATGGAAAATGCCGATACTGTTCCTGACTATATATTTGCTTCTATCGGGGGCGGCGGGCTAATTGCGGGGATTGCATCTTATGTAAAAAGCGTATCACCTGCCACTCAGCTGATTGGTGCAGAGCCTGAGGGCGCTTCTTCTATGCAAGCAGCCTTTGATGCGGGTAAGGTAGTGATGCTTGATCAAATCGATAAATTTGTAGATGGAGCTGCTGTGAAGCGCAGCGGCGATCTTACTTATGATATTTGCAAAGAGTTATTAGATGGTATCGCGATTGTGCCTGAAGGCAAGGTATGTACTACTTTGCTAGACCTCTACAATGAAAATGCTATCGTAGCTGAGCCTGCCGGCGCCTTGTCCGTAGCAGCACTCGATGCTTATAAAGATCAGATTAAAGGAAAAACCGTCGTTTGCATTATTAGCGGCGGCAATAATGATGTAGATCGCATGCAGGAAATAAAAGAACGCTCCTTGATCTATGAAGGATATAAACATTACTTTATGGTCAACTTCCCGCAGCGAGCAGGTGCTCTTCGCGAATTTCTTGATCAAGTGCTTGGACCAAACGACGATATTACCCGCTTCGAATATACAAAGAAATCAAATAAAGACAATGGACCTGCACTGGTCGGCATAGAATTAAAACATCGCGAGGATTACAATGAGCTAGTAGACAGAATGTCCCAAAAAGGATTCCAATTCGTTGAACTGAACAAAGATCCTGTTTTGTTCAACTTGCTCATCTAACAAAAATAACAGAATAGTTAATTTTCAGCCCATTTAGACGATGTGGCGACCTTTAGCCGAACAAAAGCACACCAATCATTATGTAACTTATTATCTTTATATAATTTGTTCTCATGCCAAACAAGGGGTTATCCCATGCTCAACAACTGCTGAGCATAGGACAACCCCTTTAATTTTTATTAAATACACTGTTTAGCTTTTTATCGTGATGCCACCATCGTATCCATTTGCTGAATGCCATCAAACAAGGTTGCCATATATAACTGATCGCCTGACATATCGACATCTGTCACAGCTAACCCGAAATTAAGTGAAATCAAAGTAATCTGTGAAGCAATAACCGCCAGTTTGTACAAGCCGCGATCTGTGCATACATAGACCGTATCTCCTTTTGTTTTCAATGAAAACAGGAATAGATGAGGGAATCTGGCACGTTGAAACTCTCCTTTTCTTGTACCTGTATACAACTCGCCTGTATCGCTTACAGCAACAATATGCCCATGATAAATTGCTAAACTTGTTATTCGGCAGGACAGATCATAATGAATCCACTCATCCACAAACCGATCATATAGCGAGATTCCCTTATCATGTGCAAACAAATAACAATGTGGCAAATACATAAAATCATAAATGACTCGCCCTTCACATGCAAAGGGTTTCCACTTGAATCCGATGGAATACCATACCCCATTCTCCGTCCCGATATGGCTCACCCCGCCTGCCCGGCGGTATTGATAGCTCGGCAGCTTGGGTCCCGCCAAATGCCAGCGCTCATCCCAATACTCATACATGCCATGCCCAGTACAAGCAAAAACACGATCTCCATGCGATGATATACGATTAATTTTAGTGCCTTCAGGCAGCCCGCCCTGTCTAGCTACCCATTTTTCATCTAACTGTTCCTTTACAAAAACTTCTCCACTCAGCGTTGCCGCCAGCATCTTGTTCTCTATCGTATGAATGGCTGTAAATTGCTGCAGCAGCCAATTACTAGCCGGTTGTTCTTTCATGTTCAATCCTCGCTCTCCTAACAAAGTGATAGACAGATATATCGCAACTATGCAGTTATTTTGATAATGATTCTCATTATCGAATATTTTAACAGCATGCGTTGCTATCTGTCAAATCACTTAAAACCAATCCAGTTTTCGCAAACCGAATTGAAAGGTCATTTGCTGAGGTGTTAGCTGAATTGCTTTAATTTCAATAAGATCCTCTGCCGGCAATGGTATAGGAGCTTCAATTTCCTTTACCCAATCAAGCGGTAAGGGCAATGCCTTGGCAGAAAGACTCGTTGGTGTTAACACAAGGACAGGGTCCTGCCATTTGACCGCATACTCGACCGTAATCTCTGCATCTGCCAAATCGTAGTATCGGATATGAAGCAGTGCTTTGATCTTTTTATCCAACAATGTAAAATGCGCACCTTTTATATGAATATGGTCGTTGACATGAGGTTCTAGATTTTTCTTTATAATATGATTCATCTCCGACTCATTGAAACTAAGCTCCAGTTTTCTATTTTTAATTGTTTCTGTTAGTTTGTCCATGACCGAAATCGTTTCGTAATGCAGATCCAGTTGCTCGGCAGGTCGTAGATAGTACCATGCTGCCAATCCTGCCAATAGCACTAGCACTAGACCAATAATTAAAAATTTGATTAATCCTTTCATTACTTTCATCGCTGCCCTCCCAAATTATTGCGACTATCTTAGTCGAAGCACGTATTATTAAAACATAATCAACAAAGCAAATAAAAGACTTGCAAGCCAGCCCTGCTATCAATATTAACGCATCCGTCGAACGATAAGCACTACTACACTTTTTATTTGTTAAGCAAAGAAACAATATTATTTCCAAAGTTGAGGATAAAACTTACAATAAGAATAAATACTAATAGTATCTCTTTTTGCAGGACGGTTGCACCGCTATGCAAGAAAGGACTTCTATTATCTATACATAAAGGAGTGGAACCGTGCGTTCAAAATCTACATTCGGAACTGAAATGAGACTCGTTTCTGTCATTTTGTTTATCGTTGAGTTTGTAAGAGGCGCAGTTCTTATTAGTCTGCTGCCCATTTATGGAACAAAAACATTGGGACTTTCGTCTGATATTATTGGGATCGCTATTTCTGCCCATTATATTATAGATACTGCCCTCAAAATGGTGATCGGATATTTGCTGGATCGTTTTTCAGGACGATTGGTCGTCATGGTTGGTTTTATTCTATCACTAATCGGTATCTACTTGTTGCAATTTGCGGAGCAGCCCTGGTTGTTCATCAGTGCTGCTGCTCTTTATGGTGTTGGCATGTCGCCGCTATGGATCGTATGCTTAACGAAAGTTACAGAGGAGCATCGTGCTACTCAAATGGGCTTTTTATATACCATTTGGATGATCGGCATGGGTGGTGGTCCCATTGTATGTAATATTTTATTAGATTACAGCACTAACTTTACCTATCAGTTGCTTGTAGGGCTATCTCTGCTCGCCTGTATATTAACACCTTTTATGAAAAAGGAATCGAATGCAAGCGCCAGACCGGTGCCATTGAAAAAACAGTTCGCGGTATTGAAAAATCAGTTATCTCAAATGAGACTTCTCCTTCCCGGAATGATTTTACAAACACTTGGAGCAAGTATGCTTTTGCCTATTTTGCCTGCTTTCGCACAAGATTCTTTGGGGTTAAACGGCACACAATATTCGATATTGCTAACCGCCGGCGGAGCATGTGCCGTTATTGGCTTAATTCCGATGGGCAAACTTGCGGACAAGGCAGGTCCTGGTGCAAAGCGCTGGTTTCTTGGTATTGGATTTACAAGCTTTGCGGTGTTGCTCTATTTACTAACCCTAAAGCTGTCCTTCTGGTATTGCCTGGCAGCCGCAGTTGGACTAGGTATTTCTTATTCTGCCATTCTGCCAGCATGGAACGCACTGCTTGCCTCCTATATTCCTCCCAAACAAGAGGGCTTGGGCTGGGGCATGCTATCTGCCTTTGAAGGTGTAGGGGTGATGGTTGGTCCAGCCGCTGGCGGGGTTATCGCTTTATGGAATGGATCATTATCGGTATTAATTACTAGCGCGTTGCTATTTGCAGCGATTGGCATATTTTATGCGACCATCTATAGAAACGGAGTAAAAGCATGAGCAACTGGCGTGATTGGATTGAGCAAGCAAAAAATATGAGCTTGGAGGATATGCAGCAAACCTTATCAGGCTTATCGGAATATGGTCCGCTTCCTGGCTTTTTATTGCCTTTTTTGGAAGCCTTTCTTCCATTCCTGCCGCTTATCGTTATGATTGCAGCCAATGTAAATATTTATGGACTAGGCATTGGCTTTCTCTTATCTTGGTTAGGTGTTGCCGTCGGGAAAATAGTCTTATTTTTACTTTGTCGATACTTTGGAAAAAACATTAAACCACGAATGCTGAAAAAATACCCAAAATCCGAACGTTTTTTCACGTGGATCGATAAAAAAGGATTTACTCCGCTATTTCTATTGTCTGCCTTTCCGTTTACTCCCTCGGTATTAATTACATTAGTAGCCGGATTTAGCCGAGTGCCGTTTCATTCGTTTTTTTGGGCTACTGTGCTTGGAAAAGCAGTAATGGTTTTTATCATTTCATTAATCAGCTTCGATATTACTAATCTGTTCAAAGAACCTTGGCGCATTATTGCTATTATTATCGTTATAGTTGTTATGTGGTTTGGCGGAAAAAAAATAGAGAAGCATTATCAACTAGCAGAAAAATAGTTGCAAATAGTTGCTGCATTGCTTTATACCATAGCACCTTGTTCTTTTTTCATAGGACTTCCTTATGTTGCATTTTTGTCGCATACACCGTAAAATATGGCAGAACGAACTAAATCAAACTAGCCATGATAACTTTCCAATAAACTGCATCTATGAATATACCAAAAAGAGAGAGGCTATACTGATATGAAAGATGTTGGAGGTACGACTATGAAAATTTTCAAAGAGTTTAAGGAATTTGCTATGAAAGGCAATGTGATCGATCTTGCAGTCGGTGTTATCATCGGTGGTGCTTTTGGTAAAATCGTCACTTCACTTGTCAATGATATTATTATGCCACCTATTGGGAAATTACTAGGCGAGGTAGATTTCAAAGAATTAAAGTACTATTTGGTCAATACGGACACGATGAATACTGAGGAACTCGCTGCGGCGCCTTCTATTAACTATGGTCAATTTATTAATATATTACTAGACTTTATTATTGTAGCCTTCTGTATTTTCTTGCTTGTTAAAGGCATTAACGCGCTTCGCAACAGCACGAAGAAAGAAGAACAACCCGCTGATCCAACAGAGAAGGAATGCCCTTATTGCCTATCACAGGTCCCGATTAAAGCAACACGCTGCAAGCATTGTACTTCTGAGCTTGAGGCAGCATCTGCTTAAGAGCAACAGAAAGTAGTGAGTAATAAAGCTATAACAGTTGCCACGAGGCTGTCGATGAACTGTGAACAACTGGAGCAAAACAAAATGTTGGCTCACGAAAGTCCATTTTTGTTTGTAGTGACGAATAAATTCTATGATTAAGTTGCTGCATCGGTATGGCAACCAAATCATAATATAATAGCATTCAAAAAAGCATGAGCGCAAATATACTCATGCTTTTTTTGAAAATTTTAGCGGTTAGAAATTACGGCGGAAATCCTCCACACAAATCGTAATTGTCGTTTCATTCGAACCCCATCTACCAAAACAACACCTGATTCTCACACACGATTTGCAGCCACAACGGAAGAAACATTCTACCCGGCAATGTCTACCTAGCAAGCGCTCGATCTCTCTAGCGTTATGACAACGAACTGCCCAATTAAATCTCTCAGCTATTCTTCTATGTCTCAACTTTTCAAAGAAACGGCCCAGCACTCGTCCGGAGCGTTGTGTAGCAACTGTTGCTGGTTCAATAAATCTGTGCCGTCTATGTCTGCGACGAAACTCTCCCATCTGTTTCTCCTCCTTCCCATCGAAACTACTCTATCTTATGTCTTCAACACATATTTGGTAGCGGACAATGACCCTCTCTACTTTTATTTCCACGCCTATTTTTTTACGTTTAATTCCAAATAAAAATTGCTTTGTCCGAAGGTAATGACGCTTTGTTGCCCCGCATAGACTGAATCATCAACAATGACAGGAGGTTTTTACGTTGTTTCAACGTTTTAATCGATTGCAAATCGAGTTGCCTGCTTCCCCATATGCTGATCCTAATGCCGCAGCAGCGGTTCAGGAGTTGTTGGGTGGCAAATTCGGTGAAATGTCGACACTAAATAACTACTTGTTTCAATCTTACAACTTCCGGGAGAAAAAGCGTCTGAAGCCTTTTTATGACCTTGTATCAAGTATTACTGCCGAGGAGCTTGGTCATGTGGAGCTTGTCTCAGCGGCAATAAATATGGTTTTGACAGATAGTACTCATAAAGGATCGCCTGATTCCGCCCCATTAAAGGAAAGTGTAAACAAGCGCAACAGCTATTTTTTTATTAGCACAGCGCAAACATCCCTGCCAGGCGACTCCATGGGCAAGGACTGGACAGGAAGCAATGTATTTAATAGCGGCAACCTCGTGCTCGATTTACTTCATAATTTCTTTCTGGAATGTGGTGCCCGTACGCATAAAATGAGAGTGTACGAAATGACTGATCATCCGACTGCCCGAGCAATGATTGGTTATTTGCTTGTAAGAGGAGGGGTTCATGTACTGGCATATGCTAAAGCGCTGGAAGTAGCGACAGGGGTAGATGTAAAAAAACTGATTCCTATTCCCAACCTGAGTAATGATCATTTCGAAGCTGCAAGAAAATATGAAGCTATGGGGCTTGGCAATAAGCTCTATACGTTTAGTCCGGAGGATTACAAAGATATCGTACTTATTTGGAATGGCCAAAATCCGTTGAACGGAGCTCCTTTGGAAGTTATTCAAGGCATACCGGAAGGGGCGCCAATGTATGATCTTCCAGACTTGCCAGAAGAATTTGCACCAGGAATTTCGCAGGAAGATTTTATGGAGATTGCAAAACGATTGCAAAAAAATGCAGGGATTAATGACTAACAAGTAGCTGTCCATAAAATCAGTTAGAATGGGGTGCGTACACCATACTTCGACATTTTTCGAGCAATTGTTAGTTTTTTATGAGTAAAGATCACATGAATCTGACAATTGCTTCATAAGGCGCTAAATACTTTATGTTAAAGTAGAAGAAAGAATGTTGGAGGTGTGCCTGCCATGATGAAAATTATTACCTTTAAGGATCGCTCAGTTCCTGTTTACTTTAATAAGAACAATAGTGCTTTAATTGAGCAATTTCATCATAAATTGCAGGATCTCGAATTGAACTTCGAATTCAGGAAGAAATGGAAAAGGATACATTCCATCGAAGTTGTCCATGAAGTTGCCATACTGCAATATAACGACGGAACCAAGTTATACTTAGAAGTCAGTTAGACACTTTTTGTAATAACAACGTTTTGTTTTTATCTCACCATAGAAAATCTTCCATCGGCGATTATCTGATTTTCAATCGAGCTGCATACAATTATTGAAGAATATAAAGGGCTGTCCGCGCCAAACAAAGGTTGGCATGCGGACAGCCCTTTATTATTATGTTACTGAAACTGCAGGGGTTGTATACTTGTATCCAAATCCCCATACAGTACGTAAATAGACCGGCTCTCGTGGATTTGGCTCAATTTTTTTTCGCAAATTCACGATATGAACATCAATTGATCTATCCGTTACATAAGAATTGAAGCCTCGTATCTCATTAATTAATTCTTCTCTGCTGAACACTTTATCGGGATGCGCCAAAAACAGTTTTAGGAGTTCATATTCCGAAAATGTCGTCTCAACAGCCTTCCCTTGCACTAATAAGACTCTTCGTTCGTGATCTAGTTGTATACGTGTATCTGTCTGTTGAATGATCGCTTCGTTCCACAGCTCATCTGAATGAGGTAAAAATGATCGTCTGATCAATGCTTCTATTCGTGCAGTCAATTCATGCATGCTAAAAGGCTTGCACAAAAAATCATCTGCACCTGCTCGCAGTGCCTGTACACGTTCAGACACTTCATTTTTCGCTGATAATATCATAATTGGTACTGTCGATTCCTTACGCATTTGTGCACAAACCTCAAGCCCATCCATATCAGGCAATACCAAATCAAGTAAAACCAAATGCGGGACAAATTGTTCGACCTGAGACAAGCCTTCCGCTGCAGAATTAGCCTGTACCACATGATAACCTTCCTCAGCCAGATACATAGCGAGCATATTGCACATCATGACATCATCTTCAATCACTAATACTTTATACATAATAAGAGTCACCCTTCACAGGCTGGAAGATTTCTGCCGAGTATATAAATTACTTTTACTATACATTAGGAATGGCAGTTCAACAACTATTTGTTAGAATTATGTTAGCTGGACGTTTTTTGTTCCTTCAAATAATTCTCCATCCCCCGTATCAAAACCTGCATATCTTGTTGTAGTATTTTACTTTCTTGCTCTAATTCCACCCAATCAATCTCATTTTCATTTTTTAATAATACAAGCAATTGACTGACCTTTTTATGCACCTCACTGGCTGCCAAATATCCCGATGCTCCCCTAAGTGTATGCAGCATGCGATAAGCAGTATGATGCTGACGCTCCTGCACACTTTCATTAAAGTGATCCATAAACCCGCTATAGTCGATTGTAAATTGTCGAATCATATGATGTAAAATATTTATTTTTCCATTAATTCGCTCCAAAGCATGCTCCAAGCTCATCCCTGCGATACTATTTTTCTTTTCCTGTTTCTCTTCCGTAATATCTACTTTTTCTTCCATTAATCGTTGCTTGCCTTCGCCATGAATCCAGTAATCAATAATATGATACAACGTCTCTGCTCGGATTGGTTTCATAATAACATCATTCATACCAGAGGCAATATACATTTCATGATCCTTTTTAACAGCATTCGCCGTCATTGCCACAATTGGGATATGATGATATTTGACCTGTCTGCGAATCGTTCGAGCCGTCTCTACACCATCGAGCAACGGCATATGGATATCCATCAATACCAAATCCCAGTGACCAGCCGCAAATTTTTGCAGTGCTTCAGAGCCATTCTCCGCGAGCCCCGTTTCATATCCACCCTGCTCCAGCATTTCCAAAGCCACCATCTGGTTAATTTTATTGTCCTCGGCAAGTAATACTCTCGGCTTCATATAGCGAATAGTCCCTGCAGCTGCTGTTTCTTCATCTGCTAATTCAACTGTTGCTCCTTCCGGCAATTGACCTTGAGCTTTGCGAGCACGAATAAGCTTTACTGGCTTTTGCTCCAGAAAAGGAGCAGCCAGCTTATTAATTTGAATTATTTTTTCCTGTAATGAAGTTTTTTTTGTATCCGTATGTTCTAATGGAGTCCACTGCGCATCGGCTGGAGGCAACTGCTGCATATGCAGTCCGAAGCTTAGCTGAAAAGTGAATGTGCTGCCCGCCCCCTCAATGCTATCCACCTTCAGCTCGCCGCCCATCAGTTCCACAAAGGTTTTGGAAATAACAAGCCCAAGTCCCGTACCTCCAAATCTTCTAGTCGTTGAACTATCGGCTTGTGTAAAGGGAGTAAATAATTTGCTCAATTGCTCCTCACTCATCCCGATACCCGTATCCGTCACCTGAAAGTGTATTTCGGCTTGCTGCTCCTTGCAAGAATAGAGAATAGCTGAAAGCTTCACGTAGCCTGCATGAGTAAACTTTATAGCATTTGTACACAGATTCAGCAAAACCTGCTCCAACCGAATTGGATCGCCTGTAATTGGAATAGTTAATCCCTCGGGCTTCTCCACAATAAACTGTAATTTTTTCTTTTCACTTAAAAATACACTTAATTGCCGCGATACACGTTCCAGCAAATCGTCCAGCTCAAATGGAAACTTTTCAATTTCCACCTTACCCGCTTCAATTTTCGAAAAATCAAGCACATCATTTATAATCCTTAGCAATGTCTCGGAAGAAGTCGTCAACTTATCCATATATTCCTGCTGTACCGTAGATAATTTAGTCTTATTAAGCAATTGCAGCAAGCCAACGATCCCATTAAGCGGTGTTCTTATCTCATGACTCATCAACGCTAGAAAATGGCTTTTGGCGCGATTTGCCTCATCCGCCTCCATCGTAGCTAAAATTAATTCTTCATGCACTTTTCGCTGTTCTGTAACATCCCTGGCTATACATGAAAAAAATAATTCTCCATTCAACCAATCTCTGTGCGGTACAACAGCCATGGACACATAAACCGCTTGTCCATCTAGCCCATGAAGCACAACATCGTTTTCCCAATAGCCTTGCTCTGATGCTTGCCTCGCTCCTTTTTTCAGCGACTCATACATTTGCGGTTCCGTAAAGTCCTCAATTCGGGAAATCAGCTCACTTTCTCTTTTGTTCATCGCAAGCATATCTTTTCCCGCACGATTCATATACACAATATTTCCGTGAGCATCGGATGATGCAATTAAATCTTTCGCCGATTCCAATATTTCCAGCAATCTGTTCTTCATATTTTCCGTATGTCTGCGTTCAGTAATATCCTGAATCATACCGACAACTCCGGCAAATCTTCCTTGTCCATCCTGAAGTCCATTGGAGCTAAGCAACACAGGCACCTTGGTTCCATTTTTTCTAACAAATATCCATTCCCGCTCATACGAATGATGAAGTGCCTGCAATGCTTTAAAATAATCCGTATTCGGTTCTACCTTTCTTCCCAGCATTTCCGATAATTCGGCTGCCTCTTTATCAATAATTTCTTGATCGATAAAATCATTCGGTGTCGCTTTCCCTTTCAGCTCATCAAGCTGATAGCCCAGCATTTGCTCAGCAGCCTGATTCATATAAGAAACGCGATAATGCTCATCCAAAACAATTACTGCATACTGATTTTGATTAATAATCGCACTAAGCCGATCAAACATATCTTCCAAGTGCTCTGTCATCCCGTTTACTGAATGTGCGAGCATGCCGATTTCATCATTCGGTTCTACCGCAAGCCGTTCAGTGCGAAAATGTCCATCTGCTGCTAATTCTGTAACGGAAAGAATTTTTTTCAGCCTTTTAATAATTCTTTCAAAATAGAAGAAAAATAAAATAACAATCGTTGCTTCTGTTAAGACAATCATAATTAATATGCGCCAAAATACAGGATGCAGCTTTTTCTCATAAGCCACTTCTGGAACCTGTAGTGCAACACGCCAAGGTGTCTCTTTTATTTTCACAAAGAAAATATGACTGGTTGCCCCTGCCTCCTTATGCAAAACATGACCATCTTCACTCTCCAGCATCGGGGAAGAGACCTCATACAGGCTCGAATCAGGATCATTTAATGGAGAAAAATCAGCGGATATCCCGTCTGAGTGGAATAATACTTCACCTTTTCGGTTATACAGTATAGTTGGCGTAGCCGCATTGGGAAATTGCAAATAGGTCGTTAATGAGGCAAATGGAATTGTGCTGAACAGCACACCTTGAATCTCATTCCTATTGTTATAAACCGGAACAGCGATAATACAAACAGCAGTCTCGCTAAACGATGGCGTATATGGGTCTGTTATAATTGAGATACCGTTTACCGCTACTTTGAAAAAAGGTTCTTGAGTAATATCCGCCATCTCTCCTGTATTTCTTATGGCTAAACCATCAAGCCCGCTATAGCCAATAAATGAATTGGCATAGCCGCTGCGCACAGCTTCTTTATGAAAATATTCGATACGCTGCTCATCCGTTCCAAACCGGACAAGTCTGGTGCGGCTCATAACGAGCAGTTCCGCTTGGCGAATAGCCATTAGAGACGATATCTCTTTTGCTCGATTATCCAGCCTGCTTGAAAGTTTATCGTTCTCCGTTTGCAAAATGGCACTCTTAACAGCTGAATAGTTGCTATAACCAGCTATTATTAGCGGTATTAACGATATAATCACAATAAGTAGCAAGCCTTTTGTTCTTAATGACATGGCAATTGAACTCCTTGATAAATAGATAGTTGACTATCAAATATGTATAAGTATACCAACTCACAAACAAGTATTCGATATAATTCGATATAAGCTGTAAATATTTTTATATTAGATTAAGGTTTTTTTGGTTTTATTTTGATATAGTTAGTAAAAAAGCGATTTCGAAGGGAGTTCATGTAATGAACAACGATAACACGCAGTCTGATAGAGAGAAAAAAGAACTGGAGACTGCTAATGATGAAAGTATGAATACGACAGAGGAGAACACATCATCAGGAAACATTGATTCGAGCAGCTCCTCTTATGATTCTAATAGTGAAACTAATGCTTCTAACAGTGACACTAATGGAGTAGCAAATACAACAGATAATACAGTAGGAAATAAAACGGAAGAAAGTATTGCGGCAGGAGGTAATTTCCCGGCAAGCAACAACTTTAATGGACAAGCAGAAGCCAAAAAGGGAGGCAGCCTCTTCTGGATGATTTCAACTTTTGTGCTAGCAGCAGCATTAGTCATTGTTCTAATCAAACCGCCATTCGGTTTGAAAAATGAAACGGTAGCTAAAGTAAACAGCAGCACGATTACTAAAGAACAGCTTTATCAGGCAATGGTCAAAGTTGCAGGACCTTCGTTCTTGAATAATTTGATTGATGAAGAACTATTGCAACAAGAAATGAAAGCACAAGGCATTACACTGGGCGATAAAGATATTACAGACGAGATTGATGCAATTAAGTTGAGCTACGGTGGCGAGGAACAGCTAATGTCGCTTTTAGATGCAAACGGTATGACCATCGATATGCTTCGAGAGAATGTTCGACCATCAGTTATCAGTCGCAAGCTTCAAGAAAAGAAGACAAGTGTTGACGATGAAGCCATTAAAAATTTCTTTGATGAAAATAAAGACAGCATCGGTGGCAGCGAACAAATTCGCGCTTCGCATATACTAGTCGAAACAAAAGAGGAAGCGGAAGAAATCTTGGCTAAGCTAAAAGAAGGAGCTGACTTTGCGGAATTTGCTGCAGAGAAAAACCCTGATTCAACTGCACAAACAGGAGGCGATTTAGGCTTCTTCAGCAAAGGAAAAATGGTACCTGCATTTGCTGATGCGGCATTTGCCTTGGAAAAAGATCAGTTGAGCGATGTTGTACAAACTGATTTTGGCTTCCACATTATTAAGAAAACTGACGAAAAAGCAGGCGCTACCCTAGAAGATCTTAAGGATGCTATCCGCGCTATGCTTATTTCTGAAGAATTAGCTTCAACAGGAAACACAACTTTAGAGTCATTGCATAACAATGCTACAATAAAAAATTATTTGGAGCCAAAGAAAGACACTGACCCATCTGAAAAACCAGAGGAAACACCAACAGAAAAAGCAGAGTAGGTTTTGATACGGACTAAGTTTCCGTCTGTTAAACAGTAGCGTATTTTTGATAGGAACTTTGAAATTTTCCACCATACAGGCTTGGATATTCTTTAAAACTAAAGTTGGGCAAGAAAATGTAAAATTTTCTGTCCAGCTTTTTTTGTTTGTAATGCTTTCGTTACTGACTTGATTTATTCCACTATTAAAACAGTAATAAGAGTTCAGGTCACCTAGGCTGCGTCCCCGTCTCCGACCCTCGCTCCTGTATCTATTTCTAATACAAACCCTTTTAATATTAGCTGATGCTATAACTATACAGGTACTCACTTGTGCAATGTCTATGTTGTATTGGTGCTATACTGCTACTTACTGGTGCTAGTTTTGTTCTACGTTCGTCTTAGAAATTGCTTCATTTGGGGATGTGTGAGATATCTGGCGAATTAACTCTGTTCATGCATTTTATATGCTACAGGCTATTATAGGAGCTGAACTTACAGTGGAGACAATATGCAACAAGGATAAGAAATGAGAACAAGATTATCAGAGAGGTTATTATAAAATAAGCATGGCAATAAGTAAAATTATATTTAGAAAAGCCATTCTAAATGGCTTTCTAGGTTTTCTGCTTTACAAGCAACTTTATACGTTTTTCGTACAAACGCACTTTATTCCTATATAAATCCAAAAAACACTAATGCTAAGGAAGTTTCCCCATCCACCGTTAATCAACAGCTTTTCCTGCAACTGCAACCATAGAAACCGGAGCATTGATATGAGTATGTGCAGTATGCAACGTCTGTTGTTCAAATTCCTCTATACATAATCGATAATACATAATGATGTTAAAGTTGCTTATAGAGGATCGTATCAATGGATGGGTACACCACCTGCTGTAAGCGGAGCAGCTAACCCCAACCCAGCCAAAACCAAACAGGCTGGCTTGGGCATACTGCTGGCGGAAGCTTTTTTAATAGCCTTCGCCCTGCTCGCCTCGCACAATCGCCACACTCGCGCTTGCTCCGATACGATTGGCGCCTGCCTGCACCATGCTGCAAGCAACCTCATAATTTCTTATGCCGCCAGATGCTTTTACACCAATATGCGGACCAACCGTCTGCCTCATCAAAGCAATATGCTGAGTTGTCGCTCCTCCAGGACCGAAGCCGGTCGATGTTTTGACAAAATCGGCTCCTGCGTCCACTGCAAGCTTGCATGCCGTTACAATCTCCTCATTAGAGAGAAAGCCTGTTTCCAAAATTACTTTCAGCACTGATTTTTCCGCACACGCTTCGGCAACAGCAGCAATATCTCGCTTTACTTCAGCCAGCATCCCGCTTTTTAGCCATCCGATTTGCAAAACCATATCAATCTCAGTTGCTCCATTCGCGATCGCCTGTTTGGCTTCATAGGCTTTGGCTTCAGTAGCCATTGCACCAAGCGGAAAGCCGACAACAGCGGTTACGCCAACTGATGTGCCGGATAGCTCCTTGGCTGCCAAAGGAACAAAACTTGTATTTACGCATACGGAAGCAAACTGATGCTGCTTCGCTTCCTGACAAAGTTGTTGTACGTCATCGATAGTTGCTTCCGGCTTAAGAAGCGTGTGATCAATCATTACTGCCAAGTCTGCTGCAGAATATAACAGAAGTTTCGTCATGATATGCACTCTCCTGATGTCCTTTATAAGGTTAATAGCTGTTCCAGCTTTATTATAAAGCTTGCCTCAAGGAACAACAATATCCCCCTTACATGAAGATTATAGAAGAAGCTGCTTAGTCGTTCACGAGTGACATTGTTATAATGATTAGCGGAGTTGGCATAACGACTAGATTTCTGATCCGGCAGCTATTGTTGTCTGAGCTGCGCTTCTCTCCAGTTCAGCATCGAGCTCATGAACATCCCGTTCCCAATATTGCTCATTGCCTGGCAGATCATCGAACCATGCTGCCTCCGGCGGGCAATCCAAAACCATAAATTTGCCATATTCACCGGCACGGGACTGATGATATTTTAAATAAACTTTGCCATGCTCAACAGCCAATACTTCAATTTTTCCAGAGGAATGACTCATACAAAGCCGAACCCGCTTGCCAAGTCCAGATGTTTTTGCTTTGGCCTGCTCTACAAGACTGCTTGCTCTTTCAAGCGGAACTACAAAATCCTTGTTTCCTGCCACAGGGCGATTAATAAAAAAGTAATACGGAGTAACACCGGCCCATGATAATCGGTCCAGCAGTTCTGCCAACACATTCGCATCATCATTAATGCCGCGAATAATAGGAGTTTGATTCACAATAACAGCTCCTGCCTCGTGGAGCGCTTGAAATCCTCTTACGGCTTCTTTTGTTATTTCGCGTGGATGATTAATATGCGCCATCACATAAATTCGCTTGTCCGGCAACGAAAACGTGCGGATCAAATCAAGCAATGCTTCGTCCTCATAAATGCGCATTGGGTTAAACACCGGCATCTTGGAGCCTAGTCTGATAATTTTGACATGATCAATTTCTCGTAGTCTTTCAATAATTGATCTTAATTTAGGCGTTCCAAGAATTAGACTGTCTCCTCCTGTAAGCAGCACATTGTTAATGATCGGATTTGCTTTGATGTAGGCAATACCTGGATCGACATTCGATACTGCCTCCTTCACATCATTGCGAAACAACCTTTTTCTAAAGCAATAGCGACAATAGGCTCCGCATACTTCAGAAACAATTAAAAGCGCCGTAGTACCATATTTGTGTTGACAACCGGGTACAGCATAGTTTGCCTCCTCATCAGAAGCATCCCACTTGCCATATTCCATTAACTCGCCTTCATTAGGAATAACGAGCCTGCGAATCGGGTCATGCGGATCATCCCAATCAATAAGTGACAAGTAATAATCATTCACTCGAAAAGCGAACTTT
The DNA here is from genome assembly GCA_040396195.1 of Paenibacillus nanensis. Taxonomy (GTDB): domain Bacteria; phylum Bacillota; class Bacilli; order Paenibacillales; family Paenibacillaceae; genus Pristimantibacillus; species Pristimantibacillus nanensis_A. The sequence goes on from JBEBPB010000015.1 coordinate 87,679, forward strand.
TCGGTGATAGGCTTGAGTCTCGCCCGCTCACTCTCAGGAATCATTGTCAATCGGTCTAAATTCATCACATACTTTGGCTGCGCCATACAAACCCCTCCCAGTAAGATTTGAATGCACGCTCCACCAGTGGATGGTAAATTAGATACAAAAAAATAACCCTGCCCAGCAATTGCCGGAAAAGCAAATACGGTCTCCATGCTGCAATGCACGAAAATCCATTATTGCTTCTGTCAGGGTCATTCTATATGATGTGCAATATGATCGATTCATGACCCACCCACTGCTGACGAGGTTAGCTGACGGACTCGGGTTAGATGGTCCCCTAAGATCGCTTATTCCAGCAATCTATTCGCCCCACAAAAATTGGTTCCCCCGCTTTCCGATTCGAACAATCGGAAATTAAGCGTACCTATAGTGTAATGTATTGCCTGCCTCTACGTCAAGACGACAGCTAGCAGAGGTTGCTTTCAAGCAATTCGCATCCTTACTATTAGAAAAACAACTTTTCCCAAGTTAGCTCAAACATTGGAGGTTGAGTCTCTTTGCAGGTTCTCTTCCATGTAATTCCGTTTTTCTTTCTCTACTTGAGGCATTTTAATTGCTTCCGTTATTACTCCTACTTTGCCGCTGCTTCTGCTAGGCTTTCGGCAGCAATGTAACAGCAGCCTGTTTTCCGCTAACTTGCATGCCGGACTGCTTGCTGCCGCAATGTTGCAAATCTTGCAGCGCCCGTTCAAGCAACTGTTTGGCTGGGGCGGCTTGCTTGCCGTTTACTTTTACAGTGAATAAAACAGGATTTCCCGCTTGTAGCAATTTTTCCGCTTGACGGCGCTTTGTATCATAATCATGCTCTTCAATTTCGGGAGAAAGCCGGATTTCCTTTACCTTTCCCATCTTGTCTCCTTGCTGTTTTTTTGCCTGATCCCGCTGCTGCTTAGCTTGACCTTTCGCAACCAATCTGCACGGCGGCGGGCTGCTCATTAAGCTTTCGCAAACCAGATCAGCCCCCAAATCCTTTGCCATTTGCAATGCTTCTTCACGGGAAACTACACCTAGATCTTCGTTATTCAAACCGGTTAGCAACACTTCAAGCGCCTTAATCTTCTCATTCATAATCATTCCTGCCATAACACTTCCTCCTATCTTTCATTTCTATCTCCTAACTCTTATCTCTTTTTGCTATTTAACGAGAGCGGGCTTAACAATAATCCTTCACAGCACTAATGATTAGATTAAGAAACCTTATTAAAGACTTTAAAATTCAAAGAAATCCCAAGCAGCAATTTGCCTGGGATTTCTTCACTTTTTATCGTTCAAGCCTACACCATTGAGCTGTGTGAACCGTTACAGCATCTCCCTGCGCAAATCAGCGCCTGATTTTGGTGATAGGTAGCCTAACGGAATATCAAAAATGGTTTTTGCTCCACTCTGCCCTGCTTCAGCCAATTTAAATGCTGCACGTGCACAGGCTACAACAACACTTGCCGTAAATTCAGGGTTGCTCTCCAGCTTCAAACCAAACTCAATAATTTGAGTATTGCCTGTTCCGGTTTTGCCGCTGCGCAGCACCATACCACCATGCGGCATAGCATTATGCTCGGTTTGCATTTCTTCTTCACTGATAAAATGAACAGTTGTGTCGTAATCAGCAAAGTAATTTGGCATTGTTGTAATTTCCTTTGTTATTGCCGCTTCTTCCGCGCCGTCTTCTTTCACAACATAACATACACGAATATGCTTCTCTCTTGTAGAAAGCTCCGGATCCTCGCCTGCGCGCACACGATTGACGGCATCTTCACTTGGGATAGTATATTGCACGCCGTGCTTCACTCCAGCCACACGTCTGATTGCATCAGAATGACCTTGGCTCACACCCTTGCCCCAAAAAGTATATTCCTTGCCCTCAGGAAGTACTGCTTCTCCCAAAAGGCGATTAAGCGAAAATAATCCCGGGTCCCAGCCTGTAGAGATAACTCCGATCTTGCCGCTGCTTGAAGCAACCTCATTGATCGCGTCATAGTATTCAGGAATACGCGCATGACGGTCAAAGCTGTCAACTGTATGGAATAAGCGAACAAACTGCGGACCTTGCTCAGGCAAATCAGTTGCTGATCCGCCGCAAAGCACCATCACATCAATATCATTTACGAATTTTTCTGCTTCATCAATTGCGTATGCCGTTGTTGAAGAAGGAATAGAAGCAGGATCGCGACGAGTAAATATCGCTTTCAGCTCCATATCAGGGCTTTGAGCAATCGCAAGCTCTACACCACGCCCCAAATTGCCGTACCCCACTATTCCAATTCTGATTTTTTTATTCAATCTGTCATCATCCTTCATTCGTAATGATGGCTTGTTAAATCCAGCCTCTTGCTTCCATAGCGGAGGCAATGCGCTTAATGGAAATCATATAAGCTGCAGTTCTGAAATCTGTTTTGTACTCAGCTGCCATATCACGAACAGCTTCATAGGAAATAATCATGTTTGTTTTCAAGCGATCCAGCACTTCCGCTTCACTCCAGTAAAAATGCTGCAAGTTTTGTACCCATTCAAAGTAAGATACAGTAACACCGCCAGCATTAGCAAGAATGTCAGGAATAACCGTTACACCTTTTTTGAACAAAACTTTATCCGCTTCTGGAGTCGTTGGTCCGTTGGCTGCTTCAGCAATAATTTTCGCTTTAATTTCTTCAGCGTTGGAAGCTGTTATGACGTTTTCCAATGCTGCAGGCACAAGGATATCAACTTCCAGCTCCAGCAATTCCTGGTTCGAAATAACATGAGATTGGCCATAGTCTGACAGGGAAGCTGTATCCTTCAGTTTGCCGACCTCTTCAATATTCAGTCCGTTCGCATCGTAGATGCCGCATTTCGAGTCACTAACCGCTACAATTTTGCAACCAGCTTCGCTAAGCAAGCGTGCTGCAATCCGTCCAGCATTACCGAAGCCCTGAATCGCTACAGTGGCATTCTCGGCAGGCAAGCCCCGATCTTCCAATGCTGCAAGAATAGTGTAAACACATCCTTGTGCTGTTGCTTCGTTACGTCCTTTGGAACCACCAATAATTAGCGGCTTTCCTGTAATTACACCTGGGGAATAAGTACGCTTCAAGCGGCTGTACTCATCCATCATCCAGCCCATAATTTGCGGAGTTGTATAAACGTCCGGTGCAGGAATATCCTTATCTGGTCCAACAATATCAGAGATAGCTTCCATGAAAGCTCTACTGATCCGCTCCACTTCTATTTTGCTGTAATCATGCGGATCGCAGATAACGCCGCCCTTACCACCACCGTAAGGCAACCCTACTACTCCACATTTGAAGCTCATCCACATGGACAGAGCTTTTACTTCATCAAGTGTAACGCCGGGATGGAAACGAATTCCGCCCTTAGTTGGTCCGACCGCATCATTATGCTGTGCTCTAAAGCCCTGGAATACTTTAACCGATCCATCGTCCATTTTTACCGGGAAGCTAACCGAAAGCACACGCTTAGGGTGCTTCAACAAATTTGTTACGTGCTCCGGCAGTTGTAACAGCTTTGCGGCTGCGTCAACCTGCTGCTGAGCAATTTCATATGGGTTTAAATTTTCTTTAACCGAAGTTGCTGTCATACCGTTTCAGTCCTTCTCCATAAAATTCGACTCGAGGCATTAGCCGATTTTATAATTTTAACCTGCCCCATCATATTTTGAAAGTATTTTTTCACAAAACAATGTATAAAATTTTAGGAAATTGTCCATTCTGAGAACGCCAAAATCGTGTTCTTATCCGTTTTTTGAAAAAATGAACAACTAATTTTGGTGCACTTCACTGCATAATTATACAGTATTCATGCCGCTTACAACGATTTTTTAGTTGTGAAAAAACCTTGAAATATGCAAACATCCTGATACAAAATTTCAATTAAATGGTTGATAAACTTTTTCGAAAAATCACAATTATGACACTGCACTTTCACAGTATATTACGGTAACAGCGTTTATGCCGCTGTAACAGATATCACATAGGCGATATTGTCTTAATAATCTTAATTATTTAATCAGATGATCAAGCATTACTGAATTTCTCAACCTTTCTGAATGACCCGCAATAGATATGCCTGCACTATCCAAAAGCCAATAACCGAATATTCATCGTATTGCATATCTATAATACTTCTTTTTACGATGAATTGTGCATCAATATACAGAAAAAAACCGAACAAAACTGCTCGTTTCCGAACATTTTGAACGGTTTTAGAATTGTATTTCTATTGTTTTTGACCAGTGGCCTGCTCTGCTTTGCGCAAATCATCGCCCAGTTCATCCTTGACACTGCTTGGCGCAAGCTCTGTACCTGAGCGATAAGCTGATCGGACAATCAGATGTCCGGCAACAGGAGCTGTCAAAAATACGAATACGATCCCCAGCAACAACCTGATACTGATGACATTATGCACAAACCAGAAATAAATAAATGTAGCAAGCAATATAAACATAATGCCCAATGTTATACTTTTTGTTGCAGCATGAGATCGGTTATACACATCAGGCAGCCTGATAAAGCCAAGCGAGCTTAGCAAACTGAGAATCGTCCCGGAGATAACCAATATTAGAACAATTATTTCAATGATCTCGATTCCGCTCAATGACGACACCTCTTTCCAAAAATCTGCAAAGCGCAACAGTGCTTAGGAAAGCCAGTATACCTATGAGCAGTATTGTTTCCAAATAAGCTTGGGAATCAAGCATAATAGACAATATCGCAACAATACCGATAATACTGTAACTGATGGAATCAAGAGCCAATATGCGATCAGGAAGCGCTGGTCCGCGAACGACTCTGTAAAGCGCAATAACAATAGAGATTGAAAGCAAAAACATACAGACTAAGAGAAGTGTATCAAACATCAGCCCATCACCTCTCTAATCGCTTTTTCAAACAATAGCTTCGTTTTCTCAATATCCTCCTGAAACAAAGGAACATCCATCGCATGGACATATAAAATTCCTTCTTCAGGAGCAACTTCCATAATAACCGAGCCCGGTGTCAATGTCAGCAGATTGGAGAGCATTGTAATCTCCCATTCTGTTTTCAAAGAGGTATGCATTTTGAAGATACCCGGCTGTATTCTTATTTTCGGACGAATAATTTGTGCAATAACAATAATACTCGATTTTACAAGCTCAATTCCGAACAAATACAACAGCTTCACGATAGCCCAAATACGCTTGCCGTAAAAAGGCGTCGGAAAAAATCGTCGCATAGAAAATATCATTAACAGCCCAATTACAAAGCCCATGGCAAAGGTGAGCGTATTCCATTCATCATGCAGAAGCATCCAAACCATAGCTATAACGAGATTGAGCAGTATTTGCATCGTCACAAGCAGTCACTCCTTCCTGCACTGACCAATTTTTGTTCACTTCTGTGTTAGCTGGCGTAGAGTACAGCATCAATATAAAGTTGAGGATTTACCATTACTTCCGCAGCCTTATCAATAAGCTGAATAACTCCTTCCGCACCAACACCAAGTCCGATAACTAGCAAGGACAGTATAACGGCAGGCAGCAAGGAGCCTTTCCCTGTACTTTTCTCCTCGCCCTCGCTAAGCAGCGTCTCTCCCCAAAAGCTGTTTATAAATATTTTCATAACAGAATACAACACCATTAAACTTGTAATAATGCTGACTGCCGTCATGATATAGTAGCTATTTGCAAGTCCAGACTTTAGAATCATCGCTTTACCAACAAATCCACTGAGCGGCGGAACACCGGCGAGCGCCAAGCCTGATAACAGAAACAACCAGCCGAGCCAAGGACGATAGCGGATCAATCCGCTTATTTCCTTCAGCTTATCAGTTCCCGCAATACTTATTATGGTTCCCCCAAGTATAAATATAAGTGCCTTGGCTATCATATCATGCACCAAATAGAACAATGCGCCAGATAATGATTCTTGAGATGCTATTGCAATGCCAAAAACTACAAAGCCGATTGATACGATAATGTTATAAACAAGAATCGACCGGATATTCCAATAAGCAACTGCGCCCAATGCACCTGCAATCATCGTAATTGCAGCCATCCATACCATAATTTCATGCGTAATCTGTGATTGATGCGGAAATATAAGTGTGAAGCTGCGCAATAAGGTGTAAACGCCAACTTTGGTCAACAACGCGCCAAACAAAGCCATAATCGGAAGCGGTGCTACACGATAAGAGCCTGGCAGCCAAAAAAATAATAACAGTGCCGCCTTTAATCCAAATACCATTAACAGCATTAAGCTTACTGTAGTTAACAACCCGTCTTGTCCTACCTGAGCTACTCTTTCCGCCAAATGCGCCATATTGAGCGTACCCGTAATGGAGTACAGATAAGCAATAGCTACAACAAACAAGCTGGAAGAAATCATATTGATAACAACATATTTGATCGTCTCGCGCAGTTGCACCCTACCGCCGCCAAGACTGATTAATACATAGGAAGCAAGCAACATAACCTCAAAGAAAACAAACAGGTTGAATATATCGCCAGTTAGAAAAGAACCATTCACTCCGCCTAGCAGCAGTAGCATTAATGGATACACATAAAAGCTCTTTCTCTCTTCTCCAATAGAATGCTTCGAATACAACAACACCGTTAACGTTACAACCGAGGCAATAGTCGTTAATATTACTGCAAGCATATCAGCCACAAGCGGAATGCCATAAGGCGCTTTCCACCCGCCAACATGAAGCACTTGTATGCCCTCCTCATAGACTTGCATAACTAGCACGGCAGATACCACGATTGTCAGCAATACTCCGCATACAGCAATGATATGCTGCAGCTTATGACGGGTTGGGAAGAAAAACAATATGATTGAGCACAGTATTGGAAGAAATAGTGGAAATACAATTAAATTATTCATCGCTCTCTCCCTTCAGCTTGTCCATATCATCTGTTCCAAGCTCCTGATAGGCACGGTAACCCAGCACTAGTGAAAAAGCGGTGAGGGCAAAACTGATTACGATTGACGTAAGAATAAGTGCTTGTGGAATCGGGTCTGTATAGTTGTCTGCACCCTCGCCAAGCAACGGTGCCGCGCCCTTCTTCAGCCCATTAATTGCCATTAGCATCAAATGAACGCCGTGTGAGAAAAGAGATAAGCCTAATATAACGCGAAGCAATGTTTTGCTAAGTACCAAGTAAGTTGCAACTGTGAACAGAACGCCAGCGATTAATGTAATAAATATTTCCATGCTACACATCCTCGCTTATGCTTCTAATGATAGTCATAGTTGTCCCTACTACCGCCAAATAAACTCCAAGATCGAACAGTAGCGCAGATGAAATCGCAGTTTCACCAAACAACGGCAACTCTTTGTAGGAATAGTACTGTGTCAAGAAAGGGGCTTTAAACAGCAGCGCCCCAACTCCGGTAATAAAGGCGATTAACAGCCCTGTCGCGCCAAGCACCCTTGCATTCATCGGCAAAATATCATGCACGGTTTCTGCATCAAATGCAATATAGAGCAGCAACAATGCCGATGCGGTAATTAAACCGCCAATAAAACCGCCGCCGGGGTTATTATGACCAGCAAACATAATATAAATAGAGAAAGTAATAATGATAAACACTAATACTTTTGCTGCAACTTGAAGAATCGTATCCTTGAAATTCATGATCCGTTCCTCCTTGATTTGCGCAATTTAATAAGTGTAAATACGCCAATGCCTGCTGTAAACAGCACCACGATCTCCAGCATCGTATCGAATGCTCGGAAATCGACCAACAGCGCGTTAACCATATTAAGCGCTCCGGTCAAATTATAGGAGTCTTCAAAATATAGCGATATTTTTGGAAACAGATTATGTCCCATGGCTGAAAGTCCAACCATCGTTAACGTTGCTCCCACCCCTATAGATATAAGCAAGTGCGCAATATTAAGCGGCAGACGCTTTATTTCTTTTTTCATCTTCGGCATAAAATAGAAACACATTAAAAATAAGGCTGTGGTAATCGTCTCGACTACCAGCTGCGTTAAGGCAAGATCCGGCGCGCGGAATATAACAAAGAACAAAGATACAATATAACCGACTGCACCGACAGCTACAATCGATGTAATCCGCGATGATGTAAATGGAACATACACCGCAACTGCAGCTAATGACAAGCCGATCACGTACTCATACATTCGTATAGAAGAGGCGTAGCTCCAATCAATCATAAACGCATTTTGCAGCAGCAGGGAACCGCCGATTACAACAATAACAAACAGGAAGAGAAAACTTAAGTAACGGCTCAGACTGCCTGTCATCAACTTGCTCATCAAGCGATGCGCGTTGCTCTCCATCCCGTTTAAGCCGCGATCATATATATAGTTCAAGGTTAGTTTCCGTGGTAAATTATCATAAATTTCTGCCCAGCGTTTAAAGTGCCGATGCAAAATGACGCCAAGTATAATAATTCCGATTGTCATGTATACCTCTGAATTGAAACCGTGCCATGCCGTAATATGGGTTGCAAACTTTGCTCCCTCCGGCAATAAGCCTGGATAAACTGCATGCAGTGCGGGCTCCAGTACTGTCCTTGACACCACGTTAGGGAAGAAGAAAAATATGATAACCAGACTTGCTAATATCGCAGGTGAAATAAGCATCCCGATCGGAGCCTCATGCGGCTTGCGGTCCAGTAAATCAGGATTATGATAACCAGTAAATGTACGGAATACGAGTCTCATACAGTAGACAAAGGTACAAACGCTCGCCAGCCAGCCAATGACAGGGAACAGGAACGTCCAACCAGGAACATGACTCGATACCGATAACAATGCGGTAAAAAACATTTCCTTACTCAAAAAACCGCTAAATGGCGGAAGACCTGCCATAGAGAAGCCACCGATCATCGTCAGCGTAAATGATATCGGCATAATACTCAGCAAGCCGCCCAGCTTGCGGATATCCCTTGTTCCTGTTTCATGGTCGAGAATGCCGACCACCATAAACAGACATCCTTTGAATATCGAGTGATTAACCAAATGGAATATACCTGCCAACATAGCCGCTGTGAAAGCCTGTTGCAGACTTGAAGCGGCAAACCGTTCATTCAGCGCAAGTGAGCCTGTTGCAATAAGCGTCATAACTAACCCAAGCTGGCTGATAGTCGAATAGGCGAGTAAAGCCTTTAAGTCAACTTGGCGGATCGCCATAAACGAGCCCCAAAATAATGTAAGCATGCCTACAGTCGCAATAATCCAGAACCATTCCATCTCGCCCCCGAATATCGGAGTGAAGCGAGCTACCAAATAAATACCTGCCTTGACCATTGTAGCGGAGTGCAGATAAGAACTTATTGGCGTCGGCGCCTCCATTGCATCCGGCAGCCAAATATGAAACGGAAACTGTGCTGATTTCGTAAATGCTCCTAACAGGATTAAAAGCATCGCAGGAGTAAAGAATGCGTGATTAGATAAGGTATCAAGTGAAGCAATCATTTCACGGATACTAAATGTATCTGCGGCATGTCCCAGCATCAAAAATCCGATCAGCATGGCAAAACCGCCCGACATCGTTATCAGCATCGCTTTCTGCGCGCCATGTCGAGAATTTTTCCTTTGGTACCAGTATGCGATTAATAGAAAGGAAGAAACGCTTGTCAACTCCCAGAACAAGTACAAGGAAATCACATTATCTGATAGAACAACCCCAAGCATCGCACCCATAAACATCAGTAAATAAACATAAAAGTTATGGAGTGCTTCCCGTTCCTTCGACATGTAATAAATTGAATATAAAACAACCAGTAAACCAATACCGGTTATTATTAATAAGAAAAGGAGGGATAAACCGTCAACATAAACGGTAAAATGAATACCAAGCGATGGAACCCAAGGAATAGAATACTTCATCGGGGTCATTGCCGAATTTTGAGGAAAATAAGACGTTATGAAATAAGTGAAAAAATAGGCAAATAGTGTAATTGGAACAGATAGCACGAACCAGCCAGTATGTATTTTAGAAATCTTTTTGAAAAAGATTGGAACAAAACACGCAAAGAGAAATGGGGTCAGTACAGCTGCATGTAATAGGGACAATACGGGCCCTCCTATATATCTTTTCTATTTGTGGCATTATTAGAATCCTCTCATTGAATTTCTAACATTACTATTATACACTAAGGCAATTGACAGAACCAATCAAAAAATGTACGCTGTAGTCATTGTTGTGAACATTCGCAAGAAATACGGGCTTTTTTGTACTTTTTTCTTTCCCAAAAAGATCTTAAAATTGAGGTGAACTCTTCCTTGTGGAACGGTAGAATGGATGAAAGCATACTCGTTTGTGTTTATTATGGTCCAAACGGTGAGCGGCTAATTCGCAGAGGCGGCAAAATCGCCAACATGTTGAACTGCCCTTTGTATGTATTGACAGTTGACCCGCTGCCAGAGGATGAGCTGGATATTGAGAAGGCTCATTACATTGAGCAATGGAAACAATTAGCCAAGGAACATAATGTGCAGCATTTTTACATCAAATACAACGAGAACAGACCTATTGCGAAAGTAATCGGATCTGTTGCCCGCAAACATAATATTACCCAAATTGTTCTTGGGCAAACTGCACAGAGCAGATGGAAGGAAATTACAAAAGGTTCTTTTATTAATATTTTGCTTACTGAAATTCCATTTGTAGATCTTCATATCGTATCTGTGTCCCGTGATTTGGAAAACCATAGCGACGGCTATTTTGAAAAAGGAACCCGGGCTTATTTGAGTAAGGAGCAAGACAAATTCAGACTGAACTTTAATCATACTGTACATGATGTGCAGGAAGGTATTTTCTACAAAGAAGTAGGCACAGATTTTAATAACGGCATTTTCAAATTTATGAGAGACAATTGCATGATTGAGGTTCAAATCGTAGATGACTATGCAAAGGATATGCCGGAGCATCGTCCTGCAGAAGACGATAAGGAGAACATTGAATGAACTACATTGAACTAACTACATTAGAGCAATGGGAGCAGGCTCTTGAAGGCTCCGTTACTCGTCCAATCGTTGTTATGAAACATAGCACAACGTGCCCGGTGAGCTCCAATGCTTATACCGAGTTTACCAACTATTTGCAAGATAACCCGCGCAGTGACGTGGACTACTACTTGGTTAAGGTGATCGAATCGCGCCCGGTTTCTAATGCAATCGCAGAAGCAGTTGGAGTAAAGCATGAATCACCGCAAGTACTGATGATTGATCAGAAAGCAAAATATTGGACTGCATCTCATTGGTCTGTAACGAAAGCTCATATCAGCGCAGTACTCGATTAAACCGGCATTTCTGCCGGTTTTTTTATTTATGTTATCATGCAAAACGCTAATCTCCTCTCCCCTCACCCATGACTTTTATACCATTATTTTCCCATTGACTTGAACTTTTATCATTGCGAAAAAATACCTATGCGGAAAGTTCGGTCACATCGTTCTGCCCATTTCCAAACAGGATTAATTATGGTTATCTTGTAGATGTCGGAATAAATCGTTTCATGTAGGAGGATTTAGAGTGAAAAAACGTTTGTTGATGATCATTTTTACAGCTGCATGGCTGTGGGGAGTTGTCGAGCTTCCAGCAGTGCCAGCAGCACAAGCCGCCCCTGCCTTTTCCGATATAAAAGGGCATTGGGCTGAAGATACGATTAATCGAATGGCGGCAAAAGGTATTTTAAGCGGGTTTCCTGATGGAACCTTTAAACCGGATGAGCAAGTCAAAATCGATCAGTTTGTAACGATGCTTATTTTATCATTTACAGATTTGCATCCAAACGGCTCGCGCAGTTGGAAAGAAGATTTTATGAAATCATTAAGCTTGGAAAACCAGACCATTCTCAAACAAGACTATCGCTACTTCACGTTCAACGCCAGCCCTGTAGGCTATTGGGCAAAAGACTTTATCGAAATCGCCAACGATTTGCACTTTATTAATAAAGACAGATATCCGAATTTCCGAGACAATTTAACTCGTGTCAATGCTGCTGAAATTATCTTCTATACGCTGCAAGAAACAGAGTTCTTAGAGCACAGCCAATTCGGACAGAAGATGGCGCAGCAATACGGAGACATTCGCGGTGCTTCTGAGAGAGAACAGAAGTTTATAGCTGAGGTTCTAGTGAAGGGCATTATGATCGGCTATACAAATGGCACATTTGGGGTAGATAAGGAAATTACTCGAGCTGAATCCTTAAAGCTTTTGGAACGCTTGACAGACAAAACAAAACGAATTGAAGTAGAAGTTTCGCCAGATAGACTGGAGCGAATCGTACCTACTGCTCACAATGGCACTAAGGTTGTTATTTTCCCGGATCAGCGGATGTGGGATATTTATGAGGCATTACTTGAAATTGGAAAACTGCGCGGCGCAAACCATGACTTGTATGAAACGACGCTGCGACTGTATAAGGATCAGGCTGAGAAGGATGCTGTTAACAAGCAAACCGGCAACTCGTCTGCTTATACCGAAGAAGCCGCAATTTGGCTTGACCCGAATTATAATACATACGGTGTTACCATCCGTCTTCGCGACGGCTCACTAGCTCGCAATCAAGAAACGATTGACCAATTTGCTAATCAACTGTTTGGTTACAATGCTATTGCCTTCCGCGACTTGTTCCAGGAAGTTTGCGCAAGTGTTCAAGAAAACAAGCCGGTTATGACCCGTAATTATACAATTGGACATGATCAAATTAATGTATTGATTGATCAGAAGGAGAAAACTGTTACATTCTCCATTGCTGCAAAAAAGTAAGCGTACTAAAAATTATTTATAAAAAGCCTGGAAAAAGGATGGTAATAAAGCTGCATCGCTCTATTCCCCACACCTGCCAGGCTTTTTCTTATTGCTTTATTTCAATAACAATTCAATTTGTACCTCCGCCCATAAGCTGCACCATACTGTATAATTTTTCGAATCATCGATTGATCTTGCAAGACGGCGAACAAGCAATGATCCGGACGAAGATTGACTTCCAATATCCACGGACGCAATTCACGATCCAAAGCTATATCCAGACCCAGCTCTTTTATTTTTGGATTTGCTTTATGCATACGGCGAATTGTCCGCAAGCTAATTTGTTCCAGTTGCCGAATAATGCGGCTGTAACCTCCTCCCCCCGCATACCCTTGCAGCAACTGATGAGCAGGCAGCAGTGTGCCGCCTTGCGAGCCATTGCTTACAATCTTCCCCCGTTGTGCAATTCTGCCAACGATTCCCGTCATCTCCCACTCCCCCTTTGGAGAGCGCTGTACAACAACCCGAAAATCAAACAAATTGCCCTGATGCTTCAAAGAATGAATCCCTTTTTGCACAATATATTTTTTGCCGCGCATCTCTTTCTTTAGTGCTTGGTACATCTCATCAAATTCCTGAAATACTTGTCGATTGGCACCAAGCTGATATGCATAGCTAATATGGCTCCGTTTAAAATGGCTATGAATTCTTTCTACCTTCATGACTCCTTTTCCAAAAGAACCGATAGAAGGCTTTACATATACCATTCCAGCAGAGGTAAGCATGGCATAGAGCGTTTCTTTCGACATTATTTTTGTAGTTGGAATATGCTTCTGCAAAGCACCTTCACCTTGAAGCAGTCTCGTCTTGCTCCACTTGCTTTTTAAGCGCCGTTGTCCGCTAATTTGTACGTTTGTATACAAACGCATAGATTGCCTCCTCCTTGCTAAGTGTAATCCTTCTTTTTATAATACGTAGCAAGAAAGACAAACGTGGTAGGCAATTGCCAAGCATACTCGCATGTCCCTATAAAAATGTGCTAATATGTTGTACTATACAGAAGAACCATGACAAAAGGAGACTACAATGAACAGACTACAATCAATTAAGAAAGCTTCTCATTTGAAACTATTATTTACAACCTTTGCAGTTGCTTGTCTATTGCTGCTGGCAGCCTGCGGCAACAAGCCTGCTACGGAGAACAATGATCCGGTACAAGGCGGTGCATCTGAGCCAACAAAGCATACTCAGACAGCCCCATCTCCATCCCCTTCTCCAACACCAACTCCTTCCGCAAATACCAATCAGAAGGAAGGAACGAATGAGGAAGAAAAACAGCCTTTGCAAAAAGAGCTGCTTGGTTTAGAGGACGAATCGAAACATCCCGTATTAACGATAGAAATGAACAACGGTCAAACCATTAAAGTAGAACTCTACCCCGAGATTGCTCCTAACACTGTTAATAATATGATTTCATTGGCGGACAAAGGCTTTTATGACGGGCTTATCTTCCATCGTATTATTGGCAACTTTATGATTCAAGGCGGTGATCCGCTCGGCAACGGTTCCGGTGGCCCTGGCTACCAAATCAAAGGGGAATTTACGAGCAACAAGTTCGAAAATAAACTTTCCCATGTTCGTGGTGTTATTTCGATGGCTCGCGCACAGGATAACGACACTGCTGGTTCCCAGTTCTTCATCACGGATGCTGACTCTCCCCATTTGGATAAGCAGTATGCTGCTTTTGGAGAAGTTATTGAGGGTATGGAAACAGTCGATGCCATTGTAGCAGCAGACAGCGAGAAAGACAGTGTGAAGAGGCTGGAGGCTATTACGATTAAAACAATGACGGTAGATAAAAAAGGTATGGACTTTCCTGAACCAGACGTGATTGAATTAAAGCAATAACTGATGAATAGCATCCGCATCTCAAACAAAAAGAAGCATGGGCTGCGAGAACAATACCGTCTCGCGTCTCATGCTTCTTTCTTTTGTACCTGTTAATCGCTTACTAGTGTACATATTGTCCTTGCAACGTCAGCCGACGAATGGCTTCAAAATCAGGACGAATCACCAAATTGTCCAAGTAAGCTGATCTTCTGCTGCCTGGGCGACGCGCTCGATTGAGTGAAGCTATAATCTCTTCTCCGGTTCGTATCCCAATCCCATGCCCGAAATATAAATTATCATCCAGCATAATTACATTTTCCCCCTGCCATTCAGGTGTGGCGGGATTGAAGTCGGGATTTTTAAAATAGAGCACATCCCCGGCATAAACTTCACGATTGTTATAAGTTGACACCAATCTCAAATCGCTGTCATGCTCCCATGACAACAAAAACAAATCCTGAAAAAAATAATTAAAGGCATTATCACCTATCGTCTCAAGTACAGCTTTGTAAAGCATAATAATAATTGCTCCGGCACATTCAAAAGCATATAGCTGACCATTCGTAAAAATATCACGCATGCCCTCAGATGGCTTGGCATCAGGTCTTAATAGAAAGCCGCCATTTGCTGTACGTATCCAGTATTTTGGATTGCATCGCGACTGGCTAAACACTGCAAATCCTGCTCCGCTTCTATACATTGCTTTTGCCGCTTCTGTTATTTGCAAACGCAGCTGCAGCTCAAACAACAAGGCGTCCATTGACGTATAACGATATACAACCGGGCTTCTTTGTTTGCTGCGCACAATTTTCCATTGCAAATCCGTCAGCATGCGCGGATCGATCTGCGACACATCTCCGCCTGATATAATAATCACTGCATACCCTCCAGCCTATACCATAGATTAGACTATTGTACGCATCACGGGCACATTGTGTGCTTATCTAATATAAACCTGCTTATCTTTAAGCTGTTAAAATACCCATCTTCACTAACCCGTTATAAATTCCCCTATCATCAACATGACTCGTCACATAATCGGCAAATGGCAACAGCTCCGGATGCGAATTGCCCATTGCTACTCCAAAGCCAACAGCCTCCAGCATCTCCTTATCGTTCAAACCATCACCAAAAGCTGCTGCATCTGTCATAGACAGCCCAAGTTTTTCTAACATCGCCTTAATGCCGAGCGCTTTGGATACCCCTAGCGGGAGGACATCCATCGCTTTTTTATGCCAACGAATCAGATTAAAATCATTGCGCAGCTCATCATACAAATGCTCCTCGCCACTTTCGCAGTGCAAGAAAATTTGCATAATATCCTGCTCCTTCCAAATATCTGGATTATACTCCGGCAAACCCACTTTCAAGGAAAGCACTGCCTCTGCAACAAAGGGATCAGCCTCCGCATTCGTACCAAATTGATGTTCGCCTTCATAAACAAGACTATGCTTGTTGGCAGTTGCCGTTTGTACAAATTTCTCCAGTATATGCTTTGGTATCGGATGTTTGAAAATCGGTTGACCTTTGTAAACAACATAAGAACCGTTCAGGCATACATACGAATCTATTTGAAGCTGCTCTAATAGAGGCTGAATAAAATAAGGGGCTCTTCCTGTCGCAATTACAGGCTCGACACCGTGATCTTTTAATTGCTTAATTGCCGCAACTGCATCAGCTGGAATAACCTTTTCATCGTTTACTAATGTGCCGTCAATATCAAAAAAAACAATTTTGTAGCTCATATGCTCCCTCTCCCATTCCAATCGTTCTGTCTTCTATCTTTAGCTATTGTTAAATAGTATATAGGCTATTCTATTTATTTGCACGAGCTTTCAAGTATTTGCCTGCTCGCCTCATTTGCCTTATGCTCGGATACATAAGACAGTCTTGACCGATTGCACCCTCATTGTTACAATATAGGCAACCGTTTACAGAGGAAGCACCCGTATTTGCGTTGTTTTAATCACGCAGTACGGGTGCTTTTTTGGTTTCGGTTACTATTTGGGAAAGGAGGGATAACGCATTATGAGATGGCAAAACATTATCACTGCCCTTTTATTGGCTACCAGCTTAATCTTCTTTATTGCGATACCGCAAATTGATGCTGCCAGCTTCACCTTCTCTGCAACTGCGAAGACTAAATTTGATAAGCTGACAGAAGCATCAACCGTTAGTAATAAGGAACAGTTGCAGGCTCAGTATGCTCAATTACAAACCAGCAGCCGTACTGAACAGAATCTGATTCTGCAGGCAAAAACACTGCACACCAATAATCAGCAAGCAGAGAAGCAATTAAGAAGTAAGCTGCAGTTGCATAATCAGTCACAGATTAAAAAGCAGGAAGCTGATATAGCTGCAACCAAAAAACGTTTGGCTCCTATCATTCAACTATACGAGACACATAACAAACAAGTGAAGGTGCTTAAATCCGTTAAGCCGGTAAATAAACAGCTATTGCAAATGATGACCAGCACACTGGCTATCAGCAAAGCGGCTGCCGACCAGGCTAAGAAGGAAATTCGCGCAAAAGAAACGAAGCTAAAAGAGCTCCGATCAACCATTCATCAACAAAAAAAACAGCTTCGGGCAGAGCTTGCCCAAACCGGGGTATGGGCTGGTAAAATTAAAACAGCAAAAAGCATAATAAGCGCTGCTAACAAGCAGTACACTTCTACTAGGAAGGAACTGCTGCAAGCTGTCAATCAACAGCAGGCTGCAGATACCCTTAACGCTTTAAAAACAATGAATCGACAAGCTGACTCCATTACGAAGCAATATACGCAAATTATCGATTTTGAGAAAGAGAAATCTTCACTGCTCACTGCAGTCAACAAAAAAATTAGAGAGTAATTCGTTAAGAGCAAAAAAAAGCCGGGCAGAGAAGAACTCTGAGCCTCCGGCTTCACTAGGGCGTATCTGAAACGTCTATAAGCGCTTTTTTGGTTATCAGACACATCCTATCTGTTTTTCTATTGCTTCGACTTTATTTTCAAATAAATAGCACGAATAATCTCGACAAGTATACCTACGATAACTCCTGCAGCCAGAAGCTGAGCAAAAGCAAGCAAGCCAATCAGCTCTTCCCAACCGCCTTTATTGCCAGAAAAACGGGAAAAGTAAACCATAACAGCTAATCCAATAACAAAACCCGCATACGAGCAGTACCATAAGCGGATACCACCCAAAAATCCCATCGCACTGAACACAAGCGATATAACGGTGCCTAGAAGCATAAACCGTAGCATATATATTAGTTCGAATTGTTGCCCCGACAAAACAAATCTTGCCAAAACTATTAATATGCTCGCAGCAATTGCTGACCATAAACTAAACAACAGCCATTTTTTCTCAAACGGGGGTGGCAGAAAGCGCATATAACCCTCTCCTTCTTGTCAGATAAGCTGATCATGTTAGTTCATGCGTGGAGGCTGTCACTTAACTGTTGATAACAAATTAGCCTCGAGTGTTTGCTTACCTTATTAACGTAATCTTAAATACTCTTGTTGCATTCCCCGTAATAATTTTTTAGTTGAACCTGAATGCTGTCAGTTTGCAGAATCCAGTAATTCCTCCTCCTCTTGGATAACGGATTGCTTTTGCAGCTCCCGATATTTGCCTGGCGTGATTCCCTCCAATTTTTTAAATACACGAATAAACCCTATATCATTGGCATAACCGATTCGTTGGGCGATCTGCATCATTGTTAGCCCCGTTTCTCCGAGCAGCTTTTTTGCTTCCTTTATCCGAATAGCAGTTATATATTCTGTTAGATTTATATGATTATGTTTCTTAAAAAATCCTGAAATATACGCTGATGCCATGTTAAAATGATCGGCTATCGATGTAAGTGAAATACTATTGTCCAAATATCGTTCATGAATATATTGTTTCAACTGCTCATTTAGCCGCGAGCCTTGATCTGTTTTCGCTTCACAAACACTATTGCAAATTAATTGACATAGATGTTTTATTGCAGTAAGCATTTCTTGAGCTGACGAACGCTCCATCACATGCTTGATCGGCTCACTGCCGCTAAGTAAAAATTGCCCTTCAATCTTCAAGGCATTAATCACCTTCATAACTGTGCTTAGCAAATCCATCATTAGAAATTTGCCCATCTCTGATGTTATAAGCCCTGTATCCATATTTTGTGCATACAGCTCTTTAAGCAGCAGCTTTACTTGAGCGTAATCTCCGCTTTTCAAACTGTTAATAAGGCGAACTTCCGTTTCGAGCGGGTATTCATAACAGCTTGGCTCAATATCCTTGATCTGGGCAAAATAAATCGTCGAGCCTGCTCCATGAATAATACGATAATCAAGCGCACTCATCGCTTCACGATAGCAGCGGGCAATTTCGTCCGCGCCCTCATGCACTGAACTGGACGCTATCGTTACATTCATTTTGAAGCGTTCCTTCGTAATCGTTTTAAGTCGATGAATTAGCTCATTCCGTTTGCTTTCAGTCTCTTCCTTCGAGCCGGAGGAGTGGAATAGCAATGCCAGCTGGTTCTTTTCTGTTTCCGTCACATAGCCATTTTCTTTAATCAGTTCATTGCTCAAATTAAGCAGTATAAAACGAACGAGCGCCCATTCCTGCTCGCTGTCTTCCTTGCGAAACTCGCTCGAATCATCGCAAGTAAGCAGCACAACACAGTAATTGTCCTCTTGCAAATAAACGCCTATAAAATCAAGCGCTCCTTGTTTAATGGAATTTGCCGCGCTGCTATCTTGCAGTAATCGATTTAAAAAATGCGAGCGTACAACCGGAGCATGATTAGCAAGCATATGCTTCAAGTGAGCTCGGTCAGCATTATTTTGTACAATTGCTGTTTTGATTAGCTCATATTCGTTGGAATGCATATTTTCTGACTCATCGTCTGCATCCTTCATAACCGCCTTAACCAAGTCCCGAATAGGGCTGTAATTGCGGTAGGCCATCAAGTAAGCAACAATGGTTCCAATCGCTAATGCAACTACAAGCAGTACAATTGCCCAATTTGTTATCTCATTAATAGGCTTAAGCACAGTTGCTGTCGGTATAAGTGAAATATACTGCCAATCATTCATCCCTTTCGTTTGTGATAAAAGCATTGTGCCTGATGCTTGTTGCAAGGTGCGATAACCGGACTGATAACCTGCAGCCTGCACGTAATCCGGCAGTTCCTTATCCCCCGCAGATGAAACAAGCACCTGACCTTCCTGATCAACGATATATATAACCGCATTGTTCGCTTCTTCTACATTTTTAAGCATATCAAAAATTCGCTGCTCATCAATCATAAGCACTAGCATGGAGCGTACATTATTTCTCTCTCCAAGCGGAAGTGAAATTTTTACTGCTATTTGATTAGTAGATACAGCTTCGGTATAAACAGGCTCGGCAGGCATAAAGCTTTTGAAATGATAGCCCGCAAGCAACTTGTCTCTTTGCTCCTCCAGAGAATAGCCGCCATAGCTCGCCAATCGCTCCAAATAGGTCTTTGTATCCGTTTTCATTCCCGGAGTTAAAATAGTATCTTTATATCGATCGTGAATAAAGAAGGTATTCACTAATTTATTTCCATTCTGCAAGCTCTTTAAAGCCGTTACTGCTTCAGCATTGGTAATGTAATTTTCCGCTTCATTCAAACTCCAATAAAGTTGCAGCTTTGGATTAAAGGCAATCTGACTAATTAACAAATCGATTTCTTCCATCTGCTGGTCCACTGTACTACGCACTTGCTCCAGCATCGCATAGTTGGATCTATTTGCATTATTTGCCATCATTTGTTCCATTGTAGAATAGAGAACTACAGAAAGAGCTACAGGAATAACGAGCATTAAAATGTAAGAAATCCATAAAGTCAGAAAAACAGCTTTCCGGCGTCGAATCATTCTATCACCTCATATGCTTTCCTCATTAACAATCCGTCCTTATTCCCCACTATCTTCCACTCAATATATCCAAAAATTTGAAAGTGACTGTAGATTAACATATTTACTTTTTCACTTCAATCCTAATTCTATGTGATTAGAGCAAAATACAGCTAAATGCCCGTCTATGTTATAAATAGATAGCCAAAATTAAATTTAGTTTATTTGAAATATAAAAATCAGTTAGTGTTTTTTAGCAGCTGGCTATAGGCTAGCAAGCTCGATTCCTTCTATACTTGCAATACAGCAAACGACAACTCCGGCTGTTGTTTGTTACAAGCGAAACTGTATAAATGTTCCGTCAAAGCATTTGTACAGCATCTGTCATATCCATTATAAATTAGGAGGGTCAAACATTATGAAAGCGTTTTACAAACTGGCTACTGTTACCATTATTAGCACCTTGCTCTTGGCTGGGTGCGGCGGCGGCAATACTCCCAACAATCCCACAAGTACAAATGGCGGCAACAATCCTGGTCCAACAGAAAATCAGGGTGAACCAAAAGAGGTTGGCTATCCGGACAAGATCAGTTATTGGGTATCTCTCAATTCCAATGTGTCCGCTACTATGAAGGATTTTGGAGAAATACAGGCTTATAAAACGCTGGAAGGGCTGACCGGTACCAAAGTGGAATTCCAGCATCCTCCTGCTGGGCAGGAACGCGATCAGTTCAACCTTATGATTGCCTCTGGAAAACTGCCCGATGTAATTGAATATGGCTGGGCTGGTGCTCCAAAAGGGGCTGATAGTCTAATCAAAGAAAAAAGAATTTTGAGACTCAATGAATTGATTGAAGAGCATGCGCCAAATTTGAAGAAAATGCTGGATGAAAATCCTCAGTACCGCAAATTGATTACAACTGACGAGGGCAATATCTATGCTGTGCCGTTTATACGAGACCATCCTTCACTGGCTGTAGTTAATGGACCAATTATGCGCAAGGATTGGCTCGATTACCTTAAACTCGATGAGCCGGAAACAATCGATGATTGGGAAAAGGTGTTGACTGCATTCCGTGACGGTGATCCGAACCAAAACGGCGAGAAGGATGAAATTCCGTATTTGTTTAATATAGCCGATCTTGATCTAAACTCCTTATTTGTAGGCGCATGGGGGATTACCTCCGGCTTCTATCAAGAGGATGGCAAGGTGAGCTATGGACCGATCCAGCCTGAGTTCAAGGATTTTTTAACTACAATGGCACGATGGTATAAAGAAGGACTGATCGATCCTGATTATATTACTACTGACAATAAGTTAAAGGATGCGAAAGTTACTGGCAACCAGCTCGGCTCGCTAAGCGCTTATCCAGGCAGTGGGATTGGACGCTATAAGGAGCTTGCAAAGGAAAGCATTCCTCAGTTTTCGATGATCGGCACAGTCTATCCTGGGCTTGAAAAGGGCGGTTATGCGATTGGGCAATATGACTATCCGTTTACTGGCGTAGGAGCTGCTATATCTGGAACAGCCAAGGACCCCGAAAAAATTATTAGCTGGCTCGATTACAAGTATTCCGAGGAAGGGCATATGCTGTTCAACTTTGGGATAGAGGGTGAAAGCTATGTGATGGAAGGCGATTATCCGAAGTATACTGATCTAATTCTGAACAATCCGGACGGACTGCCGATTACACAAGCTATGGCAAAATATTTTATCGCCAACTGGAGCGGACCGATTGTTCAGGATTTCCGTTATCAGGAACAATACTTCACACTTGAAGAACAGCGGGAAGCGAGCGGAAAATGGATGAATTCCCATCATGACAAAATTTTGCCGCCAATTACTCTGACTGCTGATGAAAGCTCAAAAGTATCGTCGATTATGAATGATGTCAAAACTTATCGTGATGAAATGTTGAATCGCTTTATTACAAACAGCGAGCCAATCGAAAACTTTGACAAGTTTGTCTCTACTATTAAAAGCATGGGAATTGAAGAAGCTATTGCAGCTCAGCAAGCTGCACTGGATCGCTTCAAGCAAAGGTAGTTGCCAGAGTGGACAAATAAATTGAAATAAGGACGAATGAGCAGGAGGACTCCCATTATGCAAACGGATACAGAACTAAAATCGAGTCCCCCTGTAAAGGGGGCCGATAAGGACGCTTTTAAATATCGAGCGTTACGCGACCTGAAAATAAACAAATATGTTTATATCATGCTTATTCCTGTAGTTGCTTACTATATTTTGTTTATGTACGTACCGATGTACGGATTGCAAATTGCATTTAAAGACTTCTCCCCTGGAACCGGGATGTGGAATAGTCCTTGGGTTGGGCTAAAGCATTTTGAAAATTTCTTTAACAGCTATTATTTCTGGCGCTTGCTTCGCAATACCATTTTGCTTAGCTTGTATGAGCTGCTTTTTGCTTTTCCTGCCTCTATTATTTTGGCATTGCTTCTCAATGAGCTGCGCAGCAATCGACTAAAGCGCACTGTACAAACCATCACTTATATGCCGCATTTTATTTCGATCGTTGTGATTGCCGGTATGATGGTTGATTTTTTGTCACGAGACGGCTTGATCAATGATGTAATCGCATGGTTCGGCTTTGAAAGAACAGCCTTTTTGGGGGAGCAATCCTGGTTTAGAACAATTTTCGTTTCCTCTAATATTTGGCAAAATGTTGGCTGGGGATCAATTATTTATTTATCCGCCATGTCCAGCATCGATCCATCTCTTTATGAAGCATCCAGAGTGGATGGCGCTAATCGCTGGCGTCAAACCTTTAGCGTCACGCTTCCCGGCATTATGCCGACCATTGTTATTTTGCTTATTTTGCAAATCGGCAGCTTTATGTCTGTTGGCGCAGAGAAAATTCTATTGCTCTACAATAGCGCGACTTATGAGACAGCAGACGTAATCGGCACGTTTTTGTACAGGAAAGGGATTTTGGAGGCTGACTACAGCTACAGTGCTGCTGTCGGACTGTTCAACTCCATTATTAACTTTACATTGCTAGTGCTTGCCAATGCGATAAGCCGGAAAACAAGCGAAAATAATCTTTGGTAAAGGAAGAGGCTGCGATGAATATAAAAAGAAGTTTCGGAGAAAGACTTTTTGATAACAGCAACGTGATCTTTTTGGTATTGCTGTCAGTCTTTACGTTATATCCGTTCCTGTATGTGCTGATCGCTTCATTAAGTGATCCGGCATGGCTTGTTAAAGCAAGAGGACTCATTTTCTATCCTAAAGGCCTTACTTTGGAAGCTTATAAAATGGTATTTGCCAATCCTTCCACGATGCTTGGCTACATGAACACTTTGTTCTATGTCATTCTCGGGACATCGCTCAATATTTTAATGACATCACTTGGCGCTTACGCTCTGTCCAGACAAAATGTGATGCTGAAAAATCCGATTATGTTTGGAATAGTTTTCACTATGTTCTTTAATGGCGGACTAATCCCTACCTTTTTGCTAGTCAATGATTTGGGCATGCTTGATACTCGCTGGGCGCTTATCTTTCCAACGGCTATGAGCGCGTATAATCTGATAATAATGAGAACTGCTTTTATGGGGGTTCCAGTGAGCCTCGAAGAATCAGCCAGGCTAGATGGTGCTAATGACTTTACGATCTTGTTCAAAGTGATTATACCGCTGTCTATGCCTGTTATAGCGGTTATGATTTTATTTTATGGTGTGGGGCACTGGAACTCCTGGTTCAACGCAATGATTTACTTGCGCACAAGAGATTTGTTCCCTTTGCAATTGATTTTAAGAGAAATTCTCATTCAAAACAGTACCGATTCCATGATGACAGGTGTTGGCGGCGGAGATAAAATGCCTGTTGGAGAAACGATTAAATATGCAACTATTATTGTCGCAACTGTTCCGATTTTATGCTTATATCCATTCCTGCAAAAGTATTTTGTAAAAGGCGTCATGATTGGAGCAATTAAAGGATAAAATAGTAGCGAGCGAGAAATAAACTATTTGCTCTAATCTGATCATTTATGCTACACTTAGGCTATCTTTAGGAACGGAGGGTTTATATAATGATTGATTCTATCCGCTTGTGGTCTGTGCGCATCTAAATGAACAGCACTTCTCTGCTCTGTGCAGGGGGACTCAGGATAGGTCTGTCTATATAACCCGATATCAATGCAACCGCGTCGCTATTTGACAGCAGGTTAGAATAAGTTGGATCAAGTCGAACGATATGATTTCGATCTCATACTAACCATCAGTTCTGTCTAGTTTTGCTATCCATAACCTTCTACGGCTTGTTTCCGATGAAGAAACTTTTGGTTAGTGGAAGTGAATGGCACTGCTGCGACGTTTACATGGCTGCGTGAAGCATCTTTTGATTGCTTCTCCTCCAGTAACTCTAATCGGCATTGATTTTGACCTGTACCATTCTGATTCCTCTTACTCATTTAGTTGCTGCACAGGCGATACAGGCCTGTGCTTTTTTATGCTCAAATTAGAAAACAACCTTAAACAATGTGCTCATTTGAGGAGGATATTTATATGATGGAGAAAAAATACAAAGCCATACTTGTGGGAGTCGAGCTGCAACAGCAAAAAAATTTCCTGTATGCGATGCAAGAGCTAAGAAGCTTGGCAGATGCCTGCAATATCGAAGTTGCGGGTGAACTGCATCAAAAAGCGGAGCGGTTTCATCCTGGCCACTATGTCGGCAGTGGAAAAATTCAAGAAATCAAAGCTTTGCTTGAGGCTTTCGATGCGGAAGTTGTCATTTGCAATGATGAGCTTTCCCCTTCCCAAATCCGCAATCTGGAAGCAGATCTCGAATGCACCGTTATTGATCGAACGATTCTTATTTTGGATATATTTGCGGATCGCGCCAAAACAAAAGAAGCGCAGCTGCAAGTTGAGGTTGCCCGTTTGCAATATATGCTCCCTCGCTTGGTGGGACTGCGTGCATCGCTTGGACGGCAGGGCGGCGGTGCAGGTCTGAAAAACAGAGGTGCCGGAGAAACGAAGCTTGAGCTGGATCGCAGAAGAATTGAAGAGCGAATTACGGTGCTGCAGCATGATCTCGAAAAGCTTGTTTCTGTCCGTAAGGTACAACGCAAGCAAAGAAAAAAGACAGAGGTGCCCGTTGTCTGTCTGGTCGGTTATACGAATACCGGAAAATCCAGCCTGATGAATGCCGTTATTAACAAGTTTGACGAAAACGGAAAAGAGGGCAAGCAAGTTTTTGTAAAGGATATGTTGTTTGCAACACTCGAAACATCTGTACGGAACATCGAGCTGCCGGATCATAAAAATTTCCTGCTTACCGACACCGTCGGTTTTGTCAGTCAGCTGCCCCACCATCTGGTCAAAGCTTTCCGCTCTACACTGGAAGAGGTGACCGAAGCTGATCTGCTTATCCATGTCGTAGACTACTCGCATGAGGACTACGAAAAACTGATCGAAGTTACTGAAAATACATTGCGCGAGCTGGGAGCAGACCATATTCCGATGCTGTACGCTTATAACAAATGCGACCAAACCAGCCATCCTTACCCGCAAGTGTATGAGCCGAATATTTATATGTCTGTGCGTGAGAACAGCGGCATTGATGAATTGCTGCAGGTCGTTCGCAAGCATATATTCAAGGACTATAAAACGTATGAGCTGCTTATTCCATATGATCAAGGCAAGCTTGTCTCCTATTTCAACGAGAATGGACATGTTCAGGAAACAAGCTATGAAGAAAACGGGACACTCCTGAAATTGGAATGCAAAATAGCAGATGTAGAGAAATACGCAGAAGTAATTACCGTGCTGGCTTAGAGTAAATTGATTACGTACGACCATCGACAAATCGTGATGCGTCAGGTGTAACGGTTTCCACTGCGGCTATATGGACTAAAAAGTATCTTTTCAATAGCTAACAGTTGTGTCAGCGGCTATTTACGGAAAAAGCACCGAAATCTGCTGAAAATGCTGAAATAGCCGCCAGAGCAACTGTTAGAAATTGGAATTGTATAAAAATCACTAAATAAGCGCCGCCGCAACCGTTAGAACGAGAACGGGAATCACTGCTCCCCACACCACAGTTCATCGACAGCTCCGCTACAACCCTAACCACCTAAATTGGTATCCATACCTTCCAGCCAATAACAAAAATCCATTAACCACTGATTAACCACTAACTACTCAACAAACAGCAGCTTTCCAAACTTATGCGGCATATGGAAGTTAATTGCTCCTGTTGAATACAAAGCAGCATACTCACGACTTCCATCCGCAGCACCGTCAATGCGATAGGCATTCCAGCTCCAGCTCTCTCCCGTCTCAGGCTTCGCCTCCAAATCAGCAAACGGAATAACCAATTGGTAGCTATAATGCGACTCTGACAATTTCACTGCCGACGTTTTCATGCCCTCCGCATTCCAGGCAAGATCAATTGTTTTATAATCTTGCAAACCGGTAATCGGATTAACTTGTCCGCTGATCGCCCGCTCCTTGTCATGAATTGCAATTTTAGCATCGAAAACAACGTTGTTGGGGCTAAGCTCGAATTCAAAATATAGCTCTCCCTTACCCGCCGGATCCAAAAACACTTCCACGACATCTTCCTCATATAGCGGTTCATCCCGATTCATATAGTTCGCAATTATATAATCATCCTCACAATCAAACCGAATATGCAGATGACTCTTCGTCCAGCAAGCTTTAACCGTTGTGCCAAGACGAGTATTGTTGCCAGTAGCCGTTTCCTTCAATTGCAACGCCTCAATCGTCTCCCAAACCGACTCAACAACAGTGTCTCCGCCCTGTACCAGATGACATTTGTACTGCATGATGTTTTCCCCGCCCTTTTCTAGTAATTATGTTTTATGTGAAGTCATATAGTGAGGCTCCATTTTTGTTTATAGTGATGACTAAATTTTATGCTCAAGTTGTTTATAAACAGTTAATCGACAGCCTCATAGCGATTGCTACTTACCAATATACCATCATATCAGACAACCATCTATATCAAAAGGATCTTCGGTTTGCCGCAAATAACTGCGCAATGCTTGATCCAGACTAGCGGCTATTGGATGACCTATAGGTTTAGTCAGAACTAATGGTGACTTTTGATAAGGATCCGCCTGCAAATCATACAGGTAAATCTGCAGCTCGCTCTCCGGAAAATAACCTCGATCAACAACATAGCAGTATTGTTTGCTGCGCACGGCACGCCAGCCAAAGGCAAGATTGTTCAGCCCAGCAGCAGCAAATTGCTCAATAGCAACAATTCTTCCCGGCACTGCACTCAAAAAAGCAAGTCTCCGTAGTCGCTGCTCTTCAGCACGTTCTCCAGCTTGGTTCGAGCCGCTGCCTTCTACTGTTTTCAGCAAGTCTGCCGCAGAATTGCCTTGCACTGTATGGGGAGTATCAAGCCCTGCAAGTTCCAATAACGTTGGCATAATATCTACAGTATTAATAACATCATCACATACTTTTGGCTTTAACTGCTCAGGCCATCGGATTAACAACGGCACACCGATCGATTCCTCATGCCAAGAATGCTTGGCAAACATGCCATGCGATCCGAGCAACTCACCATGATCAGATGTAAGTACAACGATCGTATTATCTGTTAATCCCCACTGCTCCAGCGCATCGATTATTTTCCCAAACTGTTCATCTATTCCGCTAATCGCTGCGAAGTAATCCTTTACGGATTGCTCCCATCTTTCTGCGCCGCCAGGAATTGTTTCACCGGTGTGCACCAAAAACGGGTCCTGAATAGTGACATTAGCACGAGGCTGAACGATCCTCTCCTTGTAGAGCTGCTTATATTTTTCAGGGACTAATTCAAATGGGCTATGTGGCGGATTCCATGAAAGAAACAATGAAAATGGCTGTTCATCGTCTTTTTTCTCCTCAATAAATCGTAGCGCCATCTCCGTCTCATGCTGAACTGACCATTCGTTTACTTGAATCTGCTGTGCGCTATCCATCCAATAATGCGGGGAGAGATGATCATCAAAAGTGCCATACGAATACCAGTAATCAAATCCATGCCGCTTTGGTCCGGGCGGAGTGAACGCATCCCAATCCCTTGCACCTGACTTTGGGAACGGCTCTATGTTTTGCTCAGGCAGATCAAGATGCCATTTGCCAATATAGCCGGTAGCATAACCGCCTGCCTTCAACACATCACCTACACAAGTTTCATCTGGACGAAGCATGATATCCAGTCCCACCTTGCAATTGGTGTAGACTCCAGTCGGAAGCGCATATTTCCCAGTCATTAGAGCTGCACGATGCGGTGAGCAAAGCGGCGTACAGCTTACTGCCTGCTCACATACTACACTTTCACTGGCAAACTGATCTATTCTTGGCGTAAGCACATCATCCTCATTCATAAATCCTGCAGCTTGTCTGCGCCACTGATCCGCGAATATATATACAATATTAGGTTGTTTCATCATAATACCTCCCTTTATAAACAGAGATGGATGAACCATTCCTCCACAGCGCTGCCGCAGTATCAGAACAATTCATCCTCTTTCTTCTACCCTTTTACTTTCTATCCTTTTACTCCAGAACCTACAATTCCTTTTACAAAATAATCCTGTGCCAGTACATAAACAATAATAGTCGGAATGATCGACGATACAGCCGCAGCCATTAGCAATGAATACTCTGTATTATACTGACCGATAAAATGCTGCATACCAAGCTGTAAAGTATAGAGATGATCTGAGGTCAAATAAATAAGCGGACCCAGGAAATCATTCCATGTGTGCATAAACGAGAAAATAACAAGTGTCGCGATTGCCGGCTTCGTCAACGGAAGCACAATACGGAAATAGATGCCGAATTCATTCAAGCCGTCTATTCTTGCCGCTTCCAGCAACTCATCAGGTATGGATGAAAAGAACTGCCGGAATAAAAATACACCGAACGGACTAACTGCGCCCAGCAAAATCAATGACCAATGCGAGTCGATCAAATTGAATTGCTTCATCAATACAAACTGGGGGATCATCATTACCTGATAAGGAATCATCATCGTTGCCAAATAGACAAAGAACAAGCCGTCTCTTTCAGGAAATTTTACTTTTGAAAAAGCGTATCCCGCCATCGAGCAAGTGAACAGCAAAATCGCTATTGTAATAATGACTATTTTTAACGTGTTTAAATAGTACAAATGAAACGGAATTTTTGTCCAAACATCGACATAATTACTCCAGTGAAGCTTCTCCGGAATCCATTTAATCGGAAAACCGAATATTTCATGCTCAGCCTTTAAGGAGGAGGATACCATCCATATGAATGGCAGTACCATAAATGCCGAGGTAAAGGTAAGAATAATGTACAGAAAAGCTTGTTTGATTGCTTGTGCCCGCTTCATTGATTGTTTAGGCGGTGTCACTGCAGACTTTGCAATGCCAGCTTCCATCGTTGTTCGCTCCCTTCTGCTAGCCTAGTAATTGACCCATTTCTTCTGCCCACGGAACTGAATATACGTAAATACAAGGATAAGCATAAACAGCACATAAGCCATAGCTGAGGCATAACCAAAGCTAAACTGCTTGAACGCCACATTGTAAATCGTATAAACGAGCACCTGTGTTGATCTGCCGGGACCTCCCTGGGTCAGAACGAATATAAAGTCGAATACTTTAAAGGAGTTGATGACCCCCATAATAACCGTGAAAAAGATGATTGGGGAAAGCATAGGCAATGTAATTCTCATAAACTTTGCAACCGCTCCGGCACCATCCAGCTCAGCTGCCTCATATAAATGATCAGGAATGCCTTGCAAACCTGCTAAATACAAAACCATATAGTAACCGATTGAATGCCAGATATACACAATCGCTACTGAAAGCAGTGCCCAAGCTGAGGATGAAAACCAGCCCGGCGGCTGATCAATGCCGATATTGCGCAAAAAGCTGTTGACCGGACCCATGCTTGGGTTCAACATTAGTTGCCAAACAACTGCAACGGCGATAGTCGCTGTAACATATGGAAGAAATACTGCTGTACGGAACAGCTTTAAAAACTTAATTCCTGCATTGAGCCAAACGGATACAATAAGTGCCAAAAACAACGTTACCGGAACTGAAACTATCGTAAAAATAATACTGTTAATAAACGAAATTTTGAAATTATCATCATCCAGAAGTTTCAAATAGTTGTCTAAACCGACAAACTTCAAAGGACCAAAACCATTCCATTCTGTAAAGCTCATAAAAAACGAGGCTAACACTGGTAAAAATACGAACAGAGCAAATCCTATAATATTCGGCAATAAAAACGTATATCCGGTTATTCTGTTTCTTCTTACCATAGCGCTTTTTTTACGCATTATGCACACTCCTTAACCATAGATCGGATTCTGCAACTTAGTTGTACAACCAAACTGCTTATTTTTACAGGGCTGCTGCAAGCTAATCAAGCTATTGCAGAACCCGACTTTGGATATCCGCTAGTTCATAAATCGAAGTTATCGATCTTTTTTTATTTCAACTTATTATTTAGAACCTATTTTAAACTGATCAGCATAAATGCTGCCCCACTCTTTTTCTACACGCTCAGCAATCTTTGCAACAGCTTCTTCCGGTGTTTGCTCGCCTACAAATACAAGCTCGCCTTCTTGCTTGAAGATTCCATTGACTACAATGTTTTTAACGCCTGGTAGCATCGGATACTCAGGTACAGCTTTTGCATCGTTAAAGTAATTAATATGCTCTGGCTTTTGCGACTTGTCGCCCGCATATGCTGCGCGTACAGCATCATTCGTAAAACCGGTCAAATAGCCAAGCTTTGCAAAAATTTCTGCTCCCTTGCTGCCAGTCATAAACTCTACTACTTTAAACGCTTCTTCTTTATGCTTGGAATTTTTGTTGATCATAAGAGCAACCGGAAGTTCCAAGCTTGTGTTCTTCTCTACGCCCTCTGGATGAGGAATCGGTACAACATCCCAGTCAAAGCTGATTTTCCCTTCAGCCTCAGCCGTTCTTAGCTGTGCTACATGCCAGTCGCCCATCAGATTCATCGCAATATTTCCTTTTTGGAATGCTGCGTTATAATGTGCGCCAGAAGCAATTTGCTCAGACCATTTCATAATGGAACCGTCAGCTTCCATATCAAGTCTGAACTGAAGCGCTTTCTTGAATGGCTCCATATCTTTGTCGATAATTGTTGTGCCCGCCTGTACCGCTTGCATATACCAAGTTTGTGCCCAAGTATGAAGGAAAGCACCATAGATTTTATCAGCACCGGAACCTTTAGTCATTTGCTTGGCAAGGTCACGGAATTGATCCCATGTCAGATCATCGCTTGGATAAGGTACATTGAACTGATCGAATAGATCTTTGTTGTAATAAAGCATCCAGTTGGATTTACGGTACGGCAGCCCGTAGGAATTACCGTTAATCTTCATGCCCTCATACATTTCGCCGTAGCCGGAAACATCCACATTATTGTTTTTGATATAATCATCAAGCGGTTCAATAATGCCAGTATCGATCATGGAATCCAATACACCGCCGAATAGGTCATACTCTACTCCGCCGGACAATTGAATACGCAACTTTTCATAAAATTGATTAGCCGGGAAAGTAATAAATTCTACTTCAATATTAGGATTTTCCTTCTCAAACTCTGTGTAAGCCGTTTCAAAAGCTGCCAAGTCATCAGGCAGTACCGGAACAGTAAACTTCACCTTTTCTGATCCGCCCTTGCCGTTGCCTGCTCCCTCTTTTTCTGTATTAGCAGGTTTTGAACTCTCTGGCGCTTTTCCTCCTCCAGACGAGCAAGCAGCCAACATACTAATTAAAAGTGTTAAGGATAGGAGCAATAGCCAACTTTTTTTCATTTTGCAATCCCCTCTCAGTCGTGTTATACTTCGTTACACTTTATATTGTAAACGCATTCTTTTTGATTTCATAAGTTGAATCTTTTATACCCCTTTTTAGAAAGGTGTGAGTATATGACATATTTATCCATTGTTTTATTGCTATTTACTATTGTATTGACATACAAAAAGTTAACCCATCTATCTACTTATTTCTTATATGGCATTATTTTGGGATGGATTCTTTCGTTTGTTTCTTATATTTTTTATATAAGCAAATTTAATGTTTTCTTTACGATGATCAGCAAGTTTTATGATTTTTCGCCAGGCTCCTGGAACCGCTTGGTGCTTGAAAACTTTAATCCATACCTGTTGATCCGTCTATTTAATGGCGGAATTATTTTGTTCGGTTACTCCTTTTTGCTATTTTCTATATCGTTCACAATGGCGCATCGCAAACATAAAAACGGCTATCTTTATATCCCCATTGTACTGTTTATGATTGTGCAAATTATTTACTATGATCCCTGGTTTAATATGGCGCTGCAAGATCATTTTTATAATCAGGGCTATGAACAGGGACTGCTTTTCAATAAATTTCGCGACTTTATAAATGTTGCTTTATTGTGGTGCAAGAACATTGCGATTATTACTTCATTCTTGTTGCTTGTCCAACATTTCATTAAAAACTACCGTGTGCAATTTTTGCGAAGATATACGTTGTACCATATTGTTTGCTTATTTCCTGTCGCTCTTCTTCATATCATCATGTTTTCCTGGGCACCCAAAGTATTGGTTAAAACAACGTATCTAAAGGATTTCCCTAATTACATTAAACCGCAAATAAGCAATACTATTTATGAAATGAATTGGTTTCCTATCGTCTCTGTACTTGCACTAGGCTCAATGATTTTCACCTTTTCTCGCTATGCTGCTTTGGAAAAAAGCGAAGAGGTTATCAATGCAGATATTAATAAAAAAATTAAAACCGCCTCGCTTGGCGTAAAGGCATTTACACATTCTATAAAAAATCATTTGCTGGCAATTCGCTCTGAAACAGAGTACTTGAAGGAACGTTTTGCGGATGATGAGGAAGCGCAGTACAGCTTGTCCCTGATTTTAAACTCCTGCGCCGAGTCATATGAAACATTGAATGAAGCTTCTAATAAACTGAACAGCATCTCGTTGTCGATGAAGCCGCTAAAGCTCCATCTTCCCATGGAAAAGGCTTTGGCAAAGCTGTCTACAACACAGCAGCAGGTTCCTATCTCTGTCAAACGCGCCTCGCAAGGCAGGAAAGCATTTATTGATGAGACGCATATGTCTGAGGTTTACTTCAACATCATTATTAATGCACTGGAAGCGTTGCAGGGACAAGCAGATGCAGCAATTATAATTACAATAGAAGATCAGGATGACTGGGGATTTATTTCTATTGCAGACAATGGACCAGGTATCGCTCCTGACCATTTGCCTGATGTTTTCTCGCCTTTCTTCTCAACCAAATCTTCTGCCCGCAATTGGGGAGTCGGATTATCATACTGCCATAAAATTGTCAGCGCCCACAATGGAAGGATGGAGGTAGACAGCGAGTTGAGGAAGGGAACTGTCTTCAAAATATTTCTGCCTCTTATTTAGGTCATGTCTGAAAACCCACTTAGGGGCATCTATTACCGCCTCTTCGCACCCTGCTGCGTTGTATTTGTTTGACGTACCTGCGGTACATCTTCACAAATACGTCTGGCATGAAACAAAAATTGGGCAATATCTACTCCCATCGGCGTTATCAAACACGCCCTAATACACCACTAGAAATACAAGGAGGACTGCACTATGACTGCCATTAAAATAGTAATAGCTGATGATATGGAGGCACATCGTCGCAGACTGGAGCGGATTATTCATTCTCATGCGGATATGGAGCTTGCCGGATCGCTCAGCACAGGTTCTGAAACAGTATTATGCGCTTTACAAAGCCGACCGGACATTATTTTGATGGATATTGAGATGGAAACACAGTTTGCTGGTATTGAGGCTGCCAAGGAAATTCATCAGCGCTTGCCTGAAACAAAAATTATTGTACTCACCGTCCATGAGGATGACAATATCATTTTTGCTGCCTTTCAAACGGGCATTGTAGATTATATGATCAAATCCTCTACACCGGAGGAAATTGCTGATGGTATTCGATCTGCTTATCAGGACGACTCTCCGATTCGTCCGATTATAGCCAAAAAGCTACGCAATGAACTGGTACGCGTCAAAAATACAGAAACCAAGCTTATGTCGGTGCTCAATATTATCTCGTTGCTTACACCCAGCGAACTGGAAATTTTGAAATTGCTCTGCCAATCGCATAGTAGACAAAAAATAGCCGAGCTGCGCTCTGTTGAACTGGAAACCATTAAGAAACAAATAAACGGCATTCTAAAAAAATTCAATATGCAGCGCTCCAAAGATGTCGTCCGTCTCATAAACGAACTTAAAATATTTGACGCAGCAAACACACTATAAATGCTCTTGAAGTAGATATGTTGGATCTGTTGGATCTGTTGGATCTGTTGGATCTGTTGGATATAATGGCGATGACGGCGGTGGTTGCGGCGCGTTTGTGCTTTGTACGATTTTTCATATAACTACGCTCGGAAATAACCTGCGTTACTCCGTTAACGGATTTTGTACGGTTTTTCGTACAACTACGCTCGGAAATGACCTC
>JBEBPB010000016.1:0-115731 GCA_040396195.1 Paenibacillus nanensis
ACTCGAACCCCCGACCAATCGGTTATGAGCCGACCGCTCTAACCAACTGAGCTAAGGGCCCTCAAATTTGCTACGTCATAACCAAGCTTATTGGTTCTAAGATTGGTTGCGGGGACAGGATTTGAACCTGTGGCCTTCGGGTTATGAGCCCGACGAGCTACCGAGCTGCTCCACCCCGCGACGTATACATTTGAGTATTTCTGTGTTTCATTTGTAAATGGCGACATCAATTAATATACTATAGATCAATATAGAGAGTCAAGCATATTTTAACAATTATTTTTCTTTTTTTATTTGATACCACTTTTAATCGCTCATTTACCGCTAATTCAAGCAATTTCCGCGCTTTAACCCCACTTTTTCTTTCACTATCAGGCGGATATTTCTTTTAACTCTACTAAATTTTAATCTATGATATTGCCATATAGAATTTTCTTTCACCTTTTTAACAAAGCACTTTGAAAAAAAGCTGCATAATATTCACAATATGTTTATGAACTATTTTTATTTTAAAAAAACTGCTGTTCTGAGCAAGGTTTACTTCGCCCAAAACAGCAGTTTTACATCTAAATTACTCTAACATTAATGGTCTTGGCATTGGATCAATGCCGATCTCGCCACCTGAGTCACCTGTTTTTTGCAGTGCAGCATTTCCCTTCGTTTCCCATTCCAGCAAAGCTGCTTTTACATCCATTTCACCAGCAAATGCTTTTTGGAATAGTTCATATCGAAGGCCCTCCGCTTCCCAAATCCCTGGCTTGTCGATGTACAGATTCTCATTCATTTCAGCATTCGGCTGGAACGGACGAAGCTTAGTAAAGGCATCAATATTGTATTGGAAGCCGCCGATTGGCTGAATAAACTCTTTGCGAGCTGTCATTTCGTACAAGCTTCTAGATTTCATTTTCGCCCAATCTTTCCCGTTAATAAACTTAATAAAATCCCAAGCACCATCCGGATTTTGAGCACGGGCATTAATACTCATCAATTGCCCAAGTTGAATATTTCCTCCCTGACCTGGAGTATTCGGATCTGTAGGCAAGGTTACAACATCCCAATCGACCATCTCAAAATCTTTTATTTTCGAGGAATTATCATTCGCCTTGCGCAAATCATTAATATAATAGCTTTCTCCAATAACCATGCCAAGTTTTCCTTTTAGAAATAAATCGCCATAGAACGGATCATAGCTTCCTTCTTCACTATTCTTTTCGTAGTATTTCTGTATAAATTCCTGATCAGGTATAATATTATCTTTATGCAAGGAAATTACTGAATTCCAAACATTTGCCCATTGATCATTGTTTACCATCATATTCTCTGCCTTGTTGTCAAAAACTCGAAGCTGCAGTGCATTAGCATAGCTCATCGCATCACCAGCGGGGTCATTGATCCAGCGTGTAAAATTAAAGCCGAATTTACGGTCCAGATCTTCACCGCTTGCCACTTGACGAGCTTTATTGAACACATCGTCCCAAGTCATATCATCGGTTGGAGGCTCTACTCCTCTTTCCGTAAACATTTTCTTGTTATAAAACAATGCAGATGATGTAAACACTGGAGTTAGCGCATATAAACTGTTATCGCCAGCAGCTTTTATCCCATCAATGACAGTCGGCACATAGTCGCTAATATCAAACTTGTCTTGTTGTATTAATGAATCTAGCGGCTTCAACAAGTTGTCTTGTGTCAATCGACGGAGCATATTATAGTCGTAAATAATAACATCTACAGGATTGGAGCCTGACAACAATTCTTTCATTTTTTCATAAGTATCTGGACGTTCTGGTTTTTTGCCAGGCTCAGCCTGATCAAATCGTTGATCATCATAGTTTATGGCATGCTGAAACTCAAAGGTTACATTTTTATTCATCATCTCGTAAGTATCAGTATACTGTTGACGCAAATATGACTCATTATCCGAATCCCCATACAATACACCAATTCTTATAACAGTATCAGCCTTGTTGCTGCTGCCTCCCTCTTTGCTGCATGCAGCAAGCATTCCAGTTGCAAGCACTAAAGACAAACTTACACCGGCTACCTTACGTGTAGATTTCATAGACATTCTTGGCAGTTTCATTCTTGTTCTCCTCCTAATTTTTTCGGTGAAGAAATGATGATGCGTTCACCATCAAATTCCATCGATGCTTTGTCTTTAATCTCAAGCGCAGCCAAAAACTCTTTAGGTATTTGCAATCTTCCAACTCTGTCAACAACTACATAAGCTTCATGCACCTCTTGTAATGTGCCCGCGAACTCCGCGGAGAAAGATTGGTTCATATCTAAATTTTCGTTTCTCTTAATAAATTCTGTACTCGTGAGACCATCGCGAATAGCAACAACACGATCCACTTTACTAGCTAGCGACAAATCGTGAGTTACGATAACAATCGTAATGCCAAGTTCCTTATTCAGCCTGCGAAAAATATTCATGATCAGATCAGAAGTAGCTGTATCCACAGATCCGGTCGGTTCATCAGCCAGTAATAACTGAGGACGATTCGACAATGAGATGGCGATAGCAACCCGCTGCTGCTCACCACCGGAAAGCTGATGCAGCTTATTATGCATTCGTTCTTTCAGCCCTACCCACTCGAGCAGTTGCTTGGCATAAGTACGATCCATCTTGCCTGATAACATCATCGGCATTTCTACGTTTTCAAGCGCAGTCAGGTATGGAAGCAAGTTTCTTGCGTTGTTTTGCCATATAAAACCGACTGTATCGCGCTTGTACTTTACTAAATCATCCTCCGAAATTTTAAGTAAATCCCAGGGACCAACTTTAACGGTTCCGGCAGAAGGGCGGTCAAGACCGCCCAGTGTATTTAGCAACGTTGATTTTCCGCTTCCGCTATTTCCGATAATTGCCATTAGTTCACCGGTCTCAACTTTCAAATTAAGACCCTGGAGCGCTACAACTTCCAAATCATCTGTTTTGAAAATTTTAACTAAACCTTCGCATTCAATCATCCTGTCCTAACGCTCCTCTCCCATTTTAACCGCTTGATGAACTCGCAATCTGCGAATATGCAGGAATAACAGCATGGCTCCGATAAACATCATAACGCCAACGACAATAAATAATTGGTTTGTATCCTTAGCATTAAATATTACTCTAAACGGAGGTACAGTATCTTCCACATTCTCTGCTGTTTGCAAAAATGGAAGGAACAGTTTGCTTACAACTTTACCGATTACAACACCAAGCACAATCGCTAGACCAGCTGTAAATACTTGCTCCAGCAACAGCATTCCTGTCAATTGTTTCTTGGAAAGACCCATCGCTCGCAGTACACCGAATTGAACAACACGGCCTGACAAATTAAAGAACCAATACAATAGATAACCCGCAAGTGTAACAATAACTGATACAAGGAAACCTAAGCTCAAAATACCGAACACACCGCCACGGGTCGGGTGCTTTGCTTGCGTAAGCAATTCACTGCGTGTATCTGTTACCGAGTGCAGCTCAATGCCACTCTTTTGTAAATATTCGACAAGTGGAGCCAACTTGGCATTCGGCTGCATCTTAATCCAAACCTCGTACGGAATCATTGGCAATTGATCATAAATATAATCAATATTCGTAATGATGAATGGTGTTTTATCCGGGTATTCGGTCGGCCAGTAAGGCACAATACCCACTACCGCAAATTCAAGCATGCCATCGCTAAACCCAACCGAAACAATATCACCCAGCTTTAACTGATACTTCTCAGCCACATTGGATGGTATAATCGCAGCATGTTCAAACAACCCCAAATTATTCAAGTAATGATAAGGATGTGCAGGAAACAAATCGCTGCGCAGCCATGCCACCTTGGCAAACTGATCATTTTCAATGCCCAATATCGATCCTTGACCAATAGACTTTCCTGATATGACCACATTCCCTTTTGTTTTCAGAACACGGGAAACCGATTCTACACCATCTGCCGTTTTAAACACTTCAAATGGCGGTTCATTATATAAAATTTTGGATGGCACCTGATTGCCCGGATTGCCTGGCTGACCCGGATTTCCAGGATTACCAGGGTTACCAGGATTGCCCGGATTACCGGGGTTTCCAGGGTTAGGTTTTTCAGGATTCGGCTTATTGGTGCCTGTAGGCATTTCAGGCGTTCCTTCCCATACCGTTTGAATGACCACATCCGCACCATACTTATATAGCGTTCTCTCAGTGGAGTTCAAATCGATCGTTCTTGCCGCTGACGCATTATAAACACCAAGTCCCAAGGTCAAAACTAACAATATCATAAGGGAATAATAGCCCTGAGAAGACCTTGAAAGCTGAGTCAGCGTCAAATAAAGCGGCACTGGCAAAAATTTGCGACCAATAAAGTTAAATAACTTCAAAAGCCACGGGAAAACTCTTAAAAAGAATAATCCGATGGAGAAGATTGCAATAGCCGGTACGAAAAACAAAAACGGCTGAACATTTAGCTGATCTGTTGTCATCCCGGTTTGGAATGTGAGAATTTGTCTTTCCTGGAACATATACCAGCCATAGCCTGCCGCACCTAATAGCAAAATGTCCAGAAACCA
This sequence comes from Paenibacillus nanensis, assembly GCA_040396195.1. Classification (GTDB taxonomy): domain Bacteria; phylum Bacillota; class Bacilli; order Paenibacillales; family Paenibacillaceae; genus Pristimantibacillus; species Pristimantibacillus nanensis_A. The sequence goes on from JBEBPB010000016.1 coordinate 4,549, forward strand.
TCTTTGCCAAAAAGGCTTGCGATCTGATCTCGCCAAGTTTTGCTTGTAGCTGACAATTGATGATCGAGCGTAGATAACCGCAGGAATAACAGTTGCCAATATAGCAAGCAGTACAGCTGCCCCTCCGGCAATCAATGCTTCAGTCGAGAAACCCACAGGGATCGATTTACGGCTTACAAAGGACAAAAATCCATTGGCTGAGCCGATGCTCTTTGCCATAAACCAGCCAAGCAGCGGTCCAAGAGCGAGAGCAACACCGCCGAGAATTAAGCCTTCTATCAAATAGATCCAAATGATCTGCCCCGTTTTGGCACCGCGGCTTCGCAATACAGCAATATCGCTTCGCTGCTTGTCAAGAGCTTGGCGCGCATTCATCGCAATAAAGAAAAATACCATGGCGATCATAGGTGCTGCCAGCGTAAACAACAGGGTTTGCAATTGCAAGCTTTGCTTTTTGAAATCTGTCAGCAAGGATGCAAAGGAAATCTCTACTCTGGTGTCTTTTAGTTTTTGATACAAGTCGATATTAATACGATCAAGTGTCCGGCTTAGTGGTGACAACTGGCTTGTTTTAACGGTAGATAAATCAAAAGTATAATACCAGCCCGCGTTATGAAGCGGAATTTTGTACTGATCAAGAATGTTGTGGTTGAATACATCCGGATGAATTTGCAACGTACCTAGTAAACTCTCAAGCCCTTGATACCAATATGCATCGTTATCATCAAGCGGTTTAATTGCCCCGACAATTTTGATCGGAAGCCTCATATTGATACCGCCATGTATTGGATAAATCAATACATCCCCAATATGCAAATCATTGCGGAACAGCGCTTCCTCAAACATAACCGCTTCTATAATTCCATCTTTTTGTGCCGTTTTGGAAAACCATTGCCCTTGCACAAGCTCTGTTCTTTCTTCCAGTGAAGTCATTGTGGACAAAGTGAACTGCCGATTGCGTCCAGGATCTACTTTTGATGGGTCCTGTGGAACGACATCCCCGCTGCGAATCGAATAGGATTGCAAAAAAGTGCTGTATGTAAAAGGAATCTCAACAGGAATTTCTTCTTTAATATACTTTTCAAGATCCTTCAACGCTACCAAATCTGTTTTTTGTCCAGGAGGCGATTGATACCGCATCAGCAATGATCCTGCAGGAAGCCCCGCACTCTTCTCTTGCAGTGATTCAGAAACTACACGTTTTAGTGCACCATCAGCATACATTGGAATACTTGTTGCAAATGCAACTGCCATCGTAAGACCTGCAAGTGTACTAATCGTTAGCCAACGCGTGTTCCACATTTTGCGGAACAAAAATCGAAACAGATGAACACCGCCCATCCGTTATCGCCCTACAACTTTCTGTCCAGGCTCAAGTCCTTTTAATATTTCAACTTGAGTCGCGGTTTGCTGACCGACTTCGACATCTACTTCACGCTTCACATCATTTTCAATGACTTGAACATAAGTGCGGGAACCAATTGTACGTAGTGTAGAAGGCGGAATAACAACAGCATTTTCTGTTCTCTTCAAAATAATGTCGATGGAAACCGGGAAGCCTCGCGACACATCCTTAGGCAACTCAGCAACGTCGATAATCATAAAATCCTCTGGTTTCTCCGGCTTGTTTTCGTTTCCAGGCATTCCAGGCATTCCGCCGTTGCCATTGTTATTGTTTGGATCGCTTTTCGGCTGCGGCAATGATTTGATTTTCCCTTTGACCTTGCCTGCGTTATTCATGTTCACATTTGCTTCCATGCCTACGGCAACCTTCTCCAGCTCGTTTTTGGTTAACTTGGCTCCCGGCACAATCATAGATGTATTGGCAACGATTGCTATTGGCTCATAAGCCTTTACCAACGCGCCCTTTTGAGCTGTAACTGAAACAATCGTGCCGCCAAATGGCGCTACTAGCACAGCATGTGATATTTCTTCCTCCAGATCGGCCAATCTCTGTCTTTTTTCTTCAAACGCGATACGCTTTTCTTCAAATTCTATCGGGTCCATCTCATCACGCACACGGAGCGTTTCCTTCATCATCGTCTCCTCGCGTTTGAACGCCAGACGCTCGTTGCGAAGCGTCTTCTCAAGCTCAGTCACGTCAAGCTCGGCAACAACCTGCCCGGCTTTTACCTGATCGCCGTTTTTAACATACAGCTCTTTCAAATGCTTGTTGTCTGCGGTAAAGTACATTGTTTCTTCTTCCAAAGAAATCAACTTGCCCATCACCTGAACTTTTGTTTCCAGCGTTGTTGTGGCTACTGTGTATTCCGGTTTTTTGGATATTGCCGGAGGATTAATTTCAGGAAGCTCTTCTTCCTCTCCTTCTTTGGGCAATAACGAGCAACCGCTTGTTATTGCAAGTGACATTCCTAGTACAGTTACTATTAATGAACGTCTAAATAAACTTCCCGTCCACCATTTCATAGACATGATCGGCAACCTCCATAATTGTAGGATCGTGTGTAGTCATACATATTGTAACTTTTTCTGTGCGAATAATATTTTGGAATAGCGCCATTACTTGGGCTGCCATATTCGAATCCAGCTCTGCAGTAGGCTCATCAGCAAGCAGCAGAATAGGACGGTGCGCAATAGCCTTTGCAATAGCTACACGCTGCTGTTCACCGCCGGACATCTCGAATGGTCTGTGCTTCATTCTCTTGCCAAGCCCAACAAGCTCAAGACATTCCGCTACCCGTTCTTTCCACTCTGAACGCGGTGTACCTGCCATTCGCAGCGACAGCTCGACGTTCTCCCAAGCGGACAATAAAGGCATTAGAGCATAAGCCTGAAATATAAAACCCATTTGATTGCGTCTTATAAGTGTTCTCTCATCATCATTTAGCTTGCTGAAAGATCTGCCATTAAACCAAACTTCGCCTTTGCTTGGAATATCAAGTCCGCCCAAACAGTTCAGAAGCGTCGTTTTGCCTGATCCTGATCTCCCCCGCAACATTACAAGTTGTCCTCTCTTCAATTCCATCTCAATGCCCTTCAAAACATGCAACGGTTTTCCGCCAACTTGAAATGTACGCTCCACATTGCGAACATCCATTAGCTTATCCGGGTCCATTTTGTCAGCTGCAAGTTTGCCGACGCCAATCGAATGGTCAGAAGCAGACTCCTCATGCTCAGCAATATCTTCTACATCTGCTTTCATAAGCGAATCCAGTACCCCCTAATCCTTCATATGTATTCTTAAATATTTCTAATCTTACAACATAGACGGCAAAAAAGGCTGAAATGTTACGTGTTTTCGCAAGAAGTTTAAACATTTTTCATTTTATGATCCTTAAAGTTGCAGATAGACAAAGAAACGGTACGCCACTTGATGCCAACGTACCGTTCCTTTCGTATAAAAGGTTTATATTAAGAGGTTTTTTCGGACGTTATTTTATCCGATTTATCTAAATTCCGCAGGGTTTTCACGCCATTTTTTAAGATGCTCTGCCTCTTCTTTTTTTACTGTACCGTTTTCTACCGCCGTTTCTATTAAAGCCGTATAATTGGACAAGGTATGCAAAGGAATTTGCTCAGCAGCAAATGCATCCTCCGCAGTTTGGAATTGGTATGAGAATATCGCCAACACAGCCAGCGGCTCAGCTCCTGCCTCACGTACTGCCAAAGCAGCCTTCAATGAGCTGCCTCCCGTTGAAATCAAATCCTCAATTACGACTACTTTTTGACCAGGAAGAACTCGGCCTTCAATTTGATTTTGCTTTCCATGCCCTTTTGCTTTATCACGAATATAGGCCATCGGCAAGCCGAGCTTGTCTGCTGTCCAGGCTGCATGCGGAATTCCTGCTGTTGAGGTACCCGCAATCACTTCAGCTTCCGGATATTTTTCTTTGATCATTGAAACAAATCCATCCGCAATCATACTGCGAATTTCGGGATAAGCCATCGTCAAGCGGTTATCGCAATAAATGGGCGACTTTATACCGGAAGTCCATGTAAACAAATCATTTGGGCTTAGCGCAACTGCCTCAATACTTAGCAGCTGTTCTGCAATTTTCTTCGGTAAATTCTCATTACTCACCAGAAATCATCTCCTCAATAATCGTTTCGATCGCAGCTCTTGCATCAGTTGCAGCTGTGATCGGTCTTCCTATTACCATAAAGTCCGTACCCGCCTTTAATGCTTCCTTGGGTGTCATAATTCTTGTCTGGTCATTAATAGCAGCGCCAGCTGGACGAATACCTGGGGTAACCGTTTGAAAGCCTTCCCCCAGCTGGGATTTGATCATTCCCACTTCTGCTGGAGAAGCAACAACGCCTTGCAGACCCGCCTTTTGAGTCAAAGAGGCATAGTGAAGCACAGTATCTTCCACTGACCCAGCAATGCCAATTTCATTATTCATCACTTGTACGCTGGTGCTGGTCAGCTGGGTAACAGCAATAACAGCTGGAGCTTGTTGACCGCTTGTTAAAGCCGCTTGCATTCCTTCCATAGCTGCCTCCATCATGGCTGCTCCACCGGCTGCATGCACATTAAACATATCGACGCCCAGTTTCGTAATACTCATAGAGCCGCCTTTAACGGTATTCGGAATATCGTGCATCTTCACATCCAAAAATACGGAATAACCTCGTTCTTTCAAGCTCTCAACAAAAGCGGGCCCTGCAGCGTAAAATAGCTGCATGCCCACTTTCATATAACAAGGAATGCCTGAAAGCTCTTGAAGCAACCGCTCAGCCGAAGCCGCATTTTCAAAGTCTAAAGCGACCATAATGCGGGATGCTGCTTGTTCCTTTGTAAGCTTCATCTGCTAATCCTCCATATTTAATTCTTTTATTGGATAGCCGGCATTGGCTCAGAAGAGAAATTGATCGTTTGCAGCATACCAAGCAATGCGCGCACGGTATCCAGTGATGTTAAGCAAACTACACCATTCTCAACTGCTTCACGACGAATTCTGAAGCCGTCTCTTTCCGGCGTTTTTCCTCGTGTAAGTGTATTAACTACAAAGTGAGCTTTTCCTTCTCTGATCAGATCAAGAATATTTGGCGATCCCTCGCTCAATTTGTTAACCGGCGTAACGTTAATGCCTGCAGTTTCAAGTGCAGCAGCAGTACCACCAGTTGCATAAATCGTGTACCCGATCATATAGAAACCGCGCAATAGTTCAATCGCTTCTTCCTTATCCTTATCTGCAACTGTTGCAATGATTGATCCTGCTTTAGGAATCTTCATGCCTGCGCCAAGCAAGCCTTTGTATAATGCTTTGGCATAAGTAGCATCGCGCCCCATAACTTCACCTGTTGATTTCATCTCAGGAGTCAAGGTTGGGTCAACACGGCGTAATTTGGCGAAGGAGAACACAGGCACTTTTACAGAAACATATTTATCTTCTGGCCATAATCCGTCCACATATCCAAGATCAGCAAGCTTTTCGCCAAGAATAACTCTTGTCGCCAAATTTGCCATTGGCAAAGCAGTAACTTTGCTCAAGAATGGTACTGTTCTTGATGAACGAGGGTTTACCTCAATGACATACACTTTTTGCTGGTGAATAACAAATTGGATATTAACTAGCCCGACCGCTTTAAGTTCTTTAGCGATTTTAATCGTCATGTCAACTATTTCCGCCTTCACTTCCTCAGACAAGGACTGCGGCGGATATACCGCTATAGAGTCGCCAGAGTGAACGCCTGCACGCTCAACATGCTCCATAATGCCAGGAATCAGCACGGTTTCACCATCACAGATAGCATCTACTTCAGCTTCCTGACCGAGCATATAGCGGTCAATCAGTACCGGGTGCTCCGGATTGATTTTAACAGCTACCTCCATATAGCTTAGCAACTCTTCATCAGAGTATACAATTTCCATAGCTCTTCCGCCAAGCACATAGGAAGGTCTTACCAAAACCGGATAGCCAAGCCCTTTTGCTGTGCCTACAGCTTCATCTACAGAAGTTACTGTGCTGCCTTTAGGCTGTGCGATATCAAGTTTACGAAGCAATGCCTCAAAACGCTTGCGATCCTCAGCTGTATCAATACTATCAAGGCTGGAGCCAAGAATTGTTACGCCTGCCTTTTCAAGCGGAGCAGCCAGATTGATTGCTGTTTGTCCGCCGAACTGTACAATAACACCGATTGGATTTTCTTGTTCAATAATATTCATCACATCTTCAAAGAACAACGGCTCAAAGTACAAGCGATCCGATGTGCTGAAATCAGTGGATACCGTTTCAGGGTTATTATTAATAATTACTGCTTCATAACCAGCATTTTGAATCGCCCATACAGCGTGAACTGTAGAGTAGTCGAATTCAACGCCCTGTCCAATACGGATCGGACCGGAACCAAGCACAACAATTTTCTGTTTCTCAGTCTCAGTAACTTCGTTTTCCGTTTCATAAGTCGAATAGTAGTATGGCGTCAAAGCTTCAAACTCAGCTGCACATGTATCTACCATCTTATAAACAGGTTTAATATTAAGCTGTTTGCGCAACTCGCGAATATCAGACTCATTTGTATACTCCGCATCTTGTGCTGCCAAGCGGCGAATTTCAGCGATAGAACGGTCAGACAAACCAAGACGCTTCGCTTCATATAAACGCTCTGCTGTCAGTTCCTTTTCACTTGCCAATTGCTTTTCAAACTTTACAATGCCTTCAAGCTTATTCAAGAACCACCAGTCAATTTGGGTCAGATCCTGTACAGCTTGTACACTATAACCGCGGCGGAATGCTTCCATTACAAGGAACAAGCGCTCATCATCCGGCTTTTCCATTCTGCTGCGAAGCACTTCTTCCTCAAGCTGAACCGCTTCTTCAATATGAATGCGATGTGCACCAATCTCCAAAGACCGGACAGCTTTATGAATCGATTCCTCGAAAGTACGCCCAATCGACATGACCTCTCCAGTCGCTTTCATTTGTGTGCCAAGCTTACGATTCGCACTTACAAACTTGTCGAAAGGCCAACGCGGAATTTTGGATACAATATAATCAATTACCGGTTCGAAGTAAGCATAAGTTTGACCTGTAACCGGGTTAACAATTTCGTCCAGTGTATAGCCTACCGCAATTTTAGCAGCCATTTTTGCAATGGGATAACCTGTTGCTTTGGATGCAAGCGCTGATGAACGGCTAACACGAGGATTCACTTCAATCACATAGTATTGGAAGCTGTATGGATCTAGGGCAAACTGTACGTTACAGCCACCTTCAATATTAAGCGCGCTAATAATTTTCAATGATGCTGTACGAAGCATTTGATGCTCATAATCCGTCATCGTTTGTGCAGGAGCAACTACAATACTATCACCAGTATGCACGCCAACCGGGTCAAAGTTTTCCATATTGCAGACAACGATACAGTTATCGTTCGCATCGCGCATCACTTCATACTCAATTTCCTTCATGCCCGCAATAGATTTTTCGATCAAGCATTGATTAATCGGGCTATAGCGAATACCTGAAGCAACAACTTCACGCAGTTCTTCTTCATTCGCACAAATACCGCCGCCAGTTCCGCCAAGCGTATATGCAGGACGAACAATGATCGGATAGCCAATCTCGCTTGCAAAGCTAACCGCATCCTCAACAGTCGTTACAATGTCGCTCTCAGGTACTGGCTGTTCCAATTCACGCATCAATTCGCGGAACAGGTCGCGGTCCTCTGCTTTCTCAATTGCCATTAACTGCGTACCAAGCAATTTTACGTTTTCACGCTCAAGCACACCTGCTCTTGCAAGTTCAACAGCCATATTGAGGCCCGTTTGACCGCCAAGCGTCGGCAGCAATCCGTCAGGACGCTCCTGTTTAATAATTTGTGTCACAAATTCAAGTGTAATCGGCTCGATATAAACTTTATCAGCCATATTCGTATCCGTCATTATAGTAGCCGGGTTGCTGTTAATAAGAACAACCTCATAGCCTTCTTCTTTAAGAGCCTGACATGCCTGCGTTCCGGCATAATCAAATTCTGCTGCTTGTCCGATAACGATTGGACCGGAACCGATGACAAGAATCTTTTTCAGTTTATTATTTCTAGGCATGTTGAAGCTCTCCTTTCAGTTTGTCCATCAATACGGCTTGAGGCGCAACCGCTGCATGAGTTGCTTTATGTTGTTGGATTATCTCCAAATACTCGTCAAATAAAAACTCTGTATCGTGTGAACCTGGTGCTGCTTCAGGGTGGAATTGTACAGACAATGCCGGCACGTTCTGATGCTGCAAGCCTTCTACCGTCCCGTCATTATTGTTCATATAAGTAATAACAAGCTCAGTGCCCTGCACAGAATCTTTATGAACAACATAACTATTGAACTTGGATGCAATAAAGCATTCATTCGTCAACAATTTTTTAACCGGGTAGTTTCCGCCATGATGACCAAATTTCATTTTTTCTACACGAGCACCGCATGCCAGTGCAAATAACTGATGTCCAAGTGAGATGCCAAAGATCGGGAACTGACCAAGTAGTTCTTTAATCATAACAATAGCATAATCAAGATCAGCAGGATTGCCTGGACCATCAGACAGCACTACACCGTCAGGCTTCAATTCACGGATTTGCTCAGCTGTAGTGTTATGCGGAACGACAACGATATCGCAGCCGCGTTTAGTTAGTTTTTGCAAAATGCTATTTTTAGCTCCAAAGTCGACAAGTACGATACGCTCGCCTGGTCCCGGGCTGAAATAAACAGTTGATGTCGAAGCTTTTGCAACAGCATCCTTAACAGGTGAAGAAGCATTGAGCTTTTCCATCAAAACCTCTAAGGATTCATCCCCTGTAGTCAGAACAGCCTTCATTATACCGTTTTGGCGAATTTTTCTTGTCAACATCCGGGTATCAATCTCTGAAATGGCAGGAATATTATTTTTTTTCAACCATTGTTCCAGCGAGTGTTGCGCTCTCCAGTTGCTTGGGTACGATTCATAGCTGCGAACGACAACGCCTTGAACAAACGGCGTCAACGATTCAAAATCGTTGCGTGTCATACCGGTATTACCGGAAAGAGGATAAGTCATAACTACGATCTGTCCGGCACAAGAAGGATTCGACAACATTTCTTGATAACCGGTTACTCCCGTATGGAAAATGATCTCCCCAGCGTTTTCTGTTTGTGCGCCGAATGATTTTCCGGTAAACAGCGTACCGTCTTCTAATAATAATCTTGCTTGCATTCCACTCGCTCCTTTTCGTGTTTTATCTATTCCGCCCAGACGGTTTTACCGTCAACAACTGTTGCAACCGGCCATCCTTTTAATAGCCAGCCTCCAAACGGAGTATTATTGCTCTTGGAAGCAAATGCAGAAGGATCAACTGCCCGCTCCGATTGCAAATCTACTATTGTTATATCAGCAGGCGCTCCAACTTCCAGCTTTCCGCTATTCAGACGGAATACTTTGGCAGGGTCCTCTGTCATTCGCTTGAGCAAAAAGCCCAGCGTCCATTTGCCAGTAGCAACAAACTTCGTGTACAGCAACGGAAAAGCTGTTTCGAAGCCAACAATTCCAAATGGAGCCAACTCAACACCCTTTTGTTTCTCCTCGGCGCTATGTGGGGCATGGTCTGTTACAATCATGTCAATTGTACCGTCTTCCAAAGCCTCAATAACAGCTTGTACATCTCTTGGCGAACGCAGTGGAGGGTTCATTTTCCAGTTTGCATCATCAAGACCTGGAATATCTTCATCAGACAACACCAGGTGATGCGGACAAACCTCGGCAGTTACCTTTACTCCGATCTGTTTTGCCAAGCGAATCAAACGAACGGATTGCTCTGTACTTACATGGCATACATGGTAGTGTACGCCAGTTGCTTCTGCAAGCAACACATCACGACCTACATGAATAGCTTCTGATTCATTTGGAATACCTTTTAGTCCATGCTTGCGAGAAAATTCGCCTTCCGTCGCCCAAGCGCCCTTCACTAGCGAATCATCTTCACAGTGAGCAATAACAGGCATATCAAGCGCTTTGGCAAGCGCCATCGCATCCTTCATCATTTGCGCGTTTTGCACGCCAACCCCATCATCAGTAAAACCAATCGCGCCCGCCTCTTTCAAAGCAGCAAAATCAGTCAACTCGCGTCCAAGCTCATTTTTCGTAATAGCTGCATAGGGCAATACTTTCACCGCTGCAAATTGCTTTGCTTTATCGGCAATATACTGTACGGTCTCAGCAGTATCTGTTACGGGACGAGTATTCGGCATACAGGCAATTGTAGTAAAACCGCCTTTTGCAGCCGACTGGGCGCCTGTTACAATATCCTCTTTATACTCGAATCCAGGATCACGCAAATGCACATGCATATCAATAAAGCCTGGCGAAACCAATTTACCTTTTGCGTCGATAATTTCGGCACCAGTTGTATCCGGTTGCTCGTCACTGTTTGTGATGCGTTTTATTATACCACCTTCTGTATAAATATGCATCACTTCCATTTTATTTTTCTGCTCGTTCCAAACCTCGCCATTTAATATCCAAAGTGACATTTTGTTCTCCTCCGCACTCTTATTATTTTATTAGTTTAACGCTCTTTCGACAACTGCCATTCTGATAGGAACACCATTAGCCATTTGCGGAAAAATTTTAGATTTAGGATGCTCGACAACCTCATCGTCAATTTCCACATTTCGGTTTACTGGCGCCGGGTGCATAATAATGGCATGATCCCCGATTTGCGAAGCTCTTTCCAACGTTAATCCATAGTTTTGACGATAAGCTTCTGCAGAATTTAGCATCCCGCTCTCGTGACGTTCAAGCTGAACGCGAAGCATCATAACCACATCTGCTTTAAGCGCTTCTTCCATACTAATATAAGGAACATCCAAATCATGCGCCCTCATATTCGGCGGTGTACAGAAGCTTACCTTGGCGCCGAACTTGCGCAGTGCATATAGATTAGAGCGCGCGACACGACTGTGAAGCACATCGCCCACAATGACAACATTCAAACCTTCCAAAGATCCAAAATGCTTGCGCATCGTATACAAGTCAAGCAGGGCTTGTGTCGGATGCTCGTTGTTGCCATCCCCAGCATTAATCAGCGGCATATTCAACTTTGGAGCAATCTCTGCTAGTACACCAATTGGTTTAAGCCGTATCACTCCGGCGTCCACTCCCATTGACTCAAGCGTTTTAACTGTATCATAAATCGATTCTCCCTTTTCCACACTTGATGCCGCTGCAGAAAAGTTAACAACTTCCGCCCCCAAACGCTTTTGAGCCACTTCAAATGAAAAGCGAGTGCGCGTACTGTTCTCAAAGAACATATTAGCTACAAATTTGCCGTTAAGTACATTGTGAACCGTTTGTTCATGGTTTTCCCAATATGCCGCACGGTCAAGAATCGATGTAATTTCCTCTTTGCTAATTTCTTTTAAACCAAGTAAGCTGCGTTGTTTCAACTTTGTCGTAATCATACCGATTACCCCCTGTTATGGATAATTGTAACTTGGTCCTTCGCATCAATATTAGTAAGAGAAACGTCAATTTCTTCTTGCTTGGATGTCGGAACATTTTTCCCGATATAATCTGGACGAATGGGAAGTTCACGATGACCGCGATCTACAAGCACTGCCAATTGTATGCTTTGTGGTCTTCCGCAATCCATAATCGCATCCATAGCAGCTCGAATCGTTCTGCCTGTATACAGTACATCATCTACTAAGATCACTTTCTTATCCTTCACCGAAAACGGCAGTTGGTTGGCTGTAAGTAATTTGTTGCCTGTCAATTCGCCAGCAAGCGGCTCTATGAGATCATCGCGATAGCCTGTCACATCCAGTTCGGCGAAATCGATTTGCTTGCCCTCAATATCTGCAATCCGCTCAGCAATTCTTTCTGCCAAAAAAACTCCTCTTGTTCGGATTCCAACAATTACACAATCATCAATTCCTTTATTTCTCTCTGCAATCTCATGAGCTATTCTAGTAAGTGCCCTTCTTATTGCAGCTTCATCCATAATAACCAAACGTTCTTCCTCCAGCATATTGCGTTCTCCTTTCTAATAAAATGCTCAAACCAAATCGGCAACGAAAAAAGCTCCCTGCGAACAGACGCAAGGAGCCTGACTTCTTTGATCCAAAAGCAGAGCAAACAATGCCCTACTTTTGTAAACTGGCGGGTCCGCTTAGGAATAAGAAAACAAGTTTTTGCAAAACAATGTCTTCTTATCCTGATACAGACAGACCAATAGAAACTGCATATTATGCAATTCTACAACCAGCGATCAAAGCTCAGTTATTCACGCTACCTTGCCAGCCTCTCTGGACTGAGTTAAAGGTACTTCTTTAGATCGTTGTTATTATCCCACGCTGAACAATAGTTGTCAACAATTTTATCTGCCGATATATGTTTGACAATAGCTATTTTTGGCGACTAGCGCGACTTCAACTCGTGAAGCACCCGCTTCATATCTTCCGGAAGATCAACCTCAAACAAGAGTCGCTCTCCACTGCGCGGATGATCAAATCCAATTACTGCTGCATGCAGAGCCTGTCCTGCCAAATCAATCGTTTTACTCCTACCATAAACTGGATCACCGGCAAGCGGGTATCCAATATACTTCAAATGAACACGAATTTGATGTGTTCTTCCGGTTTCAAGTTGCAACTGTGCCAATGTATAATCATTCAAACGTTCCAGCACTGCAAAATGAGTAACAGCATGTTTGCTATTTACATCTGTCACACAAAACTTTTTGCGGTCTTTGGCATCTCTGCCAATTGGCGCATCAATCGTTCCGGTATCGTGCGGTAAATTGCCATGCACCAGCGCTATATATTTCCTTGTAACAGAATGCTCCTTTAATTGCTTAGTTAGTGAAAGATGTGCCAAATCATTCTTGGCAATCATCAATAAGCCTGAAGTGTCCTTATCGATTCGGTGCACGATACCAGGACGCATAACCCCGTTTATACCGGATAAATCTTTGCAATGATGCATTAGAGCATTAACGACGGTACCGCTGTAATGACCAGGTGCCGGATGTACAACCATCCCTCTTGGCTTGTTAATAACGATAACATCCGCATCTTCATATACAATGTCCAGCGGTATCGGCTCCGCCATGATTTCTGCTTCTATCGACTCTGGAACAATTACTTGAATCAAATTGCCTTCATTGATTTTGTAATTGCTTTTCACTTGCTGACCATTAACAGTAACGGCGCCACTTTTAATCCAGTCTTGAACTTGCGTTCTTGAAAGAGATGGATTATTCAGTTGTTCGAACAACCACTTATCCAGTCGACTTCCTCTGTCCTCCTGCTGCACTACTAATAAATCATCTTGTTCTTCAAATGGATTGCTGTTCATTATCTATTAAGTCCCTATCCTCTCCATTGTTTGACTTCTTTGATTCGTTTCTTCCAGTAAGTAATGTATCAAGCAAAATCAACCCTACACCGATACAAATTGCCGAATCGGCAATGTTAAAGATAGGAAATTCGTAGCTGCCAAAATTAAATTTCAAAAAATCCACTACTTCACCAAAACGAACACGATCAATAAAGTTTCCAATTGCACCACCGAGCACTAATCCAAGCCCAGTTAACAGTCTGGCATGCGCACCAGCCTTTTTCGATGACTGCGCGTACCAAATTAAACCCACAACAACGACGACTGTAATAATGATAAAAAATGTTCTTTGCTCCTGCAGTATGCCAAAAGCGGCACCTCTGTTACGATGCGAGGTAATAAGAAAAAACTGCCCGATTACGCTAATTTGCTCATCAATTGCCATTGTGGTCGCAATGATTTTTTTCGTAACAAAGTCAATAATTAACACAATCAATGCCACTATGTAATAATAGTAATTACGCATACCCTCTCTCCTCACCTGCTCTATATAAACCCATTTGTTTTTAAGTTTAGCATAAATACGTATTAATGAGCCAGTTCACCCGTATTTCCACTTTTGTTCTCCAATAATCTGATTGCTTTTTATCCAAACTAAAGAGGCAATTTAATTAAAGATGAAGGGATGAACCAGACATGAACGATAATAATAAAAATCTATACAATGATACAAACGATCATGACGCAGAGCATGAAGATTTTGAATCCGGAGCGGATTTATTTCTCACAATGGAACCATTTTTGCTCGCCGCAGATATAACCGGAAAACCACTGCCGCCGCTTCAAACAAGAACTAAGTATGATACTTCTGATGATCCAAATGGCTATAACATTATAGAGGACTAGCTGCATATATTAACTTTTATATGATCGGTACGAAATCAGTACGCTTTGCCTTCAAGCTGGATTTGTACAATTCGAACAATATCGGCAATATAGTCACCAATGATTGGAAGATTTAAAGCACCTAATATTTGTAGGACATACAATATTGTCGCAGCGAAAAAAGTAAAGCCGATTGCAATCCCGACTCCTCTGGCTGTGCCTGCCACTATATTGCGCCAAATTAACGACATCGGTTTATTTAACAGTTCTACGTATTCCGCCATGCGCGTACGCTCCATATCTTGAGCAATTCTTTCAAGTGTATGGTTCAGTTTCGTCAGTCTAACTTCAACAGGTTCTTGCTCATCGATATGCTGTTGCTTCCTTTTTTTTCGTTTCATATATTCATTCGACTCGCTTTCCTCATGTTTAAAATACAACGACGATATAATCCCTTAAAGGTCATAAACCCGCCCGCCTGCTAGTAAAGCTGGCAAGCGGGTTTATTATACTATTCCCGTTTATTGAATGAAAATCCCAATATTTTTTTCGCCTAGCTTCACAACTTCCATCTGCTCAACTGTTGCAAATGAAACGGATTGCAGCAACACATTTTCTTTAAGCACATGGTCAAAGGACTGCAATGCACTTTGCAACTCTTCATCTACTTGCAATATCAAATCAATTCGCTTCTCAATAGGCAAATCCAACTTGCGTCTTGTATCCTGTACTGCACGAATCACTTCTCTAACCCAGCCCTCTTGCTCCAGTTCTTTTGTTATTTCGGTATTAAGGGCTACAGTCACTCCCCCAAAGGAAGCAGAGGCAAAACCGCTTTTAGCCTGTTTTTCTACTAATAGCTCATCCAAAGCAATAATAACTTCCTCACCGCTTAATTCCAGCTTAGCCGATCCTGCTGCAACAATTTCTCTTGTTTCCTCCGCAGACATTTCTTTAAGCGTCGCCTGAATTGGACCTACCAACTTGCCAAACTTTTTGCCGGCAGCTTTCAAGTTCAATTTCAATGTGAAATCAACAAAGCCGCCATCAGAGTTTTGTACCTTAATTTGTTTAATATTGATCTCATCTTTAATAATCTGTTCATAGGAGGCAAGTTCAAAATCACGATCCAGCGAAACAATAAGCTCAGAAAGCGGCTGACGAGTTTTGATTGCTGTTTCATTGCGCACATTGCGAGCCAGCTCAACAATTTGCTTGGCGCTATCCATATCGCGTTCTAATGTTTCATTGATCAAAGCCTCATCTGCTGTTGGATAGTCCGCCAAATGAACACTTCCCGCACCGCCCAGATTGCCATACAAGTCTTCAGCAAGCAATGGAGCATAAGGAGCAATAAGGCGAGCCAGCGTCATCAAAACATGGTGAAGCGTCTGATACGCTGCCAGCTTATCCTCATTAAGACCGCTGCCCCAGAAGCGATCTCTCGAACGGCGGATGTACCAGTTGCTCAGTTCGTCCACATAGGCTTCTATCGCTCTTGCCGGATTCAAGAAGTCATTTGCCTCAAGACCTTTAGAAACTGTTTTGATCAAGCTGTTCAAGCGAGACAATATCCAATCGTCCAATTTATTATTAGACTGTACAGTTTGATGCTTTGCTGGATCAAAACCATCAATATCAGCATAAAGCGCGAAAAATGCATGTGTATTGACAATCGTATCAATCACTTTTGATTTTGCTTCAGCAACTATACTTCTTGAGAAACGCTTACTGTTCCAAGGCGCACTGTCTGATAACAGCGCCCAGCGGAATGCATCCGTTCCGTACTCATTAATAATTTCCCAAGGGTCGATTACATTCCCTTTAGATTTGGACATTTTTTGTCCATTTTCATCCAAAATATGCCCTGTCGATATGACTGCCTTGTAAGGAGCTTTACCGTTGTATAGTGTTGATACTGCCAGCAAGCTGAAGAACCAGCCACGTGTTTGGTCAATCCCTTCACAAATCATATCGGCAGGATATTGCTCTGCAAATTCACCCTCATTCTCGAATGGATGGTGCTGCTGAGCAAAAGGCATCGAGCCGCTATCAAACCAAACGTCAATTACTTCTGATGTACGATTCATTACCGCTCCTTCAGCAAATGGAGACTTCAGTTGAATTTGGTCAACATACGGCTTATGCAGTTCTATATCCTCCGGCACATCACCTACTGCTCGCGCACGCAGATCTGCTATGCTGTCCGGAGCATATTGCTTGCCAGTCGCTTCACAAATCCAGACGTTAAGCGGCGTGCCCCAATAACGATTGCGGCTAATATTCCAATCAACCAAATCCTCCAAAAACTTTCCAAAACGACCTTCACGCAAATGACCTGGATACCAGTCTACCTCGTTATTGTTGGCAATCAGCTGTTCCTTCACTGCGGTAGTCTCAATGAACCAGCTCTCTGTTGCATAATATAATAATGGTGATTTACAGCGCCAGCAGAATGGATAGCTATGCTCATAACGTTCTTTTGCAAACAACAAGCCTTTCTCGCTTAGCATCTTCACAATATCTACATCACAATCTTTAACAAACTTCCCTGCCAAATCAGTAACTACATCCATGTAACGCCCAGCATTATCAACAACACTTAACATGCTGATGCCATTTTGGCGGCATACACGATAATCGTCCTCTCCATGCGCAGGAGCAATGTGAACAATTCCGGTACCGCTTGAGTCACTTACAAAATCACCAGCGATTACAATATGACCCTTTTCAACCTGAGCATATGTGAATGGCGGAGTGTAGCTCTTGCCAACCAGTTCCGAGCCTTTTATTACAGTAAGCACTTCATAATCTTCTTTTAGTACACTTGTTACCAGGTTTTCAGCTACAATATATACTTCACCGTCTTTAGCAGCGCGTACATAGTTCAGTTCCTCATTAACAGCAAGAGCAACGTTAGCTGGCAATGTCCACGGTGTAGTTGTCCAAGCTAGAATAGATTCATTAGAATCTTGCAGCTTGAATTTCGCTACCGCACTCAAATCTTTAACATCCTCGTAGCCTTGCGCAACCTCATGTGAACTTAATGTTGTTTGACAGCAAGGACAATATGGGCTGACGCGATGGCCTTTATAAAGCAGCCCTTTGCGATGAATTGTTGCAAGGATGTGCCATACACTTTCGATGTATTCGTTCTTTAGAGTAATATACGGATCATCCATATTTGTCCAGTAAGCAATACCTTCTGTAAGCTCACGCCATTGCTTCTCATATTCAAAAACACTGGCTTTACATTTTTTAACGAATGCTTCTATACCATAATTTTCAATTTCCTGTTTTCCCGAAATGCCTAGCTCTTTTTCTACTCCTAGCTCCACAGGCAAACCGTGAGTATCCCAACCGGCCTTGCGAACAACTCGATAGCCAGCCATCGTTTTATAGCGACAAATAAAATCTTTTATAACACGACCCAACACATGCCCGATATGCGGTGCACCATTTGCTGTTGGCGGTCCTTCATAAAATACAAAATTAGGCTTCCCTTTTCGATTTTCAATAGACTTGCGGAAGGTTTCATCCTTTTTCCATTGTTCCAGTATGCGCATTTCTCTGCTTCGTGCTGCTTCTTTTACATCTACTCTCTTCACTGTACTGACTCCTTTCATATTGACCGTCATATAGAAAAACAAAAAAGCCCCGTCCCAGAAAGGGACGAGGCTGTTCTCGCGTTACCACCCTAATTCCGCAAAAGGTCTTAAATGGAAAAAATCCCTACACCTTAAAGCGGCTCTTTAGCACGAACTAATCATTCGTGTTCCTTATAACGGAGGAATTCCGACAAAGCTTACTACAAAATCGAGGTTCAGCCTTGCTTCTCAGAGATGATATTCAACCATTCAACAAACACCGACTTTCAGCAATTATCGGCTCTCTTTGGAATGTTCAAACGGTTTACTTGTTCCCATCGTCGAATTTTGTTAATGAAATATAATTACTGTTATAGCGCATTGCATTACAAATGTCAACAGACAAGTATATACAGATTGTTAGCCCCGCAGCATTTCCTGCTCTTTGGGAGACAAGCTAATGCTCGAAGGCTGCTCTAGCGCATCCCAACCATCCTGAGACAGCAATTCCATCTGTGCCTCAACTAATGTACGGAATCTTGCTCTATAAATAGATGCTTGTTTTTTAAGTTCCTCAGCTTCGAGTGATACTTTACGCGATTTGTTCAACGAGTCGTTAATAATCCGGTCCGCGTTCTTCTCAGCTTCTTTAATAATAAGCTGCGCTTCTTTTTTGGCGTTATTTTTAACCTCATCGGCAGCTTCCTGGGCAACAATAATTGTTTTGCTCAATGTCTCTTCGATGTTTGAAAAATGATTCAATCGCTCCTGCAAAGCAAGCATCTGGTTTTGAATTTCTTTATTTTCACGAATTAGCGACTCGTAATCTTTTATCACCTGATCTAAAAACTCATTTACTTCATCTTCATCATAACCGCGCAATCTGCGGGAAAACTCTTTGTTATGTATGTCCAATGGCGTTAACGGCATTGGGCCACCTCCTAGAGAGATCTACTAAATTGACAGATAGTGAGTCTATTTCGACATAATAAAGCGAAATTCCTGCTGTATCTCAAATAAATTTTCCTGCCTTTATGCGAATTCTGCCTTTTTTTGTAACACCATCAACGTCCAGGAGCTTAAATCTGCCAAGTCCCTTAAAAGAGATTACGTCCCCTTCGTGCAAAAGCTGTGACGGGTCTTCGCATGTTCGCCAATTAACGCGGCATCTTCCAGCTCGAATAGGATCGACGATCTTACTGCGGCTTACTCTAAATACATCGCTTGCAATCCCGTCCAAGCGCATGGATGACACCGTAAATTGCTGCTCGTCCACTTGCTGATGCACAATCTTCAAATCACTAAGCTGTATAATTTCGGTGAGAGCCTTCTCCCGATGCACCTGACGCAAATGAACATTCAAAAAAGAAGCAATCTCATCAAGAACGACGATATGCGCGCCTAGCTCATGCACATGAATATCGCCAACCCGATCCCTCTTTATGCCTAGACCGAGCAGAGCACCCAAATAATCGCCATGGTCCAGATCAAACGGTCCTTTTCCAGCTAGCTGTACCTCCAGGACAGAAAGCCCCATCGGTTCATCATCCAATATACGATAATCGGGAGCAATAATGGCGCGCTTGCGTTCTGCCCCCTCATAACCGCCATCCAGTCGTATAATCACATCAGGATTGCGATTAGTCAGGTTGACTAGAATCTGGGCTTGACGAGGATCCAAAAAATCGGTCCGCCTCAGCTCATGCTGCTGTGCGGACCTGTCTATCCATTCCAGAACACGGTCAACAAAAGGTTTCTCATCCGAATGAAAATGTTCGTAGATCATTTGCTTCATCGCTATGTTCCACTCACCAAATTATAAATGAATATAATTAAGGCGTGCAAACCACTTGCGATAAATCGAAGCGCGAACAGCGCTACAATCGGGGACAAGTCAAGCACTCTGCCAATCGGTGGAATAAATCTGCGAAAAATCCCGATGTACGGCTCAACAATTTTGCCAAGAAACTGTCCGATAAAGCTCTCTCTTGCGTTTGGAAACCATGACATCAATACATATGCAATTATTAAATAACTGTAGATCTCTATTGCCTTGTACATATAATCAATTAAATCAATTAACAATTCAAGGTCACCTCATTTTGTTGTAATCATGCTCCTCTGCCAGCATTTCTGTTATGGAACCTTGAATTTCGACTGATTCTGGCGTACACAGAAATATATTAGGACCAAGTTTAGATATGCCACCGTTTAAAGCGTACACTGTTCCGCTTAAGAAATCAACAATCCGGAGTGCCAGATCGCCACGTACCCGCTGTAAATTAACGATAACCGAACGGCGAGAACGCAAATGATCAGCTATTTCCTGCGCTTCATCATAAGAACGCGGCTCATTTAGCACAACTCTCATGTTTTTTTGCGAATGAATGCTAACGACATTGCTATTCGCAGCATGACTATTTATGCCTTGTCGAGCTTGCTTTCTCGATTCGAAAGGATTCGGTTCTGTCTCGGATTCTTCTTGCACCGTTACTTTTTCGCGTTCCACAACCTCTTCTTCTTCCTGCAGTCCAAGAAAATTCATAAATCTATTCATAACGCTCATCTTTATTCCTCCTCTTCTCCAACAAGAATAGTACCCAAACGGATAAAGGTTGCCCCTTCTTCAATCGCTATCTCAAAATCATTCGACATCCCCATCGACAGATGCTTGATACTGCTTGTCCCTCCTGACCGATTCTGCAGCTCGTCTCGCAGTTCGCGCAGCTTGCGGAATACTGGCCTTGTTTCTTCTGGCTCTGCTTCATACGGCGCCATTGTCATAAGTCCAACTGGGATAATAGATGTAAAGGGCTTGAGTTGCTCCACAAAATGGAACAATTCTTCTTCATCCACCCCTTGCTTGGACGGCTCCTTGGACACATTCACCTGTATAAAGCAAGGTATAGCAATTTCAAGCGACTCTGCTTTCTTCTGTATAGCCTCAGCAAGCGAAATTCTATCCAATGAATGAATATAATCAAATCTGCCGACAACATCCTTTGCCTTGTTGCTTTGCAGTGAGCCAATAAAATGCCACACTTGCTTATCCGCCGAATCTTCCTCTTGCAGAACTTCCCATTTGTGTCGTGCATCTTGCCAACGATTTTCTCCCAAATGGTATAACTGATTGCCAAGCGCTTCTTTCACTCTGTCTATCGACACATACTTGGTAACTGCAATGATCGTAATTTCATCTCTAGACCGGCCCGAGCGCATACATGCAGCGCCAATTCTGCCTTCTGCATGTTTAAGCTTT
Organism: Paenibacillus nanensis; assembly: GCA_040396195.1. Classification (GTDB taxonomy): domain Bacteria; phylum Bacillota; class Bacilli; order Paenibacillales; family Paenibacillaceae; genus Pristimantibacillus; species Pristimantibacillus nanensis_A. The sequence continues at coordinate 25,545 of JBEBPB010000016.1, forward strand.
GTTTCAATTAACATTACTCTGCTCTCCCTTATGCAATACCGATCCAACTGGCCATCCGGCCTGTTTTCCCATTCTCCACGCGATGCGAGTAGAACAAATCTGTTCTGCAGCCCGTGCAATACTGTGTTAATTCGATATGGATCGGCAAAATTCCTGCTTTCATCATAATCTGTCGGTTTATTTCTTTCAAGTCTATTTGTGATTTTCCTTCTTTGGTAACAGGACTTAGCCAGCGCGACTGTAACGGATCAATCCCGTATTTATCGCCAAGCTCTTCCAGTCGATCGATTACCGGCCCGTCTGCTTCATAGCAGCAACTGCTGATGGATGGTCCAATCGCAGCTAGCATTGACTGCGGTTTAGTTCCATAACGCTCTTGCATTGCTTGCACAGTATGGACAGCAATTTCACCTACTGTGCCGCGCCAGCCGGCATGTGCCAATGCAACCGCCTCATGCTCCTGATCATAAAAATAAAGAGGTACGCAATCAGCATAATAGGATACGAGCAACACTCCCGCAATATTAGTCATAATCGCGTCACAGCCTGCAATAGCATCCTGATGATTATCCCTGCCGCTGCCACGCTCCTTATTGCCTGCCTCCGCCACAAGACAGCCATGCACTTGCTCAGCACATGTCCATGATTCAAAGGTCCAGCCTATCGCATCAGCTATTTTCATGCGGTTTCCAATGACATCCTTCGGTTTGTCGTTCACATGCAATCCCATATTAAGAGAAGACCATTGCTCCTTGCTCACCCCGCCATGCCGACCTGTGAATCCGGCAGTCAATCTGCCGTTTCCCTTCATCCATTCAGACAACAAAAAAAGCGAAGGCTCCTTCGCTGTATCCATATGACGAAAAGGCTCCAAGCTTCCCCACTCCTTTTCCCATCCGCTTGCTCTTTATATAATTTTACATTTTTACGCGCCAGTGTGCAAATCCTCTTCCTCTGTCCGTCCGCTTCTTGACTCATCTATCCGGACGAGTACAACATCGGCACCTATTTTAACGATATTACGCCATGGAATGACGACTTCCGTTCCGCTGCCCCCGAATATGCCCAAAAACTTTGTATATTGCGGTACTACAATGGAGTCAATTCTGCCCTGACGCAAATCAAGCTCGAGATCGGTCACTTGGCCAAGCTTTTTGCCATCGACAATATTAATAACATCCTTTGTTTGAAAATCAGAAATTTTCATTGTCCCACCGCCTTCCCACCATAAATTGTTGTCCCTTCACTCTTACTACTATATGATTATTTTTTATAAAATGTACACAGCAGCCCAAATAAAGCGACTTATCGTTTCTACAATAAATAAAAAAAGAAAAGCAGCATGCACATCATGAACTGCCATGTGCAATAGTGCTTTCCTTTTAGACAATCTGTTTCTTTTCTTCAAGTATAATTTTACGTCTTGACATGCTTTTGCATTTGATTAATCGCAGACTTTTCCAGCCGTGATACTTGAGCTTGTGAAATACCGATTTCTTCCGCCACTTCCATCTGCGTCTTTCCTTCGAAAAAACGCATCGACAATATCATTTTTTCACGGCTGTTGAGTCGCTGCATAGCTTCGCGCAATGCTATTTCTTCAATCCATGTTACATCCTTGTTACGATCATCACCAATTTGATCCATGACATAGATCGGATCGCCGCCATCATGATAGATCGGTTCAAACAATGAGACAGGGTCCTGAATCGCATCGAGAGCAAATACAACATCCTCCTTGGGTACATTAAGCGCTTCGGATATTTCAAAAATCGTTGGTTCGCGTGAGTACCGATTAGTTAGACTGTCCCTTACTTGCAAAGCTTTATAGGCTATATCCCTTAAACTGCGCGATACACGAATCGGATTATTATCTCTTAAATAGCGCCTAATTTCACCGATTATCATGGGCACCGCATAAGTTGAAAACTTAACATTCTGACTAAGATCAAAATTATCGATTGCCTTCATCAAGCCGATGCAGCCGACCTGAAACAGGTCATCAACAAACTCCCCCCTATTGTTAAATCTTTGAATAACGCTTAGTACTAACCGCAAATTACCATTCACTAATTTCTCCCTTGCCGCCCATTCATTTTGGGTTTGCAATGCTGTAAACAGCTCGCGCATTTCGACATTAGTAAGTACAGGCAGCTTAGCGGTATCCACTCCACAGATCTCGACTTTATTTCGGGTCAACGTGACTACCTCCCAAGAAGAAACATTAATGATCATTATTTCCCCGAGCGATCATTTTATTCCTAATTTCTCCCTGTGAAGAGCTGACCACCGCTCTGCATGCAGTTCTGATTTTAGTCTTTTTCGCTTGCTAGCAACGTCTGTAAGCGCTACACCATTTTGTTAAATTCTTTTCTCAAACGCTTAATAATTCTCTTTTCCAAGCGTGAAATATAAGATTGCGAAATACCGAGCATATCCGCAACATCTTTTTGTGTCTTTTCTTCACCATCGCCAAGCCCAAACCGCAGCTCCATAATAATTCTTTCTCGCTCTGATAACTTATCAAGCGCCTTATGCAACAATTTGCGATCCACCTGTTCCTCGATATTGCGATAGATCGTATCATTCTCAGTACCCAGCACATCTGACAAAAGCAATTCATTGCCATCCCAGTCAATATTGAGCGGCTCATCAAAGGATACTTCTGTCCTTGTTTTATTGTTACGTCGCAAATACATCAAAATCTCATTTTCAATACAACGAGATGCGTAGGTGGCTAGTTTAATTTTCTTTTCGGGATCAAAGGTATTTACAGCTTTTATAAGTCCAATAGCTCCAATAGATACTAAATCTTCGATATGAATACCAGTGTTTTCGAACTTTCTGGCAATATATACAACAAGCCTTAAATTTCTTTCTATCAGCATTGCACGAATAGCAGAATCACCTGATGGCAGCTTATCAAGTAAGTATTCCTCTTCCTCGCGCGTCAAAGGAGGCGGAAGCGCCTCACTCCCTCCTATGTAATAAATTTCTTCACTTTTTAACCCAAACAGAAATAATATCCTATAGTAAAACAGTTGTGCTGCAAGTTTATATTTGACGAGCATCAGGCCCATCCCTCCTCGATCAAGTCAATGATTATGTTTTATGTTTGTACCATTGATGGATGGATTATCGCCCGGTAGCTCCCGTCTGAAGTCAGCTTTCCGCCATCTAATCCAATTAATACTCTGCTTGTTTCCATAACTTGTCCGTCAACAGTTACTTTTACGCCATCCGGCTTTATTGCCAGCATAAATTGCGATCCGCGGTTTACGCCCCGATACGGCACAAGACGCAACCGGCTGTGCCAATTTAAATCCAGTGAAGACTGGTCAAGCCCCGCTACCAAACGATCCGCACGCCCTTCAGCAATTCCTGTAATCCAAGCCTCCGGCAAATGCGCCTTCCATAACGACACCTCAGTCACCATGACAGGTGTTCTGGTAAGAGGGTCATACAACTGGTTGCCTGTATCAATAAGCCCTACACAGGATTGCACATTGTTATCAATCGTAATTTCCACTTCTGCCAAATGAGTACGCACCAGCTCCCGTTCACGTTTTTGTGTTACAACTGCTCTGTACATAAAAATACCTGCTGTGAATGCTGCAATAAAATAAATAAGTCCATACTTTAGCTCCATTCTCCAACCGCTTGAACTGTGTATCACTTCCCGCCATACTTGATCAGACCCTTGCATAAGCAAATAGTAAATGCCAAGCACTGCACCTGCGGCTACAAAATTAACGACATAAAAAGCCGCCAAATTACGCAAATAGTGCTGCAATGACTGAAATCCGAAGCCGATCCAAAGTAAAACAAGCGATAGCACAATTTTCGAAATAAAGATATACAGAAATGTCAGCTGCGGGAAAATCATCAGCACAGCATAGATTGCACCAAATACAGCAGCAGACAGCATCCGGAATCGATTAGGCCTTTGATGTCTAACCCAGGCAGTGGTCCATAAAACAGCCAAATCAGTCAGCAGCTCCTTGAGGAAAATAATATCCGCATATACTACCAATACTGACACCATCCATTTCTCGTGCATCGACTTTTTTTCGATCAGAGAAGCTGTAGAATTGAAGCAAAAGAGAACAACTGAATTCAGTATAGTAAACTATATTTTCAAAGTCTGTCTATTTGTGACGCCATAACGAATCTATTTTTGTCGACTTTGCAAAGAAGAAACGACTGCACTTGCTTTCGTTCCATAAATTTTTCAGCAAAAATGCGCAAAAAAAAGAAACCCTCGGACGTCCGAAGGTTTCCACTCTTATCGGTCATTGCGCTGCGATCTACGCAAAAATGCTGGAATTTCGAGCTGGTCGCTTGTTACATTCGAACCAAAAGGCCGAACTTGCGACTGCTGTTGAGGTGCTTGTTGCTGAGCAGAAGACGCGCCTGTACTCTCAGGCTGTGAATCTGTCTGCTTGCGTGGAGGAATCGCTGGTGCATGTTCAAAGCCAGTTGCAATAACTGTAACTTTAATATCATCCTGCATGTTCTCGTCAATTATCGCACCAAAGATCATATTCACTTCAGGATCAGAAGCAGAAATAACTATTTCAGCCGCTTCATTCACTTCATAGAGTGACAGATTGCTTCCGCCAGTAATATTCATAATTACGCCGCGTGCTCCATCAATAGATGTCTCAAGAAGCGGACTCATAATTGCTTTGCGAGCAGCCTCCGCTGCACGGTTCTCGCCATTTGCAATGCCGATTCCCATCAACGCTGAGCCTCTCTCGGTCATAATTGTCTTCACATCGGCAAAGTCAAGGTTAATCAGACCCGGTACAGCTATCAAGTCAGATATGCCCTGCACGGCTTGACGAAGAACATTATCCGCTGCACGGAATGCTTCAAGCATCGGTGTCTTCTTATCCACAATTTCCAACAAGCGATCATTAGGAATAACGATCAGCGTATCTACTTTATCTTTAAGAGCTTCAATACCAAGCTCTGCTTGTCCCGTACGCTTGCGTCCTTCAAATGTAAACGGACGAGTGACAACACCAACCGTTAGCGCGCCGCATTCGCGTGCAATTTCAGCAATTACAGGAGCAGCACCAGTCCCTGTACCGCCGCCCATTCCGGCAGTAACAAACACCATATCAGCGCCTTTAAGCTGATTCATAATAATTTCGCGAGATTCTTCAGCCGCTTTCTGACCCACATCCGGATTTGCACCAGCTCCAAGTCCGCGAGTCAACTTATCCCCAATTTGCAGCTTGTGCTCCGACTTTGCAAGATGAAGCGCCTGCGCATCGGTGTTTACCGTAATAAATTCAACGCCTTTTACCCCGTTCTCAATCATTCTGTTAACAGCATTGCTTCCGCCGCCGCCAACACCAATTACTTTTATTTGAGCGAGTTGCTCAAGCTCCAGATCAAATTCTAACATCTATTATGTCCCCCAGTCACATAAATTCGTTAAACATATTTTTTAACCGCTCGAACATACCGGGTTTAGAAGATGCTGCGGGACTGGCTTTCCGGCTAGGAGCAGCTTTCTTCTCCGCACCGCCGCTGCTGCTTACTCCCATATACTTCGATACGTATTGAATCATGCCTACTCCGCTGCTGTAAGCCGAGTCTTTGACGCCTATGTAATCTGGCAAGGCAATTCGAACCGAAGCGTCGAGCTCATGCTGGGCTAGCTGCAGCGTTCCCGGCAAGGATACAGTTCCACCTGTAAGCACGTAACCATGCTCCTTGTCGCCGTAACCAAGCCGGCTTACCTCTTGCTGGATAAAATGAAAAATTTCTTGCATGCGCGGCTCAATAATGCTGGCCAAATCCTGCTGAGAAAATTCTTTTTCCAGATTGCTTCCCATTCTAGTAACTTTAAATTTAATATCTTCTGATGCGTCAACAACAGAAGCGCAACCATATTTCAACTTCAAGCGCTCTGCATGTTCTGTTTGTGTACGCAAGCCGTAAGCAATATCATTTGTTACGTATTCGCCGCCGACCGGCAATGTCGAAACTGCCGTCAAACCGCCTTGATCGAATACTGCAACAGTTGTCGATCCTGCACCGATATCCGCCAAAATTGTGCCCGCCATCTTCTCGTCTTTTGAAAGTGACATAACTCCCGACGCAAGAGATAATAATATAACGCCAGCTATTCTCAACCCTGCTTTTTCGACACAGCGCATCAAATTGTGGATAGCTGTCTTAGTGCCGGTGACAATCGTTGCCTCGACCTCCAAACGAACTCCAATCATACCGCGCGGATCAGCGATGCCTTCCAATCCGTCTACCAAATATTGTTTGGGTACCAAATTGATAATTTCACGTTCAGGAGGCAACGCAACCACCTTTGCTGCTTGCAATACACGTTCGATATCTTCTTCGCCAATTTCCCGATCCTCATTCGATACCGCTACAACGCCATGATTTGTCTGCAAGCCAATATGGCTTCCTTGAATTCCCACATAAACTTCAGATATTTGAATATCGACCATGCGCTCCGCATGCTCAATCGCATTACGGATTGATTTCACAGTCTGATCAATATCAACAATTGCGCCTTTGCGAATACCTTCAGAGTCAGCAGATCCAACTCCAATAATATTAATGGTTCCGTTGCTCATCTCACCAATAATAGCTCGAACTTTGGATGTACCGATGTCCAAACTGACGATAATGTCATTGCTGCTCAACTCGCGGCACCTCCATTTCATAATAATTAATTTATCAGGTTCACGATGTTAAATTACGTCACTAAAATTCTACCACTGTTTCTAGTAAATGAGTAGTCTCTATTTAATTAGATTGTACACTATTTTCCCCCTCAGAATCAAAAGGGACATAAGTATCAGCTAGAAGCATCGTAATTTTCCCAGGCTCCTGGGTTTCTATTACTGCATTTAATGCGTCTATTTTCTCAGATAGTACAGATACAGCTGTAATGACCTCAAACTTTGTTCTAGTATACATTCTTATTCTATCAGGATAGGCTGTAGATGGTATAGGTAAAATTTCTGACAAATCTGCCAGCTGCTTTGCCGGAATTTGGGCTAGTTGCAAAGCCAGTTCCTTTTTGAGAGGATCTTCTTTTTCCCAGCCGGTAAGAACAGGCTTGTCCAGCAAAAGCTCCGATACGCCGTCAGCCTCTACAGCTTCCCCGTTAGCTAACATGGCATATATCGTTCCATCACCCTGAAGCTCGAATGCCACTGCAGGATGCTCCACAACCGAAATCGTTATAACTCCGGGAAATTTTTTGGAAACTTGAACTGTTGAAATTTCATTAAGTGTCTTTATTCTAACTTCAATTGTCTTGACCGAGTCCTTGAAGAAAGAATCTCCTGTTTCAATGCCGGAGGCTGTAACAATTTCGGAATTGCTGGAAAAAACCGCGCCGCTAATTTTGATTTCTGAAATTTTACTAATAGAGGAATTAAAAAACAGGACAGCCAGTATGATTAAAAATAGAAGAATAAGAACCATTAAAAGTTTCTTATTTATTTTTCTCTTTGTTCCCGGTTCCTGTAATACCGGCATCAGATCGTCCATCACTTGTCCCTTCTTTCTCCAAAACAGAGGCTTGCCCAAGAACGAGAAACGATCTCAGGCAGCCTTCAATTAAAGCTTCAACTTCTGTAAAGTGTTTAATTGTTCGTAACGGGAGAATAACGAGAGATTTGTGCTCCCAAATGACCAAGCACTTCTTCAATTCGGTCATAGCCTCTATCAATATGATGCACTTGTTCAACAATCGTGCGTCCTTGGGCAGCCAATCCGGCAATCACAAGCGCAGCACCCGCTCTTAGATCAGTCGCTTCTACAGTTGCACCGTAAAGCCTCTGCACTCCCCGGATAAATGCCGCATTCATATCCACGCGTATATCCGCACCCATGCGGGACAATTCGTCGACATGCATAAAGCGGCCCTCAAAAATCGTCTCCTTCAAGACACTGACCCCCTCTGCAATGGAGAACAGCACCATGAGCTGCGATTGCAGATCAGTTGGAAAAGCGGGATACGGAGAAGTGACTACACGCTCGACCGCTTTAGGTCTGCCCGAATTGCTGACCTTTATTATATCATCGTCTATCGATATTTGAATACCAGCACGGCGCATCACGTGAATTAAGGAGGTCAGATGTGCAGGCTGAGCCTTGACCAGTGTCACGCTGCCCCTTGTAACAGCTGCAGCAACCATTAAAGTTCCCGTTACAATCCGATCAGGAATAACGCGATAGCAGCAAGGAACAAGCTCCTCTACCCCATCAATCGTTATCGTATCTGTGCCTGCTCCGATGATTTTAGCTCCCATTTTGATAAGAAAGTGCTGTAAATCTTGTATTTCCGGCTCTCTTGCTGCGTTGCTGATGGTTGTTCTGCCTTTCGCCAAAACAGCAGCCATCATAATATTTTCTGTTGCTCCAACACTTGGGAAATTGAGGTGGATATCCGCCCCTTGCAGTTCCTCTGCTCGACAAACAATAATATTGCCCTGTTCTTCAATCTCTGCACCCATCGCCCTTAGTCCTTGCAAATGCAAATCTATCTTCCGTTCACCGATTGCACATCCTCCAGGCTGATAAACCTTCACCTCTCCAAACCTTGCCAGCAAAGGTCCCATTAAAAAAATCGAAGAACGCATTTGACGCATTAATGTTTCTGGAACATGCGAAGTATGCACAGTTTCTGCATTAACAGTAACTGTTCCATCCACATGTTCGGCATGACAGCCCAATTCCCGCAAAATATTAAGCATTACACGAATATCCAGCAAATCAGGAACATGTTCTACTACAGTTGTCCCGGCTGCCAGCATACTGGCAGCCAAAATAGGCAAAGCGGCATTTTTAGCTCCTTGGATAACGATGGTTCCTGATAGTGGTTTCCCGCCTTCGATCACCAATTTGTCCAATGTATCACCTCCGAATTACCGCTCGCCCACCGCCAACATATCCGGCGCCCTTGCAATCTAGTTTCGCTCATGAAGCGTGCCTTCGATATGACGGATCAGGGCGAGTACATCATTAACTGATGTTTGCCCGGAGTTCACGATGAAATTGGCGTGAGTCTCGGATACTCGCACTCCTCCTATTCTCTATGCAAAAAAAGTAGTTAGAAGGTTTGCGTTAAACGTATATCCTCTGCATTCATACGAACCAATTCCCCCCGCTTTCCAGAACAATTTCAGCTGATTTGAAAATTCGTGACACATCAGAACCATGTGCGCCCGCATTCATGCAGACTGCTCTTGGAACACATTGGGGAGATATCCGTCAATTGCGTTCCGTCAGTCCTTCCTCGCCCGCCAGCATAGAAAGCTTGATGAATGAATAGGAAGCGCCTGCAGTTGCCAGCAAATTGCAATCATAGGCGAACTAGGTCTTCCCCGGTTTAATCACTACACTGCGAATACTTATATTTCTACAGTTATTCGCAGCTATCGTCTGTGGCCAAAGAAAAGCGACGCTGTAATGATTGTTGCCATGCAGACGGTCACGACTATAGGGTATCATATGCCCTGTGCCCTCTCGTTGTGACAAACGCCTACCGTTTTGCCTCTTTTATCATTTGCAGCGCTTGAACGATACGTAGCGCAGAATCTGGCACTGCAAGCCGCTTAGATGCAGCCTCCATTTGCAACAGCCTTTGCTCATCTGCAAGCAGCTTTGTTATTTTGTCTAGCAACATGCTGCCGGTCAGCTCTTTCTCCAAGATCAATTCAGCAGCCCCTGCATCTACAACTGATCGAGCATTTGCTTCTTGATGATTATTCGTAACATTTGGCGATGGAATCAGAATAGACGGCCTGCCTAGCGCCGCTATTTCGGCTAGCATGGATGCGCCGGATCGACTCACTACAAGGGATGAATCACACAGCACTTCAGTCATATTGTGCAGATAGGGAACGACCGCTACATTTTTTTGATTCAGTGCCCCATTCTCACTCATTGTGTTCTTCGCATTCTCATAATAAATTTCCCCTGTTACAAATAAAAAATGGATGCCTGGAAACTGCGCCAAACGTGGCGCCATCTCAATCATCGCCTCATTAAATACCTTTGCACCGCGACTGCCGCCAGCCATTACAACCAGTTTGGTATCACGCGGCAAACTGAGAGAAGCAAACCCATTGCCTGATTTGGCAAGCAGTGCGTTGGTTGCACATGGATTGCCCGTATAGATTGTTCTTTTCGCCTTTGGAAACTGCGCTTGGGATTGTTCAAAGCTAACACCAACAGCATCTGCATATTGTGATAAAAATTTATTTGTCAAGCCAGGAATGGCATTTTGTTCATGAATGAAGGCTGGAATGCCGAGCTTGGCAGCAGCATAAACAACAGGTCCACAAACATAGCCGCCGGTTCCTACTACAGCTTCCGCACCGAATTGCCTCAGCAATTTTTTCGCACGTTTGACTCCTTTAAAAAACCGCATTATCGTTTTAATGTTCTCAAATGACAAAGACCGGCGAAAGCCGGTAATTTCAATCGTTTCAAAATCAATGCCTTGTTTGGGTACAATTTTGCTTTCTAATCCATTAGCAGTACCAATGTAAAGCAATTTAGTATCAGGTACTTGTTCTTTCATATATTGTCCAACTGCAATAGCCGGGTAAATATGACCGCCGGTTCCCCCGCCAGTAAGTACAATTTTCATAGACCGCTCACCTCGAATAACGGGATATATTTAGCAAAATGCCAAGCGCTGTAAGCAGCAATGTTAATGATGATCCGCCATAACTGACCAATGGGAGCGTAATACCCGTCACTGGCATCATGCCGATAACTACACCAATATTAATTAGTACCTGAACGCCGATAATACTGGTTATACCTGTTGCCAACAAACTGGAAAACGTATCAGGAGCAGCGATAGCTGTACGAATCCCCCGCCAAATCACAGCCAAAAACAGCAGGATAAGTGCCGCACCGCCAAGGAAACCCAGTTCTTCTGCCAAAATAGAAAATATAAAGTCAGTTTGCGGCTCTGGCAAATAGCTGAATTTTTGTCTGCTCATACCAAGTCCAAGCCCAACTAGGCCGCCGGGACCAATTGCAAAAAGCGATTGAATAATTTGATAGCCGCTTCCCAGCGGATCAGCCCACGGATCTAGAAAAGAGACAACCCTTTGCAAGCGATATGGTGCAGCAAGAATCAAGCCGGTCAGTCCAGCAAGACCAAGAAGAGCCAAACCTCCCAAATGTGCAAGGCGTGCGCCTGCCGTATAAATAAGAATAAGGGATGCGCCAACCATTACTGCGCCAGTTCCCAAATCCGGCTGAAGCATAATTATCCCGAAAGCCACTCCTACTATGCCAAGTGGCGGCATTAACCCTGTTGTAAATTGAGTAATCGTTTGTTGCTTCTCAGACAGCCATTTGGATAAAAACAAAATCATTCCAAGCTTCATAAACTCAGAGGGTTGAATGCCGAATGAGCTGATGCCAAGCCAACTTCTCGCACCGCCCCTTACAACCCCGATCCCAGGAATGAGTACCAAAACAAGCAGTCCAAAACAAACCAGCAATATTACTGGAGCTAGCTTTTTCCAATTCAAATAATGAATTCTCATCGTCATGTACATAGCTCCAAGCCCCAGTCCGGCAAACAGCAATTGTCGCTTGACAAAATAAAAGCGATCGCCGAACTGATGAAAGCCCAGCACTGCACTAGCACTATATACCATCACAATGCCAATAACGAGAATAAGCAATATGGATAAGAGCAAATACATATCCGGGGCAGATCTGGATTTTGCCATACAACTACACACCTCTTGATCTGAAAAGTAGGGACAGGCCCCCTACTATAAGGTATGCGCCGATTTCTTAAACATGCTTCCTCTCACTTCATATGATGCGAACATATCCCAGCTTGCACAAGCAGGTGAGAGCAGCACAGCATCTCCCGGAGCAGCAAGCTCGGCAGCCTGCATGACCGCCTGATGGAGAATAGCTTCGGCGTCCTCCACAGGTTCGCCGATTTGCACATTTGTTAAACCTGCCTTATTGGCAACGACCGCCAGCTTACCTCTTGTTTCTCCCACAAATACCGCTGCTTTAATTTTTCCACTTTGAAAAAGGGGCAACAGCTCCATATAATCCGAACCGCGGTCAAGTCCGCCAGCAATTAGCACGATTGGAGCCTGCAGGGATAGAATGGACATCGTAGCTGCTTTAGGATTAGTTGCTTTGGAATCATTGTAGTAGCTAACCTGGTTATGCTCACGAACAAATTCGAGGCGATGCTCCACCCCTTTGAAGCTGCGCAGCGGTTCTGCGAACTTATCAGGCGCTGCACCTTGTGCCAGGCATATGGCAATTGCAGCAAGCGCATTGGCAACATTATGTTTTCCCGGAATACCAAGTTCATTTACAGGCATTATTGTATATGTTCTCTCATTAATTTTACACATAATTTGCCGATTAGTTTCGGTCTCATCATCTTCAATATATGGCGGCGATACAAAAACTCCCTGTTCCAGCTCTTTATAAATAGAAAACGGAATAGATTTTGCTTGCAAATTACGGCTTAAATCAATGCATGCCCTATCATCAGCATTCCAAACTGCAAAATCAGTGTCCAATTGATTAGCAAATATTTTGGTCTTGGATGTTGTATAATCTTCCATTGTGCCATGATAGTCCAGATGAGTTTCGGCAATATTGAGTAATGCGCTAATATGCGGTCGAAATTTTTCTGTTCCTTTTAACTGAAAGCTGCTAAGTTCTGCAACAAGAATATTCGCTGCAGTTGCCTCTTGTGCAGCTTCACATAACGGACGGCCAATATTGCCGGCAACTATTGGATTGCAACCGGCTGCCTGCAGCAGCAAACCAGTTAGCGTGGTCGTTGTTGTTTTACCATTTGAACCGGTAATGCCAATAATAGGTGCCACCGCTACAGCATAAGCTGCTTCAACTTCAGTATGCACAGGAATATTCAGCTTCAAAGCCTGCACAACTGGTGCGGCAGAGTACGGAATTCCTGGATTTTTTATGAGCAAGGCAGTTTGCTCCGTTATAAGATCAGCTGGATGATGCCCGCAAATCACAGAAATGCCCAAAGCGTCCAGTTCATTCGCTTCAGGGCATTGTTCCCGTTCTTTCCTATCATTAACTGTTACAATAGCACCGTATTGATGAAATAACTTAGCAGCACTTACACCACTGCGCGCCATCCCCAGCACAACAACCTGCTTGTTTTGATAAAATTGCGGATGATTCATAGAAACAGTCCCCTTGTAATGATCGAATAAAATAAATGCATACAAAAAGCAAGACTGGAGCTGCAGATATTCATACGGATGATTATTCGACAGATCCAGTCTTGCAAACTATATCAGCCAGAAAAGGCTAGCCTTTAAAAAATAGCAATAGTCCTGCAGCACCAAGCATTAGGCCAACTGTCCAAAAAACGGATACAACCTTCCACTCTGACCAGCCGCTAAGCTCATAGTGATGATGAATTGGGCTCATTTTGAAAATACGCTTGCCGCGCAGCTTGAATGATGCTACCTGTAATATAACGCTTAGCATCTCTAAAACAAACACACCGCCGATAACAATTAATAATAGCTCAGTTTTTGTAAGAATAGCGACAGCAGCGATACCGCCCCCAATACCAAGCGAGCCCATATCCCCCATAAATACTTTGGCAGGATGTGCATTATAGACCAAAAATCCGAGCACTCCTCCAATCATCGCCGCAGAAAAAACTGCTGATTCATAGCTGGCTACTTGATTGGCAGCTTGCAAGGCAATGATCGTAAAGGCTCCAAACGCAATAGCGCTTGTACCCGCCAGCAATCCGTCTACACCGTCTGTAAAGTTTACCGAGTTGCTTGCAGCAAACATAATAATAACAACGAATGGATAGTAGAACCAGCCCATATCAAAGCTGAGCCCAGTCCCGAAAACTGTAATTTCTGTACTGTGATTCATGTTATACAACAGAACGCACACAATGATAGAGAACAGAAGCTGTCCAATCAATTTCTGGATCGCTGTCAAGCCTAGCGAGCGCTTGAAGACGATTTTGATATAATCATCAAGGAAACCAACTAAGCCGAAACCAAGCGCTGCTGTCAACAGCACCCAAAACTGCGGCGTCTTATCAGCGAATCGGAGAAATGCTGCCAGCGCTGCCAGCATAATAATAATACCGCCCATCGTAGGCGTGCCGCTTTTCTTCAGATGGCTTTGCGGTCCATCTTCTCGAATCTGTTGTCCAAACTTTAATCGGCGAAGCATAGGTATTAGCAATGGTCCTAGAATAACCGCTAATAGAAAGGAAGCTCCGAGTGAAAATAAAATGACCATCATATCCATATGCTCACCCCTTCTCCAGAATTGATACGATTTGCTCCATTTGCATACCTCGCGAGCCTTTTACTAGTATAATATCTTCCGGCTCTATACGATGCTTCAGCCAGTTAGCCAGTTGCTCTTTTGATTCAAAATGATGCGCCTCGCCACTGCCTCGCTTTGCAAACGCCTCTTGAGCTGCTGAGCAAATATGGCGTGCCAAGCTGCCAAAGGTAAGTACTGCAGTAGCAGCTTTTTGAGCGGCATGCTCACCAACCAAGCGATGCATTTCTGCTTCCTCATCACCAAGCTCAAGCATATCGCCAAGTACAATCCATTTCTGTTTGAAGCCCTCTACGCTAAGCACCAAATCAAGCGCTGCCCTTACAGATGTCGGGCTGGCGTTGTAGCAATCATTCAGTATTTTGGCGCCGTTATGTGCTAGTGACGGCTCAATCCGCATTCCTGTCAAATCAGCGCTTTGCAGCCCTTCTCCAATTTTGTTAGCCGGTACGCCAAAGAAACGTGCCACAGCAATAACAGCAAGAGCATTGTTCACATTATGAATGCCTGGTGTGTTCACAACAAGATTGCCCGCTTCACTCTCTTTTCCTTCATACATTGGAATAAAAGAAGAGAATTCTGTGTGCAATTCAATTTGACTTGCACGCCAATCATTGCCTTCGCTCATACCGAAAGTGCGCACAGTAACCCCTTCAGGCAGCACTATTCGTTTCAGCTCCTCATGCAACAACGGCTCATCACCGTTATATATAAGAATACCTTGATCACTAAGACCTTTCACAATTTCCAGCTTCGCTTGAGCAATACCTTCTCGGGAACCTAATTGAAGCAAATGTGATTCCCCTATATTCGTAATAATAGCGGCATCCGGCTGCGCTATTTCTGCTAGTAATTGAATTTCACCAAAGCCGCTCATGCCCATTTCCAAAACCGCCACTTCCGTATCTTCGTCCATTTCCAGCACAGTGAGCGGCAAACCGATCTCATTATTATAATTCCCATCCGTCTTATGTACATGATATACCGTTCCAAGTACAGCAGCTGTCAAATCTTTTGTAGTCGTCTTTCCGTTACTCCCTGTAATTCCAACCACTCTAGTCATCAATTCGCTACGATACGCAGCTGCCAGCTTTTGCAACGCAGCAAGTGTGTTCTTCACAATAATGCGAGGAAAATCTTTTATCCCCTCCGGAACCTCATGGCCAGCTTGCCAAAGCATGGCGGCTGCGCCACTGGCAGCCACCTGCTCCGCATAGTCATGCCCATCAAATCGCTCTCCGATTATCGGTATAAAAAGCTGACCAGGCAATATTTTGCGAGAATCGATAGCAACTCCTGCAAATATTAGCTCCGGATCAACGCCCTTGCTATTGCCGCCGCACATTTCAGCAGCTTGTTTCAGTGTTCGTTTTATCAATGTTATAATCCCCTTATCGCTTCTTTGGCAACTAGTCTGTCATCAAACGGATAAGACACGCCGTTAATAATTTGGGAAGTTTCATGACCCTTCCCCGCAATCAATACTACATCCGAAGGGCTTGCTATTTCAACCGCTTTTTTTATAGCTTGTCTGCGATCCTCGATTAGTATTAGCTTTTTCTCGCATATACCGGCTGCTTTGCACCCATCGGAAATTTGTTCCATAATGATGAATGGCGCCTCACTTCTCGGATTATCCGATGTAATAATGACAAAATCAGCATACTTGGCAGCGATTTTCCCCATAAGTGGGCGTTTGCCCGGATCTCGATCCCCACCGCAGCCAAATACAGTGATAATTTTGCCTTGAGCAAATTGCTTGATTGCCGCAAGCACGTTGTCAAGTCCGTCCGGTGTATGCGCATAGTCTACGAGCACAGTAAAGCTTTGCCCCGCATCTACCGCTTCTATCCTGCCTGGAACAGTTGCAGCATTTTCAAGGGCACTCTTTATCGTTAACAAGTCCACACCTTCTATTAAGGCCGCCGCTGCCGCTGCCAGAGCATTATATACATTGAATCTCCCCGCAAGCGGCAGGCTAACCGACACAGCTCCTTTAAAGGTATGCAGAACAAACTCAGTGCCCTTACCGCTCATTCGCAAATCTCCTGCTCTCACATCCGCACGGCTGCCTATCCCATAAGTAACGATCTCCGTCCCGGTCAGATAGGCAAATTTAGTATAAGCTTTATCATCGCTGTTAATTACTGCATAAGATCTCTTTCCATCATTTTCTGCTATTTGATTGCCTAGTCTTGCAAACAGCAATCCTTTTGCTTCTGCATACTTCTCCATCGTTTCATGATAATCCAGATGATCCTGTGATAAATTCGTAAAAACTGCTGTTCTGAATCGACACCCCATTACTCTGCCCTGCTCCAGAGCGTGTGAGGAAACCTCCATCGCGCAATACTCCATTCCCGCTTCGCTCATATTAGAGAGGCATCGCTGCAACTCTATTGCATGCGGTGTCGTTCTTGACATCGGGTAGCTGCTGCCTGAATAGCGCATTTCAATCGTGCCAATCACACCAGTTTTTCTATTATGCGCACTTAGTATTTGTTCAATAAGATAAGTTACGGTTGTTTTTCCATTTGTCCCGGTTACACCTATCAAATGCAATTTTTCACTTGGCTGATTGTAATAATGAGCCGCAATTGCCGCAACTGCCCGCTTGCTGTCTTTTACAAGCAATTGCGGAACAGTAATATCGAGCACTCTTTCTGTCACGACAGCCGCCGCACCACGCACAACGGCTTCAGCAGCAAATTGATGTCCATCAAATTGATTGCCTGTAATACAAATATAAAGGGCACCATCAGATGCCTCTCTCGAATCGAGACAAAGCCCCGTTATTTCTGTATCACTCCGACCGGTCAGCTGTGCTGTAACAAATAAATCTGCAATCTCCTGCAAGCGCATCGGCTTCAAGCCTCCCTCAAATACTTTAACAGGATACTATATGCCAAAAATCGCTTGCGGGTTAATGCCTATATTACAACTAGCTGTCCATATCCTCTTCTGCTCCCAAATAAATACGAATGGTCGATCCTTTTTCCACACGCTCACCAGCTGCCGGCGACTGCTTGATGACTACTTTCCCCGTCCCTGCAGAAGATAGATAAAAGTTCATATTCATATCCTCATATATATCAAGTGCTGTCTTGCCGATTAAGTTAGGAACAGTTATAACTGGTGTTTCTCCATAGCGATAGTCCCGCTCTATTTGATCAGAACGTTTTGGAATTTTCAAAACCTCCATCGCGTCCGCCATAATATTACGAACAATCGGTGCTGCCACCAATCCCCCAAACTGAATGCCTTGCGGATTATCAACTGCCACATAAACTACAATTTGCGGATCATCAGCTGGAGCGAAGCCAACAAAAGAAACAATATGTTCATTTGGCGAATAGCGTCCGTTTATAACTTTTTGTGCTGTACCAGTCTTTCCACCAACCCGGTAGCCATCAATAAAGGCATTGCGACCTGTTCCTTTGGCTACAACACTTTCCAATGCCTCGCGTACTTGTTTGGAAGTCTTCTCCGAAATAACCTGTCTGACTTCCTCCGGTTCATTGGATTGAACGGTTTCACCTGTTTCTCTATTAATCCAATTTTTCACAATATAAGGTTTAAACAATGTACCGCCATTAATTGCTGCTGACACGGCTGACACCTGCTGGATCGGCGTTACAGATACCCCTTGCCCAAACGCAGTCGTAGCCAGCTCTACCGGTCCCACTTGAGACAACTTAAATAAGATGCCGGTAGACTCTCCGCTTATATCTATGCCTGTTTTTTTGCCAAAGCCAAAATCTTTTATATACTGGAACAACTTTTCTTTGCCAAGTCTATTGCCAAGCGCCACAAAGCCCGGGTTGCAGGAATTTTCGACAACTTCAAGGAAGGTTTGACTCCCATGACCGCCTTTTTTCCAGCATCTCAATCTTGCTCCGCCAATTTCAACAGCTCCCGGATCAAAAAAGTGCTCATGCTTCAAATTGACTTTGTTCTCTTCCAATGCTGCTGCAAGGGTAATAATTTTGAAGGTTGATCCCGGTTCGTAGGTCATCCAGATCGGTAAATTGCGATTATAAACTTCTTGCGACACTTCTTTATACTTATCCGGCTCATAGGTCGGGCGGCTAGCCATCCCTAATATTTCCCCTGTATTCGGATCCATTGCGATTGCGATAACCTGATCTGCCTGCAACTGAGCCATTGCCAAATCCAATTCCCGCTCCACTACGCTTTGAATATTTTTATCAATCGTTAATTGTGCCGTCAGGCCTTCCTTGGGAGCTGCGTATACGTCGGAGGAATTAGGCATTTGCCTGCCTGCCGCATCCGACAGAAAGGATATATTGCCTTGTTTTCCTGTTAACTCTTTATTATACTTCGCTTCTATCCCTGTCAGGCCCTGATTATCAATTCCGGAAAACCCTAAAATATGAGCTGCCAAACTGCCAAACGGATAAAATCGCTTATTATCTTCAGCAACTACTATTCCAGGTAATTGCAACGAACGAATTTCATTAGCCTTCTCCAACGTAATTTTCCGACCTCCGGGGCCGAGCTGAACAATCATGCTGCTTTTCTTCATTTTTTCAACAAGGGTCTGCTCTGTCATACCGAGCTTTGGTGCAAGCTGCCTTGCTGTTTCTTCAGGGTTTTTGATTTGCACCGGGATTGCCCATACTGTAGGCGAACTAATATTATAAGCTAGCTGCACGCCATTCCGGTCCCAAATCTCACCACGCTTGGCTGCATACGGAATATTGCGGCGCCAAGAATCCTCTGCCTTGTCCGCTAATTCGTTGCCTTGCCACAATTGGACATAGGCAAGTCTTCCGACAAGAGCCAAAAAAGCTATAATAGCCAAAATTGCAACTGAAAACAAACGGCGTCTTACCGTAACGTTAGATACTTTCATTTGCTTTTCCCCTCCAAGAACATCCTTCTTCAAAGCCTGTACAAAAACGCTTATTAGAAGTTTATTCATAGAAAAGAAGGGATAGAACAAGCTAGGCTTTGCAGATGATCTGCAAAGCCGCATTCGTACCAGACCCGCCACAGGTCTGCTTATTATTCGGTATCTACTGTTTGCTCTATATTTTCTTCAGTTGAGTTTGGTATATCCACATCCTCAGGCTCTTCTGATTGCTCTGTATCATCGCTTTTTTCATCATCCTCCGGCATCACAAAATCACCATAAGCATCGGAGCCTTCGGGAGGTGATAGAATAACCTTTACAACTCGAACACCGTCAATTTCATCAACCTTTTGCTTGACCACATATCCTTGACCATCCGCCTGAAGTTTTGCGCCAATGACACTCGTAATTTCAAGCGCATCACGCAAGGATACTCCTGTCAAATCAGGAACAGCCAAATCCTCTTCCTGCTCTGTAATCAAATATATTTTTTGAGAAGGATGGACACTCGATTGAGCGGCTGGAATTTGTTTAATAACATTGTCCCCTTTGCCGACAATCTCATAGTTAAGTCCCATTCCTTTCAATTCTTCTTCCGCACGACCTGTCTTTTTACTAGTGACACTTGGAACAGTAATACGAGGCTCTTTCTTGCCTCCCTCACTGCTTGTTGTCTCAATGTGCGGCTTGATGCCCATTTTGCGCAAGCTTTTCATCACGATTTCTTTAAATGCCGGTGCAGCAACACGACCGCCGCCTACTTGCGCAGAGGCATGCTTAGGCTCGTCAACAACTACAAGTACGACGATGCGCGGATCCTCTACCGGAGCATAACCGATAAAGGATACAACGAATTTACTCCGTGAAATTTCGTTGTTAACCCATTTTTGAGCCGTACCTGTCTTGCCGGCAATACGATACCCTTCAATATAAGCATTGCGGCCTGTACCTTTAACCTGGTCAGAAACGACCTGCTCCAAATACTCATTGACAAGCTTTGATGTTTCTTCTGAAACAACCTGTCGAACAAATTCCGGTTCAAATACCGTTGTAGTATTTGTATTGATATCCGTAATTTCCTTTACGATTTGCGGCTTATACAATTTTCCGCCATTGGCAACCGCTGCTACCGCTGTTACTTGCTGCAACGGGGTTACTTGCAGTTTACCTTGACCGAATGTCGCCGCCGCCACATCACGAGGGTAGTAAAAGTCGATCGTTCCTGCTTGTTCACCGCCAAGCTGAATGCCTGTTTTTTGTCCAAAACCGAAATTGGAATAGTATTCCTTCAGCTTCTCGCGACCAATCCGTTCATAGCCCATTTTTACAAAAGCAACGTTACTTGAATACTTTAACCCTTCAAGAAAAGAGATTGTTCCCCAGCCCACTTTATTGTGATCGCGAATAACATCCCCCGGGACTTTCACCGTCCCGGAAACAAACTTTTCCTCGGGGTCGAACACGCCCTCTTCTACTGCTGCGGCAAGCGTCATAATTTTAAAGGTTGAACCAGGTTCATAGAGGGAGCGCACCGCATGATTATAAGAGCTGGAGAAATCGCCATCCACCCAATATTCATTCGGATTATACTCCGGATAGTTTGCCATCGCCAATATTTCCATCGTTTTTGGATCAACAGCAATTGCAGTCGCACTTTTCGGCGAATACTCCTTGGCTACTTTACGTAATGCCTCTTCCGCATAAAACTGAATATCATTATCTATGGTCAGCTTTATTTTTTTTCCATCAACAGCAGCCTCGTAATCAACCTCGCCTTTGGCAAGCTGAACTCGATTGCCGTCTTTCTCATAACGAAGATGACCGTCTTTTCCAGTGAGCTCTTTGTCAAAAAAAGATTCAATACCCGTCTTGGTCTCACGATCCAATGTAATATAGCCTAGCAACTGTGAAGCAAGATAATCGCGAGGATAATATCTTTTAAGTGTTTCTTGCAAATAAATACCGGTATCCAGCAATTTCTTTTCCTTCAGCACCGTACTTTTCATTTCTTGGCTGAACTCTTTAATTTTGTCCGCCTTTTCTTTATCGATCTGCCAGCCGCCTTGGCGCAACTCACGTTGCTTAAAAAAAGTTCCATCCTCTTTCTTGGCGGTAATTTGCTTCATCAAATCATCAATCGGTCGTTCCAATACTTCATGCAGCATTTCTGCTGTCTGCTGGGCAATACCTGCGTCATCGATTGCCTGCGGGTTAAGCAAGACATTATACGCTACCGCATCCATCGCAAGCACGTTCCCGTCACGATCTGTTATTTCGCCTCGCTTGGCTGTAAGTGTCTCCGAAACAGACCAGCGTGTTTTCGCCAAATCATACCAGGTTTCTCCTGCCACCACCTGCATATAGAAAATTCGTCCGATTAAAACAACAAAAAGGAGGGTAAAAAGCCCTCCAAACAACAAAGTACGCAATTTAGATCTTTTCAACATATGCGTTCACCTTATTCCTGCGTTGAAGATTGCGCAGCACTGCCTGAAGCGCTTCTGTTTACCGAAATACCATTATCATAATTGGTTGTCATACCTTGAATTTCAGCCATCTTCCGGATTCTCTCCGGGCTGCTCAGCATTTCTACTTGCCGCTTCATCTCTTCCATTTCGACAGTCAACGTTTGATATTGGGTGTTCAGCTGTTTCATTTTCATATTAGAATCATAGATTTGTGTATAACGGGAAATGATTAATCCTGCAATAGCGACACATAGCAGCACTGTAAACAAGTATAAAAGCTTTTCCCCCATCGGTATTGTTTTCTTTTTGACAACTAAACGTCGCGTCTCGCGGATGACTTCTTCTTGCTCGTTATCTCTTCGTTTAGGCTTAAGTGCTAGATTACCGCTTGTGTATGCCATCTTCATTCCCCCTTATAGTATCTTTCTTATAGTTTCTCAGCTACTCTCAGCTTTGCCGATCTGGCCCGAGCATTCTGCTCAATTTCCTCATCACTTGGCAAAATCGGCTTGCGGTTAATTAATTTCACAATGCCCTTGTTTCCACAAACACAAAGTGGAAAGTCCGGCGGACATGTGCACTTCTCCACATACTTTGCAAATATTTGCTTGCATATACGATCTTCCAAAGAATGAAACGTAATAACCGATGCTCTTCCACCAGAGGCAAGGCAGGATATCGCTTGTTCCAGCGCCTCCTCCTCTGCACCCAGCTCATCATTAACAGCGATGCGAAATGCCTGAAATGAGCGCCTTGCCGGATGAGGCCCGGTGCGGCGGGTTGCTGCCGGTATGGCATTTTTGACAATCTCCGCAAGCTCTCCCGTCGTTTCTATCGGTCTTTCTTGCCGAATCCTTACTATTGCTTTTGCGATTTGTCTTGCGAACTTTTCTTCTGCATAACGATCCAGTATGCGTGCAATTTCACGTTCATCCCATTCATTAACAATGTCGCGCGCAGTTAACATCGCATCTTGATCCATTCTCATATCAAGCGGTGCATCGTGATTGTAGCTAAACCCGCGACTTTCTTCATCTAATTGCGGACTGGATACGCCCAGATCAAACAAAATACCGTCGACTTGAGGGTTGCCATCTTTGATTGGCACATCGCATTGAAGCAATTGTTCCTTTAAATATCGAAAATTGCTACGAACTAGTGTCACCTTATCCATATAGGGAGCAAGCCGCTGCTTTGCATGTTGAAGCGCGATCTCATCCTGGTCGAATGCGATCAAGCGCCCACTCTCTCCTAATTGCGAGGCGATCAGTTCGCTATGCCCTGCCCCTCCCAATGTGCAGTCCACATAGATGCCGTCTGGCTTAATAGCTAAACCATCAACTGCTTCCTTAAGTAATACTGTTGTATGCAAAAACATGTGCGGTCCTCCGTTTGAACATTCTTCTTAGAAGTTAAAATCAAAGTCAACCAGCTTCTCAGCAATATCGTTAAACGTATCTTCCGATTGCGCATAATAGCTGTCCCAGGCTGCTTTGCTCCAAATTTCCACCCTGCCAGATACACCAAGCACCATGCATTCCTTATCAAGCTTGGCATAATCGCGCAAGTTAGCGGGTATATTTACCCTTCCCTGTTTATCCAATTCGCATTCTGTTGCACCGGAGAAAAAAAAACGGGTAAACGCGCGTGCATCAGACTTCATCATAGGCAATGACTTCAGTTTCTGCTCCATCACATGCCACTCACTCATAGGATAAACAAATAAACAATTATCAAGGCCGCGAGTAACGACAAAGGGAGTTCCTAAAGCTTCACGAAATTTGGACGGAATAATTAGACGACCTTTATCGTCTATGCTATGTTGATGCTCGCCCATAAACATTATCGTTCCACTCCTTCCCCCTATACCACCACTTTACCCCACTTTTCCCCACATTGCTAGTTTTATTCGCTATTCAAAAGAAAAATCCTGCTTAAATAAGCAGGATTTCATAAAAAAACTTATTCTATTGTAGGAATAAAGACTTACTATAAGTAAACTATGAAATGGCCGCCTGTTACTGAAGCGGGCTGCTTCAATAATTGCTCGATCCACTCTTCCCCGTATCTGTTCCAATATCCAACAACTGTTACTACTCTTTCCTGCAGCCTTCCTGCAGGCACTATCGATAGTTTTATTCGATCCAGTTGCCTGATCGCAGCCTCGAATTGCTTATTATGTGCATCTATTGTTTTTTGCTTCATAAATTCAATCTGCTCTAATATTTTATTCATATTGGTATCGCCAAGCTTGGCAAGCCCTGACTGAATCGATGCAGCGGTCTGTATTAATGGCTCATACATTTCTTGAAATGATTGCTGTGCTTGAGAAAACTTTTGTTCCAGCTGCAAGTTGTCCTGCTGCTTGAGCCAAGCTTCTTTCCGCTCTTCAAAGTTTTCAATAACTTCTTGAAAGGAAAGCGAATACTTGTCCATATTTTTGGAGATCATGCCTTCAACTAAAGTAAAGGATGTTCTTGGAATAATGATAGGCATCGACAAACCAGTCAAGCCAAATGCTTCCTTCAGCAAACCCCAGTATGCAATTTCCCCAGTCCCCAATACAGTACCAAGTACCGGAAATAAATAGCTTTGCATTAGCGGTCGTGTCATCACATTATTGCTCAACTGTTCAGGAGAATCCTTTGCAATCTGAGATAGTTCATCCAAGGTGAACGAGAAGCGGTTTTTTCGATCCGTAATCAGATCGCCGTGCTTGTACAATAGTATTCTTTCATTAGAAAGCTCCGGATGGAATCTGAACAGATTGATACACTCTGAGTGCAGCTCGGCTTGCAGCGGAAAGCCACGTTCGGTTATTTTGGATGCACTGCTTGTTAACGCTTGTCCCAATTCCATATGCTGCTCAATCAACCACTCAAACATCTGTGACTCCAATTTGCGCACTTCGGGATCATCCGCATCAAGCAATACCAAACCTTCGTTTTGGAATAAATAGGCCAGCATTTTGGCAAACATATCGGAAAGCGACGCCGACTCCATTGCCATACTGCGCAGTCGCTCCATCATGGAGGACTTAAATTCCGACCCAGGCAAGCTTTCATCCAATGCAGCTAATTGTTCTTCCCATTGTGCAGCAGAAATCATTGTTTTGCTTACAGAGGTTCTAACTTCTTCTTCTCTAGAAATAGACAGCTTCTTCAATGATTGCTCCGCGCTAATTACGAAGGTATGATTCACTTCATCCCAATCATGATCCTCGCCAGCAATCCAAAATACAGGTACAACCCGTTTTCCAAGCTTGTTTTCTGCTTCCCTAGCCGCTTGAATAATCGAAATAGCTTTATGAATAACCAATATCGGGCCTGTCCATAAACCAGCCTGCTGTCCTCCTGCAATAACGGGAGCTCCAGATGCAATCGCATCAATTGACGCTGCCGCCGCCTCATAATTACCGTGCTTTGCATTATATGCGCCTAGCACTTTGGCAAGCTCCTGTGCATTCGCTTGCAATCTTTCGCTGTTTTGCAATTCAGTCATTCGTTTATGCCAGTCCTGCTCATTTGCAGGATGATATCCATACAAAGCATCTACAACATCGCCTTGCTGCTTTACATACGCCTCAGCGAGTTGTTGCGCACTTATAAGAGGATAGAATTCTGTCTTCATATCCATGCTCACATCCCCGTCTTCTTTCTTTTTTTTCGTTACTACACTTACGTTATTGTACACAATATAAAGAGTGCTAGTCAAAACAATAATTAAGAAAAAAACGGTTGTCCATTATACAAAAAATATAAAAAAGCTTTCGCCAAATTGACGAAAGACTCTTCAGGAAGGAAAAAATATATATTTGATAAGCATGATTGGTGCTAACAAGAGGTACAATGATCCAAGTACAAAAAATGATATCCGCCAAACCATTTTTATAATTTTCACCGGATCTGCCTTGCCACGTTTACGATATTGCAGATTTCCAAAAAAACCTCCCGCTAATACCATTAACAGCAGGATACCAAAAAAACCAAACTTTCCGCCAAAGATCATATTGAAAAGCGCAGCTACTACTCCTATCAAAAAAAATACGGTTATATCCATCGCCACACGCATTGCTTTTTTTCGATCTCCCGTAAATAAACTATAGCAAATTAATACAGTAAAAAATGGAATAACCGGAATAATAGCAATTACCGCATAAACCGTATTCAAATAATTCCATAGTTGACTCATTCAACGCACTCCTTCTCGGTGCTATTTCTGCAATGCTTGTACCAATTCCAGCATCGCCCTATTTAAAGGCGCCTTCTTGTCCGACTGTTGAGCCAGCCGTAAAACCGCCCCGTTAATCGCTTCAATTTCACTCCTTCTGCCAGCACGAATATCACTAAGCATGGAAGATATATTGTCTGAGGTTTGCTCACAAACCTGCAAAACCGTTTGCCACCAATCGTTGTAGGTCCCTTTTAAACCGCAGTCTATCAATATACCGCATGTTTCCTGATGAAGTGCTTTCATCAGCTCTAATCTTCCAGGATGCTTCGGAAGCTCGCCATTTGAAACATCAAATATTGCAGTCAATGGATTAATAACGGCATTAACCATTAATTTACGGTATACCCAGCTGTTCATTTGATTCGACAAGTTCACTGTAATTCCTGCTTTTCTCAACAATTTAGCCAGTTTTTTTTGTCCACCTGAACTATCCGTTTGCAAAGAGAGAGGGCGTTCATCATTACTGCTCATCCAAATATCACCAATACCTGTATGCTGCACGGTGTGCCCGTCGAGCCGTCGCGCTCCTTCTGAAGTGACTGCTATATGCAGTGGTATATTCGGAATTGCCTGATGAAGCAATTCCATATGCCCGCTTCCATTCTGGAAGGCAATTAAAGTAACGGCTTTAGAAGACGATCCGTTACTTGTCTGCATTTGCTGCAGCATACTTAACAACTCATCCGTCAAATGAGTTTGTTTGACACAAAGCAAAAGCTGACGCTCTCCTTCATGCTTTTTCCAGGCTTCAAATGATAGCTGTTCCGCCTTTACTTTACTAATCCAGCTGCTTGTGCCATCAGAATTCAATCTATGTATTCCATTATGGTTGATTTGCTCTGCTTGCTCGTAGGAGCGGGTCCACAAAATAATATTATTGTCAACATCTGCTATGCGCGATGCCATGAGCATGCCTATGGCACCAGCACCAATTATTTCTATTGCCACATTCAACCTCTCCTGTACCTTTATTGCTCTTTCGATTATACACCTGTGCAAAAAGAAAAGAAAACCTGCCATTATAGGATATGACAGGTTTTCTTTGAATTTTTGCAACGTTTAGAGCTGCTATGCGCTTACTCCATTCGTTCCAAATTGCCGTTTGCGTCCATTTTAAAACGCGGTTTCGACTCTTCATCGCTAGCTAATACGGTTAAACGGCGTGCGCGGTCCATAATTTGTATAAGTGTTTTATAATCATCGTTAACAACACGATAATCTGTTTGCACACTGCTGACTTCTTTCAGTAAGCGATCGTTTTCTGTACGCAAACGTAAAATTTCATCTTCCTTGTCCTTGAAGTCTTTTTCATAAAACTTGATTTGCCGGGATAAATCTTGATAAGTAGACTTCCAGTTACGTAAAAAACGTATAACGGCGTCGACAGACAACCCTTCGTCCAAAGCAATATCTGGTTTGATTGTTCGCTCTTCAAGCTCCACTGTAGCAATGGAGGAGACTTGCGATGTTGCTCCATAGGATTGCTTTTTCAAATAATTTCTTTTCTGCCGTTGCTGCTTGGCAATCTGAATTGCCTCGTTGTATTTTTTTCGCACGTAACTGTTCCAGCGAAAACCACATGCGGCCGATGTTCTGGCTATTTTCTCTCCAACTTCCTCGAATGCCGCTAATTGCGTACTACCTTCTCTAATATGGCGCAGAGTAACTTCGGCAAGAATCAGATCATCTTCCGCACTCCACGCATCTTGTCTCACTGCTGTCATGCAACAAATACCTCCTAACGTAAAGGCGCTTACTTTATATCTATGCCCTTGGTAGAGTTCATAGAATCTATTGGATACTAATTTGTATAACCATTTTGCAAAAATATCATACATATTTTTCGGTTTACATGTACAAACTAATGCATAATCTAAAATCCGTCATAAAATGTTTAACATTTTGTTATCTAATTAGGTGGACACTATATGGTTACAACGGTATAATGAAATTTAGAAATTCGGCAGGCAGCGAAAGGGGGATGGTCATATGGCACGTATGTATCGTGTACTTGGGTTTTTGTGTTTAGTTATGGGGCTGATGGCATATGCAGGAGATCTTTTTGAGTTTTCATTGCTTTTCTTTGCCCAAGCCGTTGCTTTCGTTTTTCTTGGTTACTTGAACTTCACCGAAAAAACATATATTTATATGTTCTGGGGATATATGGTTATTGCTTTTGTAGGTTTTACCTACTGGTCGGTGTTCGAGATGGATCTGCCATATTAATACTGAGAAAACAGGAGTATGGGGTACATATTCCGAAGAGGCTGCCCTGCAAATTCACAGTAATTTGCAGGACAGCCTCTTTTTCATCGTCCATCAATACATACCCATCTCCTTCATATATTTCCCTTTGCAATTATAGGATATAATAGAATAATCTCTTGCATAAAATAGTAGCTGAGGAGGGAAGGCCATTGAAACGTACTGTCAGCTATGTTCGCATATGCGCATGGCTTGCCGCAGCTGCTATACTGTTGTTCCCGTTCAGTCAAATTCTTCTTCCTGTACAAGCAGTCAACACCTTTTCTATTGATAATGAGGATAATGCTACCAGAGCCATATTGGAAATGAGTTTGTCTGTAACTGAATTAGACAAAGAAATCGAGCGCATTCAGCAAGAAAAGGAATTAATGCTCAGCGTCATGTCTGAGACTGAACAACTTCTGTTGAAGCAGCAGGAAGTGCTGGCAACCAAACAAGATGAGGCAGGAAAAATCCTTCGCGCCTATTATATGGGGGAACGCGATTTTATATTTGCAGCAATTTCGTCTTTCGAATCGCTTTCCGAATGGTTTCAAGTGCTCGATTTTATCGAAATTATTTTCACCAGAGATAAGCAAGTGCTCACTTCCTATGCTACGGATTATCAAGCTATAAAAGAAAAGCTGAATGAACAGCAAAACCGGCATCATGAACTGCTTGAGCTGGAGAATCGCTTGCAAGAACAGAAAGATCGAATTCTGGCACTTGAAAAGCAAGTTGAAAACCAATTGAAGGGGCGAACTGATGCTGAGCGTATCTTACTACTGATAGAGCATTTGAATGATCATTGGAATAATGAAGGAATAACGGTCGTAAGGCAATATTTCAAAGCTTTATCTGAGGCTATGGGCGAACTGCCTGCATGGATTCAGCAGAATAAGGATTTGCTTGAACAAAGAGGGCTTAGCTATACGATAACTGTTCCCGATCTGGAGCTTAATCAATTTCTTAAAGAACAAAATCCGCTTTTTGAGGATTTCAACTTTATGTTCTCCAGCGGGAAAGTTACAGCTCATGGAAAAAACAAAGATATGGAGATAAGCATTACAGGGCATTATATTCTTGAGGAAACACCAAAAAGCGGTATTATTTTTCATATTGACAAGCTTCTCTTTAATGGCTTTTTACTACCCGACACAACGAGCAAAGAACTGGAAAAACAATTTGATCTCGGCTTTTATCCGCAGCTTATCTTTTCATTCTTAAAAGCGGACGAAGTAGCAATGGAAGATGGAAAATTAACCATCAAATTAAGCATCAAACTATAAAATCTGCTAGCAAAACAGCCCTCTAGCTCGCCTGAGCTTGAAGGGCTGTTTCATGTTGAGGAGCGATTTCATTAGAGAGCACCTCTTCATTCAATTGATCAATCATCAGCTTTGCATTTTGGCTCCAACCTTTATACCAATTTGTCCATTGCTGCATCCAATCAAGATTATTCCGTGAGCTCGTATGCTCAGTCGGTTTTTTGGACAATAACTCTTCCCACTCGATCCCTTTATAATCCTGCTGTTTACTTGACCTTGCCTTGCTCCATGCAGATGCTGTTACAGGCAACGCCTTCAATTTGTCAGCTTTGCTCTCCGAATTAACTTCAGATGACATCCACCCGATCCATTGCAAAGCCTCTTGCTCGAATCCGGTCATCGACGATACAGCAAAGCTTGTCCCATTCAGCCAAGGATAAACAATAGAATGCTTGTCCAGAAACAGAGTTTGTTGCAATTCGTCATCCATTTGAGCATATTGGCTCCATGACATAACGGTCATCAGAACTCGATCTTGGTACAGCAACTCTGAGCCTTTATCTGACGGATTATAAACAAATTCTTCATTCTCCCTCAACCAATCTGCTATTTGCAACTGCCTTATGCTCCATTTTTTAGTTTCCAGCAAGCGATCTTCTTCCTCTTGAAATACCGCTAACAGCGGGAGCAGATGCTGAAGATCAGCCGCATCAATATTAGTTAAATAGTTTTGTTCTAAATCATGGTTGCCTGCTTGTAGTAATGGAATCTGCTCGGACAATTGCCTTAATTGTTCAAACGAGTCTGGCGGTGCGATCATATTTGCCTCCGCTAGCAGTCCTTTATTCCATAGCAAAATATAAGGGTCTAGTGTGAGCGGCACTCCCCATATGTAACCATTCCATTTCAGAGCATCGAGCACAGCAGGAAACTGATCAGCAAGCGCATCGCCTGCGAGCAACCCCTCAGTTGGCTTCAACAAGCCTGAAACGGCAAACAATCTGACCCAGCCATTGTCAAGCAGCATAATGTCTGCGCCCGTTCCTAACGCCTGCTGAGCCATCCACTCGTCATACAACGAGCCGCCCTGCTCATAATTCGTTAGATAAACATGGATATTCGCGTGATGCTCCATAAATTTATCATTTAAACTTTGCATCTGTCCGAAAACGACCGGGTTCAGGGAAACGTTTACATAAAGTGTCGATTCTTTATTTTCTGTGAATAAATTCTGTACTGGAGCTGGTGGCAGCTGCAGCATAGACTCTTTATCTTTCGTCCATCCTATGCTTCGAGAGCTTGGTATCAGCAATATAAAAAGCAAAAGCAGGATACCTATTATAAAAGGGGCATATTTACGCAAGAACAATGATTTCTTCCTTTCTCCATATGCTTATGCGTATAGAATACCAGCATTGGAGCATATTGTCCAAGTCTCTTTTAGCCGACTGCTAAATTTTGTGAATCATTCGGGATGCTTTCAGTCCATCCAAGCCGTTCAAATATTCAAGCATCCCGAAATATATGATTAGAGCAAATCGGCTGCCAGCTGTGCCAGCTTGGATCGCTCCCCCTTCTCCAAAAACATATGACCACTTATCCCTTCCTGCTTGAATCGTTCAATAACATGGGTCAAGCCGTTGCTGACAGCATCTAGATAGGGATGATCAATTTGCTCCGGATCGCCCATTAATACAATTTTACTGCCTTCCCCCACTCTTGAAACAATCGTTTTCACTTCATGTCTTGATAAATTTTGTGCTTCATCAATAATAATAAATTGTCCGGGAATCGATCTGCCACGTATATAAGTGAGCGCTTCAACTTGAATACTGCCCATCCCCATTAATATCTTGTCAATATCGCCTGCTCTTTTTGTATCAAATAAAAACTCCAGATTATCGTATATCGGCTGCATCCAGGGACGTAATTTCTCTTCCTTCTCACCGGGCAAATAGCCAATATCCTTTCCCATTGGCACGACTGGACGTGCAATCAGCAGCTTCTTGTATTTATGCTCATCCTCAACCTTCATTAGGCCCGCAGCCAATGCCAGCAATGTTTTACCGGTACCCGCTCTGCCTGACAGCGTAACAAGCGGAATATCATCGTTAAGCAACAATTCAAGCGCCATACGCTGTTGAGCACTTCTTGCAGTGATCCCCCATACCGGATCATTACTCAAAAACAGCGGCTCCATTTTCTTTCCATCCATGCTTATTTTCAACAAAGCCGATTTGGAGGTGCCAATCTCATCTTTTAATATTATAAATTCATTCGGTCTAAGTTTTATTTTAGAGTTTAATTGGCTCACATATAAAAAGCGATTTGAATAAAATTCATCGATAATAGACGGATGAACATGCAAGGTCCGGTATCCAGTATACGCCTCACTTGAGACAGTTGTCTGCTCTGGCAAATAATCATCAGCCTGTAACCCAAGCACATCCGCCTTGATACGTACCAGTACATCCTTGCTCACAATTAACACTTGACGTCTTTGCGCTGCAGGAAGCTGTTCCTGTTCCAAATGATAATTGAGTGCAACAGCCAAAATTCGATTATCGTTAGAAGGATCACTAAATAAATCTTGCACCTTGCCAAAGCTCTTATGATTTAGCTCCACCTTAAGCAAGCCCCCGCCATCTAGCGGGATTCCATCGTGCAAATGCCCTTGCTCTCTCAAGGAATCAAGAAGTCTTGAAATTTGCCGCGCATTTCTTCCCAATTCATCCGCCAACCGCTTTTTGGAATCAATTTCTTCCAAAACAACTGCAGGAATTACAATTTCATCTTTGGGAAACGCATAAATAGCTTGGGGATCATGAAGCAGCACATTGGTATCGAGCACAATAATTTTATCCATTATATTCCTCCTACAGTGTAATAACACTTTCATACATAACCTCAAACTGGGACGGACAAACTACGAGTGAAAAAAAATATTTCTCAAGAGGTGTTCGCATGTATAAATGGCTAGCTTCACTGCTCATTATTGTATTAGCCTCCACAGCCTGCGGGAACAAAGTCCGCAATGAACCAGTACCCTCACCGGTTCCTTCTGCACTGGAAAATGCAGAAATGAAAACAAGGCAGGCTGGAGAAGCAACAAAAAAAGAAATCACAGATGTCAAAGCAACTGCCGCACAACTAGAGCAGATTGCTAAGAGCGTGAACGGTGTGAAAGATGCCAATTGTGTTATTTTGGGCAACACAGCGATCGTTGGGCTAGATTTAGACGGCCATCTTGATCGCAAAAGAGTTGGCACAATCAAATATTCTGTAGCTGAAGCACTGCATAACGATCCGTATGGCATAGATGCGCTTGTAACAGCTGATATCGACATCGCCGATAGATTAAGGGAGATGGGGGCAGATATTCGAAACGGCAGACCAATTACTGGATTTGCTGAAGAACTATCTGATATCATCGGACGAATTATTCCACAAATGCCTAGAGAAGTCACTCCGGCAGAAGAAATGACAGAAACTGTAGAACCAAATAGTCATTTGGCTCCAGGTCCATCTGTTAAACCAATACAGCGTTAAAATCTTTTTACCAGCAAGCTATAACCTTGTTCCAAAAAATCTCAAAAAGCCTAGTGAGCATTCACTAGGCTTTTTTATTCGTTCCAATCAGGAGTGTAATGGCAATGCTGAATTCGATTGTTCATCTTTGTCCCTCCTTCTCACTCTTAATTCGAGTATATTAAGGAAGGTGTTACTTCATTCTGCCATATTTTCTTGAATTGCGTTTCTTGCTGCCTTCAAGCTGTCATCCTTCAAATAAACATACGGACTTTTCCAGGTACCATCAATTGTAATAAATTCAATATCAGACCGACTAATATTGTAGTAGGCTGTAATCATATTTTTAATTTCGCTCTCAGGCATATCCATCTTCATATTATTGCCCACAGCATCAAATAATGATCCAATTTTCATTATCCCGCCTATCGTCATCAATTGATCAAACATTGCTCCAAGCACCTGCCCTTGTCTTTTATTACGAGCAAAATCAGTAGACATATTAGAGCCATCGTTGGATTGCCGATATCTTACAAAATCAAGCGCCTTTTGTCCGCTTAAAGGTTGACGACCAGGCATTAAATCAATATCTGTTCCGTCATATGTATCTTTATATTTCATTCTCATATCAACGTCAACATCAACACCGCCAAGCGCATCCACAACATCAACAAAACCTTGAAAGTCGATTGTGGCGGTATAACGAATATCGATTCCAAAAAACTTGCCCAGCTCTTCGCGGATTTTTGCCATCGCTTCCAGCTCGGCATCTTCCTTCTCTTTCTTATTGCTTCTTGCATTACTGTAAAATGCAGCATAATAGCCATTTACTTTACGTTGTTTATAGCCTTCCACTGCAATTTTGGAGTCGCGCGGCAAAGAAACAACAACTGCTTTTTTGGTTGCCGGATTAAATGAGGCAACCATCATAACATCGGTATTCATGCCTCCGCCTTTGACACCTTTCGGACGGGCATCTATACCAAGCAACGCAATTGCTACCGGCTTTTTTTTCACAGATTGGGCAGGATCAACTTCCGTTTGGTCTTTGGGCAAACTGATTTGCCCAATTGCCTCGGATGATTTGTAATACAGATAAACAGCCGCTGCACCTGCAAGTATTAATAAACTAGAGATCAATATAATGAAAAAACGAAAAAAGGGCCGCTTTTTTTTATGCTTCCCTTTTTTATAATTGGCTTTACTTTGACGGGAGGGCATCGATTCATATTGTTGCTCCATAGTTTCCCCTTTATATCAGTAAATTTCATGGAATATACATATAACTAATGGATGACTTATTTAGGATTGTCCAGTATTTCCATTTCCGACAGCTCCAGATTTCTTCTTCCATTTGTCATAAACTTGTCGCCCACGCAACATAAGCATCATTGCTACGGCAACTGCCATACATTGTATAATAGGCAATTTGTCAATTTGCAAAATGATTAATACAAACCCGCCGAATAAAATAACTAGGTTTACAATAATTTCTTTCATAATCGGCAATCTTTGGATCGGTCTGAACACCTGATCAAAAATAATAACCGTAAAAGCGACAATAATAATATACGAAATAAGTATATGATCATTAATCCATTCTTGCATAAAGCACAACCTCCGCTAAATTCATACTAAATATGGAACAGTCCGGCGTTATACGCCGGACTCTGCCATCTTGCGATGTTTTTCAGCTCTTTCACGTTCGCTCTTCACTAGAATTTTTTTACGAAGACGAATTGATTTAGGAGTGACTTCACAATATTCATCATCATTCAAATACTCAAGCGCCTGTTCCAACGAAAACAGTACAGGCGTTTTCAGCTTGACTGTATCATCCTTACCAGAGGAGCGTACGTTGCTCAGCTGTTTTTCCTTACATATATTGACGATAATATCGCTATCGCGTGTATGCTCGCCAACAATCATTCCTTCATAAATCTCTGCTCCTGGCTCAAGAAACATCGTTCCGCGATCCTCAACACTGAGCATACCATAGAAAGTGGATACGCCATTCTCACTGGCGACAAGGACCCCTTGATGACGTCCCCCAACGTTTCCTCCGGCAATGGGACCATAGCTATCAAAAACATGGTTCATTATGCCGTAACCGCGTGTAAGCGTTAGGAACGCTGTACGGTAACCGATAAGTCCTCTTGCCGGAATAACAAATTCCAGACGGACTTGACCATGCCCATTATTGATCATATTGATCATCTCAGCCTTGCGAGCTCCAAGACTTTCCATAACAGAACCCATGCTTTCTTCTGGCACATCGATGACTAGTCGCTCGTATGGCTCCTGCTTCACGCCATCAATTACTTTCACAATAACTTCCGGCTTGGAAACCTGCAACTCATAACCTTCACGACGCATATTTTCTATCAGAACAGTCAAGTGAAGCTCACCGCGCCCTGATACGATAAACGCATCCGGACTTTCTGTCTCGTCAACTCTCAGTGCAACATCTGTCTCCAGTTCTTTAAACAATCTTTCACGCAGCTTGCGTGAAGTAATCCATTTGCCTTCACGCCCTGCAAATGGGCTGTTATTCACAAGGAATGTCATTTGCAAAGTAGGCTCATCGATAGTAAGCACTGGCAATGCTTCAGGATTGTTCAGATCTGCAATTGTCTCGCCTATATTAATTTCTCTTATGCCGGCGATCGCAACAATATCTCCAGCTCCTGCTTGTTCAATCTCTATTCGCTTCAGACCCTGGAAGCCAAAAAGCTTCTCAATTCGCGCTTGCTTAATTCCGCCCTCGCGCAGCATAACAGCAACTGGTTGACCTTGGCGAATAATCCCTCTGTTTACTCTGCCAATCGCAATTCTTCCCACATACTCATTATAATCAAGCAGCGTCACCAAAAACTGCAACGGTTCTTCTACTTTTTCAGTTGGATGAGGAATATGGTTAATAATGGTATCGTACAGCGCCATCATATTATCATCTTGCTGCTCTGCATCGAGACTTGACGTCCCCATTAACGCAGACGCGTAGACAATCGGGAATTCAAGCTGGCTGTCATTAGCCTCAAGCTCGATAAACAAGTCCAGCACTTCATCAATAACCTCTGATGGTCTGGCGTTTGGACGGTCAATCTTGTTTACAACTACAATAGGTGTTAAATTATGCTCTAGCGCTTTACGCAGCACTACTTTTGTTTGAGGCATACAACCCTCGAAAGCATCGACAACAAGCAATACGCCATCAACCATTTTCATAATTCGCTCTACTTCACCGCCAAAGTCGGCGTGACCCGGAGTATCCACTATGTTAATCAGATAATCCTTGTAGGTTACTGCCGTATTTTTCGCCAAAATAGTAATACCACGTTCACGTTCAAGATCGTTGGAGTCCATCGCTCTTTCATGAACCGCTTCATTTTCTCGAAAAATACCTGATTGATGCAGCAACTTGTCGACCAGTGTAGTTTTTCCGTGGTCTACGTGAGCAATAATAGCGATATTACGAATTTTCTCTCTTTGTTGCATAAATGATAATCCACTCCATCTTTATAAGTCTTTAACTGCTTTTCTGTTGCTTCCCCCATCGACGATTCATTTCCACCGTTTGCGACTGCCTACTGTCATCCAGATGCCTGCTCCGATAAAAGCGGCAGCAATAACATAGATCCCCCAGCTCCACATTAAAGTTACTGCAAAGATCAACACCGTTGCAGCAGCCAATGCTAATGCGGCTGTTAAAACAATGCGCGGCACATTTGAGCCAAACAGATAGTATTCGTACAATCCCGCTGCAATTCCTGCAATAAATAACGGCCATAAGTATTTGAGACTGTCCCAGCCGAAAATATTACATAAAATAAACAGTAGCGAATAAACAACCAGCACACCGCCTGGTATAAGCATAACCGCTGGTATCAATCTGCCAAAATAAAGCACATGAATCAATATCCCGGGTATAAGCACCAGTAAAGGCCAGAACACCGATCCTAGAAAACCGAACACTCCTGCTTTTCCAAGTAAAATAACGACCCCGACAACCAGTAAAATAATACCGGCGGAATATTTATTTTTGGGCATTTGCTCCGCTCCTTACCTTACAGCGCCATTCATAATCAAGCAATGAAGGACGACAGTTTTATCTCTCTTAGTTTAAAGGAATCGCGTCAAAAAAACCAGTCTGCTATCGCCTTGCAATAAAAAAAAGCTTCGGAAGCCTTTTCCGAAGCTTTAAAACAGGTGAATTTTCTTTATAGAGTTCTTTTTTTCAATATTGCGGCAATAAACACAAATGGCACTGCCAGCAGCGGAATAAGCTCATGAAGCGAATATTGATGTATCGTTTGCCAGCTTGATACAGCCTTATCACTTATGAACATCTCGCCTGCTGTAAAGGCAAGCAAACCAGCACCCGCATAAGCGAGCCATGGAAATTTTTTCAACATTATTGTAAACAGCTGGCTGCCCCATAAAATAATTGGAATGCTTACAGCAATTCCGAGCATAATAAGAACCGTATCTCCGCCAGCTGCGGCAGCGATTGCAATCACATTATCCAAGCTCATAATCGCATCAGCGGCAATAATTGAAATAATCGCCTGTTTTAAGGTTTGCGGTTGTTTATGAGCAGGCGCAAAATCGTTTGTATGAGAATCAAGAAGCAGTTTGACGGCTATAATAATAAGCAACAGCGCTCCGACAGCTTGCAAATAAGGTATTTGCAATAAGGATACCGCAGCGATAGCCAGTAAACAGCGCAATATAATAGCTGCGGCAGCTCCCCACCATAGGGCTAACTTCCTTTCCTTTGGTGGTAAATTTTGACTTGCCATAGCAATAACAATGGCATTATCACCGCTCAGCAGCAAATTCAAAAAAATAATTTCCAAAAAAACAATTAAAGCATCCATGCCTTGCTTCCTCCCCCCTTCTTTAGGGGTATGAACAAGCTATGCAATTTATGAAAATATTTTTCGGAAATTAATACCTTCGTACATCTTCGTAATGTCATAAACAAGAAAGGTGAGCTATGTAATGGATTTTTTCTCGGCTGAGTTTTTCACAGCATTGTTAACAATTATTTTTATAGACCTTATTCTGGCCGGGGATAATGCTATTGTCATTGGGTTAGCTGCTCGCAATCTGCCTGCGCATCAGCAAAAAAAAGCGGTTATATGGGGTACGGTCGGCGCTGTCAGTATAAGAATTATCGCCACTATACTCTTTGTCAAACTTTTAGCCATTCCATGGCTTAATTTGGCAGGCGGCGTATTGTTATTGTGGATCGCCTACAAGTTGGCTGTTAAAGAGGAGAATCATGACAATATTAAAGCAGGCAATACTTTGATGCAATCGATCCGTACCATAATTATTGCAGATGCAGCAATGGGGATTGATAATGTAATAGCTGTAGCAGGTGCTGCAGGCGGAGATATTTTGTTAGTCATTTTAGGGCTTGTAATCAGCATCCCTATAGTCGTTTGGGGAAGCACTTTATTTATTAAAATAGTAAATAAATATGAATGGGTTGTATACATCGGTTCAGCCGTACTTGCTTATACAGCCGCCAAAATGATCACTCATGAAAAGGCATTTCTGTCCTTCTTCAGTAGCGCACTGATCTACTGGCTATTTATTATCGCTATCGTCATCGCTGTAGTCCTGCTTGGTTATTTTACAAATAGTCGTTTTAAAAAAAAGGAATTGCAAAAAGCAACCTGATTAAAACACCAAAGTCTCTGATCGACATAAGTTCAAATGTTATATATTAAACATAAAAAGCGCAATTTTGTATCTTGTTGATATAAAATTGCGCTTTTTATATGATCCTTATCGACGATTTTGTTTTGAAAATCTGTAGTAAACGACTATTGCCGCAACCAGCATTGCAAAAAAACCAATATTGCCCGCAGCCTCTTGCTCCATACCAAACAGCATGCACAAATTAGTTACTAGTGAACGTGAAATTAGTGCAACCGCTATCAAAATAATAGGACGAATAAAATTGTATCTTCTCATATGAAATATCCCCTACTCCCTATTTTTCAAAAAAGCCCGTATAAGAAGGCTAATCTTTCACGGGCATATCGCTTTAGAACCAATCATCATCGCCAGTTGTTTCAGAACCGATTAGACTGCTTGGCGTCAGCTCAAGCAATTCTGCTGTTTCAACAGCTTCAGCAATTAGCTGCTCAAGCTCAGGCATAGAAGCCTCTTGTCCCTCTACAACCCTCAAATTAGGATTTGTGCTTGGATTTTTCGGGATAAACAAGGTGCAGCAATCCTCATAGGGCAAGATTGATGTTTTGTAAGTATCTATTTTTTCAGCAATATTAATAATTTCCTGCTTGTCCATCATAATCAGCGGCTTGATTTGAGGCAGCGCAGTTGCTCGTCCTATCACATTCATGCTGGATAGTGTCTGACTGGCGACTTGACCGAGGCTTTCTCCAGTAACAATGCCTTTTGCCCCTTGCTTTAATGCCAGCTGCTCAGTAATCCGCAGCATTGCACGGCGCATTAATGTAATTAAAAGATGGTTTTGCTTGGACTGTGCAAGCCTAGTCTGAATCTCGGTGAACGATACCATATGCAACTTAAGCGGAATACCACTGTAATAAGACAAGCGGCGAGCCAATGCAATAACTTTATCCTTTGCCTGCTCACTTGTATAAGGAAAGCTATGAAAATGAACCGCCTCGATTTCCATTCCTTTTCGCAGCGCCATCCAGCCTGCTACCGGGCTGTCTATACCGCCAGACAGCAAGAGCATTGCTTTTCCGTTTGTACCAAACGGGAAACCTCCTGCAGCAGGTATAACTTCGCAAAAAATATAAGCAGCTTCTTCTTGAATATCAATTTTGAGCTCCAGCTCCGGGCGGCGAACATCAACGCTTAATTCAGCGTATTTTCTTAGAATAGGTGCTCCAATCAAATGACACATCGCTTGCGAATCATGGGGAAACTTTTTCCACGCGCGCTTAACGCTAACTTTAAAGGTGCTTGGTATTTGGGGCAAATTTTCCATCAGTTGCAAGGATGCCTTCTCGATTTCTGCAAGTTCCGGTTTGCAGCTTATAACAGGGCTAAGGGAAACAAGCCCAAAAATATCCTTCAATCGATCGATAACCGGCTGATGATTCTCCCCATTCAAACGGACATACAATCGCCCGTATGTTTTCCAATAAGAAACCTTTTCAAAGCTTGCTAACGCATGCTTGACTTGATCAAGCAGCTTTCTTTCAAACACATTTCGATTGCGTCCCTTCATGGTCAAATCTCCATAACGCAACACAATTTGATCATACTGCATAACCTTACTAGCTCCTCTCCAAATGCATTAACTCCGTTACTGTTTTTCGCAACGCATGCAATAAAAACTCAATATTTGTCTTAGTATGCTCATCGCCAAGACTGATCCTTACACCACTGGAAGCCCGCAACTCATCGACACCAAGCGCTAGCAACACCCGGCTGGGCTTATTATCCTTGGATGAGCAGGCTGATCTTGTAGACGCCATAATGCCCTGCTCCTCCAATTTATGAATAATTACCTCCGGCTTCATGCCTGGATAAGAGAAATGGACAATATGCGGTGCAAGCGGCTCCGCACC
Source organism: Paenibacillus nanensis (assembly GCA_040396195.1). Classification (GTDB taxonomy): domain Bacteria; phylum Bacillota; class Bacilli; order Paenibacillales; family Paenibacillaceae; genus Pristimantibacillus; species Pristimantibacillus nanensis_A. The sequence continues at coordinate 66,103 of JBEBPB010000016.1, forward strand.
ATTTAGATGCAGCTCCTTTATTTCTTGAATTCCTTCGCGCAATAGAGCAGTTAGCCTTCTCTTTTCCGCTGAATTCTGCGCCATCGTTTCCATGCTCATCCTTAGCGCCTTAGCTGTGCCAACAATAGCAGGGACATTCTCTGTACCCGCTACAAGACCGCCTTCTTGCCCTCCGCCAGTACGTACAGGGTAGAGCTGCACATGCTCTGCTATATAGAGCAGACCAGCGCCTCTGGGACCCCTGAATTTATGCGCCGATCCGCTAAGCAAATCGATTCCCCACTGTTCTGGCCGAATATCAACCTTGCCGATGCTTTGAACCGCATCGACATGAAACATTATTTTATTGTATTGCCTGAGCAGTTCTCCAATTTCCTGTATCGGCTGCACAGTACCAATCTCATTGTTAATATGCATAATACTGACCAAAATCGTGTCCGGTCTAATCGCAGCCTTCACTTGTTCCACAGAAATATGACCGCTTGGCTGGATGGGCAAATAAGTCACTTCAAAGCCGTCCTTCTCCAGCCAGCGCAAAGTCTCCAGCACGGAAGCATGCTCGATAGCTGTCGTAACAATATGCTTGCCGCGTCCCATGTACTGAAGAGCGGCTCCACGCAGCGCCAAATTATTCGCCTCTGTTCCACCAGAAGTAAATATCCATTTTCCGCTTGCGGTATTCATGAACCTGGCAACGGCATGCTTTGCTCTTTCGATCAGCAGCAAAGCTTCGGCTCCTTGCTTGTGCAAGGAGGATGGATTGGCATAATGCTTCTTCATCACCTCCGCCATCGTCTCAATGACTTCATCATATGGAGGAGTTGAAGCAGAATGATCAAAATAAAGCACGCTTGTCCCTTCCTTTCAAAAATTAAAAATCATTGCTGCAGCCGCATTGCCTGCGGAACACAACAATGATTTCATTAGTTATTGCCATGCGTTCATTACTTTTTCAATATAGCGTTGCGTTTCCTTTGGCAAAAGTTGCTTTTTTTCCTGCAAATGCTCCAGCGTATGAATACCTAGTCGATCCATTCGCCCTGGTCCGCCATTATATGCAGCCAGCGCCAGTGCCGCTTCTCCGTTGTACTTGCGCAGCAGCATGGACAAATATTTCGTACCGCCGAATATATTTTGCCGTGCATCAAATGAATCGGTTACTCCAAGTCCTTTGGCTGTGCCGTCCATAAGCTGCATAAGCCCTTTCGCACCAGCATGAGAAACCGTACTATTATTATAATTCGATTCTATTTGTATAACAGCGTGGATCAAGGCTGCATCAATATGATAAACTTCAGCTGCCTCATTAATTAGCTGATCGTATGCCGTCCCTTTATTGACTGCTTGAACGGCACCGGCAAAACCTGCTGATTCAGTTAATAGTGATGAATGTTGTGCCGCCGGCAACACACTCATCAATTGCGGGTTGTATACCGGGGATTGGCCGCTAATTGCAAGACTGCCCGTATTGCCGGCATAACTGCCCAACATCGCCTGAAACAATGAAGCAGCATTAGTGCTGGCACTGCTTGCTTGATCTGTTGGCGAGCCAGTCAAGTAGCTAATATTCGGTGTCATATAATGAAGCAGCATTGTCTTCATAGCACGCGGATCGATACTCATGCTTCTCTCTCCTTTATCATTTGGTTAAAACATGAAATCGTCTAACAGTATGATTATGCATATAAGCTGCATTGCTAGTTGAAACTGCTTTTATCCGACCATGAGACGGTTCCTTGACTTAAACAAATAGAACCGGTTGCAACCGATTCTATTTTACTTGTTTTTGCAGCAATTCGCCATACTGAAGCTGCATTTTATTCGGAAATTGTAATTTTTATTGGTGAATACTCAGCAATAACAGTTTGACCATGTACAGAAACACTGCCTTCCGGCGTCAAATCTTTCTCGGTCATAATGCCGAGCGCCACTGTAAATTGATTGAATGGAACAGGAATATGAGTTTCTCTGCGAATCTCCTCACCGTTCAAATAAAATACTATTTCATTTTTTTCCTTGTTGTACGTAATTTTGTACGTATTGAACTCATTCTTTTTAAAATTCGTATCCTCTTTGAAGATGCAAAAGTATTTTGTTTTATCTGTATGCGGGACTTGCACGCCTGGAAACGGCAAAATCGCATAAACAGAAGCATATTTATCATTACCTGCAAAAAAGTCGAGCGCAGCGCCCGTAGTAAAATCGAGTAAATTCAATGAAACATAACCATCATAGAGATCATTCTCCGCTGTATCTCGTGTACGGCAGCGCATTTGTAATTCAAAACTGATCTCTCCTTGATCCGGTACGATAATTGGCTCTGCCGAATAGTACATATGCTTGGCATTATCCAAAATTTGCACTTGATCATTAGTGCGACTCAGTTTGGCTCGTACATACAAGACGCCGTTGCGGACAATGACTACAGCTTCTGGCTCCCGATATTCCCAGAAAGATCCGTCAGGAAGAGGAAAACCTCCGATTTTCCAAACCTTTCCTTCATCTAATATTGTATCAAAATCTCCCAGTATCCATTCCTTAGCCACAATAATCCCTCATTTCTGTATTCATCCTGTTGTGTATATTATTTCACAATCCATTTCACGAACAAAACGGAGTTAGCGCATTAAAGCTTGTACAATCAGTACAAGAATAAGGATAGCTCCGCATCTTACAGTCGTCTTCAAAGACCCTGCCATCAGCGGCAAATAAGCGGCAGATTCATTCTGATCTGCCAGCTTGCTATACACTGTAAACAACGGTACAGCTGTCACTAGCGCAATCAAACCGTATAAAGGAAGTGTACCATAAATGACACAGCCGATTAGGGAGAGATATGCCAAAATCAGCAGCATTTTTGAAAACATTAATGCCTTTTTCTCGCCCCATACAACGATAAGTGTTCGCTTGCCAGCATCCTTGTCCGCTTGCCAGTGCAAAAAATGATGATTGAACAAAATTAGTGTCGTCAATAAACCGATTGGCAACGAAAGCAGCAGCGCATCCCCATTCAGCTCGGCTGTTTGCACATAATAGGCTCCCGCAACTGGCAGCACGCCAAACGAAAGCAATATGGCAATCTCACTATAACCCTTACCTCTATATCCGAATCGAATCGGCGGAGCAACATAAAAATATGCAATTAGCCCCCCAAGCAATCCAAAAATAAACGCCCATATGCCGCTAAAAATACTAAGTAAAATGCCGCAGCCAATTGCCAAAATAAATAAAAACCAAGTTGCTTTTTTAAATTTTTCCAAAGACCATGTACCATTAGTCAGAAAGCCTGAATTTGTCGAGATTGCGCCTTGTTTATTTTGTGCTGCCTCATCCGTACCATTTTTATAATCCCATAAATCATTAACCATATTTGAAAACAAGTGCGCCGCACCTGCCCCAATCAAGGTAATTAAAAATAATAGAATATTGAACATTCCATGCCACGCCCAGGCCCCAAGCGCACCCAGTACAACCGGTATAATCATTACTGGCAACACCCTAAATCTGGAGGCGCGCATAAACTCTTTCATCATTACTTACTACCTGCCCTTCTGTTGTCAAAATTGCGGCTTTTTATACAAATATGTTTAAAATGCTGATAAGACCATATTAAGCTTGAGCAATTGAGTTGTAAAGACTCGATAATAAACGAGAATATAGCTACTTATTTACGAATTAGACCTTTTTTGACCTATTAAAGCGCAAGGCAGTCTCTTTTGGCAGTTGTCATAACTCCGCTGTTTTCGCTATAGTTATCAATATAACAATAAATTTGAGAGAAAAGGGTTGTGAGAACGAATAATGGGTATAGGACTTAGTATTTTTATGTTTATCCTTCTGATCATACTGACTGCGTTTTTCGTAGCAACAGAGTTTGCTATTGTAAAATTACGTACAAGCCGAGTGGACCAGTTAGTATTAGAAGGCCGCAAAAATGCGCTTGCCGTGCAAAAGGTAACAAGCAATATGGATGCTTACTTGTCAGCGTGCCAGCTTGGTATAACAATCACGGCTTTGGGGCTAGGTTTTTTGGGTGAACCGACTGTAAAACTTTTGTTGGCGCCGCTGTTTGATACCCTTGACGTAAATCCCCAAATAAGCAAAGTTCTATCAGTTGCAATTGCATTTATATTTACAACCTTCCTTCACGTCGTTGTCGGAGAGCTGGCTCCAAAAACTTGGGCAATCCAAAAAGCAGAATTTATTAGCTTGCATACTGCTAAACCGCTTATTTTCTTTTATAAAATTATGTTTCCGTTCATATGGCTGCTCAACGGCTCTGCCAATAAACTTGTTCGCTTGTTTGGTCTAAAGCCTGCAAAGGAACATGAGGAAGCCCACTCTGAGGAAGAAATCCAGATTATACTGAATGAAAGTTACCAAAGCGGCAAAATCAACAATACCGAGTATGGATATGTTAGTCGTATCTTTGCTTTCGATGAATTGCTAGCCAAAGAAATTATGGTGCCGCGAACAGATATGATCTGTTTGTTTACCAATTATACATTAGCAGAGAACCTGGAGATTATTAGAAAAGAACAATATACACGTTTTCCCGTCGCTTTGGAGAGCAAGGACAATATTATCGGGATGATCCATACAAAGCAGCTGTTTTTGGAGTATGACTCCAACAAAGATTTGAGCTTGAAAAATCTAATTCATCCTGTTCTTAGTGTATCAGAAGTAACGCCAGTCAAATTGTTGCTCAAAAAAATGCAGCAAGAACGTGTTCATATCGCTATTTTGGTTGATGAATACGGCGGAACTTCCGGACTTATTACAATAGAGGACATTTTGGAAGAAATCGTTGGTGAAATAAGAGATGAGTTTGATGCGGACGAGCGTCGAGATATCGAGCTGCTTGCTGATAATTGTTATCTTATTGATGGGAAAGTGCTTCTAAGTGAAATATCGGAACTGACAGCAGTAGATTTTGAAGATGAAGATGTTGATACAATTGGCGGCTGGTTATACAGTCGCGTAACAGAACCGAGAGCTGGCAACGAGTTCGTGTTGGAGCATTTGAAATTTATTATTAGAGAAACAGGTAAAAACCGCATTAAAAAGGTCGAACTGCAAATATTAGAATCAGAGGCTGTTGTAGAAACCGCCTAATAATTAACAGTATGGATATCGGACATGGCTAGAAACTATTGCGCATAAGTGTATCTACTAGCATTTATGATCGTTTCAACCAGACGGCTATGTTCCAGTCCATACTGTTTTTTACTGTTTTAATCCGCCTAAATGCTATGAATTTTCGGAAAATTTAAACTTTATAATATCGCTTGCAATAATATAAAATACTGTGTATTATAAATCTTGTGTTCCGAATGAACAAACTTGCCGTTGTAGCTCAATTGGTAGAGCAACTGACTTGTAATCAGTAGGTTGGGGGTTCAAGTCCTCTCGACGGCACCATTGTTTCGGGACGTAGCTCAGCTTGGTAGAGCACCTGGTTTGGGACCAGGGGGTCGCATGTTCAAATCGTGTCGTCCCGACCATAATTGAGTCATTAGTGTACTACTACATAAAAAAGATGTCTCCTGCACAGGAGACATCTTTTTTCTTTTGCGCTTGCCAATGGAAAGAAGACGGCCGTTGCCGCCTTCTTTCCATATATCTGATAGGTATTGATTAAAAGATATCTTGTTTGCATCGATTACAAATCTGCACGCATCGTAAATGTTTTCTCTTGAAATCCGTTTCTTTTATACAGTTTAATAGCTCCATCGTTATTGGCAAGCACCATCAGCTCCACATATTCAGCGCCGCGCTGTATCGCCCATTCCTTGCCCGCTTCGATCAGCCTTGTCCCGATCCCCTTGCCCTGCTGCTCGTCCCGAACGACCAGATCCATAATATAAGCAGACTTTCTAGGCACAAAGCATGAGTAAGGTGGAGAGTGGCTTTCCTGTACAAGCAAAAAACCTGCCACATCATTTTTATCAATTGCAATCAAAATATCAGCATCAGCCGCATGAATCATATTCTTCAAAAAAATGCCGTCCTGATCAGCCTCCCTAAGAGAATCTGGCTGCAGTTGAGCCATCTGTTTGAATAATTGCCTATATAGTAAATGCAGGTCGTTTATATGTTCTTCGCTTGCTGCTTTTATAATTATTTCGCTCAATTCGTTCTCCCCCAACCTCATGCTACGTTTCTTCGCTCTTTTCCTCAGCATCTGGATCAACCGCATCCCATTTTTTGGAGTAGGCTCTGTTAATTGCAAGAAAGGTTAACGCACAAATTAGAAATGCAATAAATCCCATCACGATCCAAACCTTCAATGGTACCTCCACATCGTCACTCCTTAACAATATTAAACAGATATTTAGTATACCATCTTTCTAGAATAATAAGTAATTTGATGAGGTACAAACCATGATTTGATCTTAGCATCATAGAAAAAGCAGCTCATCCCGTTTACAGGTTAAGCTGCTTTTGAGCCATTTCTTCTTACATTTGCGGCACTTTATTTTCTTTCGGCTGCTTGCTGCCAAAACGCATCGTATAAACAACAATGCAAACGATAACTGCAATACCCATCACAACAAATATATTACTATAGATCAACGAAGTAGAATGGCGAACATAGGGCATAAGCTGGAATGACGCTTGTCCCTTATCCAATATTTTCCCTATTACACTCATCGAGATCGCTCCAGAGATAAATGTCAGCATTGAAAACAGTCCCATGCCAACCCCTACTTGGTCTCTGTTAAGCGTTCTTGAGATTGTATTTGACATTGTAACTTGCATAAATGTCAAACCTACATTGCCAAAAATAAGAATAAATGCAATGAAATATGGTGAGGCGCCGGTAAATATGGATAATAGTACAAAACAAATTAACAAGGACATCGATGCAATTCGCATTAAGAAGAAGTTGCCGCGATCATCCGCAAGTTTCCCGCCCACTCTGCCAAGCATAGCCGCACAAAACGCTGCCGGGAATAATACAAAGCCAATATTGCCCGGATTTAATTGATTCAGTTCTGTAAGAAACTGCGGAGCGATAAAGGATAAACCAAAGTTAATCGATGTTGCCAGAAAAGCAAGAAACAAGCCCGTTGTGTAATTACGATTGGCAAACAAGGTCGGATTAATAAATGGATGCGAAGAATGCTTAATACGCACCACAAACAGGATAAACATTATACCTGATGCTATAAAATACCACGGCTCGCTTTGAGTAATGCCGAGCAGCAGGAATGCAACTGTCCCACCAAGCAGCAAAGCGCCCGCATAATCAAACTGAATAGGTTCCCCTTTTGGATCATTCAAATATTTTCTGAAAAACGGAAGGGTAACTAGTGATAAAATTGAAAATAAAAACAGCATACGCCAGCTGGAAATATTCGTTATCACACCAGCCACTACCGGACCCAGCGCACTCCCTAGCGCCAATCCGATTGCTGTGGTGCCAAGAGCTCTACCGCGCCTTTCTATAGGGAAATATCGAATCGGAATAATCATCGATACTGCCGGCATAACCGAAGCACCAGCTGCTTGCAGCACTCTTCCTCCTACGACCATCCAAAACTGTGTGGCAAAACTGCCAAAGATAGAACCGGCAGCAAATACTAACAAACCAAACGTTAACAAGTTTTTCAACTTGAAGCGATCCGCCAACTTGCCAAAAATAACTGTTCCTATCGCATATAACATTAAGTATGCTGTCATGACCCAACTGGCTTGTGAGGGCAACAACGAGAACTCTTTTCCAAGCAGCGGAAGCGCAACATTAAACATCGTGCCATTCATAACAGAAAATATTAGTGCAATAACAAGCACCAGCAATAGCTTGTTCGCCTGATTGCCTGACTGTTGACTCATCTCACTCTCTCCCTAATGTTTCTTATCTAATTGTACAAATGATCCGCTATGAGGTTATAATACACTCTAGAAAGGAGTGCGTATCTTGTCTGAATCTGAGAATTGTCACGAAGTTACAGCAATTGAATTGCTGCATCTATTGGCCAAATCAACTAACTTCATACAGCGTGAATTTAAAGCACAGCTTACCGCCTTGCAATTACCCATCAAAGTTTCGGGACCACGGTTGCGATTACTGTCCATCGTAGCACAGGCAAGTGAAATCCGCATGAGTGAGCTGGCGGCTCGATTGGACATCAATGCTCGTACAGTAACCGACTTTGCCGATGCCCTCGAAAAGGAGCAACTAATTAAACGGAGAACTGATCCATCGGATCGCAGAGCAACTCTTGTATCGCTCACACCACTTGCTATGGAGCACCTGGAGCGCGCGCTGCAAAAACAAAAAGTAGCTGCTGAGCAACTGCTTGGTTCACTCGATTGCGACCAAAAGAAAATGCTGCATTCTTTACTGTTGCAACTGGGATCAGATAAAGATATGTCTGAACCGCCAGTAGATCATTTGCTTTCATAGTATAAGAATATATTACCCCATCAATTATTACTGAGGTTACTCAGTATTGAGGATATACACTTATTTGTCTTCTGTCAAGAAAAAGAATGATTAACCTTGCCTCACAATACAAAGATAAAAAAAGTTCCTTTGCTTTATACAAAGGAACTTTCATTATCTTTCCACATAAATTCTCTCCACTCTTTTGGACAACCGACAAAAAATCTCATTGGCTATCGTGTTGCAACGCGCAGCAACTTGCTCGACTGTTATTTTTTCATCTCCATCTCGCCCAATTAAAGTTACAATATCACCTGGGACAACTTCATCGATATGTGTTACGTCGACCATCAATTGATCCATGCATATCGTTCCGGCAATTGATGCTCTTTTGCCCTTGACCAACACTTCGCAGCCAGCTTCGCTCCATTGCCGCGATACACCATCTGCATAACCAATCGACACTGTAGCTATGATGCTCTTCCTTTTTGCTTCAAATATCCGATTATAGCCAACAGATGTACCAGACTCAACGGTTCTCACTTTTGTCACCATCGCTTTAAGGGAAAGCACCGGCAATAAATTTGCATTGGCATAAACCCTGTCTTCCATCCCGAATAATGCAATACCAGGACGAACGAGATCACAGTCTATATCCGGATAATTCAATATCCCATAGCTGCCTTGCAAATGAATGGCCCCCGGCTCCACTCCATCTTTTCTCAGTTGCTCGATTAAGCTGAAGAAACGATCCTTTTGCAAATGGGTAAAAGCAATCGACTGCTCATCCAATTTATCAGCAGATGACAGATGACTAAAGGTTCCGACGATATTCAAGTTTTTGAACAGATAGATCTGCTTTACTCTGCTGTAATCTGTATAGCTTTCTCCAAGCCTTCCCATCCCTGTATCAATCTTCACATGCACAGTTATTTTCTTTCCATAGGCATCAAGTAACTGCCCATAATCAAAATCAACTACAGTTTGCATCAGTTTGTAACGAACAAGCTCCTCAAATCTGCTTTCATCTGTGCGCCCCAAAATAAGTATAGAGGATTTAATTCCATTTTTTCTTAGCTCTATCGCTTCTCCAAGCTCAGCAACAGCAAATCTTTCAATACCGGAATTTTGCAAGCCTCTAACAACTTCCACACTCCCATGGCCATATGCATCAGCTTTAACCACTGCCATAATCGAACAAGACTTTGGTATAACATGCTTTAACTCTTCTATATTTTGTTGCAAATAATGCAAATTGATTTCTGTCCAGGCTCGCCTTTTCTTTATACTTTTGTCTTTTTTCTTTGTTGTAACCATACAAATAAGCGCTGATATTGCAAAAGATACAATTGAAACTGCAACAAAGTGGATGATACTATTCTCTACAAGCTGTTCTGTCAGATTAAGCAGCTTGGCTGTAGCACGTACTGCAATAATCATTAGCGGATGTAAAATATATACCCAGGTGCTTAGCTTTCTGAGAAACAAATGACCTGGCGCTTGCAAGCCTAACAAAAACTGCGTCAGGAAATAAACAACTGGAATGAGCATAATATACATGCTGTCATGACGCGGCATATCAAAATACGCTAAAAGCACACCTTCAAGTATAAGAAATACAAAACAAACAATAACTAAGCCGCCGCTTGTTCCGGTATGAAAAATACGATCTGGACGTTTGGCAAGCCAAGCGCCAAGTACAATATAGATCGGGGCAAAAAAGAATCCGTTGCGCGTATAGTCAAAAATAGAGAATAAGGACTCATATATGGAAAGCAGCCAGTCACTTTGTTGCGCCACCCCATAGTAGCTGTCTCCCAATAAACCAATTACATATAATAAACCGCTTATAACAAAAATTGCTGAAAACGGAATCCGATGATACAAATAGGCGATCAGAAAAATCCCTGTTATCAGCGCAGGAAAATACCATAAATGATACATCGTTCCATTCCATAATATATCTTGCAACACTTGTATAAGTGTGAAGTCTGTTTCAAACTTTCCCGAGTAAATATTTACTGGTAAATAAATGATAATAGCAAGCAAATATAATTTTGCAATTCTGCCTATATATTGACGGACAATCTCTTTGTCCTGCTTTCTTTTTCCAGTTAATTTTTTAAATAGAAAGAATGCCGCGATAATAAAAAAAAAGGGGACCGCTACTCTTGCGATAATGCTGGTGAGCAAAAAATCGCCATATGCTTTATATGTTGTAAGCGGACCGGTATGAATAGCAATTACAAGTAAAGCCGCAATTATTTGGAAACGGTCTGCATAACCGTATTGTTTTGCTGCTGCCAATATAGTCACTGCCTTTTCGAATGAGCTGTTGTAACAATAAATCCATCTATATTATTGCCAGATATGTCATAATGATCAGGGTTGCTGATTGGCACAATCGTCAGCCCGCTATTTGCAGGAACATAATAAATTTCATATATCATTGCCTTCTGTTCAAAAAACAGATGCTTTTGATCCGCTCGAAACTCTCGTAAATAATCAATATACTCTTCCAAGCAAAACTTATTTTTTTCCATAATGACAGAATGCGGAAATCCGACATATCGAAAATGCCAAGGCTCGCAAGCAATTTTCGTCAAATACTCTTTTCCTTCTTTATATCGTTGAATATATCCATAGCGGGCTGCTTTTTGCTTGAACATGCCGCAAATCCCCGTATCCGGAAAGGATGGGCAAATTTCATCATACCGCTCTACGTTCTCCCCTACATCGATCGCCAGACCAATCTGGTGCTCACTTTCGCCAGGACGCGCTACATAGCTTTCTGTAAACTGCTGTCCCCGTTCTGCAAGTGATGTCTCATATAAGTATTGCTGCTCAGTATTGGAACGATACGCGCTAGTGACGGCAATTTCTCTCTTCGCTTGACAGGAAATAAGCAAGGCTTGCAATTGACGCAAACATTCCCGATCCGCGTACATCACAGCTCGCACTGTTTCTGCAGCCGGCATTAATGTCCTTGGAACTTGCGCCAAATCCGTCTTTGTACATCTGATCGGATGATCCCTATTGATCAAAATCAAATTGCCTCGATAAATTGCCGCTTTGTCCAAACACAGTTCATATTCGTTTTGATCCGCCGCTCTCATTTCAGCACACTCCATCTTGATCCTCTCCTTCTAGCGCCAAATGTATTAATTGATTAATGATTTCCGAATAACCGATTCCTGCCTGCTCCAGCATTTTGGGATAACGGGAATTAGCTGTAAAACCTGGAATCGTGTTCACCTCATTGAAAACAATTCTTCCTTGCGGGGTTACAAACATATCTACTCTAGAAAAGCCTGAGCAGCCTAGCAATTTGTAAATTTGTTTGGCGGTTTGCACAGCTTCTTCAGCCTTCGCCTTGTCCAATCTGGCTGGCACATGAATTTTGGATGTTTGCAAAGAATATTTTTCAGTAAAATTAAAAAATCCGTTTTGAATTTCGATCTCATCGATGACTCCAGCAGTCAAATGCTGATTACCAAGCACCGCGCAGCCGATTTCAAAGCCCTCTATACTTTCTTCTATAATAACTTTGTGATCATGCTCAAACGCCAGCCTTATGCCTAATTCCAGCTCATCACGATTGGCTGCCTTTGTAATTCCGATAGATGAGCCAGAGTTTACCGGCTTAACATACAAAGGAAACCCAATTTGTACTGCCTTTTCGATTACCTGTTCCAAATTTTCTCCCTTATACACCGTAATCGCATGTGGTACAGCAATTCCTCCAGCTTGCACCAGCTTATGAGCTATGTCCTTGTCCATCGCAACCGCAGACGCCAAGCAGCCGCAGCCAGTATACGGAATTCCTGCCAGCTCGAGCAGCCCTTGTAAAGTGCCGTCCTCACCAAACTTGCCATGCAGCATGGGGAGAACAACATCGATTGGTATAATGCGATACTCTGTCTGCACTAGCTCAATCAGCCCTTTCACTTGCCGACTTGGCGAGAAAAAGGATGGCAGGCAGCTATCATGTCGCTCCCATATATCCTGTTCAATCTCATCAGGGCTGCCGCAAAATCTTAGCCACTCCCCTGTTTTAGTTATCCCAACCATAATGATTTCATATTTATCCGAGTCCATATTGCGAATAACAGAAGCCGCTGATTTTAACGACACCTCATATTCATTAGATTTACCACCAAACAATACCGCTATATTTATTTTCGTCATGCTTCCTGCTCCTCCGCTCTGTTTAACGTTTATCCATTTATATAGATGGAATGTATCTGAGTTGTTGATCTTTCCAATTTTGCTCACTGTATACCAATAAGGATAAGAAAAAAAAATTAAAAAAATGGCAGGGTATATATAAAGATTTCCTTAAACTATTTCAAACATATCTAAATATTCCTCGCAAATTTTTAAGAAAGACTGCTGATTACTATTTTTTGCAATTATTGGACATACTATTAGCCAATCATTATTTTTAGTAAAAGGAGCCGAGCCGCTTGTTTCAACCAACTATTAATCATATCGCTCAAGATAAGGATATACATACAATGACCAAACAACTGCATCCACTAGTGCAGCTGCATCATGATCGCAGCTGGTTTCATGAACTGCAAGATCGGATGAGCCGCAATGGCGCATGGGATAACTGGACACTTTACCAGCTTGCAATCGAGGCAGAACAAGCTCAAAAAATAGACAGCTTCGAGCAATTACGTTGTCTCGGAAATTTACCTGATTTGCAGCCGCTTCCCCATCAAATTGCTGCCGCGGAGCGAGTGCTTAACGAAATGGGCGGCAGAGCTATTCTCGCAGATGAAGTAGGGCTTGGAAAAACGATAGAAGCAGGGCTTATATTGAAAGAATATATGGTTCGGGGACTAGTAAATAAAGTGCTTATTCTCGTGCCTGCCTCGCTTGTCTTGCAATGGGTTAGAGAATTAAATCAGAAATTCGGTATTGCTGCAACTGCCCAAAGAAAATCTCATAGCTGGCAATATGATGTCGTGGTCGCTTCTATTGACACCGCTAAACGCGAACCGCATCGCGAGCAAATTTTGCAAACCGATTACGATATGATTATTATCGATGAGGCTCATAAGCTCAAAAATAAGAAAACGACTAATTACCAATTTGCAGTACAGCTTCGCAAAAAGTATTGTCTGCTTCTAACCGCAACTCCAATGCAAAATGAGCTAGAGGAGCTTTACAATCTGATTACACTTTTAAAACCTGGACAGCTTGGTGGACAGCATGAGTTTTCATCAAATTTTGTACTTGATAAACGCTCCCCCAAAAATGAAGAACAGCTACATGAAGCTTTGGCCCAGGTTATGATCCGAAATCGACGAGGCGGCAGTGATATTCATTTTACCAAGCGCTTTGTCAAAAATATTCCGTTGCAGCTATCCACTGAAGAGCAGCAGCTCTATGACGAGGTAACTGCTTTTGTAAAGGAGCAATATGAAGAGCTTGGCGGTGGTCTGTCCAATATGCTCTCACTTGTAACTTTGCAAAGAGAAGTGTGCAGCAGCCGTGATGCCGTTTTTTTAACACTAGTCAATATGTTTAAAAAAACGGCTGAGGATTCGCCAATGCGCACCAAAATATGGAATCTTGTTCATACGATAAAAAAAATTGAGGCGAATACAAAAGCTGAGAAGGCTTTCGAACTTGTTCAGCAAATGAACGGTGAGAAAGTTATAATTTTTACGGAATACCGAGCGACGCAAGAATACTTATTGCAGTTTTTCAGAGAGCACAACGTTATTGCCGTCCCTTATCGGGGCGGGATGAATCGTGGAAAAAAAGATTGGATGATGGATTTATTTCGAGGAAAAGCTCAAGTTATGATTGCAACTGAAGCGGGTGGTGAAGGAATTAACCTGCAATTTTGCAGCCATATGATTAACTTTGACTTGCCCTGGAACCCGATGCGGGTGGAGCAAAGAATTGGACGTGTTCATCGACTTGGACAAACGGTTGATGTGCATATTTATAATTTGTGCACCGTACAAACGATTGAAGAACATATCGTAAATCTGTTGCATGAAAAAATTAATATGTTTGAACTGGTCATTGGCGAACTGGATCAAATTATTGAAAAATTTGAACTCAGTTCTGGCTCTTTTGAGCAGCAGCTTGCCAAGACATTAATAGAAGCGACGGATCAGCAAGATATGAAAAATAAAGTCGATCTGCTGGGAGATTCCTTTGATCAATATCGCAATGGGGTGAGATCATAATATGAACCAAAAGCAAATCAATCAGTTTGTTCAAAAATATTTGGATGCCACAAGCTGTACAATTGTGGAAAAAGGAAATGCTCATTTTGTTGTAAAGCTCTCTCCCGAAGCTGATCGCGCCTTAACAAACCGCCCCTACTATTGGAGCTTTGTTGATCGTACAGATGCGGAGCCGGAAACCATGTCTTTTTTATTTGTTACCGACAGCAGCCAATATGACAACGAAGCAGCAAACGAAAGAATGGCTCCCTCCAGCATCAATCCTGCAACTGACTTAAACACCAATCAGGAAACAGAATTTGCGGCTGAAGCCGCGACCACAGACCAGCTTAATAAAAGCGATGAATATATCGCTCGCTCGCTAGGCTTTATACAGCAGCCGCTGCAGTCTAACATTCGCGCGCCTCGTGAAAACTTATATATGGGCTCACGCAAGCTGGAGCAAATTTTCGAAGCTGCCAAGGCTGGCGGAAGCTACGTTTGTATGTTTGAGCAGCCAGCCCGTAAAAATAGCACTCCTTTCGAATCTGTGCCTTATACGGCTTGGCTAGGTGTAAATATAAAGGTGGAATTTATTTGCGATCAAAAGCGCGAGGAAATATTCAGCTTTGGTGTTTCGCTTATTACAGGACATTGTGTAGAAAACTTTCAAGAGCGTCTTTCAGCTTGCAAGTTGTCGCCACAGCTGCCAGCCAATGTACACTTGGCACGAAACGGTATTTCTCCTGCACGTGCTTTGCAGATTATTGAGCAAACGATGGAGAAGAATTTGAAGCAGCTGGATTATAGCTGGGCAGAACAAGCTAACGCTCGTTTACTTGAGGAATTGGAACGTATAGACCGTTATTATCAGCCAATGATCAAGCATGCCGTTAATGAGCAAAAAGCTGAATTGGAAGAACAATATAAAAAACGTCAGGAAGAAATAAAGTGGCAATATGAGCCGCGAGTGACGGCTTCCGCGATAAACTGCGGCTTTTTCCATTTGGAGGGCATAGACTGACGTTTAATGCGTGTAATCGGCAAAAAAAGACTGTTGAATAGTGCCCGCTGCATGACACATTGCAACAGTCTTTTTAATGCTTGTCCGCTACACTATGTACGAGGTGATGATGAAATGATTAGTCGAGCAAAAATCTTTCTTATTGTATTGACCGTCTCGTTTATAACCATGAATACGACAGTAACTGCACTGTCTCATACCGTTCCTGGAAAAGAAGCAGTATTGAAGCAAGCTGATCAGTGGGTACAACAGTTATCCCAAGCATCTGAATTCAAGACATGGCAAAATGCAACACTAACAGTATTTCCACTTGGACCTGGGACTCATAGCTGGATGGTAGTTGTTGAGAATAAGAATGAACAAACAGGCTATTTAATTGTACATGCGACATCCGAAGGCAATTTGCAATTAGGAGAATACGGCTTTGGTGCATATATTTCGCAGACAGGAGCCTCATCACAAGCGAGTAAAGTTTCCTTGCTGTATAATCATCCCTTTTCAGCAGTTGCTATTCACCAAAGCCGGGTTTACGATATGTTTCTATTAGAAGAGCTGCCTTTTGATTTGGAGCAATTTAATAAAAAATTCAAAAAAAAGTCAGGATTTATAAACAGCTACGCAAGCCTAGACGTTATGCCACAGCAATTGGAGGAGAGTTATGCCAGCTTGCCATTTGATCCTTATGAAAAAATAACCTGGCTTACCTCAGAACCGCTGACAGTCAAACATACTAATCATTCTGATTGGGATGATGCTGATTTATATTCTTTGGCAATTGCTCTCCAAAATGCTGTTTATCAAAAACTAGAGCCCAGATTCATAACCGAACAATACAATAACGAAGTCATGTTTGTATGGTCCGTTATCGGTTATCATAAATGGGACCAGCAATTATACATTCAATTGCATTCATCAGGGACGGAGCCAGTTGATCGCTTTATCCCCTTTTCATTGCTTATTGAAAGCGGAAAATTTTATTTTTGACGTTTGGACGCCCTTTTTTCTTTCCAGATCAACATACTCATTCCACCTGCTCCAAACCACTTGGTCAGCCAAGGCTCTCTTACAGCCTTGGTTTTTTTTCGTATTTCTCTACGTTCAGTTTTTGATGTATTCGCATAATTAACCAGCTGTTCTGTGACGTACTTGACCAATTCATCGCCTTTTGCCATGCTCTCTGCTCCCTTCGCCAATAGTTACTTATATTTTGCCCGAATTGCAACTTGTGTAGTCATGAATGAGTTTGCAGAAGAAATGACATTCTAATGTTATTAATCGTTCCTTGAACAATGATGGAGGTTTATTACGATGCTACTCTTATCCAAATTTCTAATGGTAACTATTGCAAGTTTTAATTTGTGGTTCTCCCCTGATATCGACTGGACTGTACCTCAAACCTCAGTCATAATCGATGCGGGACATGGCGGTATTGATGGTGGAGCAACATACGGCGGCATATTAGAGAAGGACATTAATATGTCTGTGGCTAATAAGCTGTATCGTATTTTGAATGAAAACGGCATAGATGCTGTACTTAATCGTGTGGGGGACTATGCTTTAAGCGAGGAAAATAAATGGTCAAAAGGCAGATCACGGCATGGACGTGATTTATCGCAGCGCAGAGGTTTGACAGAAGAAATTGATAGCAAAATATTGGTTAGCCTTCATGTGAATGCTTCTGGAAAAAAAACAAGCCGCGGACCAATAGTCCTTCATCAAAAAAACGGAGAAAGTCTAATGCTGGCACATTTTATTCAAACTGCACTCAATAAGCAGCAGCAAACTGCTTTCCTACCGCGCGAGGGTAATCCTTTTTATCTGCTCAAAACGGTTAAAATCCCTGCAGTAATTGTTGAGATGGGTTTTATTAGCAATGATCAAGACCGGCAAATGTTAACAACAGAAGCCGGTCAAGAAGCAGTCGCGAACGCTATTGCCTTAGGGATTTTGCAATACTGCTGGACCACTTATTAAATCCGGCAGTTCAATTAATTCTGAAAGCTTCACAAATTGTGCTTTTTGGCTAAGCTTTGGAATATGTCGCTTTAATACAGCTGAAGTAATTTTCCCCGGCGGACCAACATGACCAATTGTAATACAAACAGAGTTATTGTCGATTACTTTGTTTAATTTCATCATTTGCTTTTCCACATGCTCAGCTCGATATATATCATCAAGAAATACCTGATTTTGTAAATACGGAACGCCGATCTCTGTTGCCAATTGAGGCACTACTGATTTCGGCGTTGTTCTGCTATCCAAAAAGAACATTCCTCTTTCTTTGCACACCTCAAGCACTATTCGCATCACTCTTTTATCCGCTGTAGCCTTGGAGCCCATATGATTATTCATTCCAGCAGCATGCGGTACATTATCGAATGCACGCTCAACCGTACTCCGTATTTCTTCATCTGTCATATTGACAAGAATAGCCCCTGGACCAAGCCACTCCTTTTTCCCTTTCATTGGCTCCATAGGCATATGAACAATTACTTCTCGTCCACTTTTATGCGCTTGCTCCGCATCTTCCTTGGAAGAAGGTAGAAATGGCATAACAGCAACAGTAAACGGAATTTCCAACTCAAGCATTTCCTTCGTACCATCCATTTTATTGCCAAAATCATCAATAACAACAGCTATTCTTTTACTTTCCTGAGTGGAAACTGTAATGCTTCCATTCATTAAGACTGACAATAGTTCTTTAATACTGCTGCTTTTGGGAACATATACGGTGATGAGCAACACAGTGACAAGAGATAACATTGTTTTTTTCAACATAACCACACATCCTTTATTTAATTCCGGTATGCCGGTGCTTTTGTATACTCATTTTTTGTTTAACTTCATAAATTTATGCCACAGATTTACAAAAGCTTTAGAAGTGGAATTGCTTGTAGATACTCAAGTAGTCATATAGGCGCTATTTTTCAGAAATATCTTGCTGTATAATAGTTTCGATACTTTTAAAAAGAGAAAAAGGAGTAGTGAACCATTTGAAGAAAGTATGGATGCTGGCTTGTATTTTGGCTTGTGTATTGCTGTTTGTTGCGGCATGCAGCAAGGACAAAACAACGATAACAACTGAAGATGGAAAAACAACAATTTCAAAGGATGGCAAAGAGAGTTCTTTTGAAGGAAAAGACGGGAGCTCCGTAAAAGTTACTACAGATAATGATGAGGACAATGTTGTACTATCTGGAAAGGATACTGACGGAAAAGAATTTAACACGGAAGTTTCTGAAAAACAGGAATTGCCTAAAGGTTTACCTGAATTCATTCCTTTCCCTGAAAATATCACGATTACAAATAGTATCACAAGTACAGTAGATAATAAAAAATCAATTTCTGTACTGTTCTCGACAGAGCTTACCTTTGAGCAATTAAAGGAACTTTATACGTCATTTACTCAAAAAAACAATATGACAGAAACATCTGATCTGGCGACAAATGAATTAGTTATGGTTACTGGCAGCATAGACAACGCTTCGTTCTCACTCGTCGGCTCTCCTAATACAGATGACAGCAAAAAAGTTGATGTTATCCTATCCTGGGTTGAAGAATAAATCATCTAACTTCTTATAAAAAAGCATGGACTGAAGAAATCCTCTTCTTTGTCCATGCTTTTTATATTTACAAAGGAATCTGTTGCATTATGTCGAATTATTACTACACTATGAACAAACCGATAACTACGGCAAAGAGTGGGCCAAAAAAGCGTATGACTGCTCTGCAAAAAAATATTTTTCTGTTGCTATTGTCTCTTGTCATCATATTTACTTTCCGCGCAGCGTGGCTATATGTATATATGACTCCCGAACAACCCGAAGCGAAAGGCGGGATATTGGATTTAACGAATTGGGACTTCAGTATACCGCACTCTATTGCTTTAAATGGGGAGTGGAACTTTTTCCCTAATCAGCTGTTAAACGGTAGCGAGGTAAAAAACAAAACATCCGTTTCCCTGCAAGTTCCATCGCGTTGGAGCGAGGCATTAGGTCATCCTGCAACTATGAAGGGATTTGGTACCTATCAGTTGACTGTTTTGCTTGATCAGCCAATTGAAGAGCCTTATGTATTATGGTTTGATTTGATTCATGCTTCTTCCAAAGTTTTTATTAATGGGGAATTACTAGCGCAATTTGGAGAGCCTGCTGAAACTCAATCCGACTATCTAGCTCGAATTATGCCGTTTACAATTACTCACTACGCCAAAGATATAACGCAACTGGATATCGTTATTCAAACAGCCAATCATGATTCAACCTATTACGGAGGCTTGGAGAATCCGATTCGCTTTGCTAAGCAAAGCGTTATTGACAATGAGCGTTGGTATTCCATTGGTTTTCAGCTGACTGTCTTTGTCATTTTAATGCTGCATGCCTTTTATGCTGTTATTTTATTAATTATTATGCCTAAAGCCAGGGAAATTCTATATTTCCTTATTTTGTTATTTATTGCAGCTATCACCGTCATAGCAGATCATGACCAGTTATTATTCAACTGGCTGCCGATCAACTATACATGGAGTGTTAAAATTAAAGCACTTTCCTATCTATGGCTAACCTACTTTTTACTATTACTCGCCAAAAACATCACTGGTTATGAAAAAAAATTAAAAGCTATATCTCTTTATCAAATTATCATTATCGCCTATACGCTATTCATTCTAATCGCTTCAGTCGACGCTGTAATGGGCTCATTATATTATAATGTCTTTGTTATCCTGTACTTATTTCCATTACCTTTTGTCGTCTATTTTTTCTCTCGTTTTGTGATGCGGAATCAGCAGGGCGCTTTATTTCTGCTTATTTCTACTGCCAGTGTAATATCCAGCATAATATGGGGAATTGTTCGGCAAAGTAATTTTATGGTCAATGTTTACTATCCCGTAGAAGTTATTGCAGCTATAACAGGATTTTCTGCTTACTGGTTCAAAAAATATTGGAGAAATGTAAACGAAAATATTCATTTAAATAATAAGTTGCAACAGTCGGATAAAATGAAGGATCAGTTTTTGGCAAATACTTCTCACGAATTGCGCACTCCACTGCACGGTATATTGAATATTGCTCAAACCATTTTGCGCAAAGAGAAGCATCTGCTAAGCGAAAGCAGCGTTAAGGATCTCGATTTGCTCGTACAAATAAGCAGTCGAATGTCGTATCTTATTGAAGATTTGCTTGATATTACGCAATTGCAGGAAAAGAAAATCTACTTGAATAAAGATGCTGTAATGCTACAGTCCGTTGTTCCCGGAACAGTCGCTATGCTGCAATACTTAGTC
Organism: Paenibacillus nanensis; assembly: GCA_040396195.1. Lineage (GTDB taxonomy): Bacteria > Bacillota > Bacilli > Paenibacillales > Paenibacillaceae > Pristimantibacillus > Pristimantibacillus nanensis_A. Next base: position 86,994 of record JBEBPB010000016.1, read on the forward strand.
GCTAATAAGCCTGTTCAATTGCAAATTCAAATTCCTTCGGGTTTGCCATCGATCTATGCAGATGAAAAACGATTGGTTCAAATATTATTCAACTTGCTTCATAATGCAATCAAATATACCGACGAGGGAACAATTATAATTCAAGCAGAACAAATTAATGAGCATATTATAATTACTGTTTCTGATACTGGACATGGCATGGATGCTCTTACATTAGCACGTATCTTTTCTCCGTATGAGCAAGGTGCTTTAGGAATGAGTCATAGCGGAATAGGGCTTGGATTGAGTATTAGCAAACAATTAGTCGAGTTGCACGACAGTGAGCTGCTCGCTATTTCAGAAGAAGGGAAAGGCTCATCCTTTCAATTCAAAATCGACATTGCCAAAGCTGTTCCTGACAGCCTGCTTGTTGCTAACGACCTTGCCGTAAAATATATTCAGCAACAAGAGCAGACTGTAAGCAGACTGCTCTCCCAAGAACAAGCATCTGCAGTGAATGCTTTAACTGGCGCAGGGATGCACTCTATTACCAATAAACAAGGTCATATCAATATTCTTGTCGTTGATGACGACCCCGTCAATTTAAAAGTTTTAACGGATATTTTGGGAACCGAAAATTATAACGTAACGACTGTTTCATCGCCTAAGGACGCGCTGCCCCTACTCTTTTCTGGCAATTGGCATCTGGTTATACTTGATGTAATGATGCCCCATATGTCCGGATATGAGCTAACACGAAAAATAAGAGAACAGCTGTCTATTGCAGAGCTTCCTATATTATTGCTAACAGCTCGCAGTAAACCGCCCGATGTTTATGCCGGATTTGTCTCTGGAGCTAATGATTATGTGACCAAGCCTGTCGATGCCATCGAGCTCAAATATCGCGTTTGGTCGCTAACTGCACTCAAGTTGGCGGTTGATGACCGGCTGCGCCTGGAAGCCGCATATTTGCAAGCACAAATTCATCCGCATTTCTTGTTCAATACGTTGAACTCTATTATGGCGCTAAGCAGAATCAATACCGAAAAAATGCATCAGTTATGTGACGCATTTACTTCTTACTTGCGAATTAGTTTTGATTTTCTGAATGCTGGAGAAGCCGTTTCATTAACTCATGAATTAAAGCTAGTTCGCGCCTATCTTTACATTGAACAAGAGCGGTTTGACAATCGACTTCGTGTAGAGTGGAATATTAGTCCCAATATTGAGTTGCAGCTCCCTCCACTCACCTTGCAGCCTATCGTAGAGAACGCTGTTCGGCACGGTCTGCTGAAATTAAAGCAAGGCGGTATTATTTCTATTCGAATAGTGGAGCAAGAAGCTTTTACTCTCTTCGAAGTGGCAGACAATGGTGTCGGCATGGAGCCAAATCAAATTAGACAGATGCTGGATATTGTCCGAATTGGCAAGAGCGGGATTGGGCTATACAATACCAATCGCCGACTAATTCAGCGGTATGGCAAAGGACTGCATATTGAAAGCCAACCTGGAAAAGGCACCCTTGTTTCATTTACTATCCCCCGCAATAAATAATTTTCCCCAAACAAAAAACGGCAAAGCAACTCTAGATCAAAGAGGCTTTGCCGTTTTTATTTCGTTAATCAAAAAGATCGCCAAACACATCAAGCATCGTCTTTTTCTTTTTGTATGGCTTTCCGTAATTGCCGCGCTGCTCATAATCACGCTGTCCCCGATCCCGCTCACGATCACCATTATCCCTGTATTCTTCCGGCGCTCGGTACTGCTCACGCTCGCCATCGATCAGCTTTTCCAGTTCACCGCGGTCCAGCCAAACACCTTTGCATTCAGGACAAATATCTATCAAAACATTGTCTTTGATTACTTCTCTCATACGAATATCATTGCATACTGGACATTTCACAGTTCATACACATCCTGTTCAGTAAATTATACCGCAGTGACTATTCAATTTGACCTGCTGCTTCAATCTGGTAAGAGCGACTAAGTTTCACAACTCTTCTATTCTGGCGTCTTATCATGATCGAGGTATCATCCCAAGCAACAATAATACCATATACATCATTTTGCTCCATTTCGTCACGGATAATCCGTACAGTTTCACCCGATTGACGAAATTGCTCCAGTACTTGTTCTGATATCATTCTTGTATCTCCTGTACTTATCCAACATGTTCTTTGGAATCATTCGTCTCATACCATTCATCCAGCACTCTAGATGACATAACCCGATTGCAAATATAAGCGCTTTGCTTGACTGTAAATTGACTTTGCCACTCTATCTCAAGCTCATCGCAAAGTTTTACTATCGTCAGCAATTCTGACCAGGCGACATAACGTTTATACCAAAAAAACTGCGGATGCTCAATCATGTAAGGATACAAATCATCAAATTCTGTATGCTTGCAATCAAGTGCGCGTTCAAAATGATTCTTCGCGGCAGCCAACTTCTCAGCCATAAATTCTGCTGACATTGTTCCCATGTTTGTGCCCTCCTTCGTTTCTTTCATTTATTATAAAGTATATTTCCAAAAGGCGAAAGTGCAATACATCCTGTTAATAATTACATAAAATGAATTTTTCCTTCAGCAAGCGAGCTAATCTTAACGAGACTCTCTACACGCACGCCTTGCTCGCGCAACATACTGCCCCCTGCCTGGAATGCCTTTTCTACAACAATTCCCGCACCAGCCAACTGAGCGCCTGATTGCTCAATAATTTTGATAAGCCCGCGAGCCGCATCTCCATTGGCAATAATATCATCAATAAACAGCACTCTGTCATGCTCGTTTAAAAACTGCTTGGAAATAATAATGTCGGTCACCATCCCTTTTGTAAAAGAAGGCACTCGTTCCATATATACATCCGATCCGCCCATCAATGTTTTCTTTCTTCTGGCAAACACGAGCGGAACCTTAAGCGCTGCCGCAGCGGCAAAGGCAACTGCAATTCCTGATGATTCAATTGTAACTACTTTTGTAATGTTCTCTTCCACAAACAAGCGGGCGAATTCCTCTCCCATCTCCATTGTAAATACAGGATCTACCTGATGATTCAAAAACGCATCCATCACTACGATATCATTGGAGATCACGATGGATTTCTCTATAATAATCTGCTTTAATTTTTCCATGTTATCAACCCCTTACGCTACCTTTTTCATAACTTACCATAGGTATGCCGAAATACGCAACTAAAAGAGAAAAGTTAGCAACTTTATTGCTCTTCAAACGTTAGTATAGGTAAGTCGAATATGTATTTTCTGCAGAAATAAAGGAGAATTTGCAATGTTTATCCCAATATGTCGCATACTTACAAAATATTTATCTATAGCTGCTATTTTTTGTTTGCTCTGTTCTTGTGCAATATCAAAGCCTGCTGATCATAACTTTCCGTCTGCCGAGCCCATTCCCAGCAGCCCTCAATCATCTATCTATCCTGAGCATAGCGAGTTGCCAACCGCGGCTCCCTCTTCACCTGGTGAGTATACGAAGATTCCTTCTCCCAGCCCATCTCCAGATTTGCAAACAGAGAAAAATGGCACCGATCAGACTGGAACTTCCAATCATGAAGGTCAGCAAACCGAAAGTTCTATCACTCCCGATCAGCCGCAATCGGGTTCATGGAATCCAAAACTGCCGAGCCTGGCAGGCATATCTATTGGCGATACAAAAGAGCAACTATACACTGCGTATGGACGCGAACTGGATATGTATGAACTGACAGATGGACATGAACTATTAACCGTTATGGAGTATGATGGCTTGTCTATAGGTTTTGACAGCAACCAATCTGTCCATTTTGTAGAGCTATACGGCAAACAAGTACATAGTAGACTTAACCAGCTGCGAATTGGAGATAGGCTTGAGCAAGTAACCCACAAGCTTGGCAAACCCAATCGGCAAACAGAATCCGTTATCACCTTTAATGGCAGCAATGCTGTCTTGAAAATCGATTTAGATCCTGCGAGTGATGAAGTCGTTTCTATTAAACTGCTGCCAGATTTTAAACCATCGAAATAGCCTCTTTCTTCCAAGTAATTCTACTCCTTCTATCCGCAACTTGTCATGCCTGTCCGAATTCAATCATACCTTGAACATAAGGATATTGATTTTCGGACAGGAGGAAAGTCTTTATGAATCAGAAACGAACGACTGCGATACAAATCGCTTTTACTTATATGGGAACAATTGTTGGGGCAGGCTTTGCGACTGGGCAAGAAATTTTGCAATTCTTCACCAAATACGGTTACCTGGCGACGATCACCATTTTTTTAACGGCGCTCCTTTTTATTTGGTTAGGCAATAAAATGATGCAGCTTGCGTTTACTATTAAAGCGCGCTCCTATGAGGACTTGAATGTGGCTGTTCTAGGAGCACAGCTTGGCAAGTGGACTAGCTACTTTATGCTGCTGGTTCTTTTGGGCGTTTCCTCTGTTATGCTGGCAGGCGCTGGCAGTATTTTTGAAGAACATTGGGGGTTGTCTTACCAATTCGGACTATTAGCAACAGCTTTGCTATGTTTTTTTGTTCTTCGCAAGGGATTGTCCGCCATATTAGCAGTTAATAGCGCTGTTGTACCGCTAATGCTTCTATTCACTTTTATTATTGTGTTCAAAACTTTCTCTTCTCCAACTGCCGACAACTTGCTTCGCTTGCAATCTGATTATCCATTATGGTCTGCCTTGCTCTCGCCATTTTTGTACACCGCCTTCAATCTGTCTCTTGCTCAAGCTGTGCTTGTACCGCTGGGGGCACAGACTGACTCACGCCAAACGATACGGACAGGTGCGATTTGGGGTGGAGCAGGCATCGGTTTTATGTTGCTTGCCGGACATTTTGCTCTCTCTGCCAATTATAGCGTTTTATCCGGCGCCGCTATTCCTATGGGCATAATTGCCAAGCAGTTCGGGTCTATCATTCAAACTATCTATATCGTCATTATCTTCTCCGAAATCTTTACTACCTTAATAGCTGACGTGTACGGTTTAGCACTACAATTAGAGCAACGTATTCGACTTTATCCACCACTTCTTGTTCTTTGCTTGATCTGTTTATGCTTAATTATTAGCCAAATTGGATTTCAAACCTTGCTATCTGTCCTGTACCCTGCTTTTGGATTTATTAGTTTAATATGGCTTATTCAATTGTTGCGGAAGTAGAAAAGCCGTAAATCCACACTTTACATTAAAACGAACCGTCTCTTATTCCAGTGAAGTTTTTCAAGTTGCTAATGCAGCTGAACCAGTCATAGCAGCTTGTACAATCTTTACATGTTGACAGTTTTCTTGTGCTGCTTGTACTACATGCTCATGACAGGTAAATAATATAAGCTGCCGCTCAGCAGTCAAACTATTCATCAGCTTCATAGCCGCCATCAACCGCTTTTTATCAAAATTAACCATTACATCATCGAGCAGGACAGGCAGCTTCAAAGTGGGGGCAGCTTGCTCAGCAAGCGCCAAACGCATCGATAAAAATAGCTGCTCCACCGTCCCCCTGCTTAAAAATCTGCTGTCTACAACACGTCCGTCTATATCCACAAGTTGTAATAATTGTTCAGTTGGAGGCACAATTATTTTGTTGTACCTGCCCTCTGTCAGTATACTTATCATTTTCGATGCCTGTTGCAGCACTAGCGGCTGGCGTTCCTGTTCATAAACAGCTCTGGTTTGCTGCAGCAGCTTTTTCCCGACAGCCAAAAGAGTATACCGTGCATAGCTTGCTTCTAGCTGCTGCTGCAACATAGCTCTCTCCTGTTGCAAAGCTTCGCGTTCTCCAGCTTGCATCAATTGTTCCTGTACCTGCTGCAAGCGCCCCGTCTGCTCATGAAGCCCCTTGCGCTTTAACTTCAATTGCGCAAGTCTTTCCTTTGCCTCATACTGGATTTCAGACAGCTGCGGCAAAGAATATTGAGAAAATAATTGTTCAAGCTCTGCTTCATTTCCCGCAGCACCGTACTTCCATTGCTGCTGCAGCGTAATCTGCCCTTCGTTATATTGCTCCAATTGTTTGCGATAGTAAAGTGCCTGCTCATATTGTTGCCGATCCGCCTCATGAGAGGAAGCGATCCATTGTTGCTCTTGCTGCTCAATACTTTGCAATTGGTGCATCAAATATGCCTGCTCATTCATCAATTGTTCACGCATTTCGTTCGCTTGCTGTTTTTGCATTTGCACTTGTTTATGCTGTCGCGCTTTTTCAACTGCCAACTCCAGCCGAACAAATAACTCTTGGCTGGCAGAGTCTGCACTGTTGACAATGTCTGCCAGACAACAGATAGCTTCAGCATCTGAACAAAACGCATCCATTTGCATACTCAGGTCTCTGTTCTTTCTTGACAGACGATCATATTGCTGAAGAAATTCAAGTGTTTGTTCCGATAACCTGTAGACTTCCTCTACAGCTTCAGCACTCATCTCCTCAGGCAGACTAAGCCTTTGCAACCAAACTTTCCATTCGGAGGATTCAGCTGTCCAATCCAAATGCCAGTTATCCAGCTGTTGTTGCTGTTTCTGAAGCAACTGCTGCAGTCTTGCAATCCGAGACTCTTCCTCAGCAAGTTTATATAGCAGCCCTTCTTCCTGCATATAGTACTGATCCAGCTGTTGCACCGCATGCTTGAGTTGCAGCAACCATGTGCTGATTTGGGTTCTGCCAGCAGCATTGCTTAAATCAAAGTTATTCCATTCAATTAGTTCTCCAGCTGCTGTAATAAATTGATCATAACGATCATTTGTTTTTTTCAACAGTTCGTTTAGATCAGGCTGGATACTGGTTTGCTGCCTCTGCTGTTCGTTCCTATTTTTAACTGCTTGAAAGGGATTTTTCCACCATAAACCGGCTGACAATCCAGCCGCAAGCAGCGCGAGTATTTCTATTATACCGAAAGACCACTGCTTGCTATTTATACTATTCGTTAAAGCAGTTGTACAAAAAATGATTGTCAACACAGTAACAGCAATTGTCGCCAATCTAATTTTATTACTATAGCTTGTACGACCAAAACCTGTTTGCTTGGAAAGGGTTGAATCAAAGTCATCAGTCTTGCCAGTCTGTGCTTGTGTGATATACTCCCTCTGCTCCCATTCTCTTTGCAGCATAAGTGCAGCATCATCCGTCTTTTTCCATAAAAGGCGCAGTTGCTCACGCGACTGCGTTTTGAAGCGAAAGGGTAAAACTGCTGTTGTTCGTTGTTGCTTGTTATGCAAAATTGCCTCACTATTGCTTTCCTGCTGCAATTGAGCGGTATCGAGTTGCTCGGTCAATGTTCGAATTTCCAGCTCTATTTGTAATTGCGTCTGCTTGTAAGCCTTCTCTTTCTCTTTACGCCGTTGAATAAAATCTTTTGCAGATATTGTAAGCGGCAGCTCGCGCAATTGGCGTTCTGTCCATTCAGTGGAGATTGCTGTCATTTGCCGTGCAATTTTTTCATCCAGCAGTTCCAGGTCTCGTTCCAGCTCTGTTTGTTCTGTCGCCAATCGTTTCATTGCAGATGCCTCATGCAGCAGCTTCTCCGCCCGATCTAGCGACTGCACAAGCTCCAGCGAATAAATATATGGCTTTTTCTCTTCTTGCTGCAGCTGCCACTTCATGTGCTGCATCTGTTCTGTCAGCTCGCTTTTTTTCTGTTGCAGTTCTTCCCACTGCGAGCATAGCGTCACAGGCAAATACTCGAACTGAAGAAGTGGATCGCGCTGGCTCTGATTAATTTGCAAATTCATATATAATTCATAAAGCGCTTCTGCCTTCTCTAGCAATATCAAATATTGGCGGCAATCTCGTTCCTTCTCTTCAAGCATTAATTGCTCATGCTCAAGCTCGGATATATATTTATTGTTATTATTATATCGCTCAATCGGGTCAACCATCGTTTTTAATTGCTGATCTATCGTCTCCAACTGTTTGATTAAATTGATAATTAACTGGCTGCTTCCCCTTCTGCGATAAAGCTGGTCCATTTCCTCCTGCAGCTTTTTCTCTGCTGCTTCAGCCCGTTTCCCATGTTCCCAACCAGCTTGATACAGTCTTTTTCCCAGTTCATCTCCCGAGAGCGCACCGATTTGTTGCAATTCAGTCAATGAAATAGCGTACAACTCACAAAAAAGCCGCTCCTCCATCTGACTAAGAAAAGCAGCTGCAAACTGTTCTTGTTGTATATCTTCTTCTGCTTGCCCCTCTGCTCCATAGGTATAAAGCTTAAGCTTCGTTCTGCTAATATCACTATAGCGCTCGATTCGATACTTGCCGCCAGTATCATCTTCGAAAATGAGCCGTCCGCCGTGTCGTCCGCCGAAAATCGGTTCCAATCTTTCAGTTGCCCGCCCTTTTGACGCAAAGCCAAACAGCATCGTTCGTAAAAAAGAGAACCACGTGCTCTTACCTGCTTCATTGGGCCCATAAATAATGATAAAAGGAGCATCCAGGGTAATCTGTTCATTCTGGAGCTGACCAAAGCCATCCAATTGTGCTTGAATAAATCGCATTTTCTCCCTCCTCTCTACCCATTCTCGTCATATTCATATATTAAGCTTTGAACATGATTGCGGGCTTGCAGCAATAACTCCCTATGATTCAGCTTATCTGATAAATATCGTTTCAATTTTATATGACTGGCAGTTGACTCAGTCGCTTCCCCCACAAATTTCTCAAGCAGTTGATCATCAGCGAGAAGCTGCTGCGCCATTCTTTCCAGTTCGCCAGTCAAGCTGTCCTGCCTCAACAACTCGCTGCTATCCATCATTGGCGCTGCATTCATCTGAATATCGTATACATAAATCCAATTCTCTCTAGTGTTTGTTGCCTTTTGTTGCAGCTGCTCCAAAATAATTGCTAGTGCTTCGCGATCAAGTAAGCGTTCATATAACGAGGTTCTGCCGCGCAGCACGATTCGGAGCATGACGCAGCAGCCTGCTGCTTGCAACAGTTGTTGCTCCGTCTCTTCCTCCAACCTGTCAAGCAATTGTTCAATTGTTACGCAGTTCTCTGTAGCTATTGCTGCTTCCATCCAGCGAATCCTGCCCAATTCTCTAAATTGCAGATCCACGCTACCTTCGGCGGAAACATCAACCAAATAACAGCCTTTCGCCCCAGTCTCTCGCGGATTTCTCCCTTGTGTATTGCCGCTGTACACAACATGTGGGTATTCATGCAGTACACGCCGTGAATGAATATGTCCCAGCGCCCAATATTGCATCTTATTATTCCCCGTCAGCTCCTGCAGGCTGCAAGGCGCATATGGATCATGACTAGCATCGCCATCCACATTCGCATGCAACAAACCAATATGAAAAACTGGCTCCCCGCATCCTTTATAGGATAGTGCCAGATTTTCCGTAACATGACGTTGACCATAAGATACGCCGCAAATATGTGCAATTGTTCCATGTTCATTGCAAAAGGCAGTACATGCAGGGTTCTGCGCATCAAATATATGCACATTAGCAAGCTGTGCGGAGGAAACTCGTCCTCCGCGAATATAATCATGATTTCCATGAATGATATAAACAGCTATATTGCGCTCCTCAAGCTTTTTCCACTCCTGCCATAGTGCAAGCTGCGCGCGCAAAGAACGATCCGCATCATCGAATAAATCGCCAGCAATAACAATAAAATCAACTTGCTCTGCTATAGCAAGATCAGTCAAGGCACTTAAAGCGGAATAAGTCGAATCGAGCAACGCATCGCTTATCGACTCTGGCGCACTAGCAAACCCGCGGAAGGGGCTTGCCAGATGCAGATCTGCGCAATGTATAAAACGAAAAGCGTGCATCCCGTTTAACCTCCCAATCCCTATTAAATTATTAATTTTGCCTATCTTCCTTTAATCTGCGCACAGCAATATAGACTTGCTCTAATGCTGTAATTACTCTTTGCAAGGAATAGTCCGTCTTCGCCTTCTCCCAGCCGGCATACGCCAACTGATTGCGGTAATCAGGATGCAGAATAAGCTTCTCCAATGCATCAGCCAACTGCTTCGCATCATCCGGATCTACAAGCAACCCATTCACTTCATGATCGATTTGTTCTGCTATTCCTCCAACTGCCGTTCCTGCAAGTGCCAATCTGCATAAGGCAGCCTCGGCAAATACAGATCCAAATGCTTCAGCGCGCGACGGAAGTACAAATATGTCAAAAAACGGCATAAATTGTTCAGGATGCAGCATATAGCCGTAGAAAATAATATCATCATACAAATTCAACTGTTGAGCTTGCTGCTCGAGCTGCTCACGAATTGGACCGTCTCCTATCAAATGCAACACAAAAGCATGCTTTCTTTGTTTGAGCAAAGCACATGCTTCAAGCAACACATCCAGCCCTTTGGCTGGTACAAGACGACAGACCGATATTAGCTGGACGGTATCATTCTCATGATCGATTGGTCTGAAGCGTTTTTCGTCAAATCCGTTTGGAATAACGCGCACTGCTTCAGGATTTTGCAAATACGGGGTCAAATATTGCTTGAATGATTGCGACACCGTCAACAATAAATCTACTTTTTGTTCCAGTTCTCTATATATCGATGTAAGAAAACGATGCTCCTGCCCGCCTTCTTTTATTTTTTTATTCAATACCAATTCCCGTTCATAGCTGGAGTGCAACGTCAATATTAATGGTGTGTCCGGGAATAGTCTTTTTAATGTCAGTGCTGCAATTGGATGATGTGCATGAATAATATCATATTGCTTTTGTAATCGCATTCGTGCCCACCATAAGTAATCCCGGTAAGTCTGCATATACTTATCAATCAACTTATTGCCAGCATACTGACTAAAATCAAAAGTATAAAAATGAATATCATCCTGCCCTTTGCCCCTGATTCTTTTTGGCAACGAAAACAATTCCATCTCCCAATCAGAGTTGGAAAAGCCTTCTTTTATGTAAGGTACCATAGAGGAAACACCGCCCGGCTGTTCTGGCGGAAAAAATAATGCTTGTAAAATTCGCATTGTATATCACTCCTGTATTGCATTTCGGGACTTCTTGCATCCGTACCCGTTTTGCACTCTAGTTAGAATCGATCTGCTTTATCATCTGCATCGTTGAAACCTTTGCTGCTTACTTTCTTATCATACAATAGAACGTATGTTCCGTAAAGTTTGATTGCGAGTATCCAGATCGTTACATTTATCGATTCTTTGTTTACAACATATATATGCAAAGCAATGAGCTATTTAACTCTAGGATCTAGCTATACATTGTTTCTCTATCCTGTTCTTTCGAAGCTATCGCTTCTACAGTTGCATTTTCACTTTCTGCGAGCTAGTGTTTTGTTTTGCTCCAAGTAGTCTATAGTTAATCGACAGCCCGGTAGCTACTCGTTGACCGTTCTAATCAATCCCTCAAAAAAAGAAACGATTCGCGCTTGCAAGCAATACGAATCGTTTCGTTATAGTTGTTTAATAGAGCTATATTAAGTCTGGAGTGGAATAAGCAGTTCTACCGGCTCTTCTTCGAGCAGCGATTCGTCAAAATAATACAACTCCACAGAAACAGCCTTGTCATCTCGTTGTACATTCTCCTGCTCCATATAAGCAAATAACCGGCTGTAGCCTTCGCCAATTCGTTCGCGCGACACAGCGACAACGGCATACTGATGCTCCGGTATTGTAAACTGTACCATTCCATCGGGAACTTCAGGCAACAAATTTTTTACCTCTACACAAGCCCAATATGCTGCAAACGACTCATTAGCAAAATAAGGGCAATATAGCACGGATGATAATTCCGCCCCGTTCAATTCATGCTTTCGTGCCAGAAATTCAGATTGCAGTCGTATCGTCTCGTCTGGCAAGGCCGAAAACGGTCCGCAAAAACTGATTCCGACGAGGTGCATTGCGGGTTTTGTAACGATTGAGCAGTTTTCCATGCTATTCTCTCCTTTTCTAGGTCAGAAATCATAAGCTTGGATCATCATGCAATATAATCATTATAACATATTTTGCCATAGGCCGTACAACCCTATCATGTTCCCAATTGTTCCCGACTTCCATGTACATGCTTATTCATTAATCCACTCTAAAATTCCAACCGCTTCATAAATTCTTCAGCAGCGCTGTAGCCCTGTTGCTTTAAATACCAGTTATTAGCAGCAGCTTCAATTAAACCGGCAACATCTCTGCCTGGCTGCAGTTGTATTTCGATATGAGGAATAGAAACATCCATATATTGAACATATTTAGGCTCTAATTCAAGATCATTATTCAATTCATTATCCTTCCATTTTGTAAGCTCTATATCAAGCACAATCCTTGTCTCATCCTGAAATGCCTTGCGTCCATACAATCGTACGACATTTACCAGACCGACGCTGCGCAGTGCCAAAAATTCTTTGGTTGTTTCATTGTGAGTGCCAAGCAATGTCTGATCACTCAGTTTTTTCAACACAACGATATCATCCGCTACAAGTCTGTGCCCTCTGCGAATCAATGTATGAGCGGTTTCGCTTTTGCCCACTCCCGACTTGCCGCGCAGCAAAATACCGATACCCGAAACATTGAGACATACGCCATGAATGGAAATTTCAGGAGCGAGAGCCTTCAGCAAAAACGCATCGAGCGCGCCTATAAACGGAGTCGTGCGTAATTTTGTACGCAACAGCGGTATGCCTTCTGTATCGCAATATTTTTTCAAATATTTCAAGCCCTCTTGATCAGAAGTTACAATAAAACAGGGAGGATGATATCGTACGACGTTCCCGATATGACGATTGCGCTCCTCATCTGTTAAAGCATGCAAATAATTCACTTCTTTTTTCCCTAATATTTGCACATGCTCCGTTGGAAAAAAATCAAAATACCCGGCAAATTCAAGCCCTGGACGATGGGCCCTTGCTTTTGTAACAATGCGGTTAAGATTCTGTTCACCCGCTAAAACCTCCAGAGAGAAGCGCTCAGCGATTTCTCTTACTTCTACTGACTTCACCTTGGTTCACTCCCTTTCAGCGGAAAAAATCGCTCATGCACCATTGTTGAAATTTGTGCGCAAGCGATTTTACCTATTTTATATCCACCATACATGAATCTGTACAACTTGTCAGCAATCTATTTGCAATTCAGTCAGGTTGTTTGCGATCTGTCGATGAATTGTCTTATTATTTAAAATCAAAAACAAAATCTTCATCCGTCAATTGCTCTACATTAAGTGTACGAATATAGCCATTGCCCTTCTTGGAGAAGAAATCATGCTGCTTCGTATGCGTGCTGATCCCGTTAAAAACAATCGGATTGATTGGCTCCTCAGGAAATGCCGGTTCATAGCCCAAATTCATCAATGCCTTATTCGCATTATAGCGAACATAAGCCATAACCTCATCGGCAAGTCCAATATTGTTATACAGCTCTGTTGTATAAATCGTTTCATTTTCATGAAGCACGTCAAGCAATGCCAGCACTTCAGCCTGAATTTCTTCCTGCTCTTGCGGCTCAAAGGTTTGCAGCAGCTCCTGCGCCAATACACCTACATATAGCCCATGAATACTTTCATCACGCAAAATAAGGTTAATAATCTCGCCGCTGTTAGTCATTTTTCCTTGTCCTGCCAAATAAAGCGGATAGAAAAATCCACTATAGAACAAGTAGCTTTCCAAAAACACCGATGCTGCCATTGCTTTGTACAGTTCTTTAGGTCCTGTAATGTTATTGTAGCATTCTGCAATCAGCTGTGCTTTTTTCTGTAATTGTTCATTCGTCTCAATCCATTTGAAAATATCATCGATTTCTTCAACAGTTGCCAGCGTCGTAAAAATACTGCTATAAGATTTGGCGTGAATTTGCTCCATCATCGACATAAAGCCGAGCACAGCCTTACGTTGCAAACCATCTACAAATTCCAAAATCTTCGGCATCCCGACGCCGCCTTGTATAGTATCCAATAGAGTCAGACCACCAAGCACATGCTTATAAGTATGGCGCTCTACATCGGTCATATTCAGCCAGTCCATTTTGTCATCTGACAACGGAATTTCCTCATCCGTCCAAAATTGCATAACGTTTTGTTGCCAAAATGTCAGTGTAAAGTCATCATCCGGACGGTTCCAGTTTACTGCCTTCATCATTGTCATCGATATACTAAACTCCTTTTGGCTGCTTGCACAGCCGCATTGTTTAAATTAAACTGCACAGCTTGTACATTCTTCAACAGACAAGATTCTCGTTCTTGTATAGTAAAGAGATTTTAGGCCCATCTTGGCAGCATAAACATAAAATCTCGCAAGTTCGCGTGTAGTAACATTACTGTTCACATGCAGAACAGTTGAAATTCCTTGATCGATATGCTGACTGATCTCAGCGATCAGGTCAATCAATTTGAACTGATCAATATTGTAAGCCGACTTGTAGTAGAAAAAGTTTTCTTGCGACAAGTATGGCATTGGATAATAAGTCGTTGAGTTAGCATATGTTCTTGTTTCAATATGCTCTACAATTGGCATCACACTAGATGTTGCATTTTGAATATAAGAAATACTTTGTGTCGGTGCAATTGCTAATCGATAAGCATGATACAAGCCATGCTCTTGTACTTTCTCTTTCAGTGCTGCCCACTCTGCCGGACCCGGAATTTCCATTCCTTCAAACAGCTCTTTAACACGCTCCAGCCCAGGGCGGAAATCATTTTCTATATAACGGTCAAAATAAGTGCCTTTTGCATATTCGGAACGGTCAAAATCTTTAAAGGTTGCTTGACGCTCTTTGGCAATCAGCATGCTTTGCTCTAATGAATAGTAATTCATCATCATAAAGAATACACCAGCAAACTCTCTTGCTTCCGGACTCTCATAGGAAATTTTGTTTTTTGCCAGATATCCGTTCAAATTCATTGCTCCAAGTCCGACCGAATGCAATTCTTCATTTGCCTTGCGTACGCCTGGTGCATTATCAATTTCGGACAGATCACTTACAGTCGTCAAAGCCTCAATTCCCACATACACGGAATCCTTAATTTTCTTATGCTCCATTACGTTCACAATATTAAGTGAGGCCAAATTACAGCTGATATCACGTCGAATAACATCGTCTGTTCCATAATCATTAATTTCGGAAGTTTCTTGCAGTTGGAATATTTCTGTACACAGGTTGGACATTTTGACTGAACCGATATCCTTCAGCGCATGCGTCTGATTGGCATTTGTTTTGTTCATAATATACGGATAGCCGGATTCCAGCTGAATGGATGCAATTTTTGTCAGCATATCACGAGCACTCATTACAGTCTTTTTCTTCACCTGATCATTGGCAATAAGCTCGTCATACATCTCTTCCAAATCCATATCGTCCAAATGCTTGCCATAAGCACGATATACGGAATATGGCGCAAATACAACATGCGGCTTATTCTGTTCCGCCAGCTCATAAAATTTATTAGGAATAATCAAGCCGATAGACAACGTCTTAATACGAAGCTTTTCATCCGCATTAATCTTCTTGCAATCAAGAAACTCAATAACGTCCCAGCCAAAAATATTGTAATAGCCTGCACCTGAGCCCTTGCGCTGCCCCATCTGATCAGCATAGGAGAATGCGTCCTCCATCAATTTCAATACTGGCATAATCCCTTTAGCTGCACCCTCGACACCTTTAATCGGTTCACCGCGACCACGCAGCTTGGACAAATTAACCGCTACGCCGCCCCCAATTTTGGATAACTGCATGCATGTTCCAAGCACATAGTTGATAGAGTTGAGAGAATCGTCCATCTCAAGCAAGAAGCAAGAAACCATTTCGCCGCGGCGGCTCTTGCCCGCATTCAAAAAGGTTGGCGTTGCCGGCTGCAAACGCTGCTCAATCATCGCCTCGGCAATGCGAAGCGCCCGCTCTCCATCGCCTTCGCCCAAGTTAAGCGCAACAATCGCTACACGATCAGAGTATTGCTCCAAATACTGCGATTTGTCATTCGTCTTCATCGCGTAATCTTTGTAGAACTTTGAAGCAGCCATATAGGATTGAAATTCAAAATTGCAGCTTTGTGTCAAATTGAACACTGCCTCAACCTGCTCATATGTATACTTCTCATAAACATCGTCATAAAAATCATGCTCGATCAAATAATCCAGCTTGTGGCGCAATGAATCAAATTTAACTGTTTTTTCTTCAACCTCTGCCATAAATGCAGCAACGGCTTCCTTATCCTTCTCCAACTGATAGAAGCCGTCCGCTCCTCGCTGCATCAACTCGTTATTTAGCTCAATATGCTTCAATGGTTTGCACCCTTTCAACAAAATGTTGCGTATCCTGTACAGTTCCGCTCAACTCAAACTTCAAAATAACCGGTACATCATATTGTTCAGATATGCGATCAGCGCTTTTAGCAAAGCCGTCTCCCCAATTGCGATTTCCGCTAGCGGAAACACCACGCAGATTTTGAGAGTTTCTTTCCAAAAAAGCGTTCACCTTTTGTGGAACCTGACCAAATCCTGTCGTGTACGTCACAAGCACGAATGGTTCATTAATTTCTGACTGTTCATCAACTGGCACAGCTCTCATATTCAGCTTGTTAATGAAACGCCGAACATTGCCTGTTTTGGAATCGTAGACAATAAGCATTGAATCGCCGCTCCTCTAGTAAATTTCAGCAATCAAAAGGCGCTTCCGACATTATTTTGCGCGGAATGCGCCCTGTAAACATTTACCAGTGTTAGACTACTGAAAGCTCGTATTTATCAACATATAGTTGACGAATAGAATTGTACATCAATATATAGTAATAGTCAATTCCGTTTTTGAGCAAAAAACCGAGGAATGGGACCGCCCTGCAAACTATTTTTTGTCAACCCCTTCAGTCATTTATTCAAAGGAAATTTTACGACAAAATCAGTCACCAACAGCTGTGTTTCTGCCTCAGGCAGACACTTTCGAAAAAAGACGTACTCGACTATTCTAGCAGATACCGCTATGATGGGGTAGTGTCATTTTTATGATCAATTCAAAGTTTAACGGAGGGAAAGATGGATAACAGTCGAATAAACGCAGAGCAACGCGGAAAACCAGAATTGCAATATTTTTTAAAGCAACATAAAAAAAAATATTTACAGGCAAAAGAAATTTTTTTACACTGCCAATCTACTTTTTCAGATTCACTTCGCGACAATCTTCCTGCCGAATTAGCTCAATATATAGAATCGCTTGAACAAATGCACCAGAAGAGCGAGCAATTGCTGCATGCGTATGAGCAGTATGGCGTCTGTCTGGAGCAGCATTTGCCGCAGTCGTCAAAATCAGCGGTCCCCGCCAAGCGAACACCAAACAGCACAAATGAACGCTTCAGCTCAATGAACAGCCGACTGAAGGATGCTTTGCGCGAGTAGTAGTTCCGCTCACCCGCATGAACAAACGCAGCAAATTTGCAGCTTTTATAGCAAGCATCACAAAAAAGCACAACCGGGCGGAAATGAATGTCATCCCTGTATACCTGACCGGCGTGCTTCCATAAATAAAAAAAAAATTTGTAACTTTCGCTCTTGCCAGCGTCTTGAGCTGCAAGCTCCGCTCTGACGCCCCTCTTTCTGCTTGTAAGCCGAGTAATCAGGACGGCTATTACTTTACAGCTACAAAAAACAGACGCTCAGATTGAGCGTTTGGCGACGTTAAAGCAAAATCTGCATATTCATCAACTTGCTGAAAACCAGCTCTCAATAAAGCTTGCCTGATCCATTCAGGATCGTAAGCTCTCTGATAGTGAGATTCCTCAAAACGAACAAATCGCATGTCCTTGTCTTGAGCAAAAATAGTCAGATTATGCTCAATCGCACAGTCCTCCTCTTCAAAGTGACAAGTCCAAATATACGCAACATCACGCTCATCGAGTACAAATGGCTGTTCCTCTGCATAACGGATAAACTGCTTTGGAGGATGCACATCAAATAAAAAAGTTCCACCCGGCTTCAATGCCTGCCATGCTGCCCGAAAAGCAGCTTCAACATCCGCTTCCTCAGTCAAATAATTGATGCAGTCGCAAAAGGAGATGATGGAATCAGCTGGTTCATGCAATTGCCAATCTCGCATATCCTGCTGCAGCCAGCGAATTGAACCGGCATGCGGTCTGACTGCTTGCGCAGGAGTTTCATCCCACTTGCTGCGTGCGATCGCCAGCATATCTGCAGACAAATCGATCCCATACACATGAAAGCCAGAACGGGCAAGCGGAATCGATATATTGCCTGTCCCACATCCAAGATCAACAACGGACTGAGGCATGCCGTATTCACCCCAGACAGCTCGTGCAAACCCTAGCCATTCCGCATACGGCATATCCTCCATCAATCGATCGTAGACGGCGGCAAAATGCCCATAATACTGCGCAATCACGATTGCGTACCTCCGCCTTCCTCATTCTTCCCTTCATCAGCAGGGGGATGAACAAGATGCGTCCAGCTTCCTTGTTGTGTAACCAAGCCTTCCCTCATAAGCTTGCCGATCGCACGCTTGAATGCTCCTTTGCTAATCCCAAATCTGTTTTTAATAATATCAGCTTCTGTCTCATCGGAATAAGGCATACTACCGCCAGGACGCTCCTGCAAAAAGGCAAGCAGCATATCCGCATCCTGCACACGGCCCTTCTCCTTGCGCTCCGTCAAAGCAAGGTTAACCCGACCGTCTTCACGAATAAAGGTAATCCGCACCCGTACTCGTTCACCGACACGCAGCGGCTTCAAGCGTTCAGCTGCGGGGATTAAGCCATACACACCAAAGCCTATTACTCCCCCATCCAAAACAACAAACGAGCCCATATGCAATGTCTTCGTTACATATCCTTCAACCCATTGGTTATTCCAATCATCAGGAGCGGCGAAGACTAGCGGTGCAAGATCTTCCTCTCGTGCCAGTTTAGCAGCCACCCGCCCGCTTTTGTCATGCCTCATAATAACGAATACTTCATCACCGGGCAGTGGGCGATATTCAATATCTTCTGGAAGCTCAGAAATAGGAAGCAGCAATTGACGTCCCAGTCCCATCTCTAAAAAACAGCCTAAGCGTGGATGCACGTCTGCTACTTGCAGTCGAGCCATTTCACCAAGCTGCAAATACGGCTTATTCATCGTCGCTGTTATGCGATCCTCTGAATCATGAAAAACAAATACATTGATCCGATCTCCAGGCCTCGGCTTAGAGCCAACAAGTTCAGTATAGGGCAACAGGATGTCGGTTGATCCATCCGATACAAAAAAACCGTAAGGAGAAACCTCCCGATCAACGGTAAGCTCGACAGTCGTTCCAGCCTCTAGACTCATGGTGCCTCCACGATACGCGCATCAGACCACAGTCGCTCCAAGCCGTAAAAATCGCGTTCTTCCCGATGGAATACATGGGCAATTACATCTCCCATATCGATAAGCACCCAGCGCGCCGTAGCCATTCCCTCAATGCCCCGGATCACAACTCCTCTTTGTTCAGCCTGCTTGCGAATTTCTGTAGCAATAGCCTGCACCTGTGTATCTGAATTCCCGCTGCAAATAACAAAGTAATCCGCAACCAATGAAACTTCCTTTAAATTGAGAGAAACAACATCATGTGCTTTCTTCTCTTCCACCGCATGAACGGTCATGGCTAGCAATTCTTCTGGTTGTACGGCCATTTCATTCCCTCCTGCATATCTTCTGTATTTGTATACTTATTTGAAATCAATAGAGCGATCAATAACTCCCTGCTCCAGTAAAAAATGACTGGCTGCAATCGTGTCTGGAAAAACAGCGCTATTATTCGCTTGCAAAAAAGAAATCGTACGCTGCAAACCGAATAATAACGCTTCGTCCAAGT
The DNA here is from genome assembly GCA_040396195.1 of Paenibacillus nanensis. GTDB lineage: Bacteria > Bacillota > Bacilli > Paenibacillales > Paenibacillaceae > Pristimantibacillus > Pristimantibacillus nanensis_A. Next base: position 106,722 of record JBEBPB010000016.1, read on the forward strand.
TGCTTGCTGCCAGTTGGCGCGCATAATCAACACCAGGAAATTGACGGCCTGGTTCGATATAATCAGCTACCCAAACAACCTTTTCCAGCAGCGACATTGCTGCTCTGCCGGATGTATGATAGTTGACCGCATTGAGCACATCCTCATTTTCTATAGCAAAATACTGCTTTGCGTACCATGCGCCGACTGGCGCATGCCAAAGCTCCTTATTGTATTCTAAAACAGACCTATTCAGATTCTGCTCGCGAATAACTTGTTCCATCTTTGCAGTCTGCCAATATTTTGCTACATCGTGAACAATAGCTGCAAGTTCCGCTTGCTGTGCATTAGCTCCAAAGCAGTTTGCAAGCTCTATTGCGCTTTTCATTACGCCTAATGTATGATTCCATCTTCGTTCTGGCATTTCTTGCTTAACTGCATCCATGATTTGCTGCCGATCCATACAATTCCCGCCTCTCAATATACAACTGCACCTCAGAAGGAATCTGATAACGAACTGAACGTCCTTCTCTCAGCTTGGCGCGTATAGCCGTTGAAGATATTGCAATGCCGGGCATATCAGCCATCATAAGTCGTTTTTGCAAAAACGGCGGCAGCCCCTCAAGCTGCGGTGTATCAGAGGGACGACAAAGCCCGATAAAGGATACAAGTTCAGCAAGCTGATCAATACTGCGCCACTGAACTAGATCATTAATCCTATCGGAACCAATTATATAATGAAACGTACAGCTCGGATACTGCTGCACCAATTGCCGGGCTGTATCGATGGAATAGCTGGTCCCGCCGCGGCGCAGCTCTATATCGAGCACTTTAAAGGAAGGATTATGTTTAACCGCTGCTTCTGTCATAGCTAATCTGTCGGACGGCTGACAACCAGGCTCATTGGCTTTGAGCGGCGAACCGTAAGACGGAATAAACCATACCTCATCAAGACCAGCCTTTTCCATCGCAGTATCTGCTGCAATCAGATGACCGATATGAATCGGATCAAAGGCCCCTCCCATAATACCTATTGACCTGCCTTCCGTGCTCATAACCAGCCTCCTTTATCCTGCAGCTCCATCATTATTTAGGCAACTCTATATTTTTTTGTTCTGAGGACTCCTTGTACAAAACAATTGTTTTGCCAATGACTTGAACAAGCTCTGCTCCGGAAGCTTCAGCTACCTCCACAGCAATTTCCTTGGCATCATCCATACAGTTGTTAAGCACCGACACTTTAATCAGTTCCCGAACTTCCAACGCCTCCGAAATATGACGAACCAAATGTTCATTGGTGCCGCCCTTGCCTACTTGAAAAATAGGCTGCAAATGATGTGCCATTGCTCTTAAATACCTTTTTTGCTTGCCTGTTAACATTATTATGTTCCTTCTTTCCGTTTCGGAGATTTATCAATTGCTTTAAGAAAGCTCAATAGTATGCTGTTTATTTGCTTGTCTGTGCACTCAACGATAACATAACCGTCTCACGCATCGCCTGAACTGGAGCTGATTTGCCTGTCCAATATTCGAAGGCATACGCCCCTTGGTAAATAAACATACCAAGCCCATTATGCGTCTTGCAGCCGCGCAGCTCAGCCAAACGAAGCAGTTCTGTTTGCAATGGATTATAAATGAGATCACTGACTGTCGCCTGAGGGTTGAGCCACAATGAGTCCAGAGGCGATATGCCTGTATGAGGGTGCATGCCAACCGATGTTGTATTAATAACTATATCCGCGTCAGTGCACAAAGTTGCCAGCTCCTCTGTAGAAGAGGCATCCAGCTCTGTTCCGACAGGACAATAGAAGCTAAGCGATTGGGCAAGTTCTTCCGCTTTTTCAGCTGTACGATTAACAATTGTCAGCTTCTTTGGTTTTTCCTGCAAAAGCGTATAAACAATACCGCGACAGGCTCCGCCTGCTCCAATAACCGTTATCGTCTTCCCGGCAAGATCCGCAAATGTTTCTTCCTTTAAGGAACGGACATAACCGATTCCATCTGTATTATAACCAGTCAAAATACCATTATCGTTAACGATCGTATTTACCGCGCCAATTGCAGCAGCCCCCTGATCAATCCGATCAAGCAGTTCCATAACATTTAGCTTATGCGGTATCGTCACATTAACACCGCGAATATTCATTGCTCGAACACCACGAATAAAATCAGGCAATGTTTCAGTTGTAATATGAAAAGCAGCATATACGCCATTAATACCCGTTTCACGAAACGCCCGATTCATCATAACAGGTGATTTGGAATGACGGATCGGATCACCGATCACACCAAATAGTGTAGTGTAACTGTCGATTTGCTGCATGTTGCTCACAGTTCCCCCACTTCCTTTCACTAGATCAATGAGTCACGCAACATGACTTTAATACCTTTGGGAGCATACAAATCAAGCACAGCTCCATGCTTGCCGTTGACCTGTATCCAACCCAAGCCAGAAACGAATAGATCCTGCTTTACCCCCGGAACAACACGGAAAGAATGACGTGTCCATTCCGGAACCTCTTGAAGCTCTTCCTGTGTTGGAGCACCTAGCAAGCCGCCGCGATGCTCTTCATATAGCTCCGCTGCTTTTTCCAGCTTCGTTCGATGAACATTTAAAGCATTCGATAAGTACAATGTGAACGATTGTCGTTCTCCTTCTACAAAGTCAAAACGAGCTATGCTGCCCAAAAATAAGGTTTGACCAGCATTAAGCTGATAAACAAGCGGTTTGATTGGCTTGTCCGGCAATAATGCGCCAAGAAAGCTCTGCGGGACAACCTCTGTCAATCTGCTGCTGTACACAATTCCAGGTGTATCAATAATCCATTTTCCATCATCGAGCGGAATTTTGACAGCATCAAGTGTAGTACCCGGATATCTTGACGTAGTAAGCTCATTATCCAAATCACTATAATCCCGAATGATTCGATTTATTAAAGTCGACTTGCCGGCATTGGTTGCACCAACAATATAAACATCGCGATTTCCCCTATACTTTTCGATAGCTTGAATAACCAGATCCAGCCCCATATTTCGCTTTGCGCTGCAAAGCACAATATCTACCGTACGCAACCCCTGCAGTTTCGCTTGTTTCTGCACCCAATTGCGAATCCTGTTCAAATTGATCACTTTCGGAAGCAAATCGATTTTGTTAACTACTAATAAGACAGGATTATTGCCCACAAAACGTTGCAGACCTGAAATCAAACTGCCTTCAAAATCATACAGATCTGCGATATGAACAACAAGGCTATCCGTTCGACCGATGCTTGAAAGCAATCGCAAAAAGTCGTCTTGGTCAACAGCGACAGAAGCCGCTTCATTATAGTGCTTGATTTTAAAACAACGCTGGCAAATAACCGGCTCACGCGCTGCTGCTCCTGCTGGCACATAACCAGGAAGACTGCTGTCCTCATGCTGCAACTTGGCTCCGCAGCCAGAGCAATTAAGTACTCCTTCTTGATTTACTTCTTTTGTCAATGTTGCTCCCCCTCTTGCCAAAGCCCTCTTTTTTTCAATCTTTTTAGGGCAATCCGTTCAATTCTTCTATTTACTCTTGTCATAACACCTTCATCGCTTGGTGCTATGGCATCTACCAAGATGGTATACAAGCCCATCCGATTGCCGCCAAGTACATCAGTCAGCATTTGATCACCGATCATAACCGTCTGCTCCGGTTTCAAATTTAATATATGTAATGCTTGCTGAAATGCACGACGTGCCGGCTTGCGAGCTGCATGTACAAAAGGAAGCTTCAGCGGCTCCGAAAACTGGGATACTCGAGTCGCGTTGTTATTCGAGACGATCACAACCTTTATCCCTTTTGCAGAAACATGCTCCAGCCATGCTTTCAGCTCAGGAACAGCAAGCGCTACCTTGGCTCCGACAAGCGTATTGTCCAGGTCAGTAATAATACCGCGAATACCTTGACGATACAATTTATCCAGATCAATATCATATACCGAGCTCACCCGAAGCCTCGGTACTAATCTCTCAAACATTGCCGCTACCTCTCTTCTCTTACGTTTGCTGCAAGGCAAACAGTCTTCTTTCTTACGAAACTATACCATAGAAAGCATTTTTTTTGCAAAACAAAAGAAGGCATCTTGGAAATAAAACCAGGCGGATGCTTTTGCTCCGCCCGGCCACTGCTATATTTTCTCAGCTTGCCCTGTTTCTATCTTTTTCATGCTAGGAATTGCCCTTGTTTTTCGAACGGCTTTTCGCTTCATATATATCCTTCACAGATTGTGCCAGTTTTTCGCTATGCTGCATAATACGCTCGACTTCCTCATTCGTCAATTGCTGATTTCCGTAGCTCGCTTGCTCAATCTTAACAAATTGCTCACGTAAATGTTCCTTTACAGCAGCTAGCTCGGGTTGCTCCAGCCAGCGATTAACTGTTTCCTGCAAGGTTTCATGAGATTTGCGCAATAAGCCGAACCGCTCAAAGCTGCGAAACAGTTTTTGAGCCTCTGCAATAATTTTATCATTATTAGAAGGTTCTCCAGCACCAGACGCTCGTCGGGAACCTGTCAGCTTCGCTCGTCTTCTCCAAATCAACCATCCGATAACTGCAGCTGCTATTATAATAGTAGAAACAAGTGTATAAATCAGCTTCGATGACAGGCCGGCTCCCATGCCACCAATAGGAAGCGGTGGAATTGCATCCTCTTGTTCCTGTTCTTTCTCTTTTTCCTTGTCTTCCTTAGTAGTTTCTTCTATCTCTTCTTTCTTCTCTTCCTCTTTCTGCTCCTCTTCTTCTTCAACTGTCAGATCAGCTAGCGGCGCACTCGGCAGACTGAACCCGGCAGTGGGTTCAAAGGCAACCCATCCATAATCTTTAAAATATATTTCCGGCCAAGAGTGCGCATCTGAGTTGCGAACAGTATAGGTCCCGCTGCCTGCGTCGGCCTCTCCCCCCATATGGGCTACAGATTCTGGAATACCTCCAGATGTTTCGCCTGGCGCAAACCCTTTTACCCATCTGGCTGGCATCGACAATGACCTTGCCATTACAACCATTGCTGTAGAGTAGTAATCGCAGTATCCTTCTTGCAGCTCGAACAAAAATTGATCAGTAAAATCTTCTGTCATTCCAGACAGCCTGCTCAAATCAGGTGTAGTGGTATATTTAAAATTGGATTTCAAATATGATTCAAGAGCTTTTGCCCGTTCATAATCACTTGCAGCGTCAGAAGTAATTTCACGTGCCAAACTTCTTACCCTGTCAGGCAGCTGATCCGGCAACTGCAAATAGAAATCCGACCACTGTGTCTCTCGTATAATCGCTGATGTTTCGCGAAGCACCTCTTCATCAATGATCAATTCCTCAGAAGCTATCGTATAATTCATTGGATAATCTACGTTGCCGTTTTCCTCCCAGCGCAGCTCACCGCGAGAAGGCGACCAATGTACAAACATTCGAGCGCTTGGCGCACCGTCCAGCGACATAATTTGTATGATCGACGATGCGCCAAACAATACGGGGTAATTCTTATTTTCCAATATATTTATACGTTGGATTAATAAATTGTTCTTCGATTTTGGATGATATGCCGTATCCGATACAAAGCCCTGTCTGTCAATATTTATATAATCATCAAACAGACGCTCTTGTCCGTTTGGTATTTCATCTGACCAGCCTTTGCCGGTATAAAAGTTTTTAGTTTCTCCACGCCAGTAACTTTTCCGGTTAGATGTTACAGTCATAACAGGTGTATGATCAAAATTAAAACCGCCACCTAATAAACGATCGTCTCTGCTGTAGCCTGAAGCACCTCGTCCATCCTGTTTTCCTGGTGAATTCCCACCCTTGCCTGTACCGCCAACTTCTTCCCCTGTCGCTTCTTGCCAAAGTGTATAGGGATCTTTCAGCACAGGCGACCAAGCAGGTGCTTGAATGCCAAGTCCCGCCAGCAAAGCAACGACAAGAACAAGCGGGATAAGCTGCTGCTGAGGTCTTTTCCTGATTTGCGTCCAACTGCTCGGATAAAGCTTGCGCAGATTATGCATATGAAGGGCTCCAAACCAGCCTAGTGCAAGCATAACCGTGATAACAACATCATCCCAAAGCATATACGGCGTAAAGGAATCAACCATACCGATTGTAAAAATACAAAGTGTAACAATACAAATTATTTTCAATTTACTGTATAAAGACCAATACAAACATAATAAATAGCAAATGAGCAAAATGAAGCTTATCCAAATAAATGGATGCAGCACACTTATTTCATGATAGAAACGATAGAGCCAGTCCATTTCATGATTGGCGTAGCTCACTTGCGGTTGATCAGGAAGGTAACCAATGGTAATAGCAACTGCAGCACCAAACTGAGCCAGTATTTTGAGCCAATACATCCGCCAGGGTACGATAAGCTGTATGATCGCAGCAGAAAGGAGAGTCATATAAGCAATAGTAAATGTTTCTTCCCACCAATACGTATCAAAAACAGAAATTACAGCCGCAATCATGCCAGCCAGTAAAACAGAGGCTACTCGCTCATAGATATGAAAAGATTGTTGCCTCACCCCAAACCGCCTCCTTCAAGCAGCAAAGGCAGCTCATTCAAATGTTGAATACTGAAAACAGCTTGGGCAGAACTCATATTTTCCCCTAAATTATCAGCAGGACGAATACGGAACAAAAACGGAAATTTCTGCTGTGCAGAAAAAACAGAGGCAGCAGCAACGCATTCTCCAGCATTCGTGCCACTTATGATAAGAGCAAGCGCTCCGGGCTCTATTGCTGAAGACGCTCTATAGACAGATTGTGAAAGTGCTAACTCTCCATCTGCCCGCAAAGTTGTCAAATGCCGAATCAGCTGTTCCTTTTGCAGTAGACCAGTTTGTGGAGACAGCTGTACAGAAACAGCATTTAATAAGATTAGTCCTACGGGCACTCCAGATCGCAATCCGGATTCGATCAAAGATGCAGCAACTGAAACTGCCAATTCGAAATCCGGTTCTTTTCTGCCAAAACTCTCCATATTACTATCCAAAATAACATAAAAACGCGGCAATGCTTCCTTCTCGAATTGCTTGGTCTTCCATTGTCCTGTTTTAGCTGTTGCATTCCAATGGATGCGAGACAACCGATCGCCATACGTATATGGTCTAATACCATTGAGCTCCGTTGTTTCCCTTGCACCTCTGGTCGACCACAACTTGGTGCTGCTTCCTGATAACATTCTTGTTAAACCATTCAATTGCTTGACAGTAATTCGTTTTGGTTCAGCTACTATTTTCAGGGCAGCAGTAAACCTTCCAGTATAGCGTAAAAATCCGAAAACATCATATGTGCTGCATTCTGTTTCTTCATATATATACTCACCGCGATCGAGTGCTGGTATTTCATATTCGATCATCGTGTTTCTTGTAAATATTCTAGAGAAGGAGCCTTCAAATGTTAGCAGCTGACCTCCATTTCTTCTCAGTCTTTCGCAGACAATAATATAAGGAAGCGGATACCAGCCTGGCAAGTCAAGCTGCAGCTTTACTTTCAATGGGGTGCCTGCTGCTATATGAATTTCTTCAGTGGCGGGTACTGTTTGCTCATCGATCAGCCTTATTCCCGATACTTTTCTAATCCCGCTCCAAAATCCCGCAAAAAAATAAATATATGATAAGGTGAGTATAAAAAACAGCATAACTGCTGTTTTTCCCCCTTGAAGCAGCACATATAGTATAGAAGTAAAATAAAGGATTATCGCCCAAAAATATTTTTTCACCCATACGCTGTTCTTTTTTTCTGTCATAAATTAATGCTCCAACCGAATGGGCACAATTGTTTCTTGCAAGACTTGCTCAATGACAAGCTGAGCCGATACCCCTTTCATCCTCGCATCCATTTGCAAATGCAGTCTGTGAGCGAGAATATCGGCAGCCAAATACTTGACATCATCGGGCGACACATAATTTCTGCCTTCCACAAAAGCCTTGGCTCGGGCAGCCTTTGCAAGTGCGATAGAAGCTCTTGGGCTTGCGCCGAGCGCAGAAGCGGCATGCTCTCTTGTTCCCTTTACAATCGACATAATATATGCCGCCACAGCATCATCCATATATATTTGTTGCGCCTGCTCCTGAATCATTAACAGCTCATTAGGGTGAATCACTTCTTGCAGTTGCGTAACTTTGGCACTAGGTTGAGCTAGTATCATATTAATTTCATCTGTTTCACTCGGATAGCCAAGCGTCAGCTTCATCATAAATCGGTCCAGTTGAGCCTCCGGTAATGAATTGGTTCCTTCAAACTCAATCGGATTTTGTGTTGCCAGCAAAATAAAAGGATTGGGCAATGCGTATGTTTCACCATCTACAGTCACATTCCCCTCCTCCATCGCTTCAAGCAAAGCTGCTTGTGTTTTGGCGGAGGCTCGATTTATTTCATCAACCAGCAGCAAATTTGCCATAATAGGACCTGATTTAAATATAAACTGCTCATCCTTAGGATGATAAATTGAAAATCCTGTTATATCAGTAGGCAATAGATCCGGGTTGCACTGCACTCTTTGGAAACGGCCTCCAATAGTATAGGCCAACGCTTTTACAAGCTGGGTTTTACCTGTGCCAGGCACATCCTCCAGCAGCACATGCCCGCCAGCAATAACCGCTACAAGCAACTTTTTTATTTGATCTTGTTTACCAAGTATACAAGTTTGCAAGTTTTCTAGGATAAGCGAGCAAGCTCGCATTTGTTCCGTTAACAGCACCATCGAAGTACCTCCTCAAAATCTAAAGTTTGCTAGATTATAGCATGTTGAACCTCTTTATGCGACATATATCCCATCTGTGCAAATATGCAGAAAATATGGATCGAAATGACACTAAGCATGTATGTATTTTTATCCTACTCCTCTATAGACCCCGAAATTCGACAAAAGGTTTCATATAATCTTCTAATTCACTTAAAATTCTAGTAAATTTTTACCATTATATCATAATAGAGAATTATTCCTTTTTTCCGAGAGACCACCTGTCGAGAAAAAAATATGAATATACGATTAGTATTGGTTCTGTAAGATGAATA
>JBEBPB010000017.1:0-103960 GCA_040396195.1 Paenibacillus nanensis
TCGTATAAAGCAACCAGTTATGAGCTCAAGAGGTGGAGTTTTGTACGAAAAATCGTATAAAGCAGCCAGTTATGAGCGAAAGAGGTGGAGTTTTGTACGAAAAATCGTATAAAGCAGCCAGTCATGAGCTCAAGAGGCGGGTTTTGTACGAAAAATCGTATAAAGCAGTAAGTCATGAGCTCAAGAGGCGAGGTTTTGTACGAAAAATCGTATAAAGCAACCAGTTATGAGCTCAAGAGGTGGAGTTTTGTACGAAAAATCGCATAAAACTGCCAAAATCCATTATACGTTAGGCAGTTGGTTGTCATATGATATTTCAGCTCGATTTTTGAGATTAAATATAGTTTATGGAGCTCAGTAAAGAGTAAGAAGCTGATTAAAAAGCTGATTAAAAAAGGAGACCGTAGTTTCGAAATGATTTGAGATTACGGTTTTTTTATCAAATTTTACAGATAGGACTAGAGAAATATCTATTTATCAGTTAAAATAACAACGTTGTTATTTTTCTTGGCAGTTACAATATTGAGATAGCCTCACTTGTAGTCCGACTACTTTTTTAAAAAATGAGACCTGATCACTCATCACTAATGTATTGTATTCGCTAGTTGCTCTGACTTACCAAATACGATGCTTCACTATGATTTTTTGGCAGCTTTGGCAGCTATAGTAGAATGAGCTAGTAGGCTAATGATATAGTCAATGATAGCTGGGAACACAGTTTGCGGGTGTAGGTTATTGGTTAACAAAGAGAAGGATCGGATTACAAGGGATTACAAGGCGTTGGAGAGGGAGTTAAATATGAAGTTAAAGATGAAGAAAAAGTATGTAACGCTGTTGGTCATGATGCTTGTGCTGGCTTTGGCGGCAGGATGCGGCAACACAACAAATTCAGGAAATAAAGAGCAGCAGGGCAAAGCGGAAAACAAGCAAGAGGCAACAAACAAGCAGCCGTTAAAAGAGGAACTGGTGCTTGCGATCGGATCAGAGCCGGAAGAGGGATATGACCCGGCAACAGGCTGGGGAATGTACGGTTCTCCGTTGTTTCAAAGCACTTTGTTTAAGCGCGATAATGAGATGAAAATCGTTAACGATTTGGCTACGTCCTATGATGTAAGTAATGAGGGGAAAACGTGGACGGTACAGCTTCGTACAGATGTAGTATTTCATGATGGCAAGCCGCTGCGTGCAGAAGATGTAAAGTTTACGTATGAAACAGCTGCCAAAAGCGGATCGGCACTTGATTTAACGAATATTGAAACGATTGAAGCAAGTGGGGACAGCGTTATTTTTCATTTGAAAGCACCACAGTCCTCCTTCCAGTATATACTGGCGACTTTGGGCATTATTCCAGAGCATGCATATGGTGAGCAGTATGCTACTCATCCGATTGGTTCGGGTCCGTTCAAGTTTGTGCAATGGGATCGCGGACAACAGCTTATTGTTGAGGCTAATGGGGATTATTATGGAGAAAAGCCATTTTTCAAAAAGCTGACGTTTTTGTTTTTGAATGAGGATGCTGCTTTTGCTGCAGCTCAAAATGGCACTACCGATATTTCTTACATCCCATCTACACTAAGTGGCTCAAAAGTATCAGGTATGCGTCTTGAAGAATTGCAAACGGTGGATAATCGAGGAATCGTATTCCCTTATCTGCCAGCAGGTGAGAAGAATAGCAAGGGCTTTTTGATTGGGAATGATGTAACGAGTGATATTGCTGTACGCAAAGCGATCAACATTGCAATTGATAGAAAGGCGCTTGTGGATGGCGTTTTGAATGGACATGGCACACCAGCATATTCCAGTAATGACGGTTTGCCTTGGTGGAATAGTGAAACTGTATTTGAAGACGGAAAAGTAGAAGAAGCAAAGCAATTGCTGGCGGAGGCTGGCTGGGTGGATAACGGAAGCGGAATTGTTGAAAAAGATGGTGTTAAAGCAAGCTTTCCGCTAATTTATCCTGCAAACGATGTAACCCGCCAATCACTAGCAATCGCTGCTGCTGATATGGTTAAGGAAATCGGAATTGAAATGGTAGTGGAAGGCAAGAGCTGGGATATGATTGAACAACGTATGCATCAAGATGCGATTATGATGGGCTGGGGCAGTCATGACCCGCGTGAAATGTTCCATATTTATAGCAGCAGCTTCGCTGGCGTAGATTTTTTCAATAATGGACATTACAGCAATGCAAAAGCGGACGAGTGGATGGAGAAGGCGCTTCGTGCCAGCAGTGAGGAGGAGGCTATTCCTTTCTGGCAAAAAGCGCAGTGGGACGGTGAAACAGGCTTCAGCATGCAAGGCGATGCGCCTTGGGCATGGCTGGTTAACTTAACTCATTTGTATTTGGTTAATGAGAAGCTTGATATCGGGCAGCAACGGATTCAGCCGCATGGACATGGTTGGCCGGTAACCGATAATATCGAAGAGTGGAAATGGATGAAGTAATCGCTGAAATACTTGCTGGAATAATGATTCACGAATGGGATAAGGGGGAGGACAATGGCTAGTGCAATGCAATGGATAGCAAAACAAGGAATTCGGCTGTTGCTGCTGCTTGCTGCTGCCATGGTGATTACCTACGTGCTGGTCAGTCTGTCTCCTATTGATCCTGTGCAGTCCTATATCGGAGCGGACACTATGCGAGTTGGACCCGAGCAGCGGGAAGCGATCGCCGCATACTGGGGATTGGATAAGCCGCCTGCTGAACGCTTTGCCAAGTGGGCTGGGGCGCTTGCAAAAGGTGACCTGGGCACCTCTATGATTTATCGCGACAAGGTAACTTCGGTTATTGCCGAACGGTTCGCCAGCTCGATCACGCTGATGGCGCTTGCCTGGCTGTTATCAGGCATTATCGGATATATTGCCGGCGCTGTTGCTGCAGCAAATAAAGGAAAGCTGCTTGATCGTACAATTACAGCTGCATGCTATACATTAGCCTCGGCTCCAACATTTTGGGTGGGCTTGTTGTTTTTGCTTGCCGGTTCGGTTTGGCTCGGCTGGTTTCCAGCAGGGCTGGCTGTCCCGGCTGGCAAGCTTGCTTCAGAGGTGACGATTTGGGATAGATTACATCATATCGTCTTGCCAGCACTAACCTTGTCGATAGCCGGAATTGCTCCAGTCGCGTTGCATACAAGACAGAAGCTGCTGGATGTGCTTGCTAGCGATTATATTTTGTTTGCAAGGGCAAGAGGCGAACGGGGCTGGAATCTGTTTGTCCGACATGCGCTGCGCAACAGTTTGTTGCCGGCGCTGACGCTGCAATTTGCATCATTTGGCGAGCTTTTTGGTGGCGCTGTGCTTGCGGAGCAAATTTTTTCGTATCCCGGACTGGGGCAAGGGACGATAGAGGCTGCACTACGAGGAGATATTCCTCTATTAACAGGTTTGGTGCTCTTTAGTACATTTTTTGTGTTTATTGGGAATGCGATTGCAAATGGGCTATATCGTCTGGTTGACCCTCGAATGAGAAAAGCGGGAGGGGGAGCAGTGAGTGAAAAGTAATAATCAAAAGCAAGTAGATGCAGGAGATGGCACTGGATTGACGGTTAAAGTCAGCAGGGGAAAGGGAAGCATAATTAGCAATGGCAGAGCCAGAGCTGCAAGTTTCGCCGTCATCTCCTTCCTTTTACTTATCGCAGTCAGTATAGCTGCTCCGCTGCTTCCTAATGATGGGCTCTCCTCATCGCTGGCCAATAAAAATCTGGCGCCTTCATGGCAGCACTGGTTTGGAACTGATTGGCTTGGCAGAGATATGTTTATCCGCACAATAAAAGGCTTGGCGCTTAGTATTAAAGCTGGTTTGATTGGAGCGGCAAGCAGTGCAATGCTTGCGATGATAGCAGGTTTGGCTGCAGCGGCTGGCGGACGTTGGTTGGATAGAATCATTAGTTGGCTGATTGACCTGTTTCTAAGCATTCCCCATTTAGTGTTGCTTATTTTAATTGCCTTTGCATGTGGTGGCGGTATGAAGGGAATTGTGATAGGCATTATGGCGACTCATTGGCCTAGCTTGGCAAGGCTGGTTAGAGCAGAGGCACTTTCGGTCCTAACAGCGGATTACGTTCATATATCGCGTAAGCTGGGTAAAAGCCGGCTTCATATTGGATGGACGCAAGTGGCACCGCACTTGTGGCCGCATATTGTAACAGGGTTTATATTATTGTTTCCGCATGCGATATTACATGAGGCAGCAATTACCTTTCTAGGTCTTGGCTTATCTCCGCATGAGCCGGCAATTGGTATTATATTATCAGAATCAATGCGATATTTATCAGCCGGCATGTGGTGGCTTGCTTTGTTTCCGGGCTTGTCGCTGCTGCTTATCGTTCGTGCCTTTGACCGGCTGGGAGAAGCGGCTCGCATATGGATAAGCCCTAGAGAATCACAAGACTAGGAGGAGCATAATGGCTGTTTTGGAAATCGACAATCTGAGCATTGCTTTTTCAACCTATCAATCTTTTCTGAAAAAAACAACGGTTCCTGTTGTGAACAATTTAAGCCTAACCATTGCTGCCGGGGAAATTGTTGCTGTCGCGGGGGCAAGCGGATCGGGAAAAAGCTTGCTTGCCCATGCTATTATGGGCTTGTTGCCCTCCAATGCCCAAACAAGCGGTGCGATTCGTTATCAAGGCAAGCTCCTGGATCAAAAGCTGCTCAACAAAGTAAGAGGCAGCGAGTTGCGTCTTGTTCCGCAATCAGCGAGCTTTTTAAACCCGCTTTTGAAAGTAGGCAACCAGTTGAAGCAATCTGAAATTTTTGATATAAGCGCTATGAAAAGGCTCTATCCTTATCAGCTTTCAGGCGGAATGGCGCGCAAGGTGCTGTTATCTACAGCAATATCGCCTCAAACCAAACTGATTATTGCTGACGAACCGACGCCCGGACTCGATCCACAGGCTGTAGCGCTTGCACTGGAAGGAATAGTCCGGCTTGCCAGACAAGGCTGTGCAGTGCTGTTTATTACGCATGATTTGGAAGCCGCTGCAGCAATTGCCGATAGAGTGGCTGTGATGCAGGACGGGCAATGTGTTGATATTGCGCCAGCCAGTCAATTTGTGGATAATGGAAGCATGCTTCAGCATGCGTATAGTCGTCAGTTATGGAGAGCTTTGCCTGTCAATGGCATGCATCTGGATGACGTAGCGGAAATAAAGACGGCAGAGCTGATGCAGGTTGATTGGGGCAAGGATGTTGCAGGAAAGCAATGGCTTTTGTCCTGCCGTAATCTATCATTTCGCTATCCAGGTGGGAAGTGGCTGTTTCGACATTTGCAATTTGAAGTGCATGCAGGGGAGATTGCAGGTTTGTCAGGTCCAAGCGGTACAGGGAAGACGTCTTTGGCACGTATTCTTGCGCAATTTGACCAACCAGCAGAAGGCGAATTGAAATATAGCTGGGATAAACAGGATCAATCTGACTTACAGTCAGAACAGTGTAAGCTCGCTTTGCAGGACGGGCAAAGCTTCCCGGTGCAGCTAGTTTTGCAACATCCGGAGCATGCCTTTAATCCGAAGCTTAGGCTTAGACAATCGTTGGCTGAGAGCTGGATGCCGAGCAATGAATTTTTGAATCGACTAAATATTAATCCAGGCTGGCTTGATCGTTTCCCTCATGAGCTTTCGGGCGGAGAACTGCAAAGACTAAATATAGCTAGAGCGCTTCATCCGCGTACAAAGGTACTGATTGCCGACGAAATGACGGCGATGCTGGATGCAATCACACAGGCAAGTTTGTGGAGAGAGGTGCTGAGCATTGCTGCCGAAAGGAAGATGGCGATTATTGTGATTAGCCATGATCGTTATCTAATGGAACAGCTTTGCAGCAAACAGCTTATTATAGTAAAGGAAGACATGGCGACAGGGACATAACAGGTTACAGTAAAAAACAAGCAAGCTTGGATAGGGCACAAGTGCCAGTGTCCAGGCTTGCTTGGCATGCGTCAAATTTATCATCACGGCAGGGGAGCTACTGAGAAACGGTCGACAATAACAGGCTCCAAATGCACTGTACGGATTTGATGTCTATTGTCGATAACCTCTAGAATTGTTTTAACAATAGCGGTTGAAATATCAGCTATCGCGGCCCCTACTGCAGTAACGGGCACATCGAGTGATTCCATTTGTGGTAGATTATCGTAGCTGATGACAGACAGTTGCTCAGGAACTTGCAGTCTTTCTTCGGCAGCTGCGCGCAGTATGCCTTTAGTCAGATCAATACCGCCGCTAATAACAGCAGTAGGCGTATCTCCATGCTGGATCAGCCGTTTCATCGCCATATATCCGTCATGCATATCCAGTCCGCTAATCGGTATTACTGGCGTATGTTGCGGATTAAGAGAAAGCTTGCTTGCTTCGTCAAGAAAGGCTTCGATTTTAACAGTTTGGAGCGGATCATCCGTTTGTGGATCGCCCACATAGGCAATTCGCGTATGCCCCTTGCCAGCCAGTCTTTGCAAAGCAAGACGAATTGATTGTCCTCGTTTTACATCAACGGTAGACCAAGGATGGAATCCTGCTGCGCCATATGTCACAATTGGAGTATTCGGCGGAATGGCGCCCTCAATAATGCGGCTGCTGTCTTGATCACCAAAAACGAGAATAGCATCAACCTGATAGCGCTTGAATGTATCTAGTGCCGCCTCAAGCTTGCTAATAGACAGCAAGACAGTGCAGCCTTGTTGCTCCAACTGTTCGTTCAGCGAAGTAAGCAGGGCAGACAGCGCCGCTCGCTCAACCGATGGCCAAACGATGCCAATTGCTCCGCTTTTTTTGGAAACAAGACTTCTCGCAGCCAAATTAGGCTGGTAGCCGAGTTCTTTGGCGATCGTCATGATATGCTGCTTTGTATTCTCTTTTACTAGTGGACTATTGCGCAGAGCCTTGGAGACTGTCGAAAAACTGACGCCAGCTTTTTCTGCTATATCTTTAATTGTTACCATTATGACCTCCGAACAAAAATTAGCTATTCAGCTGCAACAAAAACCGAAAAGTGCCAATAAACAAAAAATATAATGCTACCTAAATTATAAGGTGTGCCGTGTAAAGTGTCGATTGATTATCGACGAGTCAGTAGTTATCCTTAATTAATCGTTATTTTGTATAAATTTTCACACGGGATATTGCCAGCTTGCTGCTGTTAAAATAATCAGATGATTCTTATTGCTTCATTAAACTTCAAACTTCATCAACTTTCATCGTAACGGATCATTTTAATAGAATAGAAAAGGATTATAAAGCAATCGTTAATTGGCTGGACAGCTCGTTTTATTTTGTTTATCATGAGAATAACAACGTTGTCAAATCTTTAGATAAAAATAGGAAATTTAGCAAATACTATGCGTTTCGTCTGATGAAAAGATATGCAGGAAAGTGTAACGGGTGGCGGACGAGACTATCGATGAACTATTGTAGTGCCGTATAAATTTTATGCTCAAGTTGTTTATTGACAGTAAATCGACAAATAAGCGCTTTGGCAACCACTCTGATGCTTAAGGGAGGACTGGGATGCCCCAGTTTAGTACCCATCTTAATGTGTTTAGTGTAATTAGCTAAAATCTGAAGTTTTGAAGTGTGTTGCCGTTTGGCAGCGCATATGTTTTTCTCAATGTTAGCAAGAAGCATGGTATAGTCAACCTATATGACTTGCATGCATTAACAATAAATTCGCCAATGACGAAGGAAGTCCTTCTGTCGGCAAGGCGAGGCTGGAGCGATGAGCAGATGACAGATATATTGAAAAAGCTTGTACAGCATATTCCCATTCCCAAAATGTACCGCATCAAGCAATCGTTTGATGGTACAAAGCTGGAGGATCCGGTTGGTGATTTGACGCAAATGCTGCGCCAATCCCCCTCACTGGAAGCGATCAAGTCTGGACAAAGAGTAGCCGTTGCTGTGGGAAGCCGGGGCATTAACCGGATCGACGAATTGACCAAAGTGCTGATCAGCGAATTGCAGCGGGTGGGTGCGAAGCCGTTTATCGTTCCATGTATGGGCAGTCATGGCGGTGCTACAGCGGAAGGACAAATAGAGGTGCTTGCTCATTTGGGGATTGATGAGGAGAAAATGGGCTGTCCGATCCGATCTTCAATGGAGGTTATTGAAGTAGACCGTCTGCCGAACGGCCTGCCGGTATACTGCGATAAAATTGCTGTGGAAGAATCGGATGTTATCGTTGTGATTAACCGAATCAAGCCTCATACAGCATTCCGCGGTCCGATTGAAAGCGGATTGTACAAAATGATTTCGATTGGTCTGGGCAAACAAAAAGGTGCAGAGGCCTGCCATCAGTTGGGTTTCAAATATATGGCGGAAAACGTACCTGCTATGGCTAAAGCGATGATTGCGAAGCTGCCGATTCGTTTTGGTGTAGCGGTTGTTGAAAATGCTTATGATCAAATTTGTCGTTTGGAAGTTGTAGATACGGATAATATGGAGGCACGCGAAATAGAATTGCTGGAGGAGGCAAAAAGCCGTCTTCCGCAAATTTTGTTCCCTGAGCTGGATGTGCTTGTCATTGATTATATAGGAAAAAATATTAGCGGCGACGGTGCCGACCCGAATATTACTGGACGTTACCCAACTCCATATGCACATGGCGGACCGGAAGTAAACAAAATGGTTGTGCTTGATTTGACGCCAGAATCAAAAGGAAATGCCAATGGAGTGGGGACGGCTGACTTTACAACAAGTCGCTTGGTAGGCAAGGCTGACTGGCCGGGGACTTATGCTAACGGGCTTACTTCAACGGTCTGTGCTCCAACGAAGCAGGCGACGACTCTAGCTGATGATCGTGATGCGATTAAGGCGGCGGTGAAGACTTGCAATATTTTGGACTATTCTACATGCAAATTGGCTCGTATACGAGATACGCTGCATCTTGGATCTATTGAAATATCAGAGGCACTTTTAGAGGAGGCCAAAAATAATCCAAGAATTGAAATCGTCGAAGGTCCGTATGAATGGGAATTTGATGAGGAAGGATTTTTGCCAAAATGAGTAAAGCAGACAAAATCATACTTGCGGGCGACCTCGGTACAACCAGCACAAAGGTATTGGCGGTAAGTCAGCAAGGTCAAGTGCTTGGCAGCCATTCTATCGGTTACCCGCTTTATACGCCAAAACCGGGATATGCGGAGCAGGATCCAGATGAAATACTGGAGGCATTTCAAACGGCGGCAGCTGCTGTTATGCGGCAAGGTGGCTGGCAGGCAGAGGATATACTCTGTGTTACATTCAGCTCTGCTAATCATAGTTTAATCGTGCTTGATGAGAATGGTAAGCCATTGACGCCAAGCATTACATGGGCAGATCAGCGCAGTGCGCCGCAAGTGAAGAGATTGGTCGAGAGTGGTGAAGGCATCACGATTTATTCTCGAACCGGAACGCCGATTCATCCCATGTCGCCGCTTGTAAAAATGATGTGGCTAAAGGAAGAGCAGCCAGAAATATTTGCAGCTGGCAAACAATTTATCGGCATTAAAGAATATGTTTTCTACAAACTATTTGGGACAGCAGTTATGGATTACTCTATTGCCAGTGCTACAGGAATGTTCAATTTGGAGAAGCTTGCCTGGGATGAGGAAGTCGTTGCAATGCTTGGTATATCTTTGGATCAATTGCCGCCGCTTGCTCCGTCCACAGGAATATTAACCGGATTAAATATAGATGCAGCTATACGAATGGGTCTAAGTGAAAATACACCGTTTGTGCTTGGAGCGCAGGATGGTGTTTTGGCAAACTTAGGGATTGGCGCAATCGAGGATGGAGTAGCAGCAGTGACGATTGGCACGAGCAGTGCAGTGCGTACTTGTGTCAGCAAGCCGCAATTTGATATTGATGGCAGACTGTTCTGTTATGCGCTGACCGAAGGGCATTGGCTCATCGGAGGACCTTCCAATAATGGCGCAATCGCGGCGCAATGGACAGCTGAAAGACTGTTTCCGGGCAAGCCGATGGAAGAGGTGCTGCCGCTTGCTGCAGAAATTCCGGCGGGCTCTGACGGATTATTATTTTTGCCGCTGCTGTCCGGTGAACGAGCGCCATTTTGGGATGCTGAAGCTAAAGGTGTTATGTTCGGTTTGACACTAGCTCATAATGAAAAGCATATGCTGCGGGCTGCGATGGAAGGGGTTATGTTCCAAATTGCTGCTATTTGTTCTCTAATGAAGGAAAAAGGGACAGAGCTCCAACAAATCCGTGCATCCGGCGGGTTTGCCCGTTCTCCGATTTGGTGCCAAATGATGGCGGATATACTAGGAGTTCCGGTGCAAATACCAGAAGTAGTGGAAAGCTCCGGACTCGGGGCGGCGCAGCTCGGACTGTTCGCCATGAATAACTGCGAAGGCCCGCTTTACCGCTGGGATAGTGAGCAGGGCGGTGCGGTTTATGAGCCTGATCAAAACAATCATACAAAATACGAGCAATTATTGCCTATTTATTTGAATATATATTCTTCCCTGAAGACCTCGATGGGTGAGATAACAGCTTGGCAGCATGCGCAAAGTGCGCAAGGCATGTAGCTGGCTGCGCGAATGCTCTGTAGATTTTTATTGCAGAGCATTCATTGTAAGTTGACAGTGAATTGGTCGTTACCGCAGATATGCTGAACAAAGCTTGAGGGATATGGATTTGGGCTAGAGGGAGGATGAAGCGTCTATGCATGATAAATATAAAAAACTGCAAGCGATTCTAATTGAGATGGAATCAGTAGTCGTGGCATTTTCTGGCGGTGTAGATAGTACACTGCTTTTGTATGCGGCGCTAACCACGCTTGGTGAAGAAAAGGTACTCGCTGTTACAGCAGATTCGGAAACATATCCATCAGAAGAAATGGAGGAAGCTGTGCAGCTTGCCAAACAAATCGGAGCTCCGCATAAGGTGATCGAAACATCTGAGCTTAGCATTCCAGGATATAAGGAAAATGATTCTAACCGTTGTTACTTTTGCAAGCGTAGTTTGTTTGAGCATTTGGAACCGTTTCTTGAGAGCGGACAGTTTAAGCATATTGTATATGGTCTAATTGCTGATGATATGAATGAGCATCGGCCAGGTATGAAGGCTGCCAAGGAGCGGGGCGTGCGCGGTCCATTGCAGGAGGCTGGTTTGTACAAGGAAGAAATACGGGATTTGTCGCATGAATTCGGGCTTGCTACCTGGAACAAACCTTCTTTTGCCTGCTTGTCATCAAGGATTGCTTATGGGGAAATGATTACGGAGGAAAAGCTGGGCAGAGTCGGGCAAGCTGAACGTTATATGCGCAGTCTCGGTTTTGGACAGATGAGAGTTCGCAGTCACGGTGATATTGCCAGAATAGAGGTTGAACCATCGGCGATGCAGCGAGTAATCAGTCATGCAGAGGAAATTTCGGCAAAACTGAAGGAGTACGGTTTTGTATATGTTTCGCTTGACCTAGGCGGCTATCGCAGCGGCAGCATGAATAAAATGCTTTCGCTCAAAGGAGAATGAGCATGGCAAGTTTCGAGGATATGGGTTTTTGCAAGTTGGATATAGATCGCGAGCAACGAACCGGTCATCCGGAAGTTGTGTTTGGCATGAATAAAACAGTTGAGCAAGTGGAGCAGATTACGGCAAAGCTTATAGAGAAGCATGGACGGGCGCTAGTAACGAGAAGTACAGATGAAATGGCAGAAAAAGTACAGCAGAGCTTTCCCGAAGCGCTCTATGATCCTGTTTCCCGTTTAATTCGTTATGGTAAAGCAGCGCGCAAGCTGCCAGGGAAAATAGCGGTATTGACTGCTGGGACAACAGATATACCTGTTGCTGAGGAAGCTGCTGGAACGATTGAGTGGATGGGCGGAACGGTTGATCGAATATATGATGTCGGCGTTGCTGGCATTGATAGACTGCTTAGCCAAAAAGAAAGAATTCGCGAGGCTTCGGCAGTGATTGCAGTTGCGGGCATGGAAGGGGCGCTGGTCAGCGTAGTTGGCGGGCTAGTGCGCCGTCCGGTTATCGCTGTGCCAACCTCTGTTGGCTACGGTGCAAATTTGCAAGGAGTAACGACATTGTTGGCGATGCTCACATCATGTGCTGCGGGAGTCACTGCGGTCAATATTGATAATGGCTTTGGGGCAGGCTATCAAGCGTCGATGATATTACAATTAATAGCGGAGGGCCAATGAAAACATTATATTTGGACTGCATTTCCGGAATAGCCGGGGATATGACACTTGCTGCTTTGGTCGATTTGGGTGCTGACCCGCAATATATAGCGGATCAATTGCGCACAATGCCGATTGATCCGTTCACAATGGAGTTTGTGGAAGTCGATCGTCGTGGAATTACTTCCAAGTATTTGAAGCTGGACATCGAAGGCGGTGATCACGGACACCATCACCACCACGATGATCACGAACACGGACATAGCCACGAACATCACCACCACGATGATCACGAACACGGACATAGTCACGACCATCATCACCATGATGATCACGAACACGGACATGGTCATGACCATCATCACCACGATGATCACGAACACGGACATAGTCACGAACATCACCGCCACGATGATCACGAACACGGACATGGTCATGACCATCATCACCACGATGATCACGAACACGGACATAGTCACGAACATCACCGCCACGATGATCACGAACACGGACATGGTCATGACCATCATCACCACCACCACCACAATGATGATGAACATGGACATAGTCACGAACATCACCATCACGATGATCACGAACACGGACATAGTCATGACCATCATCACCACGATGATCACGAACACGGACATGGTCATGACCATCATCACCGCAAAGCGGCTGATATATTGGCGATGATTGAGGCTTCCAGTTTGCCGCAGCGGGCAAAAGAGCGCAGCACAGCTATTTTTGAGCATATAGCAGTTGCTGAAGGGAAAATTCATGGGATGGACCCATCAGAGGTGCATTTTCATGAAGTCGGAGCAATGGATTCGATTATTGATGTAATTGGTGTCTGTCTAGCTTTGGAAAGCCTGGATATTGACCGTATTATAGTTTCTCCAGTACCAACAGGCACAGGCAGAATGCGAATGGCTCATGGCTTATACCCGATACCTGCTCCAGCAACCGCTGAACTGCTTAGGGGTATTCCGTTGTCCTCGTTTACTGCGCAAGGTGAGCTTACGACACCTACTGGGGCAGGAATTGTAAAAGCATTGGCTACAGGTTTTGGAACAATGCCTGCAGGTACGATTGATCGCATCGGTTACGGGGCAGGGACGAAAAACTTTGCACATCCTAACGTTGTACGAGCTGTCCTTCTAACGGAACAGGTTTATATGAACAAAGCTTCCGAGCAGCTGAAGCTGCACGAAGAGTACGCTGAGCCGGCAACGCCTCTGAATGATTTAGGGCAATCCTTTGGAAGAACAGTCTTTAAGCCTCTGTCCGAGATGCAAGAGACGATTGTTATTTTGGAAGCGCAGGTAGATGATGCTTCAGGCGAGACGCTGGGGTATACGATGGATCGTTTGTTTGCGCAAGGAGCTCTGGATGTGTATTACACATCAGTTCATATGAAGAAAAATCGGCCGGGTACATTGATTACCGTGTTGTGTCATGAACCGCAAAAGGAAGATTGCGAGCAGGTTTTGCTGGAGGAAACTTCGACGATTGGCGTACGCCACAGCTTTTGGAAGCGCAAAGCGCTGCGTCGGCAATGGCAAGAGGTGTATACGGAGTACGGCTATATTAAAGTGAAGCAAGCTTTTGATGGCGATAAACTAATTAGACAAGCACCTGAATATGAGGACGCAGCAGCAGCAGCCCGCAAGTATCAGGTTCCGCTTGAATTGGTTTATCAGGCGGTTTACAAACAATTGTAGTTTTTATAGATATGTTGTTTCTTTCGCTGGCAATAAGAGCGCGTTTAAAATGCATTCTTAGATGCCGGCGATTTTTTTTTAGATGGTTAAGATACTAAGTTTCAAAATTTGTGTTTGACAGCTAATTGTCAGCTTCAAAGGAAGAGCTAAAACTGTGCAAACTGTTTCTTTGAAAAAAATCATGAATTTACTAGTTACTGTAGCAGTTGTATCTTTTATCTCATTGTGAAATAGGGTAAGCTGTTAGAATGCTACTGGAAGGAGGAGCGTTCGGGATGAAGCCGGCACAAATTTTACAAGCTGATCAAGATGCATCATATGTTTATGAGGTTGTTTTCGAGCAGTATTTCTCGTACCCACCGGAAGAGGTTTGGGCGATGCTGACAGACAACAGCAAGCTGCAGCAATGGTTTTCTGAGCTTAGCATTGCGAAGTTGGAGAAAGGAAGCTATTTGCAGTTTGATATGGGCAACGGGCATTACGAGTATATGGATATTTTGACGCTGGAGCCATTGCAGGTGTTTGAGTTTGCCTGGGATGCAGACAGCGTTCGTTTTGAGTTGCAAGGGACAGATAGAGATTGCAAATTGGTCTTGCGTGAGAAGCTATCACGCATAACTAAGCATACTGCAAGGGATGTAGCAGGCTGGCATGTTTGCTTAGAGATGATCGAAGCTATTCTCGGCAAAAGTATGATTACAAACCGCAAAGAAAGATGGCGACAGGTCTACGAGGACTATTCGAGCCGTTTTGATGCGTTGCTGGATATTAGCAGTGATGACAGTGTTACAGTAGACGGTAACTCGGTGACCTGATTTTGCACTATAGAAAGCAACAATTTTATAGTAATATAGAGTGGGCTGGATAACTGTGGAATTTGAAAATAGTTAAGTAAATAGACAGGATACGATTGATTTATAAGCTGTTTTTTGATTCCCTGTTGCCACGCTTTTTTGCAGGAAAATTAATTGACAACTTGCGATGGAGGGGAAGAGCATGCCATTAGTGGATATGCCAATGGAGAAGCTGCTTGAATATGAGGGGACTAATCCGCGTCCAGCTGACTTTGATGAGTATTGGGAGCGGGCACTGACGGAAATGAAAGCGGTTGATCCGCAAATAGAACTGGTGCCTAGCAAATTCCAGGCAGACAATGTGGAGTGCTATCATTTATATTTTACCGGAGTTAAAGGGGCGCGTGTGCATGCCAAATATCTGCGTCCAGCGAATACGATTGCCAAAAAACATAGAGCTGTTTTGCAATTCCATGGCTATACTTTCGATTCAGGCGGCTGGATGGACAAGCTTGCCTACGTTGCGCAAGGCTTTTCTGTGTTTGCTTTAGACTGTCGTGGTCAAGGCGGGTTGTCGGAGGATATTGGCGGCGTAAAGGGAAATACGCATCAGGGACATATTATTCGCGGTTTGGATGGACATGAGGATGATTTGTTGTTCAGGCAAATCTTTTTGGATACAGCACAGCTGGCTAATATTGCAATGTCGATGCCGGAAGTGGATGAAACGGAAGTATACGCAATGGGCGGTTCGCAGGGCGGTGCTTTAACTATCGCTTGTGCGGCATTAGAGCCGAGAATTAAAAGATTGGTTACCGTCTTTCCATTTTTGAGTGATTATAAGCGGGTATGGCAAATCGATCTCGGCGGGACAGCATATCAAGAGCTTCGTACTTACTTTATGCGTTTTGATCCACGTCATTTGCATGAAGAAGAAATGTTTACACGTCTTGGCTATATTGATATTCAAAATCTGGCTGGCAGAATTAAGGGCGAGGTGTTGATGGGAGTAGGTTTGATGGATACTACTTGTCCGCCTTCGACGCAATTTGCCGCTTACAATAAAATTACATCGCAAAAACAGCTTGAAGTCTATCCGGATTTCGGACATGAGGATTTACCTGGTTTTAATGATTTGGCATTGCAGTTTTTAATTAACAATTAAAGAGCAGCTTTAGAGGAGGAAGAACTGTGCCATTAGTTGATATGCCGATAGATAAGTTAAAAGAGTACCAAGGCCGCAGCCCGCGCCCGACTGACTTTGACCACTATTGGGAGCGAGCTTTAGCAGAGATGAAGGCAGTTGATTCACAAGTGGAGCTTGTTCCAAGTGAATTTCAAGTGCCGGGAGTGGAATGCTATCATTTATATTTTTACGGTGTGCGCGGAGCGCGAATTCATGCCAAATATTTGCGTCCTGCGGGAGAACAGAAGCCGCATCGGGCTGTTTTGCAATTTCATGGATACTCGGGCAACTGCGGACCATGGATTGACAAGCTTGCTTATGTCCATCAAGGATATTCTGTGTTTGCACTGGACTGCCGCGGACAAGGCGGTTTGTCAGAAGATACCGGAGGTGTAAAAGGCAATACGCATCATGGACATATCATTCGAGGGTTGGATAGCCACGAGGATGATTTGCTGTTCAGACATATCTTTTTGGATACTGCTCAATTGGCGCATATTGCGATGTCGATGCCGGAGGTGGATGAGACAGAAGTATATGCGATGGGCGGTTCACAAGGCGGGGCATTAACGATTGCTTGTGCAGCGTTAGTGCCTGAAATAAAAAAGCTGGCGCCGGTTTATCCATTCTTAAGCGACTATAAACGTGTTTGGGAAATGGACCTTGCTCAAGGCGCATATCAAGAGCTGAAAACTTACTTTATGCGTTTTGACCCGCGTCATTTGCATGAAGAAGAGATGTTTTATCGTCTTGGCTATATTGATATCCAATTTTTGGCGCCACGTATAAAAGGCGAGGTGTTGATGGGTGTTGGCTTGATGGATACCATCTGCCCTCCGTCTACTCAATTTGCAGCGTACAACAAAATAACTGCACCTAAGCAATTGGAAATTTACCCTGATTTCGGTCATGTTGGTCTTCCGGGTTTTTCGGAGCTGACCTTTGAATTTTTTCAACAAAAGTAAAATGGATTAACGTAATGCCACTATTGAAAAGTATGGATGAGAACCGCTCGATGAAGCTGAAACAGCTTTATTTGGCGGTTTTTCGTTTAAAAATGTACATGATTACTTAAACTATATGTGAGTAGTTGACGAGTGTTGACTATATAATGTATACTTAATATATAAAAGTTAGTAACTAATATTGTGGTTTATTGAAAAAATTGCAACTATGCAATACGGAATGAGGTGAAGAGGTGACAATTAAGATGCATCCGGATATCAAGCTTGGGGTAGTAAAGTTGCGGATAAGTAATATGGAAAGATCCGTTTCTTTTTATGAGCAAGCAATTGGTTTGGAAGTAATCAGGAAACAAGAGGCTACAACAGTTTTGGGCATACCTGGGAGCAAGCACGAGCTGCTTATACTGCATGAAGTCGAAAATGCGATAATTACGCCAGAAAGGTCGGCAAGCGGCTTATATCACTATGCTATTCTGGTTCCTGGACGAGAAGAGCTGGCTGTTATTATGCAGCATTTGGTCGATTATGGCGTACAATTGGGACAAGCGGATCATTTAGTAAGTGAGGCGCTTTATTTGTCCGATCCAGATGGAAACGGAATTGAGATTTACCGGGACAGACCAAGAAATGAGTGGCAGCATGATGAGTTGGGACATGTGAATATGGCGACAAAATCGATCGACTGGCAAGGACTTGTTGAATTGGCAAAAGGAAAACAGTGGCAAGGAATGCCAGCAGGCACGGTTATCGGACATGTACACTTTCATGTTCATGATATGGAGAAGGCTAGAGAATTTTATTGTGATGTGCTTGGCTTTGCGATTGAGGCGGATTGGTACAGACAAATGGGTGCACTGTTTATTGCAGCAGGTGGTTATCACCATCATATTGGTTTGAATGTATGGGCAGGTCGCCATGCTCCGCTTCCGCCAGCAAATAGCACAGGTATGGAATATTTCACGATTATAGTTCCTCATGCAGAGGAATTGGAGCGTATAAAAAATCGTCTTCAACATGCAGGATATGAAACAAATCATTTAACAAATGGTCTTTCGGTAAAAGACCCCAATGGGATCTATGTTCAATTTGTGAGCTAAAGGAAATAAATGGTATAATAAAACGATGTTTTTTTATTAAGTATGGGTAAATTAAAAAATATATAATTTGGAGAGGAAGAAGAGAGAATGAGTCAAGCAACAGTAAAACAACAATATTTGGAAGCAGTAGAAGCAAGAAGAACACATTATGCGATTAGCAGTGAGCAAGTGATTTCTGATGAGCGTTTGGAGGCAGTTATTGCTGCTGCGGTCAAACATACACCATCTGCCTTTAATTCACAAAGTGCCCGTATTGTACTGCTATTAGGCGATAACCATACGAAGCTATGGTCAATTATTACAGAGACATTGCGCGGGGTTGTTCCTGCAGAAAATTTTGCTGCTACACAAGAGAAAATGAACTCTTTTGGAGCAGGATACGGTACTGTGCTGTTTTTTGAAGATGAGGCAGTTGTAAAAGGCTTGCAGGAAAAATTCAGCTTGTACAGCGAAAATTTCCCGATTTGGTCAAATCAATCTAACGGCATGGTGCAGCATGTTATTTGGACAGCGCTGGATCAGGAAGGATATGGTGCTTCATTGCAGCACTATAATCCACTAATTGACAATGCAGTCAAAGCAGAGTGGAAGCTGCCAGAGAGCTGGAAGCTGATCGCTCAAATGCCATTCGGCAAAAAGCTTGCAACTCCAGGAGAAAAGCAATTTATGCCTGTTGAAGAGCGAATGAAAGTATTCAAATAATAGCATTTTGCTATAAATAAAAGGCTTTGTTTCCGCTAGGGAGCAAAGCCTTTTAATCATGGATGAAAAAAATCAGTTTGCTTTGGCAACTAAATCTGTGGCTTGTTGCCTTTTATTTTTTGCTGCATCTGCTGTATTTACGGTGTTTGTCGTCATGGAGCTTGTTCCGTTAAAGATGCCGCCTGCTTCGATAATAAATGACTCAGCCTCGATATTGCCCAGCAGTGATCCAGTTGCACAAATTGTTAATTGTCCAGATATTTTTACATTGCCCACCAGTTGACCTGCGACAATCAGACAACGTGCCTGAATTTGCGAGTGAGCACTGCCATCCTCACTAATAATAACATCTCCGCTGCTTGTAATATCACCTGTTACTTTGCCTTCAATCCTGATGCTGGCATTGGATTCGAGTTTGCCCTCAAAGGTTGTGCCCGCACCAATTAAAGTATCCGTTTTATTTGGATCTATTATCGTTTTTTTACTTTTGAACATGGTTTAACTCTCCTTCCTCAAGCATATATAATTCGGGATTGACCGTTTGACCATCAACAATGACCTCATAATGCAAATGCGGTCCTGTGCTTCGTCCGGTGCTGCCTGCTTCACCAATTAGATCACCTTTATTTACTTTGTCTCCAACCTCAGCTACTCGCTTGCTCAAGTGCAGATAGCGGGTTCGGAACGATTCTCCATGATCTATTTCAATATAATTGCCGTAAGGGTATGCTTTTTCACTTACCGTTACTGTCCCGCTTGCCGTTGCATATATCGAATCTCCTCTATTAGCGCCTATATCCACACCAGAGTGATAGGTGGAACGTCTGGAGAGAGGATCTTTTCGAGTGCCAAAAGAGGAGGTGATTTTTCTTGAATCAGTAGGCCAAATGTTCGGTGTTATATCCATCAGTTGTTGATGCTCGTGCATTGCAGTTTTAGTAGCTTCAAGATCGGGCTGCAGTTTCTCAGCCAGCTGCATAGCCTGTTCGTATTTCTGCCAGGCATTGGCTGCCAGTGCAGTGGAGGAAATTCGTTCCAGAGGTATCTCTTCACCACCTTGACTCTCAAATTGCGAAGCAGAAGATGACATCCCATCATCGATAGAAGTCGAAATGTTAGAGCTGTTAATGAATTGTTTTAACTCATGCTCCAGATTATTTATTTCTTGCAGTTTACCTTCTATTTCATATGCTTGCTCAGAGAGTGAAAGCAATTCGGATTTCATTGTTGCGATTTGTTCATCTTTCGATGCTAGCTGCGTTTGGTGGGTAGAGGTGAATGCTGCCAATTCTGTTTCGAGCTGATTGGTATATTTCGTTTGATTGGTGATGATAAGGAGCAGTAAAAGGAAAGATACAAGTAAAATAATAAGTAAAATCGGGGCTGCGAACAAAACGATCCGCGGCATATTAAACCGTCTGACCGATTGTGTTGAATTGGGGATAATAACAAATGTGAAGGATTGTAACCATTTCTTCATTAAAAAAAGCCTCCTGCAACAGTTTTGCAATTAAGGCATCTTCATGTTGACTGCATTAAATTGTTAGATGCGTAGAAGTTCGTTAAATCGTTTCCATATTAATCGTAAAGTTTATACATAAGGAAACATATAAGTAAACCCTTAAGTAAGCACACAGAAATTCATGTGAAAATAATCTTACAAACGATATCATTCGACATAATTTTATGAATTCCTGCAAAATACTTGCAATTTATTGGAATGAGTCTTTTTTGCTGCTTAAACGTGACTTTTAGGGATGATGGTGCTAGGATGAAAAGGATTAATTCAGTCAGAGACAAGAGGTGAATCAAGTGTTGAAATGGGATGGGCACAATCATACCAAATATTGTTATCATGGCAGTGACGCAGAGCAGGAGTTGTATATTGAGCGTGCCATTGAGCTTGGCTTCCAACGATATACGATTACGGAACATTCTCCAATTCCGCAAGGCTGGCTCGATGATCGTGAGTTGTTTTCCGAAATGGCTATGCCGCTTGAGCAACTTCCGGAATATATAGATTTTCTTAAACGAATCAAGCAGCAGTACGATGGGAAAATCGAAATAACTGCGGGGCTGGAAATGGATTATTTGCAAGGGAGACAGGATTTTACTAACAGTATGCTAAGCCAGTGGCAGCACGAGCTGGAGGATGTAGTCTACTCTGTCCATTATTTGCCGGGAAAAGGCGGCATGCGCAGTGTGGACTTTACAGTCGCGGATTTTACTGCAAATATTGTTGAGTATTATGGGACAATGGAAAAGGTAGTCAATGAATACTACGACCATGTGGAACAGGCGATTATCGAGGCGGGTACGCTACCAATGAGAAAAAGAATTGGGCATATTAATTTAATCGAAAAGTTTGCATCGGAGTTGCCGTCGATCGATAGTGCGCAAATCAATGATAGAATAAAACGCTTGTTGCCGCTGCTGCTGGAGCATCAGGTGGGTGTTGATGTAAATACAGCCGGTATGCGCGTAGTGACTTGCGGAAAGGCCTATGTTCCACCGTGGTTTATTATCCTTTGCAAAGATGCAGGCGTGGAATGTGTATATGGTTCAGATGCCCATAAGCCGGAGCAGGTAGGCTTTGGGTGGGATTATTTTGCCCAGCATATGGGATGAAAGTAGATAACTCTGCATTTAATAATGCACTCAATCAAGAAATGTTTATTTTTAAAAAATCCAACAAGAAAAGCTGGAGCATCGTTCAAATGATGTCCAGCTTTTCTTGTTGGAATATAGTGATCGTATTACATATATGGGGCAGAGTTTTCATCGTAGGAGCGTTCAAAAGCAACAATCCAGTCACCTTGAATTTGAGCATATCCCGTATCGCCTTCAACTACAAGACCATACAAATTTTTGACGTCCAAATATTCTTTACGATGTCCGTTATCAAATTCCAATGTGAGGTAGTAATGTGTGCGTGAGGTTGTATGCATATGCCCCATATGATCATGATTATGATTGTGACTATGGTGCGAGGTGCTTACCTCCATGCGCTTGGCAACAACTCTCGCATAATAAGATTGTTTCGGCGCACTGGCATTTTGAAAATGTTTTACTGCATTTGCAATTATCATGATGAACACAACAATAAATCCGATTACGACAATAAATGGAATAATTGAAAACATACTGTTCATGCCCCCAGAGTGACCAATTGGATCAAACTGAAAAGACATTTTACACCTCCTTTAAGCACAACGTTCATACTAAACATACGTTGACGATCGTAATATGGTTGCAGATTTCTTGTCGAAAAAACTGAGGGGTACGAGGGAAAACAAAATCAAAATGTCAAAAGAATAAAAATGTTGTGAATAGTCGAAATGGAATTTTGAATTGGAGAGTAGAACAAAGCGCAAAGCACAAACAAAAAAGTGACCCGTCAGCAACGGGCTGCGGGTCGAATAAAGTTTATATTATAAAAAAGGGGGTCAATTCAAAGTATAGACCCTTTTCATTAAAGACTGATGAAAGAAATATTTCAGTTTCATTACAAATCATGGATGGTATTCCCTTTTTCAATAATAAAGTGTATTTGGGAACGAGGCATGATGGGCGATGAAGACAGAAAGTCACAATGAGCTGTTTGCAGAACAAGGTGTCATGCTGCGCAAAGGATTTATCTGTAAGTTGCAAGACAAGGCGTCATGTTACAAACAGGAGTTGTCAGTAAGTTGCAAGAATGACGTAATGAATACCTAAAGTTGCTAGTGGTGTGTGGTATGGCAACCGTAATAAATAGTTAGTGAAGAAAGCTAATACTGTTGTACGAAAAATCATATAAAAGTGCTCACCAAGGGTAAAAAGCTCGCCGTTTATACGAAAAATCGTATAAACAGCAGCAGTTTTCAAACTAGTACAAAATAGGTAACATGCAACGTTCTGTCGTATGCTCGAAATAAACTAATGTAAAAGAAATCATAATCGCGAGCACTTGGTCTTATTCATTCCAATATGTTTTTAAGGCTGTCCAGCGTTCTAATTGTTGTTTCATTTGTTGAATAGCTTTTTCTATTCGTTCATTCAGTTGTTTGTCACTGCCAACATTACTATTCCTATAGTCGTCAATCATTTGTTTTAACGCAAAGTCAGTATAGGGCAAAGGCTTGGTTGTTTCGAGCAAGTGTTCAATAAGTGCTGGAAAAACGCCACTACTGACTGTATTTAGTTGCGTTACAGCAGCGGCAGAAGCATTATTGGAATCAATGGCGATAGAAGAAGCAGAATAAGATGCAGTGTTCATCACACTATTAGTCGAAACACCATCCTCTACAAATTTCTCAATTTCACCCTCAGCCTGAGCTTTAACACCAGCTTGTACCTCAACTCTATCTTGAGCTCCAACTTCAACCTCGCTCCTAGTCGCGGCGATAGCCTTAGTCTGACTCTCAGCGACAGAAGCCTCCTGCTGTTGTTTTTCTAATTCCATTTCGGCTTTTTTGGCAGCTTCGGCGGCAGCACGAGCACGTTCTTTTTTGTTCAGCTCGCGAGTGGACCAGGTTTCGATTAAGCCTGAGCCGTCTTTAAGCAGCAGTTTTTCTTTGATGTTATCAGAAATAGAGCTGTCTTTGAACAGCTTGGCTATTTTTTTTACATCACTGACGGGAAGCTCATCACGCGCTGCTATAAGAGCTAGAGGATTACGATGCTCAACGGGCAAGTCCTTCAATGGCAGAAGCTGTTCCTCCGTTAATGCATTTTTGCGAATTTCAGTTCCGCTGACGATAAGCTTTTTGACAGCACTACTGAATTTCAGAAGTTCGCATTTGTTTTTTATGTAGCTTTCCGGCTTTCCTAGCTTGGAAGACAAAAATTTAATTGAGCTGCGGAATTTGCTATCGTTCATCAGTTTGTGAAAAGCCTCCGCTTCTTCAATCGGCGAAAAGCCTTCTCTTGTTAAATTTTCAGCAATCTGCTCCAAATAAATATCCAAGTCACCGATCGCCTCAGAGATGATTGATGGGATTGTTGCTTTTCCCAAACGCATAGCAGCTTTATAGCGTCTGTTTCCGTATATGATTTTGTAGCGACCACCATCGATGGGACGCACTTTGATGGGGGACAGCAAGCCTAACTCGGCAATGCTGTTCATTAGCTCCTGCAGCGCGGTCTCATCGAACTGAAAGCGAGGCTGCTCAATATCCTCGTCTATGAGACGGATATCTAATTGAACAATATCCATTTACTTCTTCCTCCTTTATTTTTCTTTGTTCATATTTAAATTTGTCTAATCCTAACACTAATTTTAACTTCTAAGTTCTAAGTCCTAAATCCCCAAATTTCTTAAACCTTTGTGTCGATAGGCAAAATGATTGGTTGGACCTTGTCCGGCACCAAACGGGAAGCTATGTTCAATCGCTGCCTGAATAAAGGATTTTGCTGTTTGGACAGCGCTCCACGAAGAAGCTTGCTGTGCTAATAATGCGGTAATCGCAGCAGAGTAGGTGCAGCCGGTCCCATGGGTATGCTTGGTAGCTATTTTTTTTCCTTCCAAATAATGAAATTGCTGTCCATCATAGTATAAATCAATAACAGTGCTGCGTTCGGTTTCGTCATGACCGCCTTTTAAAACAACAATATCTGCTCCCATCTGTTTGAGACATATCGCTGCCTGTTCGCGGTTGGATAAAGTTTTTATGGAAAGACCAGCCAGTACTTCAGCTTCTGGAATATTTGGAGTGATTATGTGTGCAAGCGGGATTAATTGCTCGATTAAAGCACGCAAAGCTTCTGTTTGCAGCAGTGTCGTTCCGCCTTTGGCAATCATAACCGGATCAACCACAAGTTTGCTCCAGCGATACTCTCGAATGATGGCTGCGACTGTTTCAATCATGGCGGCATTAACGAGCATGCCGGTTTTAAGAGCTTGCGGCGGCATATCTTCCCCAATGGCACGCAACTGCTCTTCCAAAAACGCAGCCGGAATAGGATGCACACTGTGCACGCCCCTTGTATTCTGGGCAGTAACAGCTGTTAGAGCTGACATGCCATATGCACCCAACTCCTGAAAAGTTTTAATATCTGCTTGAATACCTGCTCCGCCTCCACTATCGGAACCAGCAATTGTTAAAGCTTTTGGAAAAGTGAATTGTTTATTCTCGTTCAATTATTGCACCTCACACACCAATTCTGTCAAAATAATAACTACCAAAAGATTATCATAAAAAGCGAAGCATTGCGCATGATTCACAAATTTGATAGTTTGGAGACAGACAGAAAAAGCAAAACGCAGGAAATGGGGAAGCATATATGTCTTTTGAAATCGAGCGAAAATATTTGTTGGATAGGTCAGTTGATCAATTGGTAAAGGACGGACATATTGAGTTGTGTAAGGAGCAGCGGATCGAGCAAACTTATTTGGCAATGGATAGTAATGAAGAAATCAGGGTTCGCAAAATCAAGGATGCAGCAAGCGGAGAAGTTTCTTATACTCATACCTTTAAGCGCGGCAACGGTTTGGTTCGCGAGGAGACGGAATATGCTATCTCTGCGTTGATTTACGAGCAATTAATGAGCGCATTTGGCTACACGCCGTTAACAAAAAATCGAATTACAGCCAGTTGGAACAATCAAGTAATTGAGATCGATTTATATGATCAGGTGCAGCTTGCTGTGCTCGAGATAGAGTTTGAAACATTGGAGGCTGCAAACAGCTTCGAAGCACCTGCGTGGTTTGGTAATGATATTAGCGGGGAGAAGAAATACAGTAATAAAAAAGTATGGAGAGAGCTTCAAGCAGGAAAGTTTTCTGAGTAGAGAGCATCCACAAGCAGACTGCCGAGCAGAAAGCATCTGGCAGCAAGCGTGGACGCCCTATATATTAATTTTAATTAGACATAAATTCAATAAGCTCATTGAATACTTGTTTGGTATCTTCCGGTTCCTCTTCATTATAAATGACATACAGATCTTTTAATTGGATGACGATATAAGGTGAGGAGTTTTTGAAAATATACATTTTGGCTGGTCCAAGCTCCTGCAATTGAAAATTGCCGCGTGCATATTGCTGTACAGCAATGCCGTTTGTTTTGAAGCCGCTTGGCATTTTTTCTTCTAAATTTATTTCGACGATATCGCTGATTTTAAAATTGTACGGGTAGTTGGCATCTTCAATTTGTATGCTCCCATTGTTGGCGATAACGAGCGATGGCGGCTGCAAATCAGCACGAATGACCATTGTTGAGACAGCCACAATAATGACGGAGATAAACAGGATAGTGGCAGAGTAGAACCATTTTCCTCCAGTAGTCGCTGTGTTGACAGTGATTCCTGAGCCGATTCTTTTTTTGACAAATACTTTTTTGTCTTCTGGATTGTGGTAAGTGTAACCGGATCTCCAGTAGTAGTCCACATCAATGGTATCTTTTTTTCCATCGGTATGGGCATATCTGAATTCAAGCACACGAATGCGATGATAAGTCCAGTAAATGGCGAGCAAAGGCACAAGCGATACAGCAAAAATACCGCAGGTCCAAAGAGCAGAGCTGATGGATGTGCCCTCAGACAAAATATAATAGGCAACATAGGCATTGATCGCCTCAAAGATTGCAATAGCAAGCCATAGAACCGACCAATATTGTCTGGCTGCCTGATGAATTGCCATATTTGCTTGCGGGTTGCGGCTGTATAAAACGACTCTTTCTTTTGTAAAGCCAAGCTGTAGCAAAAACAAAATAAGCGTCATTACAAGAGGCGCGATACCTGACCAGCGAACGAGCGGCTCCGCATTCCCAGCAGCAAGGTATGTAAGCGGCAGTATAAGTATGGCAGGCAGCAAAAACCAATAATGAGGCATCGGTTTTTTACTTGACAGGGCTTTGAGTTCTTTTTCAATAAATATTAATTTCTTGCCTGCTGCAAACCAATTGTTTTCTCGCTTTAAATTAGTCAGCTTGAAGCGATAATGCCGCAGCGGAGCAGGCGCGATACATAGGATAATTACCGTACACATGATAAAATAAATAAAGGCTAACGAAAATGCATTTTCCATCCAGAATAACGGAGTAATCGCCGCTGCAGCACATATGAAATAGATGGAGTACAGCAGCAAATAGGGCTTGCGCAATTGTTGAACCCGTTCATCAGACAATGCATCTGGCGACAATGTTACATTGTACAAGCCATTATTGCGTGGTATGGACTGCAGGGCAAACAATAAGGTAGTTGCAAATAAGATAAGCGCTGCAGGAATAATAAGTATCATAACTTTACCAGAACCTCCTAAATGGCAGATTTATCACAATATCGTAATATATATGTTTCGTTTTTGTCAAAAATGGTACGCAGAGAGGATTTGAAAAAATGATTCGTTTTGGGGTAATTGGTACGAACTGGATTACGGATTTTTTTATTGAGGCTGGCAAGCAGCATCAGCAATTCGAGCTGACTGCCGTTTGTTCCCGTACGATGGAAAAAGCAGAACAATATGCGGATAAGCATAGCATCCCATTTAAGTTTACGAATGTGGAGGAGATGGCAGCTGTTGTTGATGCAGTGTATATAGCGACGCCTAACAGCTTGCATGCCGAATATGCGATTCAGATGATGAAACAGGGCATTCATGTGCTGTGCGAAAAACCGATTGCATCGAATACACAACAATTGCATGAGATGATTCAAACTGCAAAAAAATATAATGTACTGCTTATGGAGGCTATAAAGTCTACACTTATGCCGGCATTTTCAGTTATTCAAGAAAATATGAAGCAGATTGGGAAGGTTCGAAGATATTTTGCTAGCTATTGTCAATACTCATCCCGCTATGATGCTTATCGTGAAGGCACGGTGCTCAATGCATTTCGCCCCGAATTCTCCAACGGATCTTTGATGGATATCGGCATTTATTGTATCTATCCAGCGGTAGTGCTTTTCGGCAAGCCAAACAGTGTTAAGGCGACAGGCTATATGCTTGAATCAGGTGTGGATGGAGAAGGAAGCCTTCTGTTGCAATACGATGAGATGGATGCTGTAATGATGTACTCCAAAATTTCCAACTCAACGCTGCATTCTGAAATTCAGGCGGAGGATGGAACGATCCATATTAATCGCATTAACGAGCCGGACTTAGTAACTGTCCACAAACGAAATGGCTCAACAGAAACGATCGATGCTTCATACAAGCAGCATTCGATGTATTATGAAATTGATGAGTTTATTCGTTTATTGCTTGAAGGGAAAGTTGAATCAAAAGTAAATACACATCAAGCTTCGCTTATTACGATGGAAATTATGGATGAGGCGAGAAAACAGCTAGGCTTGCGTTATGCGGCTGATGATCAACGATAAATGACAAGTGGTAAATGGTAAGGGGGAAATGGAGTTAAGTTAAAGCGATGTAAGTTGGGCAATAGCAATTCATAACATAGTAATAGAGCAGCCCTTTTCCACTGGATGTTAACAAAGGAAAAGGGCTGTCCCTTATTTTAATCTAGACGATAGGACGCAAATGGTTTGCCATATCGGAATTGCTCGCTAATTAGGTTAAGCTCCTGCAGAGCAGCTTCAGGTATGAGCAGCTCTGCTGCTTGCTTATTGCTCTCAAGCTGGGCAACGGAGGTTGCTCCGGCTATGACTGTAGATACTGCAGGCTGCTGCATAGTCCAAGCTAATGAGAGCTGAGCTGGTGTGCAGCCGATTTGCTCGGCGAGTTTGCCAACCTGTTGTCCAAGCTCCAGCGCTTCCGGTTGTAAAAATTGCTGAAAGTCTGGATTCGTCATTGCACGGGAGGCTTGCGGAAGCTCGCCGCCGTTATATTTGCCCGTTAGAATACCACCAGCCAATGGGAAATATGGAATAATACCAACGCCCTGATCCTCGCACAACGGAGTAATTTCCTGCTCGATAGTACGGTCTGCGAGCGAATAGCTTTGCTGGAGAGAGGTGTAGGCAGAAATACCGAGCTTTGCGCTAATGCCCAGCGCCTTCATCAACTCCCATGCTTTGTAGTTGGATGCGCCAATATAACGGACTTTGCCGGACTGAATCATCGCATCCAGAGTATGAAGTGTTTCCTCCAAAGGAGTGTACGGATCAAAGGTATGTATTTGATACAAATCTACATAATCGGTTTGCAATCTTCTAAGACTTCCGTCCAGCTCCTGCATCAAATGGCGGCGGGAGGAGCCTTGAAAGCTGGCGCCAGGCGTTGTTTCTTTCGTTGGCAGTCCTGCTTTTGTCGCTAATACAACCTGGTGACGCTTACCTTTTATCGCTTTGCCGATAATTGTCTCGGAGACGGAGTCAGCGTATATGTTGGCAGTATCCAAAAAATTAATGCCGGAAGCTAACGCTTCATGAATGATGGCAACAGAGGTTGCTTCGTCGGCGCGTTTGCCGAATGCATTAGTTCCTAAACCTAATACAGAAACGAATAGTCCGCTGTTCCCCAGGCGATTATATTTCATAATGATCTGCTCCTTTTTTATTATTTTTTCATCATGCCAATATGGCATGAGTTGGTGGATATGGAGTGCCGCGTGCTCTTATATTGTACCGAGACAAGTTTAATTAAGCAAAGATCGTGCATTGCAGCACAGACAATGGGATGGGTATAATAGAAGTTGACTAAAGAACAGTTCCATTGGTTGAATAGCCAATGATACAGATCACGATAACGGAGGCGGGAACGATGCGTTTTGTAAGCAATAAAGGAATTACTGACCCTAGTCTAAACCTGGCTTTGGAAGAATATATTTTACGGTCTTTGCCGGATGACGATGATTATTTGCTGTTTTACATAAATGAGCCGTCTATTATTATCGGCAAAAATCAAAATACACTGGAAGAAATCAATATGGATTACGTTGAGCAAAATAATCTGCATGTTGTGCGTCGACTATCTGGCGGCGGTGCTGTATACCATGATCTGGGCAATTTAAATTTCAGCTTTATTATGCGCGACGATGGACAGTCCTTTCATAATTTCAAGAAGTTTACCGATCCGGTCGTGCAAGCGTTGCAGAAAATGGGTGTTGACGCAAGCTTGTCTGGACGCAATGACCTGCAAGTAGGGGAAAGAAAAATATCAGGCAATGCACAATTCCATACGCGTGGAAAGATGTTCAGTCATGGTACTTTATTGTTTGACTCAGAAATTGAAAATGTTGTTTCTGCATTAAAAGTAAATGCTGAAAAATACGTTTCGAAGTCAACCAAATCCATTCGCAGTCGTGTAGCTAATATTTCGGAGTTTTTGCAAGAGCCGATGACAATTGAACAATTTCGTGAGAAGGTATTGCAATCCTTATTTGCCGATCAGCCGGAGATTGCTTACTATGAGCTGAGTGAAGAGGACTGGAATAATGTAGAAAAGCTTGCCAATGAGCGTTACCGGCATTGGGACTGGAACTACGGTCGTTCGCCTGCTTTTAATATGCGCCAAAGCAAGCGTATTGAAGGGGTTGGCACATTTGATGTTCGTTTGCAGGTTGAGGATGGTACTATTCAAGAGGCCGTTATTTATGGAGATTTCTTTGGTCGGGGAGACAGCACTGAGGTAGCCGTTCAATTGGCAGGGATAAAGTATAATAAAGAAGCGTTAAATGCTCATGCAGAATCAATTGATTTGGCATACTACTTTGGAGCGTTAACGAAGGAGCAGTGGCTTAGTTTGCTTATTTAGCAAATTAATCTTTATGCAAAATTTTAAAATTTTTCAAGATAATCAATTCCAATATTTTTGAAGGAGTGTGCGCTAATATGACATGGATGGAGCAGCTTGATAAATATGCGATGTTAATTGTAAAAACAGGAGTTAATGTTCAGCCAGGACAGCCAGTGTTTGTAACAGCAACGTTAGAATCTGCGCCCCTTGTGCGTCTGGTGGCGAAACAGGCCTATGCTGCAGGGGCGAGCAATGTGCATATCGAATGGGGCGATGATGAATTATCTCGTCTAAAGTACGAGAAGGCAGCTGATGAAGTGTTTAGTCAATTCCCAACCTGGGAAACAGAAAAACGCCAGCAATTCGTTGATCAAAAAGCCGCTTTTATTTCGATTGTCTCCTCCAGTCCGGATTTGTTGAAAGGAATTGATCCTTCCAGAATCGGTAATTATCAGAAAGCAGCAGGCGAAGGCTTGCAACAATTCCGCCGGGCGATTCAAGCAGACAAGGTAAGCTGGACTGTTGTTGCTGCAGCTGGTGTGGAGTGGGCAAAGAAGGTATTTCCACAGCTAAGTGAGGAGAATGCGGTTAGCAAGCTATGGCAAGCTATTTTTGATTCTGTTCGTTTGCATACAGAGGATCCAGTTGCAGCTTGGGTGAAGCATAATGAAGTGCTCCATGAAAAAGCTGAAAAACTGAACGAGCTTAAATTTCAAAAATTGCATTACAAAGCACCAGGTACTGATCTTATAATTGAACTGCATGACAAGCATTTATGGGTAGCTGCTGGCAGCACGAATGAGCAGGATATCAACTTTATGGCCAATATGCCTACAGAGGAAGTGTTTACAGTACCGTTGAAAGAAGGCGTCAACGGCTACGTTTCCAGTACAAAGCCACTAAGCTACGGCGGAAATATTATTGATAAATTCAAAATTACGTTTGAACAAGGCAGAATTACAAAATGGGAAGCAACAGAGGGCGAGCAGTTTTTGCAAAAGCTGGTGGAAATTGATGAGGGTTCTCATTATTTGGGAGAGGTAGCGCTGGTTCCACATTATTCTCCGATCTCTGAGTCAAATATTTTGTTTTATAATACATTATTTGACGAGAATGCCTCCAACCACTTGGCAATCGGAAGCGGTTATGCATTTAATATAGAAGGTGGAAAAAAGATGACGCCTGAGGAACTGCAGGCTCATGGAGTGAATGCAAGTATTACACATAATGATTTTATGATCGGTTCTGCTGATATGGATATAGACGGCATACAGCATGACGGTACGATTGTACCTGTATTCCGTAAAGGAGACTGGGCAATCTAGATTTTATGGCAGACTAAAGAAATTATATCAAGCATGTTGTTTGGCACTAGCCTGCAACATGCTTTTTTTAAATTCTAATAATTTTAATAATGGTGCAACTTTCCATTAATGGTTTTCGTATAGTATAGGGGTACATAATAGAGTCTATCTTGATTGAACGAACTACGATTATTTGGACAAGCTGAGAGCCTTTTTTATTGCCATATGTGCAATTTTGAAGTCTGGGTTCAACGAGCATAGCAATTTTTGGGAGAGAAGGGGGATTTATTTTGCAAGTGAAAAGTTGGTTGAAGAATGCAGGAGTAGTCGGGCTTACAGCAGCTCTATTGGCGGGCTGCAGCTCTGGTGGAGGGGAAACAACAACTAATACAGAGAGCGGCACTATTAAAGTATTATATTATGATGAAGGAGCATTCCAGCGGGATTATGGCATGCTTTTTGGTGTGCTGTATGAAAATATCGACTTCGAGGTTATTACTACTAATAGCATATATCGCAATAATAACGATGACCCTGAGTTCGATTATGAAAAAGCATATGCAGAATTCATTGATAAAGAAAAACCGGATTTGATTATGATCGACACATCTCAAGTTGAGAAGCTGGCGCAAGAGGGCAAGCTGCATGATCTGAAAGCTTATATGACCAAGGATAATTTCGATACGGAAGGATTTATTCCTGGTATGATGGAGTATATGGAGGAAATTGGCGGAGGTCAAATCTATGGCTTCCCAACAACATTCTCAAGCCAGGTGCTCTATTACAATAAAGATTTGTTTGACAAATATAGTATTGAATATCCAACTGACAAGATGAGTTACTCTGAAGTGATGCAGTTGGCTAATCGTTTTCCAGCAGACGGAAGCCCGGAAGATCGTGTATATGGCATGAAGCTAGGATACGGCGGAGGAGATCTTTCCCAAATGGTAATGATTCTAGCTGAATCAGAAGGCTTGAATTATGTGAATGCAGCTGAGAAGCAAATGACGATTAACTCTGATGCATGGAAGAATGTAGTGGAGACCGCACTAACAGCTATGAAGTCAGATGCTTTCTACAAAGGCGATGATAATGGTTTCAGTGGCAGACATGAAGATTATTTGTTGAGCAATCCGTTTATTTCTAATCGTTTGGCAATGACGGTAGAACATAGCTATATTATGAACGAAATCAAGCAAGCACAGGAGTTTTTCAAAGAAGAACCTGAGAAAGTTATTTCTAATTGGGATGTTGTAACTGCACCTGTGAACGTTCAAAATCCTGATCAAAGCAGTTCTATGTATTATGGCAATATTTTTGCTATTCATGCAGAGTCGGTGAATAAGGAGCTGGCATGGAAATTTATCTCCTATATTGCAAGCGATAAATACGCTCGAGTTAAATCCAAGACACTAACTTATGATGGTTTCCCGGTCCGTACGAAATACATTAAAGACGATGGAGGCCGTAACTTTGAGGCATTCTATAAACTAAAGCCTGCAAAGAATAGAATGTATGAGGGCATGGATAAACTAAATCCGCAATTTGGTATGTTGTTCTATCAAAAAATGAGTGATGGATTCAATGCTATTGCTAAAGATGAGAAAACAATTGATGAGGTATTGGAAGCGTTGCAGAATGAAGGAAACGAGCTGTTAATGCAAGAGGCATTGACTGATGAAGAGATGCAAAAGATGATGGAAGAGATGTACGGTGAGCAAATGAACCGTATGAGAGAAGCAGCTGGTGAAAGTGTTTCGGTTGAGCTAGCGGAATAATAAATGGATAATATAGAAGGATTCGGCAATTGCCGAATCTTTTTTATTTCTATATATGGAATAAAATATTGATTTTATGAATATACAGCATCCATAATAGGAAGTAAGCGTGAATATTAACAAAGTTTATCTTGTAAGTGTTTTGAAAAAGAAAATATTAATGTTAATCGGACGAAAATTTCCTTTATTAAGTTAAAAAACACGGAGATTTTCAGGTAATAGCTTACAAAAAGTGCTGAGGTGAGCCCTATGTTTGGGTTTAGCAAGAAGTTTTGGGGGATAGCGTTGTTTGCGGCTTTGTTGACAGTGTTAATTATTTCGGACAAACACAATGCTATATACGCCAATCAAAGTAGCCACAAGAGTGAAGATGTATCAGCTTCTATAAGTGGAATCGATTTGCAAGTTCATTACTACTATAATGATTCTGGAACACTGTCCAGTCAGGAGCAGGCTGAGCAGCTATATAAACAGATCAGCCAATTTCCTTCAGAAGAAGGCATTGATAAACAAGAGCAAGCCTCTAAGGAAGCGAGAAT
Organism: Paenibacillus nanensis; assembly: GCA_040396195.1. GTDB lineage: Bacteria > Bacillota > Bacilli > Paenibacillales > Paenibacillaceae > Pristimantibacillus > Pristimantibacillus nanensis_A. Next base: position 33,828 of record JBEBPB010000017.1, read on the forward strand.
TGCATGGATTCGTTTGGAATTGCCGCAGCTTGGAACAGGCCAACAAGCTTTCTACCTTGAAAAAATCATTGCACAAAATATAGCCGTGTTTATTGAAGGGCATTTGTTTTACCATATGAAAAGAGACTACCCTTTTGTTCGCAATGAACTATACTTCCCTGTTGATGGGACAGACAGCGGCAAAGTTGTTTACATACTATTGGAGTCCTTCTATGGGCAACCAACCGTAAAAGGGAAAGCCGTAATTGACAGTTTTGGCAAATTGAGCAGAGACTTTTTGGAAAAAGATTTAGTGGATATTTTACTTGGAGCCGCTTTTATTTTACTAAGTGTATTAATTATATCCAGCTCATTGTTTATGAATAAAGTAAATATGGGGAGTTGGGGCGCGCTGGGACTAATTATGTTTAGCACTGGCGTAATGATTATCGCGTATACATCCTACTTTCATGTCGTATTACCCAAGTATGGAAAACTAGCTTATTACATGTTTTATTTTGGGGCAATTACAATACTGCCAGCTTTGTTTTATTTTTTGGAAAAAATATTTGCACAACGAAGAGAAGTGGGGAATAAGTTCACGCTCGCTCTCAAATGGCAATATTATATTTCAGGGATCAATTTGTTTTGGCTTATCCTGTCACTATTCTCTGGAACAGTATCCTATATGTATTTTAAAGTCTCACCAATCATATTTGGATTGACTACAGCGAGCAGCTTATTGTTTTTATCCATTTATTTGTCCTTTTTTTGTGAACGGGAAAAAGCCAAGGCTAGAATTATTGCGATTGGAAGCATTATTCTAACCGTGACATGTACGGTGGAAATGATGGTTTATTATCTATCTGGTCGAACCTATATTTTTTATTTTTGGAAATGGGGCATTCTTTGCTTTGTTATTTCTTTAACTGTTATGCTGGTGAAACAAATGACAGCAACATACGAGCAGCTGCTTCTCTATTCCAAGAAGCTGGAAGTGTTCAATAGCGGCCTGCAGCGCACAGAAAAAATGGAGGTCATCAGTCAGTTATCAGCTTCTGTTGCTCATGAAGTCCGCAACCCATTGCAAGTAACTCGCGGTTTTTTGCAGCTTATATCAGGAGGAGCGTTAACTGAGAAGGAAAAGGGGTTTGTTCAGCTGGCAATCAGCGAGCTTGATCGAGCAGCAAATATAATAACGGAATTTCTTAACTTTGCCAAGCCGCAAGAGGAACATAAGGTCAGACTGGATGTAAAAGAAGAATTGATGCAAATCCAATCGATAGTTTACCCGCTTATGATGATACATGGCTATGAACTGGAAATGCGATTGCAGCAAAATATTTATGTAAAAGGAGTATCCTCTAAATTTAAGCAGGTTTTAATCAATATGATTAAAAATAGCATAGATGCTTTAAAGCAGGATGGTAAAATAAAAATAGAGGCATATATCCAGGAGGATATTGACAGGATTATTATACTGATTGAGGATAATGGGGAGGGCATGAGTGCCTCGGATTTGCGACGTTTGGGTGAGCCTTTTTATACGAAGAAATCGCAAGGAACAGGGTTGGGGCTTTCTGTATCTTATAGCATTATAGAATCGATGCAAGGAGAAATCAGCATAACAAGTCAAAAGGGTGAAGGAACGCAGGTGAAAATAATGCTTCCTGTCAGTTAACATCAACAGTAGAATAACAATAAGTGATGGAGCATATATATGATGAAGGGCATATACAGGACAAGCAGTGAGGTTTAAGGTGAGGTTTAAGGGGCATCCTTTGTGTTTAGTGGAAAAACTAGACCTTAGTCTGGAATATTATGCTGCTCAAGTAGGTTAAAAAAATTCTGATTTGTAAGATCATATAAGTATTGTTTATTAGAACAACATTGATTGCCGTTTCTAAGTATGTTGGAGGTATCGAAATGAGCACAGATGTTTATGTACTTTTAACGGATACAGGGACAGTTCTTACAAAAATTATAAGACAATTTACAAGGGACCCGCTAAACCATGCTTCCATATCATTCGACTGTCATTTAAATGAAGTGTACAGCTTTGGAAGGAAAAATCAAAGCAATCCGTTCTTTGCAGGATTTGTACGTGAAAATGTGCGAGGACAAATATTTGAAGACTCGTTATGTGCGTTGTACAGATGTACTTTAACAGAAGGCGAATATAAAAATCTTCGTAAACAAATTATACATTTCGAACAAAACCAGCACCGCTACAAATATAATTTAATCGGAATGCTCGGTGTATTGTTGAAAATTGAAATAAATCGTGAATATTCTTATTTTTGTTCGCAATTTGTCGCATCCGTGTTTGAGAAAAGCGGTGTCTTATTAGTCGACAAATCTCCGTCATTTGTAAAGCCAGGCGATCTGCAGCATACTCCGCGACTTGAGTTAGTTTATCAAGGCAAACTAAGCTCATATTTTTCTTTTTCAATGCAAGTTCAGGATGATAGTGAAACAGTTCAATTTGCTTAGACAATAGAAAGTTCAAGTTGAAAACTTCTTTGCCAAAAAATGCGAAGGAGTTTTTTTCTGTTGCTCTGTAATTGAGAGTAGGAGGTTAACAATCTTACAATATTTTCAATGAAAGCCTTTTAATGATTTAAAAATATGTTGATCAAATAAGCATACCCAGATAGAATAGATAAAGAATATGTCGAAACAAGTAGACATGGAGGTAGATTATAAAATCATGTATAAAAAATGGAAAACCGGATCGCTCATTTTTATTGTGTCAATGCTTATTCTTTTAAGCGCAGCATGTAGTACAGATAACAATAATTTACAGCTTGATTATGAGAGGCAACCGGAAAAGGATTACACCAATGTTAAGCCGGAAGATGGAGTGAAGAGTCGCGCATTATCTTCAGTGTATACAACAAAAAAGCAACTGTCGCTTACATTTAATGGTTTAGCACAATCAGAGAACATTACTGATTTATTAGAGGTGCTTGATCTTTATTCGATAAAAGCGACTTTTTTTGTGCCAGGAATGCGTGTGGCTGAAGAGCCTAATTTGCTTAAATTGATTACTGATCGTGGTCATCAAATTGAAAATAATACGCTATCCAGCAAAGATTTAACGTTAATGGAATATGAGGATGTTTACAAGGAAATCGATTTGACTAATGATTTAATAGAACAACAAACAAAACGAAAACCAAAGTTTGTTAGGACAAATTCAGGATTTTACAATGAGAGTGTATTACAAGCAACTGCACAGGCTGGCATGGAAAATGTTGTGACATATAGTTTGAATTTATCGAATTGGGATATCGAATCAGAACAAGAAAAGCGAGCTTATCTGAGCAGACACATTAATCGAGGCGGAATTATCTCCATTAATATGGAAAAATTTGATGATTTACTTCCTACAATTAAACGTCTAGCAGAAATGGCAAATCAAATAAATTATAAGTTTGTTTTACTTGAAGAATTGATATCTAATGGCAATGGCTTCAGAAAGCCGATTGAACAAATAAATGGATATGATGCAGCTGTTTACAATGATGATATCTCAGAAGCGGCATATACAGCTATCGCATCTAATCGAACTGGTAAAAAGAAAATATCTCTTACTTTTGATGACTGGGGAACTGATTTTGCAATTACACCTATACTGGATATTCTTGAGAAGTATAACATCAAAGCAAGCTTCTTTTTGAGAGCTAATGGAGTAGAGAATAATCCAAACTTAGCAAGTGCAATGTCAGAGGCGGGACATGAAATTGCTAATCACACGTATTCTCATCCAGTTATTACCACTCTTAATACAAAACAAATTCAGGAGGAGATTGTTAAAGCTCATCGGATTATTACTGAAGCAATTCAGGAAAAGCCAGCAATGCTGTTTAGACCTCCTACTGGAGCCTATGATGAAATGTCGGCAAAGGCGGCTGCAGCAACAGGGTATGATTTGTTAGCGATGTACGATGTAACGACTTATGATTGGGACGCAAGCAAGGATGCAGCAACGATTACTAAAATTGTACTTGATGAAACAAAAGACGGTAGTGTTATTTTGCTTCATATGCTAGATGATATTCATACAATCGAGGCCCTTCCAAAAATAATTGAACAATTACACAGTAAGGGCTTTGAATTCGTCACTTATTCGGATCTCCTGGCTGATAAGTAAAATAGAGACCATACTGTATAAAGGAGATATCAAAACATGGACTTATTTCTAAATTTATATAAAGAGCTGGAATATCATACAAAATCTATTGCTGTTATTGGTCTGGGATACGTTGGATTACCAATAGCAACAGCATTATCCAGTAAAACTAAGGTAATTGGATTTGATACTAATAAGGAGAAAATTGAGAGCTATAGAAAAGGAATTGATTTGACAGGTGATTTGGAAAAGGATGCTCTTAAAAATAGCGAAATTTTCTTTACAAGTGACCCCGAAGCTTTAGCTGATGCTTCATTCTTTATTGTTGCTGTTCCAACACCAATTAAAAGCAGTAATATACCAGATTTAACATATGTAAAAAAAGCATCAGAATTAGTTGCTAAGTATATGGGTAAAGGAGCGATTGTTGTTTATGAATCTACAGTATACCCTGGTGTGACTGAGGAAGTATGTCTACCAGTGTTGGAACAAGTATCTGGATTAGTATGTGGAGTTGACTTCAAGATAGGGTATTCTCCCGAAAGAATTAACCCTGGCGACAAGGTTCATAAATTGCATAACATTGTAAAAATTGTTTCTGGTATGGATGATCAGGCATTAGAAATAATCGCAAAGGTTTATGAGCTCGTAGTTGAAGCAGGAGTTTTTCGAGCATCCTCTATTCGAGTAGCAGAAGCGGCTAAAGTAATAGAAAATGCACAAAGAGATATTAATATCGCGTTTATGAATGAGTTATCCATGCTATTTAATAAAATGGATATACCAACTAAAGATGTGCTTGATGCAGCTGGTACGAAATGGAATTTCCTTCCTTTCTCTCCAGGTTTAGTTGGAGGTCATTGTATAGGTATTGATCCATACTATTTAACTTATAAAGCAGAGGATACAGGATATCATTCTAAAATTATTTTGGCGGGACGTCATATCAATGATGGGATGGGCGCATATGTAGCTCAGCAAATAGTAAAACGAATGAATAAATTAGGCATTGACAGTCAGAGTAGCAGAGTTGCTCTTATTGGTTTTACCTACAAAGAAGATAGCTCAGATATCCGCAATACGAAAGTTGTAGATATTATAGACGAACTAAAGGAATTTGGCATTAGACCGATTATTTATGATCCGATAGCTGATGTTGAAGAGGCGAATAAACATTATAAAATACAGCTTGCGAGCAAAGAAGAGCTTGTTAATCTTGATGTAGTCATTGTCGCTGTTCCTCATCAACAATTTTCTGAAATGCAATGTAATGATTTTAATGAGATGTTCCAAAAAAACTCAGTTAAATTATTCGTAGATGTGAAAAACTATTATGACCGAAGTAGTTTTATCGAAGCAGGCTTTCAATATTGGAGTTTATAAGGAGGAGATGAAGCATTGTTTTCAAAAGAGAAGAAAATCGTAGAAAAAATGATTTCTCCAAAGCAAGACAGACGTCTTCTCTCCAACGTTCCTGATCCTGAGGGATTACGCCGTTTAGAAGATAGGAGAGGAAACAGGGAACAAAGTGTCCGATATGAAGGCAGTTTTGACGTTTTATTGCAAAAGCAAGGCGCTAAAGAAAAAATTCGTATTCCTGCTCGTGCTGCTGACATATCTGCTACTGGGATTTTAGTACGCTGGAATCATGTTGATTTTGCAAATTACAAATCTAGTGGTTGTTTGGAAAGCTTGTTGGAAAAGGATGGGCTATGGATAATTTCGTTTGATCTTCCTCCTGGAGTTATGACGGAAGGGTATGAATCAAAAGTAAAGACAGATGCGATACTTGTCCGTTCCGAAAGTGATGGACAGCAGGAAGTAACAGCATTTTCTTTTAAGCAATCCTTAACGAGCTATTATAAGAAAAAAAGATGGAATTATTCGATTTACTCTGCTAGTGCCCTTCTATTTGCAGTCACATTATTTGTTGTATTGATGCGAATTGAAGGAGTGATCTATTTTAAATATCATATGCTTCTATATTTGTATAGCTTGATTGCTGCGATTTTCTTACTGTCACGGTATTTGTTCGGGGCGTTAAGTAAAGATGTTGCAATCAATCCAGATTTCACCCCGGGAGTTTCGATTATTATACCTTGTTTTAATGAAGAGGAGTGGATTCACCGTACTATTTCAAGTTGTATAAATCAGGAATATCCTATTGATAAATTGGAGGTAATAGTAGTTGATGATCGATCAACAGATAAGTCAGTAGAACAAATGCAAGATGTGATCCAACGTATTCATATGGAGGCAGAGCGTTTTCAAACAAAAAAACGATTGCAATATGTGGTAATGGAGGAGAATGGCGGAAAGCGTGAGGCACTTGTAAAAGGTGTGAGGCTGGCCAAGCATGATCTTGTTGTTTTTGTCGACTCTGACAGCTTCCTTCAACCAGATGCAATTCGTCATTTGGTCCAGCCATTTCAAGATCCTAAAATGGGCGGTGTAGCAGGTCGTACCGATGTTGAAAATAAATATACAAATTTTATCACAAAACTGCAAACAGTCCGTTATTATATTGCCTTTCGAATTATGAAGGCGGCTGAATCTTATTTTGATAGTGTAACATGCTTGTCAGGTCCACTTTCTTGTTATCGTAAAGAACTGATCGAAAAGCATCAGGATGCATGGCTTAATCAAAAATTTCTTGGTCAGCCGGCTACATTCGGTGATGATCGTGCAATGACTAATTTTATATTGCGCACTCATCGAACAGGTTATCAAGATTCTGCAGTATGTTCGACAATTGTTCCATCCCAGATGAATGTGTTTTTGAAACAGCAGATGCGTTGGAAACGCTCTTGGTTGCGTGAGTCATTAATTGCTGGCTCATTTATATGGCGAAAAGAACCATTTATGGCTTTGTTCTTCTATGTTGGTTTAATAGTCCCCATTGCAGCACCTATCATTGTTCTTTACAACTTAATCTATGTTCCATTAGTTCACCAAATATTTCCGTTTACTTTTTTAATGGGACTGTTGTTTATGGCATTGATGATGAGCTTTGCTCATTTGCTACTGAAAAGAAGCAGATTATTTATATATGGTCTTATCTTTTGTTTGTTTTATGAATTTATTCTGTTATGGCAAATGCCTGTTGCGTGGGTAACTTTTTGGAAATCCACTTGGGGAACAAGAGAAACCCCTCAAGATATTGAAGCCCAGAACAAAAAAAATGCTCGCAAAAATAGAAATAAAATAAAAAAGGAAATGTCTTTATGAAGAAAAAAGAGCCGGGAACTGTCTTGGATATAACCAAAAAAAATAGAAGAAAGAATTGGCGCACACTCGTTCAATTTGTTGTACTTGGTATACTAATTGCCATTCTTATAAAAGCAGTTTTCAATTGGAAGCAATATGAGGAAATTGCATTAACGGATGGTCAAAGGGATAAAGGCTTTATTGCCGTTTCTTATTTTGGTGTTGCACGCACTGGTACAGATGAATTAATGGATAAAAAGCAAATTGAAGAGCAATTGCGTTTATTAAAGGAACATGGTTATAGCACCATCTCTCAGCAGGATATTATAGATTATTATTTGAATGGCAAAGAACTACCAGAAAAGGCACTTTTTCTTGCGTTTGAAGATGGTCGCAACGATTCAGAGTTATTTGTACAACCTTACTTGGAAAAAAATAATTTTAAAGCAACAATGCTTACCTATGCCAACAAAATGGGAAACTCTGAGTCTAAATTTATACAACCGAAAGAATTAAAGAAAATGAGTAAAACAGGATATTGGGAAACGGGCACAAATGGTTATCGTCTCGCCTATATTAATATCCAAGATAAAAATGGGAATTATTTTCCTTTAAAAGATCAAAAGGAGTTTGTAGATCGTAAGGATGCTATTTACTATACTCATTATTTGATGGATTTTATTAGGGATAGCAATGAAATTCCACTAGAAAATAAAGAACAGATGGAATCAAGAATAAGCACAGATTATGAATTAATGAAAACCACGTATTTGGATAAGCTAGGTTATATTCCTGGTGTATATATGATAATGCATGCTAACTCTCTTTATAATGGGATGAACTCTTTGGTTCAAAATGCGAATGATCAGCATATTAATAATATGTTTGCTATGCACTTCAATAGAGAGGGAAAGCTTCTTAATACTGCATCAGATACTCTTATGAATCTAACAAGAGTACAACCTAAGCCTTATTGGCAAACAAATCATTTGCTGATGAAACTCCAGTTTGACACAGGAAATCAAGTTAGATTTGTGACGGGAAACAAAAATGAAGCTTCTAATTGGAATACTTTGGAAGGCGCCACTGAGTTTAAAGCAGAAACTGTAGCATTGACCTCCCCGCCTGGAGGTGAAGGACTCGTAGAGCTTAATAATGGTGAATCTTTCTCAGACACGAAACTATCTCTTATTCTTTCTGGTCATAAGAAAGGGAATCAGTTTATTTATTTACGGAGTAATCAAGAAAAGAATAAATTTATTCGAATAAGTTTAAAAGAACAGGTTATTATTGTTGAGCAAAAGGAAGTTGGTGAAGAACTGGAGCGTTTACTTGCTTATTCATTGCCTGAAGGTCATGATGGTAAAACGAAAGTTGAGCTGAAATTACAAGGGAACTCGTTAGATTTATATATTAATGGTGTTGAACTGCTCAATAATGAACCGATCAGTCCGACTATAAGAGAAGGCAGTTTGATGCTTGGCGCAGAAGCGGTGGCACCTAATTATAAAGAAGCAAGAGTAGATCCTAACAGAGATTTAATTTATGATGGAGTTTTTGAACAAATAACAGCGCAGCAAATAAATGCTGAAGGAAAACCTGGACAAATACAGTATACAAATGTGCTGAATGGCTGGCAGAAAGTAATGCATTCTGTCCAAAAAGCTGTTGATAAGACAATTGATTGGGCGATGAAAGTGTTTTGATTTCTTAATCAATAATAAGAAAATATTGCGCTTGAGAAAGGGATTTTGTTAGTGATCAGACGATTTAATGTTCCACTAATTATATTCATTAGTTGCTTGATTGCAGCAGCAGCTCTTGCCTATTTCATATTAAAGTCAGAGAAAGAAATGCCTATTTCCCGTCCTGATGAAAAATTACCGGAGGAGCAGATACATGTTTCAGCTTGGGTGACCGAATGGAATGGGGGTAAAGTTGAGCAAGAGGCTTTGCAACTAATGGATCGCCTGGAAAGTATACAGTTATTTGGGCTTTATTTTGATGAAAATGATCGATTATATGAAACTGAAAAATTTACTGCAATGCAGGCCGTTTTTCAAGAGGCTAAAAAAAATGCAGATAAAAATGAGGTTTCAAATGATAAGATTTCGGATACTATGTTGTACGGATCAATCATTAACGATTCATTGACAATTGGAAGTGGAAAGCCACCCGTACAAAAAAACAGTGAACTTATAAGCAGGCTTGTAAAAAGCCCCCAAAGTCGAAAAGAGCATATACATGATATTGTTCAAAAAACATTGGCATACAATTGGGACGGTATAGAAATTGATTATGAGAAAATTACGGATAAGGATTGGGGAAACTTTACAGAATTCGTAAAAGAATTATACCGAGAAATGCATCAGCGCGGCAAAGAAGTGCGTATTGTGCTTGAACCTAATGCTCCTATTGAAAAGATCGACTTGCCCGAAGGACCTGAATATGTGGTTATGGCTTACAATTTGTATGGGACACATAGCGGTGCCGGTCCTAAAGCAAATATTTCATTAATCAGAAAGCTTGCTGGAAAAATGGACTATTTACCAGGAACGCCAGTGCTGGCTCTTGCAACCGGGGGATTTGATTGGCATGAGGATGGTTCGATTAAAAGTCTAACGGAACAGCAAGCGGCAGCCATACAAATGCAATATAAAAAAGAAGCAGGACGAGATAAACAAAGCGGAGCAATGACATTCGACTATCAAGATGAAAACGGAAAGCAGCATGAGATTTGGTACGCTGATTCCGAGACACTTGCATTGTGGATTGAAACAGCAAGCAGAGCGGGCAGGAATTCAATAGCAATTTGGAGACTTGGAGAAATGGAGAAATCAACACTAGACTATTTGCGCCAATTGTGAGAATCTAAAGTTGGAGGGATGCTCATGAGAGGTCAAAGTATGTTAATAGCAGCCTTTGCTTTTGCATTAATTATAGCGGTGTTTGCTGTTATTAATGTGGAGCAGGTACAAGTGAATTTCCTGTTTGCCAAAACATCAACACCTTTAATTCTGGTTATACTGGCCTCTACTTTTTTGGGCGGCTTATCTGCTGGTTCTTTTGGTTTGGTACGCGAATTCAAGCTGCGCAGGACAGTTAAGCAACTCGAGAAGCAAATTGCCGAGCTGACGTCTGCTGAAGGCGTATCAGAAGAAAGCAAGCGTCGTATTGCTTTATCTTTGACGCAGAGCGATACTTCCGAGGAGCCGATAGCAAGTTTCGGTGAAGAAAGCCGTTTTGCACATGCAGACGATGCAGCTACGAAGGATATTTCCAAAGATGAAGGAAAGTCGGATAAGTAGAAACAGCAAAATATGTATTTACTATGAATGATTATGTAGTAAAATAATCTTATCGAGGCAGTATGAGGAAGGTGAAAGTATGTCTGAGCAAAGACATGGGGAAGATGCGGCTGTGCAGAAAGAATTGACACAGGCGGAACGCGCCAAGCAATTGATTGCACAAAAAAAGCAAAAAAATGGTATGCCGGGACAAAAAAATATGTCTACTGGCACGAAGGAAATGAAGAGCCAGAATACAAAGAAAGTTAACAATCAACGTAAAAAGATGGGTGTATAATGGTTCAGGAAACGCCGGCTTGCAAAAGCAAGGCGTTTCTTTTTTTAAACAATTTCCAGCATAAAGCGACGCAAATTCCCACATAATGAAATAGCAATGTTATTAAGATTCAGTTTTATCATTAGGTAATGGGGGATTTAGCATGACAGCAACCAGAGAGTCGGATCAGCTTCATATCTATTTGCTGGCAGGTGTAAAAACGTCATCATCCATCTTTGTAGAATGCATTAGACGTTTGGAAGAAAAGTTTTGTCGCGATGGCAAGTCAGCAGAAATATCAACGGTTTTTCCTTATGGAGACATGAGCAGAAATTTGCTTAGACAGGTATTTGAAGTGAAAAGCGACTTGTCCAATCGAAGCAAGGCAAAGCGTATTGGCGGAAAACTGGCGTATTCGCAAATAAAACAGAAGCTTCCCGAGCAATGCAACAGAGTGTTGCTTATCGGACATAGCGGTGGTGGTGCTGCTGCATATCAGGCAGCATGCCTGCTGGACAAAGAAAAACACGATATGGATATCAGAATTGTACAAATTGGATCGCCGCGCATGCCTATCTTGCCACAAATGAAAAGAAAGGTCAGCTATTTTCACGCCATTGATCAGACAGGCAAAGCGATTGATCCGATTTGTCGGATTGGGAGCTGGGGCGGCTGGGGCAGTGAAACCGGGGTGCGACCACTTTGGAATGCAAGCAAATATAGCCCAGGTCATGTGGAAGGGATTGCTACGATGGGCGGACATGCTGATTACTTTCGTCATGAACCGCCGTTTTTCGATTCGAATAATATATGCAACCTAGAAAAAATGATGGATCGCGTTTATGATTGGCTGAAAGGCTGGTTATAACAAGACAACAGTCAATACAGCTAACTGTTTTAGTAAATGTTATCGGCTAACTGTTATTTATCCTCCATTTGAAATATAGGACACCAGCCAGGAGGCTCCATACAAAGCGCTTCAGCAAAACTGGTGTTTTCTTTTGCCAAGTCATTAAAGTAACTGCTAATAACATGATTGCCAGGCACGCTTCCATGTCGAAACGAGCGAAGCACTTCACCCTTGACATGCAAATAAAAGTAGTTTTCTTTTGTTTTTGGCGACTGATACACAAGTGGGGGCAAATGAGTAACAATATCAAATTCATTCTGAATGCGCCAATGCTGTACAACTGAATGGTTATAGAGGCGCACAAAGTGGGTATCGCCTACACGTGGTGCCCCGTACGTATAAACTACAGGATTATGAACGGTATTATGAACAATATCAAGCGCTGCAAGCGTAGCTAGAGCTCCCCCTAGACTATGTCCCGTAATAAACAGGGGAAGCGAGCTTGGCACCTCTTCTAACAAGTTTAGCAGTTGGCTGCGTGCGGTCATATAAATGTCAGTGAACCCTTTATGGGTCATGCCAGCTCCAGTGACAGGCAGATACTCCCCTTGTTGGGCGATAAAATCGGAAATCCATTCAACAGCTGAGCTGGTACCTCGAAAGGCAAGCACTGCGGCTTGGTCAGAAACCATCACAAAACCAAACGGCTCTGGACGGTTGTCATAGGATTTTGCGGTAAAGGTACCGAGCAAGCGATACGTTTTTGGTACAAGAAAAAGCCCGTCGCTTTTGTTTTCATACTGCATATAAGTTTGACTGCATACTGCGGCTAGAAATATAGCGGTTTGCCAATCAGGTTGCGACAACATGAATCCCTCCATTTCAAGTAAGGATGTTGCGAACTGAAAAACTATCTGCAGCATTAATATATGTGTGAGAGGCGCAATGTTTTCCTATTTTCTTGTTTTCTCGGATTTGCAGTAGAATATTGTCATCATCTGATTCATTTGCAGACACAAAAAAACTCTGCCCGAAGGCAGAGTCGATCTGTTAACGTCCTTTATTTTTTCTTGAGCCGATGCTGCTGGAGGGCAAGTCAGGTGAATGACTTGTTTGCTCAGTAATAACCCTGTTGCGGCGTGAGCGGTTTAGAGGGGGCTTGAAATCCTCCTGTTGCTGATTGGAATAGGTGGCTTGCAGCCGCTCATATTTGTTATTTTGTTTCTGCGTGTATTTGTTAAGATCACGTTTGGCAAGTCGTCCATACATAAGTACAGTCAGAATGAATACAAGCACAATAATTACGAGTAAACCGCCCCATTGTTCTTGCTTGGTCATACCATCAGGCAACAAGGCCCAGGCGATCGCTCCAAAAGCAGCAGGCAACAGTAGAAGAGCTGCTGTAAGGACAGAGCGCAGCATATTATTGCCTTTGTAGCTTGAAATGGCATCATCCATAGAAATTAATGTATCGATTTCGGCGGCGTAGTGTTGCAACAGAAAATCGATGCGTTCCAGCCTATGTTCCGTTCTTTGGAAATGCTCAGAATTTATAGTTTCTGTTAGAAAGGTTTCTTTGCATATGCCCAGTAATTCTCGAAGCGGAATAAACAATTGGCTGTAGTGAACGAGAATATATCGTTGCTTAATAATGGCCTCTATCAAGTTAACATGCTTGCGTGAGTGAATTTCTGCTTCAAGCTTGGCAAGCTGTTGGCTGAATTGCTCCAGTCCGTTATGGATTTCTTCTGCAAGTACAGAAAGTATTAATGCGAATGCATCCGGTGCGTTGGAACAGGAATCATATTTGCTTGTTAGCGATATAGCTTGTAAGCGAAGCGGCAAGCGCATCTCTCTATGATAGGTAATGAGTTCTTTGCTGCTCAGCCAGTAATGGAAAGGCTCAATATCAGAGCGGTTGCCGGATAGCTGAACCATTAAAGTACCGCTTAATACAGCATCCTGCTCGGCATTATCCGTCACCCGAAATGAGCTGCCAGAGCTGCTCATGCACTGATCAAGCCAGCCTGCGCATGCGGGAAACCGGCGTTTGATCTCATAAAGAGTTGTTTCGTCGCTGACAGGGGTATTGGCTTCGGCAGATTCTGAAGCGGCTATAGCAGAAGGCTGAGCTTTGGGTTGTTGCAACAGCTGCCATTGCCAGCCATGGGGATATTGAAGTATCCGATGAATCATTCGCTTTCCTCCTGCATATCCGAATTTCCGAAATTCCCAGTATATACTTAATATCATACCTTGAACTGCTTGACAGTACAACCAATGCTTTGAAGCTGTTGATTAACTGTTAATAAACAACCTAGGAATAAAATTTAATCGTCACTGCAAACAAAAATGGACTTCCGACCGCTGTTGTAAGAAAATTTTTGTTGAATAGCTCTTTAACGGTGAAAATTTGCATACAAAGCGGGCGCTAGTGCTTCTTCAGTTCCAATTTTGCTTTATGTGAGCTTTCATTTTGTTTGATCCAAGTTGCTAACAGTTATTCGACACTTGCGCCGTATTGTATTTGGAACAAAAAGGTTTGCTTTATCTGTCAAGCGATGTAATTGGAGCAAGAGGATTGGATTGACCAGTTATTAAATCACGAATGATTTTCGCTCCTAGCATACTGTATACAGTACCATTTCCTCCATAACCAAGCGTGTAATAAACATTCTTCTGTATAGGATCACGCCCAATAAAAGGCAGACCGTCCAGAGATTCAGCAAAGACAGCATTCCACTCATATTCTGCTTTTATCTGCTGATTCGGAAGTAAGGTTTGAATAATATGAACGAGTTGCTCCTTTTTTTTGGATAAGGCGTTACTGTTTTGCAGCAGGCCAGGAATGAGTTCATCCAATCCCCCGGCTATAATGCGATTATCTGTTGTTGTACGCATATAAAAATAAGGTCGAGCAGTTTCCCAGATTAAAGCATGCTCATGCCAGAGAGCATCGACAGGTTCAGTGGCGATAGCATAGGTGCGCTGCAAGGATGCACCAAACGATTTGTTCGTTAATTGCTCAGGTTCATAGCCTATTGCATAAACAAGATGATTGGTAATAATCGAAGGTTTCAAACCGACTTCCTTATCACGATTAGAAACGGATGAATTAGCTTTAGAAGATGATGATTCCGTATAGAGCATCCGCTTACCGTCCTGTCCGGCTTCTTGTTTCGTCAATATGGTATGTTCATAGATGGCGACACCTTTGGACGCAAGGTATTCTGCTAGTCTCAACGCGAAGTGGTAAGGATTTATTTCAGCATCACCGTTTGTGTAGATGGCGCCAGGCTTTTGAAATGGAAAATGCGAAGCAATCTTGTTGCTATCCCAGTATTCCACCTGCAAACCGCAATTCCTTAGAGCTTCACTTTCTTTTTTTAATTGGGGGACATGCTGCTCGGAAGAAGCAAAATAAAGACTTGGTCTTCTTATAAAGCATATGTCTTCAGGAAGTTTAGCGGCAATTTTTTCAATCAGATGAATAGCATTCTGGCAGCTTTGATAGAACAACTGAGCTTTTTTTAGACCAAGCTGATCAACGAACTCGATAAGCATTTTATCATTGCAAAATTGCAGCAAGCCGGTATTGGCTGAAGAACTGCCTGCGGCTATCGTATGTTGCTCAATTATTACAGGCTTAATCCCGCTATCGATTAGAACTGCGGCGCAGAGTAATCCGGACATTCCACCGCCAATGATGACTGCCTCCGCTTCTATACAACTGCTGTTATTAAGTGTATCAAAGGAAAGTTGCAAGTTGCTGATCTGCTGCCAATAAAGCGTGCCGTTATGGAGATCTTTCATAATTTTGTTATGCCTCCCGGATTGTATATAAGAATTAAATATATTATGTCCAGTTTTGGCTGCGGTAAGCCGTTGGCGATAAGCCAAAAGCTTTGCGGAATTGCTTGGAGAAATAAAGGGCATCTTGTATGCCGACCGAAGCGGAAATTTGCTCAATTGTCAAATCCTGCTTTTCTCTTAGCAGTAATTTGGCTTTATCCAGACGGAATTGCAGCAAGAATGAGATGGGTGATACGCCGGTTTGTTTTTTGAAAATTCTGGATAGATATGCACGGTTGTAGCCGATTGCTTCTGCCATCTGTTCGATGGATACCGGCTCAGTGTATTGTGAGGATAGATAATGGATAATCTGCTGCTGCAATTGTTCATCCTTGGTCGCTTTTGAGCCTTGTCCGATTTGTACCCCGAAATTATTTTGTTCGGAAAAATAGGCTAGCAACAACTGCAGCAATCCTGTACTTTTCAACTCGGCGATATGTTCAACACATCGCAGCGCAAAATAGAGCTGCTTGAATAAAGCGTATGCCTTATTCGGTCTTCGGAGTGTCTGGATTGGCGTTTGTTCGGCAAATCCTGCTTTTCGGACAAGCTTGTCAGCTGCCTTCCCCTGAAAAGCAACCCAGCGGTAGCACCAAGGCTCCAACAGATCTGATTCGTAACGAATAAGCTGCTCCGGTTCGATTAGAAAAACATCTCCTGCTTGCAAATTGTAGCATTTTCCGTTAAGAGAAAATGCTCCTTTTCCTGAAATGACAATATGCATTAAATAAAAATCATACACTTTCGGACCAAGACAATGGGCAGGCTTTGTCTGGCTTTCTCCGGAGAAAAGGACAAAAAGCTGGTTATCCAGCATATGGACGGAGTTAGGGTTTGAAGCTACCATATAGGAATAGGGCTTGTCCGCATCCAATTGTTTTCACCTCACAGTGCTTTCTTTTTATTATTATACCTCTTATTAAGTCACATAAGTCCATATCCATTTCATTTCATACCATTACTTTCATATTGTGTTTGGATTATACTGAGGCTAAATATACAAACTACTCTTTGTTAAGGGGACAGAAGTCGCGAAAAGTAGAATTGTAGCTGAACAACAACTAAATATAACAGGCAATAGACGTTAAGCGCGATACTGAAAAATATAAAAAAGGAATGTGATGACAAATGGCTAACCTTCAGGAATTAACAAGCTTGTTTGAAGAAAAATTTGGAACATCTTCTAATCCGGTTGCAATATTCCATGCGCCTGGGAGAGTTAATCTAATCGGTGAACATACGGACTATAATGGCGGATATGTTTTTCCAGCAGCACTAACGTTTGGAACGACCTTGCTCATTCGGAAACGAGAGGATAAGCAAATTGGTTTTGCTTCAACGAATTTCGGGCAAACCCGTCATATGTCTATTGAAAAGATGGTTTATGATGAAAAGGATGATTGGATGAATTATCCAAAAGGAATTGTCAATGAACTGCATCAAGAAGGTATTGTGTTCGGCTATGGATATGATTTGCTGTTTCATGGCGAAATACCAAACGGAGCAGGCTTGTCTTCCTCTGCATCTATAGAGGTTGTTACAGCGTATGCGTTGCTTGAGATGGAGGGTAAGGAAAAGGACACGGTCAAGATCGCTTTAATGGCGCAAAAATCCGAAAATGAATTTAACGGGGTGCAATGCGGTATTATGGATCAATTTGCGGTAGCAAACGGCAAAAAGGACCATGCAATTTTGTTAATGTGCGATACGCTGGAATATGAGCTTGTTCCATTTGATACAGGTGATTACTGTCTTGTCATAGGCAATACGAATAAAAGACGAGGGCTTGTCGATTCCAAATATAATGAGCGTCGCAGTCAATGCGAGCAAGCGGTTGTGGATTTGCGCGCGGCATTTCCGAATATGCAGCTTTTGGGAGAGTTGGAACTGGAGCAATTTCAGGCAAATGAAAACTTGATCAAGGACGAAGTTGTGCGCAAGCGTGCACAGCATGTCGTGGAGGAAATTGATAGAGTGAAGCAGTCTGATCAAGCGCTTCGAAGCAATGATTTGATTAAGTTTGGGCAATTAATGAATGAGTCTCACTATTCCTTGCGCGATTTGTATGAGGTGACAGGAGAAGAACTTGATGCTATGACTGAGGCTGCCCGCAAAGTAGACGGCGTGCTTGGTTCTCGTATGACAGGAGCGGGTTTCGGAGGTTGCACTGTTTCCTTGGTGCATAGTGCTTCGGTGGAGCAATTCAAGACTCAGGTAGGAGCAGAGTATAAAGAGAAGACTGGACTGACTGCTGATTTCTATGTTTGCAATATTGGCAATGGCGTAGAAAGGCTTCAGTAGGGCGATAACTTGCAAAGTTAAGGGTTTGAGTGTTACAGGCTTGCATAATCGAAAGGAGAGATTGGAATGGCGGTATTAGTAACAGGTGGCGCGGGGTATATTGGTTCGCATACGGTGGCTGCATTGCAAGAGCGGGGCGAGGAGATTGTCGTATTGGATAATTTGCAGCAGGGTCATAAAGCAGCGGTTATTGCCGGCAAGCTATATGTGGGTGATTTGCGTGACGAGGCAGTGCTGGATGCAGTTTTTCAAGAAAATAAAATCGATGCAGTTATTCATTTTGCGGCAAATTCTTTAGTTGGCGAAAGTATGAAGGTGCCAGGGAAGTATTATCATAATAACGTCTATGGAACACTGTGCCTGCTTGAAAAGATGAATCAGTACGATGTTAAAAAGATTGTCTTTTCTTCTACTGCAGCAACATACGGGGAGCCGGATCGCGTGCCAATCGATGAGTATGACCGTACCTTGCCGACTAATGCGTATGGGGAAACGAAGCTTGCTATGGAGAAAATGATGCACTGGTTTGATGTTGCGCATGATGTGAAATATATATCGCTTCGTTATTTCAATGCTGCGGGTGCGCATGTTAGCGGCAAAATAGGCGAGGATCATCGTCCGGAAACTCATCTGGTGCCAATCGTATTGGAAGCAGCGCTCGGCAAACGGCCACATATATCTGTATTTGGCGATGACTATCCAACGGAGGATGGCACATGTATTAGAGATTACATTCATGTAAGCGACTTGGCTGATGCTCATGTGCTGGCAGTGGATCGCTTGCGCAGCGGCGCTGCAAGCGCAGTATACAATTTAGGCAATGGCCAGGGCTTCTCTGTCAAGCAAGTGATCGAGGTGGCTCGTGAGGTAACTGGCAAAACGATCAACGCTGTTCAAGAAGCAAGACGAGCGGGGGACCCGGCAGTTCTTGTTGCCTCGTCTGATCGTGCCCGTCAAGAGCTTGGCTGGAATCCGACTCGCAGCAAGCTGGAAGATATTATAGCTAGCTCCTGGAGCTGGCATGTGGCTAATCCAAATGGGTATAACGACTAGATAAAATCAATAGGCATAGACAGCTGCTTTAAAAAAGTAGCTGTCTATGCATGACAGATAGAAGCAACTGGAAGGGGATGGACAGAAGATGGCACAATCTATTTTGCAGACTGTATCAGCAGAGACAGCAAAGCTGCATATTGAGCAACTGATTCAATATGCGTTGGAAAAACTTATGCTTGAAAGGCTTGATGTGAGCGATACAAGAAATCAACTGCTTGCTTTATTTCAGTTTTCAGAGCCGTCAGAAGACAAGCCGAGCGTTATAGCTGAGCTGCAGCCGGTGTTGGATGCCTTAATTGATTATGGATACTCCATTGGTTTAATTGAAGAAAATACGATAAATTTTCGTGATTTGTTAGATGCGCGGATTATGGGGCTTTTGTTGCCAAAGCCGTCACAAGTAGTTGCTGCCTTTGAGAAAAAGGCATCTGACGAAGGGGTAGAAGCAGCAACGGAGCAGTTCTATCAGTTCAATCAGGATAGCAACTATATTCGGATGGACCGCATCGCCAAAAATGTAGAGTGGCTGTATGAATCTGATTATGGCAAGCTTGAGATGACGATTAATTTATCCAAGCCGGAGAAGGACCCAAAAGAAATTGCCAAGCTGCGTTCCTTGCCTCAGGCTCATTATCCAAAATGTCCGCTATGCCCGGAAAATGTCGGGTACGCAGGCAGATTGAATCATCCCGCAAGACAAAATTTACGTATAGTTCCTATAGAGCTGCAACAAGAAAAATGGTTTTTCCAATATTCTCCTTATGTGTATTATAATGAGCACAGTATTGTGTTTAAAGAAAAGCATGAGCCAATGGTTATTAGCCATTCATCCTTTGCAAGACTGCTTGATTTTACAGAGCAGTTCCGGCATTATTTTATCGGATCAAATGCAGATTTGCCGATCGTTGGCGGATCTATTTTGAGCCATGATCATTTCCAAGCGGGCAAGCATGTATTTCCAATGGAGCAAGCGCCAATTGAAGCTATGTTTGTTCACCCAGAGTTGTCAGGCGTTCGGTTTGGCATAGTACGCTGGCCGATGTCTGTTGTACGTGTCAGTGGCGCTAATAAAGAACAGGTTTGGCAAGCGGCTTGCGGTTTGCTTGACCAGTGGCGGACATATAGCGATGAGGCAGCGGATGTA
Source organism: Paenibacillus nanensis (assembly GCA_040396195.1). Taxonomy (GTDB): domain Bacteria; phylum Bacillota; class Bacilli; order Paenibacillales; family Paenibacillaceae; genus Pristimantibacillus; species Pristimantibacillus nanensis_A. Next base: position 53,916 of record JBEBPB010000017.1, read on the forward strand.
CTGGCTTTTAGCAAGGATAGCGCAGGAAATATGACGCCGCATAATACCATTACTCCAATCGCAAGATTGAATAACAGCAAGCACTATGAGCTGGATCTTGTGTTAAGGAACAATCGTACGAGCGCGGAGCATCCAGATGGCATTTACCATCCTCATCAGGAGCATCATCATATTAAGAAAGAAAACATTGGTCTGATTGAGGTAATGGGGCTGGCTGTATTGCCTGGCAGGCTAAAGGAAGAACTGGAGCAATTGACTAAAGGTCTTATGAGTGATGAGGCATTTGAGACAATAAAGAAAAATGAAGCACTTGCTTATCATATCGAATGGCTTGAGCAGTTACGGCAACAGCATGGCACGAGCCTGTCGGCTGAGCAAGCAAAGGCGACTATTTTCGCTGAGACGGGAAGGAAATTTCAAATGGTTTTACAGGATGCAGGAGTGTTCAAGCGTACAGTACAAGGGGCAGAAGCATTCAAAAGATTTTTATTGGCAAGCGGCTTGAAGTCTGTTTAAACAGGCTTCTTTTTACTGTTTTTTTACACAACATATACAATCTTTTACTCATTTCCAGTTAAACCACTCTTTTTTGTTGTAATATAGCTTTAAATATGGTATTTTCAATTAAAGAAACTGTATTTTTTTGTTAAAAATATAGTTCGGCATGGAGGGTGGTAATCGGTTTTTGTTCACCACGGTGAAAGCCGCAAACTGCATAAAATGGGGGATTGTATTATGGCGGATAAGATGATGCCATTGGACGAATTTTTACAATTGGATACTGACCAACAAGTTGAGAATTTGAAACGCTGGAAGATGACCCACACACTTAAGGATATAAGAGAGGCGTGGAATTTCAAGCACTCGGCACAATACTATATGTTGTTGAAAAAATTGCGCATTTATGAGCGGGTTGTTAATAAGTCGGACAAATTTGTACCGGGAGCTGACAATGACCGACTGGGACGCAGTGATGAGATGATGAGAATGGGCAGCATCGCGGAGAAAGAGGAGCCGTTGCCTGATCATTTTGTTTACCAGCTTAATGCGACGCTTAGCGGACCAGAGCTTGCCGACAAGCTAGAGAAGGCGGCGTATTTTTTACGCGGCGAGGACAATCAGGTATCGATCAAGCTGCGTATTGAGGCGGCGCCTGCTGATACGGACAACGAGACTAATTAAAGAAAGGGAAGAACCGGCACGCGTTATGCGTCCGGTTCTTCTTGCAATTACTCTTTGCGCAATTTGCCAAGTTCGGAAACAAGTGCTTCAACTTCGCTTATGCTGAAATTATTTTTGGAGCTGATAATGTCATAAATATCTTTAATGTCTTCATATTTGCTGCTATCGAAGTTTGTTGCTTGCATGGCTGCTCCTGAAGCCATACGCAGCTTTGTTTTAATTGCTTCAATCATAAACTCAACGTTTTCCTGTGAATAGTTGTCTAGATTCATTGTCACCTGTTTCCCCCACGCTTTCTTGAGGTTCCTCATATATTTATCATTCATTGTACCATGTTTTTAGTGGTATTATAAAATTGATTCGTATTACAATAGGTATAATTGTCCAGATTAAAGATGAATTTTGAAAAGAGGGAGTAAGATTGATGGCTGAGCAATGGCAGCAACGAGTGCATAATTGGGTGAACAACGGATCGTTAATGCAAGCGATTCTAAGCCAGCCGCGGCGCAAGGATAACGAAACAGCGTCAAAAACGATAGTAAGAGCGATTATGCTGAAGCAGGAGCTTTATTATCAATTTGAATATCATACAAAAAACAAAGTCATTCATGAAAATATGAAGCAGGATCAAGCAGCGCAACTTCTTGTTGAATGTATAGAAGAACAGTACCGTCAGGTGCTGTTCAGGACGAAGGAGGAGGAGATGCAGCTTCTTCTTAGCAAAAAGGGAAAGCCGGCATGGCGAGGCAAGCAGCTGCAGCAGGATGGTTCGGTCAATGCCGGTAACGAAAAGGATTTACTTGCCCATAATCGTCAAAAGCAAAGAGTTCTGCAGGAAGGACAGTCGATACCATTTCTGGTTGAACTGGGCATCATGACAAAGGATGGCAAGGTTCATGCAAAAAAGCATGATAAGTATAAGCAAATCAACCGCTTCCTGGAAATGGTATCTGATATTTTGCCTTCTTTGCCAGAGGACAGACCGTTAACGATTGTTGATTTTGGTTGTGGCAAGTCATATTTAACGTTTGCACTTTATCATTTGCTTGCAGTGGAGCAGCAGCGCGATATTCAAATTATCGGTCTTGATCTGAAGGAAGATGTCATTCAGTTTTGCAATAATCTAGCTCAAACACTAGAATATAGCAAGCTCAAATTTCTAGTGGGCGACATTGCACAATATAATGGTCTTGAGCAAGCTGATATGGTCGTTACGTTGCATGCATGCGATACAGCAACAGATGCGGCTTTGGCCAAGGCTGTAGCTTGGGGAGCGTCTGTTATTATGTCGGTGCCCTGCTGTCAGCATGAGTTGTTCAGACAAATTAAAAGCGATGAACTTTCTCCCTTATTATCACATGGTTTGCTAAAAGAGCGATTCTCTGCACTGGCAACAGACGCCGCTAGAGGTGCATTGCTTGAAACGACTGGCTACAAGGTGCAAATGCTGGAGTTTATCGATGCTGGGCATACGCCTAAAAACATTATGATTCGCGCAGTGAAAACTAAGCAGCTGTCTGCAGAGAAAGCGCTTGAGAAGCAAGCTGAATATACAAAATACAAGCAGTTTCTTCGGATCGAGCCGGCGCTGGAAAGTATGCTGGAGGAAATTAAAAACAACCAGAAACAAAATAAATAGTAACGAACACAATCGGATAACAAGTAGGTGAGCTGCTGTGGAATGGATCATATGGATTGATCTAATGATGTTTCTAGTGCTTTTGGGTCTTTATATTTATATTTTTACAGCAAGCTCTATTACATTGTTGCACCGAATATATTTATTGCTTCATATGGTGTTTATGATTTGGCCGCTTGCGCAGTTTGCCGCTCATACAACGCCTGATCCTTTTTACAAAATGTTTTACCTGACGAGTTCTTATGCAGGGCTTTCTTTGCTTGGCTTGGCATGGTTTGTTTTTATACACTATTTAACAGGTACTGTCTCCCTGTTGCAAAGAAAAAGATTATTCCTTATATCGATACCTGCAGTTTCATCTGCTTTACTGGCAATATGGAATCCTGGCGGGATGTTTCTCGGCATATCCTCGAGTGTTGAGTTTGGCAAGGAATTGCAAAGCGGGCCGCTTTTTTGGTATATGATTGCACAATCGATGTTATATGTGTTCGTATCTTATTGTATACTGTTTTACAGATTGAAAAGAGAACAGTCCCCCCGGCATAAGCTGGTAGTAAAAACGGCGATGACGGGTATTCTTACACTGCTTTTCTTTGCTGCGGTAGATTTGGCGATTAATGTGTTGGCGCCAGGGTTGCTGAATGGCTATTATCCGCTTGTGTCGATCGGGTTGACTGTTGCTGCATGTTATATTGTTTATGCGATTACACGCAACCGTGTATTTGATATTATTCAAATCGTGCAGCGGGATGTGATGAATACAATGAGTATGGGAGTCATTGTATTAGATGAGCATCATATGATTATTGACGTGAATAAGGCAGCTCGTTCCTTTATGCGTTTGCGGGCAGGCGATCTTTTCAATGAGCAATTGCTGGCTGTACAGCCGAATGTAAACAAGCGACTGCAATTGCTTCGCTTTTTCGCTGAACAGAAACGAAGACCGCTGGAGCGGATGGAGTTTGAGATTATATTGAGTCAGCCTCATAATGAATATATAATCGTTCAGTCCGCTCCAATAACTGATCGGCGCAAAAGATTAATCGGCAGATTGATTACTTTTCAGGATGTTACAGAAATGCGCATGCTCGTTGAAGAAACAAATCGGCAGAACAGGCTGCTGCAAGAGCGCAATCACGATTTGCTCAATGTGCAGGATAAGCTTTATAGGGCTAACAAGAAGCTGGAGTATATGGCGGTGACAGATAGCTTGACAGGTTGCTACAATCGCAGATATTTGATGCAGCAGCTAGAGGGTGAAATCGATATCCATACTGCTGCCGGCTTGCCTTTTGCGATTATTTTGTTTGACCTGGATTATTTTAAAGATATTAACGATACTTATGGTCATTTGGCAGGTGATCAAATGCTTGTTAGTACAGCCGATCTAGTAAGAGAGCTGCTTCGTCCTGATGATATATTTGCCAGATATGGGGGCGAGGAGTTTATGATCTATATGCCCAATACAAATCTGGAACAGGCTGAAAAACTTGCGAATAAAATAAGAGAGCTGACTGCTAATAATAAAGTTGCTGTTGATCAGGAAATGGTAGCTGTTACGATTAGTGCAGGGCTGCTTGCGGCCGGCAGCCGTTACTTGGTAGAGCGTACCAAACAGGCGGATGTGAAGGTGTTGCTGCGCAACTTTATTCATGAGGCTGATGAGGCACTGTATGAAGCTAAGCATAATGGACGAAATCAAGTTGCAGTAAGAAAATTATAGCTCCAGTTTTATTTTTTTAAAGGCGGGAATTTGCTGTGAGAAAAATGCAGATCGATCGAGTAATAGCGGGTGATATTGTAGCCCGGCCGGTATTTCAGGAGAATGGAAATGTACTGCTGGGCGAAGGCGTAGAGTTAAATGACCGTTATATTGAACGTCTGAAAAACTTGGGAATAGACTTTTTATTTATTGAGGATGGCAAAACAGCAGATATTATTCCGGAAGAAACGATTCGTGAAGAAACAAGAAAAGAAGCGGTTAATGTTATTTACTCCACAATGAATGCGTTTAAGGATGATCCGAAAATTCAGGGGCGGGCAATTGCAGCGAATATTGGTCGAAACTTTAGACGTGTTTTTGGGAATATTATGCAGGATCTGGCAACAAGACCTACGATGCTTGTAAATTTGTCGACGATCCATTCCAAAGATGCTTATTTGTTTCAGCACTCTTTCAATGTTGCAGTACTGGCAGGAATTATGGGAACTGCGAAGGGCTTGAATAAAAACCAGCTGGAGGAGCTAGTAATTGGAGCATTGTTGTTTGACATCGGAATGACAAGAATCCCCAAGCAAATCATTGATAAGCCGGGTCCGCTTACAACAGAGGAAAGAGAATTGTTGCAAACCCATCCGAAAGAAGGATTCAATCTGTTGCGGAAACATCATGATATATCGATTGTTTCTGCTCATTGTGCGTTGCAGCATCATGAACGATTTAATGGTTCCGGCTATCCGAGGCAACTGGAGAAGGATGAGATTCACTTGTATGCCCAAATTGTCGGTTTGGCTGATACTTATGATGCCCTTACTTCCTTCAGGCCGTACCGCAAGCGTTATACAGCAAACGAGGCGATTGAATATTTATTTGCAGCGGGCGGCACATATTTTGAGCTTGATTTGATCAAAATGTTTTGCAACCATATTTCCATCTATCCGGTATCAACAACGGTATTGCTTAGCTCTGGCCAGACGGCAGTGGTAACCGAAAATCATGATCTGGCACTGCATCGTCCGCGTGTCAGAATTATTCTAGAAGCAGATGGATGGGAACCGAAGTCACCCTATGAGATTGAACTGAAGGATAATGTGTCCTTAACGATCGTAAAGGAACTATAGATATGACAATTTGATCAGCCTTCCCAATTACAGCAGTGTGCTGGCAACGGGAAGGTTTGTTGTGTAAAATGAAAGTATGAAGCAAGAGGGGGAGTACAATGAGCAACCATACAGCAGGAGCTGAGCGCTTCTCCGACTCGGAAGAAGATACAAAACAATTGGCGCGGGAACTGGCTGAGCTGGCAAGGCCGGGAACAGTCATTGCGCTTGATGGTGATTTGGGAGCCGGGAAAACAACCTTCTCAAAAGAATTTGCCAAAGCAATCGGAGTGGAAGGCAATGTGAACAGTCCTACATTTACGATTATTAAAGAGTATGACGGCAGTCGGTTTTCATTTTATCATATGGATGTTTACAGAATTTCGCTGGAAGAAGCGGATGAATTAGGATTGGATGATTATTTCTTCGGATCAGGCGCAGTTATCGTAGAATGGGCAAGCTTGATAGAAGAGCTGCTCCCGCCAGATAGATTGGATATATATATTGAACAATTGGATGGAACGCGCAGAAGAATTTTGATGACAGGGCGTGGAGCTGTATACAGCAAATGGTGCGAGGAAATCAACCGCACAGAAACTGGAGACTAAGGAATGGAACAAATAAAAAAATCAATACAAGCTGGCCGGACAGCTAGATTAAATGGAGCTGTGCAGCCTCGAAAACCAATTGTAACCGCGATCGATACATCGACAGCGGCTATTGCTTGTGCGCTTACCGCGGGGAATGATGTGCTCGCACAGTTGCAATCTTTGGCGGAACGCAATCATTCTGTACATGCTGTCTCGCATATCGAGCAGTTGTATGAAATTAGCGGACGAAGCTATTCCGATACAGAGCTTATTGCTGTAGGACAAGGACCAGGATCTTATACAGGTATGCGCATCGCAGTTACAGCAGCTAAAACATTGGCTTGGATCTGGAATAAGCCGCTTGTTGGTGTGTCCAGTCTCGAAGCCGTTGCGCTTGGCGGCTGGCAGGCAGGGCTTAAGGAGCAAAGTAGCGAAGGCAAAGACTGTGGTGGTTTGGAAGGATTTTTTGAAGCATTGCCAGTGCAGGATGAGGTGCACTGGGTATTGCCGATTATGGATGCGCGCCGTGGACAAGTGTACACATCTGCTTTTACTGGCATTCGTCCAACTGCCGGTAATGAGATGAGCTTGTCAGGAGCTTGGGAACGCTGGCGGGATGACGGAGTATTGCTCATGCAGAATTGGGCGGATGAGATAATTGCAAGATGGCGTAAACTTGACGCTCAAAGTGAATTCGACTTGAGCAAGCTAAAAATATGGGTGACAGGCGATTTAACGAAGCATGAGGAACAGGTGCAGCGAATGCAGGATGAGGCTCAGCGTGATGGTGTACAAGTTGTTGCGCAGCCGTATGTGCTGGAGGGACGATTTGTAGCAAAACTAGGGCTGCGCGATTACTGGCGGCTGCAAGAGCAAGAGAAGCTGCAGCCAGTTCATCAGTTTACACCCAATTACACACAGCTGACGGAAGCAGAAGTGAATTTGAAGCTAAAAGAGCAACAGCGGAGCGAATAAGCGAAATTGCTCTCGCAAGACGAAGAAACAGGGCGGTGCAGCCGGTGACAGTAAACTTTAGAGCAATGAAGCTTGAGGATATAGATACGATTGTGGCGATAGAACAGGAGGCATTCAGTGAACCTTGGACAAAAGAAGCATTCATAAATGAGCTGACTAATAATATGTTTGCCAAATATGTAATTGTGGAGTGTGCAGGTCAAATTGCCGGATATGGAGGCATGTGGATTATTGTAGATGAAGCTCATGTGACGAATATAGCGATTGCTTCAGCTTTTCGGGGAAAGGGAATGGGCAGTCTGCTTATGGAAAGGTTGCAAGCTTCAGCAACTTATTTCGGGGCGGCAAGAATGACCCTTGAGGTCAGAGTGTCTAATTTGGCTGCACAGAGCCTTTATAAGAAATACGGCTTTGAAGAAGCGGGAGTTCGTCCGGGCTATTATTCCGATAATCAAGAGGATGCACTTATCATGTGGGCGGAGCTTAATTCGAAGCAGCAAAGAAATGAGGAAAAAGGCAATGAGTACAACGAAAGCATCGGAATTAATACTGGCGATTGAGACAAGCTGTGATGAAACATCGGCAGCCGTCATTAAAGGCGGCAAGCAGATATTATCCAATATCGTCAGCAGCCAAATTGATGTTCATGTTCGTTTTGGCGGAGTTGTGCCAGAAATCGCTTCTCGCAAGCATGTGGAAACCATCACGGTGATTATAGAGGAGGCTCTGCATAAGGCGGACGTACGTCCCCAAGATTTGTCGGCAATTGCAGTTACGCAAGGACCAGGGCTGGTTGGAGCTTTGCTGGTTGGAGTAATAGCTGCAAAGAGCCTCGCAATGGCACTTGATATCCCTCTAATCGGCACTCATCATATTGCCGGACATATATATGCCAATGAACTAGTGGGAGATATTCAATATCCTTGTATGGCGCTAGTAGTATCTGGCGGGCATACCGAGCTTGTTTATATGCAAGTGGAAGGGAAATTCTCGATTATTGGACAAACTAGGGATGATGCTGTGGGAGAAGCCTATGACAAGGCAGCAAGAGCATTGAAGCTGCCTTATCCGGGAGGCCCCCATATTGATCGGCTGGCAGGAGAAGCCGTGGAAGTTGTAGCTATGCCTCGCGCCTGGCTGGAGGAAGGAAGCTATGATTTCAGCTTTAGCGGCTTGAAATCAGCTGTATTGTCTTACCTGAATACGGCGAGAATGAAGGGCGAGACAATCGATGAGGCTGCTGTAGCAGGCGGCTTCCAGCAATCTGTTATTGATGTGCTTGTAACAAAGGCGATGCGAGCTGTGCAGCAATATGAGGTTAAGCAGCTGCTGCTCTGCGGCGGAGTTGCCGCGAACAAGGGGCTGCGCAGTAAGCTTGCCCAAAGCTGTGCAGATGCAGGAGTTCCGCTAATTGTACCGCCGTTCCAGCTTTGCACAGATAATGCGGCAATGATTGGAGCTGCGGCTCATTTGAAATGGAAATACGGTCAATTCACAGCGCTTGATATGAAAGCTGAACCGGGTCTCTCCTTGGAGAAATGGTCTGTTTGAAAAATAATTTGACAGTCTAAAATCAATATACTATAATCATAACTAACCTTTTATATACAAAACGCTTGGAACAGGAACAGTAAAGTTATTCCGGGAATTTAGAGAGCTGCGGGATGGTGCAACGCAGTCGATGGAAGCTTGAAGCTCGCCTGGGAGCGGAGTTTGGGAACGGGCAATCTATCATTGCAGGGTCAATGAGTTTGCTTTATTACTGAACAACGGCTAACCTTCGTGATCGGGTTCATAATTTGCATAGTGCAGATTGTGGTTAAGTTGGACAATCATTTCTTTTGATCAGAGAAATAGTTGTCAACAAGGGTGGTACCGCGCGGTTAATGATAACCTGTCGTCTCTTGATATAGAGATGGCAGGTTTTTTTGAATTTCAAGACGTATTGCGGCTACACCTCAAGCGTCTGATTGTTCAAACAGTTAACCTGCTGGAATTGAGAAAACGCATCTATAGATGTCATGCAAGTAAGCGCATTTGCATATGTTAACATGTTAACAGTATTAGGTGGAATCGCTGTTTGATAACTGAATATACAAACACATGGAACAGGAGCAAGTAGAGTGAGAGCAGGAAAAGCTGAAGGTTGCTTATACAACACTTTGGCAAATAGAGAGCTGCGGGTTGGTGCAACGCAGTCGAATGCGCATTCGAATCTCGCCTGGGAGTGGAGCAAGGGAAGGGTTACAGGTTAAAGTAATCATATACTTTGCTACGGGTTGCCTCGTAATCGGCTAGATGAGCGGGTTGTCCAAACCAGGAACGAAATAGGACAGCTAATTAGAGTGGTACCGCGGCATACAACAGCATGCCGTCTCTTGTTGAAAAACAAGGGACGCATGCTTTTTTTGTACCCAAAAAGCCGTCTGAGCAAACAATTTTAATTATATTGAGGAGGTCATTATAATGACAGAAAACAAGAAAATTCAAATTTTTGATACAACACTTCGTGATGGCGAGCAATCACCGGGAGCCGCTATTGCACCTGAACGCAAAATCATTCTTGCTCGTCAGCTAGGAAAGCTTGGAATCGATGTTATTGAACCAGGTTTTGCTGTATCCAGTCCAGGAGAATTTGCTGCTATTCAGCAGATTTCCAGAGAGCTGCAGCATGTTGAAATTGCGGGCTTTGCTAGAGCAGTAAAAGGAGATATCGATGCTGCGATCCAGGCAACGGCAGACGCTGCGCGCAGAAGATTGCATTTGTTTATTTCATCCTCGGATATCCATTTAACTCATCAACTGCGAAAAACGAGAGAAGAGGTTGTTGCAATTGCTCGTGAAATGATTGCATACGGCAAGCAATTTGTAGATGAAATCGAGTTCTCCGCAATGGATTCAACTCGATCTGATCGAGACTTTGTTATTCAGCTTGTTGAGGCAGCTATTGAGGAAGGGGCTACGATTATTAACCTTCCAGACACGCTGGGCTACGCGATGCCGCATGAAGTGACTGCATTGTTCAAGGCGGTAAGGGAGCAGGCGCGAGGCGGAGATAAAGTGCGATACAGCGCGCATTGCCACGACGACTTGGGATTGGCAGTTGCAAACAGTCTTGCTGCAATCGAGGGCGGAGCTACCCAGATTGAAGTAACGGTGAACGGTATTGGGGAAAGAGCAGGAAACTGCCCGCTTGAAGAGCTTGTCATGGCGATTGAAACACGCAAGGATGCACTTAAAGCAGAAACGCAAATAGTGCAAAGTCAGATATATGAAACATCTCGTTTGGTGAGCCGTACAATGAATTTCCCAATCGCTTACAACAAGCCAATTGTCGGCCGCAATGCCTTTCAGCATGAATCAGGCATTCATCAGGATGGTTTGCTTAAAAACCGCAACACTTATGAAATCATGGACCCTGAGGCGATGGGCATTTCTCGCAGCATGATTATTCTAGGCAAGCATTCGGGTCGCCACGCACTTAAACATCGACTAGCCGATTATGGCATCTCGGTTAATGATCAGGAGCTGCAAGCTGTTTATGACCGATTTAAGGTTATTGCAGATGCACAAAAAATGGTGACTGATGATGAGTTGATCGCCATAGCTGGCGATATGACGGATACTCGTCCTGATCCGTATAGTCTTGTTGATTTGCAGGTTTCGGCGGGAACAGATAATGTCCGTGAAGCAAAAGTGACGATAAGCAATGACCAGAAGCAGGAAATCACTTATACCGCAAAAGGAAACGGGCCTATCGATGCAGTTATTCAGGCGCTGAAACAAGTTATACCTGTAGTAGAGGGAATTGAGGACCTTGAAATCCACTCCTTGTCAACAGGCGAGGATGCACATGGCGAGGCGACAGTAAGCATTATTCATGATGGCAAGCGATATCGCGGTTCCGTCATCCATGAGGATATTGTATTGGCTGCGGCGCGGGCTTACATCTCAGCATGCAACCAGGCTATTATGAAGGGCAGAGTGCAAGAATCTTAAGTGCGTGAGGATTGCAGTATAAAATCTATTCTGCGCTGTAATTAAACTGTCTGCAAATTGAAGCAGCTATTGCTGTTAGGTTTGCAGACAGTTTTTCATTTTTTATTCCTATGCTTTACTTCATTAGGTTAAAAAAATGAGGTTGTGCACAAAGTTATCCACAAGTAGTTGGAAAATGTGAATAACAACGTAAATCCTTTGTAAAATCAATGTTTTTTGTGTAAATACACTGTGGGGGAAACGTGGATATTATTTTCATAAATGAAATGTTGGAAATGTGGATAGTGGGGATAAGTTGTTATTAATAAATAAATATAACTATAGAATGTTCTGAAATGCAGATGTATTAAATATTAACGTCAATAATTAATGACAGAATTGACTAACAATTATCCCATGTCTGTGGATAAAGCTGTGAATAAAATAATTATACAATTAATTGAAGAATTAGGAAGTATAGATTAGACTATGAGCAATCATCTTAAAGCGGATCGCATGAATTAAATGCTGTCCACGCAATGCTTATTTCGGAAAATACGAAGTAGATTTGCGTTCAAACTTACTTTTATACTTGTTATAGTGAGAATATGAGGGAAGGGGATCAGATGAAAGCAATGGCAAGAAAAGAAGTGATGATGCTCTTCTTTATGCTGGTATTTACAGCAGTTATTATTTATTTGACCATTGTTATGTTTCAGAACAGACCTATTGGCATTGCAATTGAAAGAGTACAACAAACAGGACAATATCAAATTTCTAATCTTGATTACTTTGGACAGGCTTATAAGAGCGGCGTGAAGCCCGGTAGTATTTTATTAGAGGTTGACGGGAGGTCTGCTGAATTTGATCCCATTGTGGAAAAATATATGATTGTTGAGCAGGCCAAATCGATAACGAGCAAGCTGGATCAATTTGCCCCGGTTATAACATTATTTTATGAAGGATGGGGAGAGGGGCCTGAAGGGAAAATTCCATTTTTAGAGTTATATATACCTGGTGCTGCTTTGCTTTTATTTGCAGGTTTTTCTTTATTTCTATATCTTAAGAAAAGGAATGATCCGGCTGCGTTGCTGCTTATTTTATTTTTTATGGCAACCTCTCTCTGTTATTATAGTATGACCGCTTTTAAGCTGCGCGACCCGATAGGTGTATCCGTTGTTTCGCTAGTTTTGCCGATCCTGCCATTCTTTTTTTTACTGTTTATGAATGTTTATATGAAGCGCTTTAATGTCATATTTGCCTCAAAACAGCTTCTGATTGCTCTTGGAAGCATCATTGCTGTTGGCGATTTGATTGTATTTTTATATAGTTGGACAACTATTATATCAAGAGAAGCGTTGCTGCCAATCAGACAGATGCAAAGCGGCATTATATTGGCGGGCAGTATTGTTTGTGCCGTGCTGTTTGCAGTTCGCTTTATAGAATACCGCCGCACACATCTCAGATCACTGTTTATTATTATGTTCCTGTCTAATTGTGTAGCGTTTACGCCGTTTTTAATGTTTAGCCTAATTCCATACTGGCTGAGCATCGGTCAACCGCTTTCTTACTCTTATACTGGGTTGTTTATACTAGTGCTCCCTATTGTATATTTCTATTTGATCACATCAAGCCAATTATTTGATATAGACTTTATTCTTACTCGGTTCAAATATTATGCAGCTCTATCCTTTATTCCTGCAACAGCCATTACTGCTGCAACTATTATTGTATTGGAGCAAGGGGAGAAGGCTGATTGGTTTAACTGGTCTGTCGTATTTCTATGTGCTTATGTAAGTATGATTATTTCGCTATACATAAAAGATTTGCTTGATCAGCGTTGTCGTCCGCGGCTATTCAAAGCGATGTACAGCTATCAAGAAAGCTTGGACAGGTTTTCAAAACGTATTACAGGCGTAATGAAGAAAAAGGATTTACAGGAAGTATTGAAAAATGAAATTGAAGCCCTGATTCCGGTGACGCGTCTGCAATTTTTAACAGTGGATACTACCGAATACTACGTCTCGCCGATTGGAAACGAACTTGAGGAAAGAATAACGAAACATTTTCTCCTAAATACAATTGACAGTTGCCCATTGGGAGAAATAATTAGCTTGCCTTATGGAATCGGTCTTGTAATCGGGAGGAAAAACGCCAAGAGCGAAGTGCTTTGGGCTGGGGCCAAATTAAATCGCACCAAGTTTAACTCTGAGGAACTGCGCTGGTTAAAAATGATCGCCAAATACGCAAGCATAGTCTTTGAAAATTTAAATTTAATCGAGGGTCTGCTGGAAGATTTGGAAGGCGAAGTAGCCAAAGAGCAGACTGCTGCACCGTGGGTACTGAGATTGTTATTTTGTTTATCAGAAAATGAACGAAGAAAACTCGCCGCTGATTTGCATGATTCAGCACTGCAGGATCAGCTGCTGTGGTATCGAAAGCTCGAGGCTTTGCTGATGGATTATAGAATGGATCAGGATCTGCATCATCAGCTTAATGATATAAAGGAAGGGCTGCTTGACGTTATTCATCAAATTAGAGAAACCTGCAATGAACTACGCCCGCCATTACTGAAAGAAATGGGGCTTTCTGAAGCGATTGAATCTATCATTGAACATAATCAGGTACGGGTGAACTACGAAATTGCATTTACCTCCAAGCTGATTAAAGAGCAAATTCATGAGGAAGAGATAACTGCGATGTATCGCATTGTTCAGGAGCTGCTCAGAAATGCCGACAAGCACTCCAAGGCATCAAAGGTGAAGATGGAGCTGGATGTTAGAGGTGGACTTATCTATTTTCACTATGAGGATAATGGGATAGGCATGGAAGTGATCCATATGAAGGAAACCTTTCAGCATATGGGGGTTTCAGGCATAAAAGAAAGGGTTGCGAGCTTGGAGGGAGAGATTACATTTCAGACAGAGAAGGGAAAAGGACTCCAAATTACGATTTTGCTCCCGCTGATGCTGATCGAAAAAAATAATGAGAGGGGAAGCTTGCGTGATTCATATCTTATTAGTTGACGATCATCCTTCAGTCGGTGAAGGGACCAAAACGATGATAGAGCAGGATGGGGATATGAAGGTAACCGTTGTGTTATCTGCAATGGATGCGCTGGACATTGTGAAGAAGGAGCAATTCGACTTGTTTCTGTGTGATTTAAATATGCCAGGAATTAGCGGTTTGGAATTAACAAAGCGATTATTGCAAATAAATCCGGATTATAAAATTATTATATACTCGGGCTATGAAATTGGGTCACATTTTAATCTTTTAATCGAATCGGGTGTGTCTGGCTTTATATCGAAAACAGTCTCTCGCGATCAATTGCAGCATTCCTTGCGCTGTGCGATGAGGGGGGAGGCTGTTATTCCGATTCAGCTGCTTAAGCAATTGCGTCGCAATGAGGTAACAGTTCCAAGATCGCAATTGGCAGCTGGGGATGTTTCGATCAATGAACGAGAGCTTCGAATTTTACAAGAGGTCGCAGCGGGAATAAGCAATAAGGAATTAGCTTCTCTATTGCATGTTAGTCAGCGCAATGCAGAATATCAGCTTACCAAAATTTTTGACAAGCTGAATGTTCGTTCGCGTTCGGAAGCGATAAGGGAAGCACAGCGTCTCGGTCTTATTCGTTCAGAGTTATAGCTGAGCTTGCGCCCATAGGTAACAAAAAAACGGCCGCAAGGGCCGTTTATTCCATTAGAGCTTCCCATTCTTCTAAAGCAGTGTTGAGTTCGTTTTGTTTTTCGTCTATTTGCTGTTGAATTTCTTGAATTTTTACATAGTCATGAAAAATCTCAGGATCTGTCAATTGCAACTGCAAAGCGGCAATCTCTTCTTCCCATATTGCAATGTTACCCTCCAACTGCTCCAGCTTGCGCTGTCGGCTTCTTTCTTCTCGTTGTGCCTGTTTATTCGCTTCGTAGCTATTGACGGATGGGGATGTCTGCACTGTCATGGAAGAATACGCTGCTTTTTTGGCAGCTGCCTGCTGTTCTTGCTGCAGTTTTTCCTGACGCGCTTCTTCGATCTCACGCTTTTTCTCCAGCATTTCGTCATAATTTCCCAGGAAATGTACTGTTCCTTCGGGTGTTAATTCGACAATTCGTTCTGCCATTTTGTTTAGAAAGTACCGATCGTGCGAAATAAATAGGATGGTGCCTTCATAATCAATCAGCGCAGCTTCCAGCACTTCTTTACTAAACAAATCCAAATGGTTTGTTGGCTCGTCCAGTATAAGCAGATTGGCTTCTGCAAGCATAAGCTTGGCAAGTGAAACACGTGCTTTTTCACCACCGCTAAGTGCTGAAATTTTTTTGAGAACATCTTCGCCACTGAACAAAAAGTTGCCTAGAATGGTTCGAATACGTGCCTCTTCTACATGAGGATAAGCATTCCACAGCTCTTCAAGAACAGTATTGCTGGTGTTTAGATGAGTGTGTTCTTGATCATAGTATCCGACTTTAACATGGCTGCCGAAAATCACAGTGCCGCCAACTGGCTTATACTCATCCATAATTATTTTAAGCAAAGAGGATTTTCCGATTCCATTGGGACCAATCAACGCGACATTTTCACCGCGTGTCAGATTAAAGGAAACATTATCAAACAAAGGTTTGGATTTCCCCGCAAAAACAAGCGAAAGATTATCTGCTTTCAGCACCTCTTTGCCGGACATACGCTCAATTTGAAAGCTAAAGCTGGCTCTCTTCAGATCACCGGCAGGCCGATCCATGCGATCTAATTTCTCCAATGCTTTTCTTCTGCTTTGTGCACGTTTGGTAGTAGAGGCACGAACGATATTTCGCTGTATAAATTGTTCCATCTGCGCAATTTCGGTTTGCTGCTTTTCATAGCGCTTTAAATCGGACTCATATTGAGCTGCTTTCAGCTCTATATATTTGCTGTAATTGCCTGTATAGCGCCTTGCCTGATGACGTTCAATCTCAATAATAGTGTGCGTTAACGCATCGAGAAAGTAGCGATCATGAGATACAGTTAGAACTGCGCCCGGATAGGCACGCAAATAATTTTCAAGCCAAGTAAGTGTTGCAATGTCCAAATAGTTGGTTGGCTCGTCCAACATGAGCAAATCGGGAGCTTGAAGCAGCAACTTTGCCAGAGCAAGTCTTGTTTTTTGTCCACCGCTTAATGAAGAGACAATCGTGTCCTCTGGAAAAGTACCGAAGCCCATGCCATGCAGCACACTTTGGATTTTGGTATTGATTTCAAACCCGCCTTGTTCTCGGAAAGCGTCTGAACGAACTGAATAACGCTCTAAAGTATCCGCATATTTCTTTTCATCCTGATGCAATTGCGGATCAGCTATTTGCAATTCCAGCTTGCGCAGCTCCTGCTCGGCATCGATCAAATGCTGAAAAACAGAACGCATCTCTTCTATAATGGTACAGCTGGACTGCAAACCGCTGTTTTGTGCCAAGTAGCCTAGTTTGACCTCTTTGGCTTTATGAATATCACCGCTATCAGCAGATATTTCACCAGCAATTATTTTGAGCAGAGTAGACTTTCCGGCCCCATTCACCCCAACCAGACCAATCCGATCGCGATCCTGAACTTGAAATGAAATATTCGATAGAATGGCGGTAACGCCGTAACTTTTTGAAATATTTGAAACCTGCAATAGCATAACTAAACCTCCGATATACAACAGATCAAAATCGACAACTTATAAATATCATTTTACCATAAAAGAAGCAGGGCATTGGCGAAACCTTACTAACAATGATACACTGCATATAGATGAAACTATAGCGGAAAAGCAGATAGGAAGTCCAGTTATGGATATTGACCAATTAAAAGCAGCGAAGCTGAACTTGCGGTCTGAAATGCGCAGGAAGCGTGATTCTTTGCCAGAAACATATAGAGAGAACGCATCTCTAGAAGTGGCAGAACATATTATTAACTGGTTGCGGCAAAGAAACAAAAGCAGCAATTCGTTAACGGTCATGGCGTATCTTGCAACTCGCAGTGAGCTTGATATTAGTCGAGTCATGGAGTGGTGCTGGAATAACGATATCAATGTAACTGTTCCGCTCACTAATCCAAAAGAAAAAACTATGAAGCTTTATGAGCTGGACAGCTGGGAACAGCTGCGGCCAGGGGCTTATCAAATATTGGAGCCTGATCCGCTACTTGCCAAGCCATTTCAGTTTTCTCCTCATATTATATTCGTGCCGGGAATCAGCTTTGATTTGCAAGGCGGAAGAATGGGCTATGGCGGCGGGTATTATGATCGTTTTGCTGAAGAGTTGGACAGGCTTAATCAAGCAACCAGCAGATCAAGCGATTATAGTCGTGCTGATTTGGCATCGGATTGGCTGGGTATTTGTTATGAGCAACAGCTTGTAAAGAACTTGCCGATAGAACAACATGACATTACAATGAATGCGATTGTTACGGAGAGAGGAATTTACAATATTTCATAGTTGAGAAACAGGATTTTTTTATATAAGTATAGAAATACATAGAATAGAGGATGGGAGGAAAGTGAGATGCAGTGGAAAGTAGCTTTGTTAACCGCAAGTGACAAAGGGGCCAGAGGCGAGCGTGAGGATACAAGCGCGCAAGTTATCCGTGAACTTGTGGAGGAAGAGCTTGATGGAGAAATCGTCGATTATCGCATTGTTCCTGATGAGCAGGATGAGATCATGGCTGCTTTAATTGAAATGACAGATTATTATCAAGCTGACCTAGTGCTCACTACCGGAGGAACCGGACTTGCTCCTCGGGATATTACACCGGATGCAACATTGAAAGTAATTGATCGTGAGGTGCCAGGTCTGGCCGAGGCGATGCGCAACGGTGCGATTCAGAAAACACGCCGGGCGATGCTGACACGCGGAGTTTGCGGCATAAGGGGCAATTCGCTTATTGTGAATCTACCCGGCAGCCCCAAAGGAGTTCATGAAAGCTTGAGAGCGATTATGGATCAATTGCCTCATGCACTTGCTATCGTATCCGGCAAATACGGGGATTACACAGAGCTTAGCGACTAAGCGTTATTTACAATTATTTTATATCACACGTCGTTGAATAACGAAGTCGGACTGGTATATACTATAAGCAAATACTATGGACAAAATATTGTCATATAATAGAGGTTTTGACGATTAGTCATCTATGATATGATTACTTTTAGATTAGTAATTGGGTGTTGAATATGTAAAAGGTCACAATGCTGTGTTAGTGTTGAACACCATAAGGAGGAATTAGGATGGGCCCAGGAGGAATAGGAGCAACAGGTTTTATATTGCTGATTATCGTTGCATTGTTGTTGTTCGGACCTAATAAGCTGCCAGAGCTTGGCCGTGCGTTTGGTCGTACATTGCGGGAGTTTAAATCCGGTGCACGTGAAATAATGGATGATGATGACAAGAAGCAGCGTACAGAAGTTAGCGCTAGCCAATCAGATAATAATGAAAAAGATACTAAGCGGTTACCGGATTAATCGGTTCCGCTTTTTTCTTGACCGGATTCTGGACAGGAATTGATTAATCGGAAGATCACAAGATGTAAATTATAGGCAAGGAGGCGGTCTGCTGGAAATGGCAGTAGAGGATCAGGATCGCAAAGCGAAGTCAGAGCGAAACAACAATGAAACGAATATGTCGATATTTGATCATTTAGGCGAATTGCGCAGACGGTTGATATATATCATTCTTATTCTGGTGTTAGGGCTAATAATAGGACTTGTGTTAGCACAGCCAGCTTATCATTTTCTTATGGACCGGGAACCTGCTAATACGTTAAAACTACATACATTCTCGTTATGGGATGGCATAGGGATGTATATGAAATTTGCTTTTGTCATTGCACTCCTTATTACTTTGCCATTTACAGTTTTTCAATTTTGGGCATTTGTAAAGCCGGGGTTACGAGAACAGGAACAGCGCTCGACATTAAAATATGTACCTTTGGCGCTAGTAATGCTGCTTTTGGGTTTGTCATTTTCTTATTTTGTTGTGTTTCCGCTTGCCTTTGATTTCACCAGAATGGTTGCGGGACAACTGAATTTAGAAGAGACATTCGGTATTACACAATACTTTTTATTTTTGTTTAACATTGTTATTCCAATATCGCTTCTATTTGAAATCCCTTTGCTTATTATGTTTTTAACAGCCATTCGAATATTAAACCCTATGAGATTGCGCAAGATGAGAAGAATAGCATACTTCTTAATGGTGTTTGTAGGAGTTGTGATTACACCGCCAGATCTTGTATCTGACATAATAGTGGCAATCCCGCTTATTTTGCTATATGAGCTAAGTGTCCTGCTTTCAGCGCGGATTTATAAAAAGCAGTTGGAGAAGGACAGACTTTGGGAAGAGGAATTCGATCGCGGCGATTAAAGAAAAAGCGTAACAATGATAGTTTAATATTAAGCCCCCTAATTAAAACGCTGAGTGGAAAACATCATGTTCTCTGCTCAGCTTTTTTATATAAATGAACGAGAAGGACTTGAAATTTAGATCAAAAATGAGTATGATAAAAATGGTTGTTAGCACTAGATGATCACGAGTGCTAACAGAAGAAAAAAGAGCTACATTTTAGAAGGAGGCTATTTTCAATGATTAAACCTTTGGGTGAACGCGTACTTATCGAGCCAATTGCGAAAGAGGAGACGACTGCAAGCGGTATTGTTTTGCCGGACACTGCGAAAGAAAAACCGCAAGAGGGTGTTGTTGTTGCTGTTGGCAGCGGTACGCTTAAAGACGGTGTACGTGTAGCATTGGAAGTAAAAGAAGGCGACCGCGTTCTCTTCTCCAAATATGCGGGCACAGAAATCAAATACGAAGGCAAAGAGTATTTGATTATGAAAGAAAGCGACATTCACGCAATATTTGGTTAATACCAACATTGCGCTGATTATTTCATAGGACATAACATAACGTCAATTCAATTAGTATCTTATTGATCGGATATGAAGAGATATTTTTAGGAGGGTAACAAAATGGCTAAAGATATTAAATTTAGTGAAGACGCACGTCAATCGATGCTGCGCGGTGTTGAAGCACTTACTAATGCTGTTAAAGTAACATTGGGACCAAAAGGCCGCAACGTTGTTCTTGAGAAGAAATTCGGCAGCCCGCTTATTACAAACGATGGTGTATCCATTGCGAAAGAAATCGAGCTTGAAGATGCTTTCGAAAACATGGGTGCTCAACTAGTTAAAGAAGTTGCTACGAAAACTAATGACGTTGCAGGTGACGGTACAACTACTGCTACAGTATTGGCTGGCGCGATGATCCGCGAAGGCTTGAAAAACGTTACTGCAGGCGCTAACCCAATGGTTATTCGCAAAGGTATTGAAAAAGCGGTTAAAGCAGCTTTGGTTGAATTGAAATCTATTTCCAAATCAATCGAAGGTCATCAATCCATTGCACAAGTTGCTGCTATTTCTTCCGGTGATGAAGCAGTAGGTCAATTGATCGCTGAAGCTATGGAGAAAGTTGGCAACGACGGTGTTATTACTGTTGAAGAATCCAAAGGATTCGAAACGGAGCTTGAAGTGGTTGAAGGTATGCAATTCGACCGTGGATACATCTCTCCATACATGATTACTGACACAGATAAAATGGAAGCGGTACTTGATAACCCGTACATTTTGATTACAGATAAGAAAATTACAAATATTCAAGAAATCTTGCCAGTGCTTGAGAAAGTTGTTCAATCCGGCAAGCAGCTTCTAATTATCGCTGAAGACGTTGAAGGAGAAGCGCAAGCAACGTTGGTTGTTAACAAATTGCGTGGAACATTCACTTGCGTTGCGGTTAAAGCTCCAGGCTTTGGTGACCGTCGCAAAGCTATGCTGCAAGATATTGCTGCTCTTACAGGCGGACAAGTTATTACAGAAGAGCTTGGTCTTGACCTTAAATCGACAGATATTACTCAGCTTGGTTCTGCGCGTCAAGTTCGCATCACAAAAGAAAACACAATCATCGTGGACGGCAGCGGCAACAAAGCTGACATCGATGCACGCGTTAACCAAATCCGTGCGCAATTGGAAGAAACAACTTCTGATTTCGATCGCGAAAAATTGCAAGAGCGTCTTGCTAAGCTTGCTGGCGGCGTTGCAGTTATTAAAGTTGGCGCAGCTACAGAAACAGAATTAAAAGAGCGCAAGCTTCGCATCGAGGATGCTTTGAACTCTACTCGCGCTGCAGTAGAAGAGGGTATCGTATCTGGTGGTGGTACAGCTCTAATCAACGTATACGCAGCTGTTGCAGCTGTTGAAGCAGAAGGCGACGAGAAAACAGGCGTGAACATCGTTCTTCGTTCTCTTGAAGAACCAGTTCGCACAATCGCAGCTAACGCTGGCGAAGAAGGATCTGTAATCGTTGACCGTCTGAAAAAAGAAAAACTTGGTGTAGGTTACAACGCTGCTACAGGCGATTGGGTAGACATGATCGAAGCGGGTATCGTTGACCCAGCTAAAGTTACTCGTTCCGCACTACAAAACGCAGCTTCCGTTGCAGCAATGTTCTTGACAACAGAAGCAGTTGTAGCTGACAAGCCAGAACCAAAAGGTGCTGGCGGTGCTGGCATGCCAGATATGGGCGGCATGGGCGGTATGGGCGGCATGATGTAATAACTACATCAAAAATCCTATAATATCAAGGAAAACGGGACCTTTCGGGGTCCCGTTTTGCATACAAAATCACAGAAAAATTACATTTCTTGCAATGCAGCTGTCTTCAGCAACTCAGAGAAGGTGGTTTTACTTTTTCAGTCGCGTTCTCTTCCATCCTCCTTGTTACGTGGGTATAGATCTGCAGCGTGTTTTTCGGATCGTCGTGTTCGACTTTGGCCATGATTGTAGGAAGATCAACGCAGGCTTCGACCAACATGCTCACGTGCGTGTGTCTGAAAATGTGAGACGCCGCATGTTTGGCAATGGTTGTTTTCCGTAATATTCGATCCATCCGATTGGCAATGTGTTTATAGACTTGAGGGTACCCATTGTCATGAGCGAAATCAAATTTGCAGTTACATGCACACCTTAGACTATTTAATTTTCTTCGCGTTAATCCCGTCTTCTGATAAAGCCCTTATGACTTTATCTTTACGAGCCTTCGACTTACTTTTTGGTATCGGTCCTACACGCGATCCGATTGCGCTTGCCTGTAATAGGATCAGGTGGTCCATCTTTTGTACACACCCACTTAAAAAAGCCTTGTTTATTTCTAGCTGGGACTTGAGTAAATGATGCCATGGTTAACACCTCAGTTCCTAATTAGAAATGAGAGTATATGTTCTTCTTTTGAATAAAAAATATAGCCTATTAAAAGGCTATTGGGGGGTTGTAGAGGCTGCTGCCTGAAGTTGTGCCTGGCGTATTCCCTCTATTGCTACCACATTTGAATTTTTCTTAACTAACTGCGTTTCTCTAAATTCTTCGGCAGCAGAAGTTTTCACAAATTCGATGGTTTGGTCATGGTTTTTTCTAACTACATCTTCAATCTCATCCAGCGAAACCTTGAAATACTCTCTACGCCGATTAATTGCATTTAGTCTGAGATGATCGAATTCTCTATGTAATGCAGCTTCCAGTTTAGGTGCATCATTTGAAAAAATCATAGCGTGTACATCAAAGTTAAATGGTACAGAAGCGTCTCCTAACTCATACACGCGATCGTAAGGATCCAATCTGCGAGTCATTCCTATTTTATATACACCTTCACCAAAAGAACCGATGTTAGAAATAATGTAAACATAACCTGCACGTTGGTTGGCTTCACGATAATCGATACTCTGAAGTTTCTGTTCAATATCTGTTATAAATACGAGTAGTTCTTCTGCTTTTATACGTAATAAATTAGATTCTTCATCACTTTTACAATTCATGAGTTGATCATTTATTTTTGCAAGAGCGTTATTATAATGGCGTTTTTCTTTCTCAACATTTTTCCGTGCTTCTTCTAGTTCACGCTGTAATCGTGCTTCTTCACGCATTTGCTCACGGATTTGGCGTTGTTCTTCTTTCTCTTCCTGTTTTCTTAGTTGAAATTCATGTGCTAAATATAATTCTTCTAATTTTAATCTTTTATAAGCATCAGTTATAGAGATATTCATAACCTTGCCCAGTTTATTGATAGTGGAGTAAGATGTCTCAATTCTTTTCTCATAAAGTACAATATTATTGAATTTTACATTTGAGACACAGGCATCACATTCATTATTAAACGAACGCAGCAGTAGCTTAATCATGTCATTAACCATCTTTTTTCCTTGGGAGCTACTGTTATTTACTGTCCAGTTCATATTTCCTGTGCATGCTGTACCTTCCTTGATGAGCCTTTTTTGTTCGCTTCGTATATAATCAAGTTCCGTTTTGTATTTGCTGCTATGCACAAAATCAAATTTAGGTTCATACAAAGCGAATGTTTGGAGCATTATTTGCTCATCCAAATCAATCAATTGTCTTCTCTTTTGATCACTTTCTATATTCAGTGTGTTTAAATAATGGTTGTATTCGTAAATTCTTTTTTCATAATCATATTGGGACTGACTAATAGTTGTCTCAATTTGCTTTTTTTCTTTTTTTAAACCATCTAGCATTTCCATTATGTTATTGATCTCTTGATGTTCTGGTTTGAGAAGCGAGTGAAGTCTTGAATTTGATTTCTCAAGTTCTTCGATCTGTGCCTTCATTTTTTTGACTTTGAAGATATCAAGGATACTCATATGAACTCCTAATGAAATCCTCATCGGCTGAGGGAGTGGCTAAGTTATACCATGCTTTTTATTGTCTTCTAGTTGATGTTCGATGCATACTTTTGCAAAAGCTAAATAACTTGTATACAACCTGTGATTATAATGAACAAATAGAAACAATAACATATTAAAAATAAGAACTACTGTAGTCATAACTAAAGTGAATAGTGAACTACTTTCAATTGAAGATAAAATAAGCACAAAAAAAGATACCCCAAGAGTTATAAGAATATAGTTATTGTTTTGAAGTTTATTAGCTTCCTGTTGAAACGTTATCTTCGTAAGCATTTGCTCAAGATAATCGATATAGTTTATAAACTGAGATTTATGCGATTGGTAAAACATCTTTAGAAGTTTCGTATTTGAATTTATATCTATAATATAACGTGGAATCAAGAAAGGTGTTATCATTCATTAAATTATACAGTTTCTTTTGGAATATTTTGTTGATGAAACAATTATTTAAATCCAATAGAACATCAGCTAATTGTCCTCATCGACTTGAGGTACTTGCTAATAAAAAGCATGCATTTCCTGTGGAATTCCGTTTCTTCGTAACAAATCAACTATAGAATCTCCTTAAACTAACTGATCGTATACTGTAAGCAGATGTACAGCCAAGTGAGTCGCTTGTTGTTCAAATTTTCCGACATTAACAAATGACTCTTTACTTTAGCCAGGCAGCGGCGTGGGCGATCTAACGTTAATTCTCACCGTTCATTATAGCATAATCAAAGGATGGTGAGGAGGAATGGCAATGGTTTGGCAAAAGGGATTATTTCCAATGGTAGGAATTAAATTTTCTCTTTGATACGGTTCAGCATAACAGGTCTATCGGCGAAAACTCAAAAGGAGTTTACACGACCAGCTCCTTTTGATTATTGGCACTATTTGAATCAAAACGCTTTAAAGTTTATTTTGCTAAATAATTTATATCCCATACCAAGTTTTCTCTCTCATAAAGATTTGTCTAATTTTTTTATGTCTCCCTTCATCCCAATCTTGCACTTTGCTAGCTCTGCAGCCCCGGCTTGTTTACTTAGTTCTGGACTAGTGCAACAGTAGGTGATAATTTTACCAAATTCTAGGTGTTGGTTTTCGATAATCAAGCTACGGAGCAGGTCTCGACCGTATATTCGGATATTGCCGGGCACTGGGCAGAGAATAAAAATGTAGAATCAATGCAACTAGGTATAATAACAATAATGAATGAAAGATGGTATTGCACCCGCATATCCAATAAATTTTTAAAGTAACCGGATGCATCCGGTTCGACAGAATTGCGACGTTCACAAAAGCTCTCCATTCTCCCCATCCAGAAACTCGCCATCTCTTAGTCGATTTACAAATTGCTGCAGCCAGGTGTAGTAGGTAACGCCGTGGCGCAGCTTGTGCAGGTCGCGCAGGCACTCTCGTCTTTCCTCATCGGTCGTTTCTTCAGCTAAGGCCATTTCCGACAACTCTGGAATGACTTCATTAATTGCACCAAGCATAACATCGACCTCGCGCTGCAGTTTCATCGTGAAGAAGTTGCGAAACGTAATGAAGAAATCAGTCTCCGCTATATATTGATCCTTGCGCTCCTTTTTCTCCTCCAGCTTCGTAACCATGCTCGCATCCAGCAACGAGCGGATCGCATAGCTCATATTGCTCTTGCTCATGTTCATATATTGTTTCATGTCTTCAAGCGTCATCGGTTTATCCTCGAAAAACATAATCCCATAAAGCTTGCCAAAGGAATAATTGGCGCCGTATAAATCCATCGTTTCCGCAATCGCTTCAATAATTTGTGCTCGCAGCTCAGTACGTCGTGACACCTCTAACTTTCTCTCCAACTCATTCTCTACATATCTACCCAACACTCTCTCAGAAGCTCCGCCTAATTCTACTAATTTTGCTTCTTGCTCCATATCGTCACTCCCTTTATTTAAATAATAGAAAGTATAAGTTTCTAACGTATCCTGTTTCTATATTTCATCGGTAAACACGTCTGTCCAAAGACAGCGAAGCTGTTTATCCTTGTCCACGTATGTATCGTTTATTTACAAGAAATTAAATTGCAGTTGATCATGCGTTAACAGTTTAGGATTACATTGAATGTACAATATTTTTTGTACAAATGATGTTTAGTGCGCTTTACACGATCATATTATCAAACTTTCAATAAAAATTGAACAATAAACCTGAATTTTACAAACTGTTCATGTAATGAAATTGAGATGGGGGGATGAAGTTGTCGAGTATTTCATTAAAGTCACTATCTAAACAATACACGAATGAAAAGCATACCTTAGAAAACATAAGCTTGGATATTAAGGATAAAGAGTTTCTAGTGCTGCTTGGGCCGTCAGGCTGCGGCAAATCTACTTTATTAAGAATGATCGCTGGCATTGAAGATATTTCCAAAGGCGAAGTGCATATCGGTGATGTCTGTGTGAATGAGCTGGAGCCAAAGGATCGAGGAGTAGCGATGGTTTTTCAAAACTATGCGCTATATCCCCATATGACCGTTCACGAAAATATGGCCTATGGCTTGAAAATCAAAAAGATGAAGAAAACTGAAAGAGAAAGACGAATTCAAGCTGCGGCAGAAATTTTACAGATCCACCCATTATTGAAAAGATTGCCGAGTCAATTGTCCGGCGGGCAAAAGCAACGAGTAGCAATCGGCAGAGCTATTGTGAAGGAGCCAAAGGTATTTTTGATGGACGAGCCGTTATCGAATTTGGATGCGAAGCTAAGAAATGAGATGCGGATTGAAATTAAAAAGCTGCATGAGCGATTAAACTCCACATTTATTTATGTAACGCATGATCAGGTGGAGGCCGTCACGCTGGGAGATCGGATTGCGATTATGACGGAGGGGAAGTTCAGGCAGATCGGAACGCCATTAGAAATTATGGAACGTCCGGTAGATATGTTTGTAGCTAACTTTATCAGCTCGCCGCCGATCAACTATTTGGATGCTGAACTAGTGGATCGAGAAGGGCAAATTTACGCGGACATGGATGGAATGCTGGTGGAAACGAACGTACCGCTTGAGGCTTTAAAACATCACCCTAAAGTAAAAGTGGGCATCAGACCGGAGCATTGCATCATCCTGGAAGAAAAAGCGCCCAATACGCTGCCAATGGAAATTTTGTTTACTGAAATCATCGGTACCGATGTGCTTCTGCACCTAACGTATAAAACCCAGCATTTTATCGTCAAAAAAAGCTTTGATCAAACCTATGCGAAGGGCCAAAAGCTATACGTAGCGCTGCAGGCAAAGCATATGCACTTATTTGATCCACACACGCAAAAAAATATAAGGAGTCCACAATGATTGTTCTTATTTCACTGGATGGATTAGGCTATAAAAACTTTGAACGGTGGTCGCAGTCTTTTACAGACAAAGGGTTTTCATACTGTAAGCAAATGATGACGACATTTCCTTCGGTTACGTTCAACGCTCATGCAACAGCTATGACGGGAAACAGCCATGATCGGCATTCGGTCTACGACAATATCGTAGCTGATGTAGCGACGATGAATAGGATCGCGTTGTATGGCGATCATGAAGCGCTTTGCAACGAAGAGCTGCATAAGCAAACGATTTTTCATTCTCTGTCTGCGCAAGGTTTGAAGAGCTGCTGCATCCATTGGCCATTAACGACAGGGAATCCATACATTCAAAAGCTTATAACGGAATCAAGCAGCAAGAAAAAAGCAGCGGAGTCAATCTCTTATGAAGAGCTGGATCAGACGGCGGCGCAAGAGACGATTGAGGCGGTTATGTCAGGGGCATTTGATTTCATAGCGGCTAGGTTCGTTGGATATGATGCATGTTCGCATGAATATGGAAAGGATTCACGCGAAGCCATTCTTTGCGCAGAAAAGCTGCTCCAGCAAATTCATCGCATTCATCACGCTTTTAATGAATTACAGCAGCCATTCCATCTACTTATTTTTTCGGATCATGGTCAAAGTGAAGTAAAATCGTTTTTCTATCCTAACGAAATTTTGGCGCAAAGTCGTTGGTCTGAACATTTACTTAACAGGCAAATTCGTTTTGTCGGGGATGGGAGCGGGGCGTTATTGTTCTATAGCAAGCTGACTAAGCAGGAAAATCAAGAGATTATGGACCACTTCAATCAAATGGAGGCTGTGCAGTATTTTCATGAAATAGAGGAACCGGCAGCTTCAGCCTGCCAAGTGTTTCGACCAGTCGGCATCTTGGACTTGAAGCATACCGTATGCGGTGAGGATACAATCCCTCCAGATCAGCCGCAATACAAGACGTTGCGCAGCTTGCACGGTTACGATCCTGCCAATGTCGAGGAAATGAATGGGTTTATGGTGTGCATTGGCGATCAGCTTAAGACGGGCCTTGTATTGGAGCATTCGCATCTTGTCCATATTGCGCCTACTATAGCAAAGCTGCTTCACATCCCTCATCAATGTGACGGTGGGGCGATTACAGACATCTTGAAGGAGCACGAGTAGATGACCAGATTTACAAGCAGAAATGTCAAAGACAATCTGTGGTCGTTGGGACTGCTGTTGCCGACACTTATTCCGTTAATCATTTTTTGGATATATCCGATGATCAAAACTTTTCATATTAGCTTTACAGACTGGAACTATATTTCACCGACCTATAACTATGTGAATTTCGATAACTATACTAACTTTTTAGATGATTCGTTTTTTACTAAAGTGCTGCTGAACACGCTCGTGTTTACACTATTTACAGTCATTCCGCCAATTGCTATCGGGCTGTTTATAGCTACTTTGCTCAACAAAATCAAAGTGCTGCGCAATGTCTTCGTCGCTACCATTTTTTCTGCCTGGATAACGCCTACTGTGGTGGTTTCTATGGTGTGGGTCAGCATTTTTGACGGGGAAAATGGCATAGTGAATGCGTTCCTTAAAGCGGTCGGATTGGAACCAATTGAATGGCTAGGCGGGCAAACGACCTCCATGATTGTCGTCATTATCGTTACTATATGGAAATACTTAGGCCTAGCTGTGCTGCTGCTCACATCAGCATTAGCCAAATTAGATCCTGAAGTGGAAAAAGCCAATGATTTGGATGGCGGCAAAGGGCTGCGAAAGCTAATGAAAATAACGCTGCCGGCAATCTCGCCCATACTCGTATTTTTGTTTATTTTGTTTACGCTCGACTCGCTTAAAGCTTATGACCAGATTTATATCTTGACGCAGGGCGGCCCTTCGGGAGCAACCTCGACAATTCTATACTACTTTTATGTGCTTGCGTTCGAGTGGTATGAGACTGGACCAGCATCGGCTCTCGCAGTGATTTTCCTAGCGATTTGTCTGCTCATTAGCGGTCTCAATTATGTAGTATCTAAATTTCTATTCAGCAAGTGAGGGGAGGGCAATGTACTTGGCAAGGTTGAAAAAAGGCATCCATTACGCAGCATTAACAGCAATTGGCATCATCATGGTTTTTCCGTATCTGTGGATGTTCATGACTTCTGTGAAAGCAAAGGACAAGCTGTATAGCGGCAGGATTATCCCTGATACCTTTCATTCTGAAAATTACATCAGAGTATTTACCGATACGAAAATGCTGCTTTATTTGTGGAATAGCATCTACGTCAGTGTCATTATTATCGTGTTCCAAATATTATCGGCGATTTTGGCGGCTTACGTATTTGCGACGATGAAAAAGAAGTGGGTGCAATTATGCTTCGTTGTCATATTGGCCACGTATATGCTCCCATCGGCAGTGACGTACATTCCGTCATTCATTGTTATCTCCAAAGCAAATCTGCTTGATACGCATTTGGGCTATATTTTGAGCGAAGCGATTAGTATTTTTGCCATCTTTTTTCTGCGGCAAACGTTCATTCAAGTGCCCAAAGAAGTGGTGCATGCGGCAAAGCTGGATGGGGCGGGGCATTTGAAGCTTATTTTCACGGTATACATTCCCTATGCCAAAAATGCGATTGCTTCTCTCGTGTTAATTACATTTATTTATAGCTACAACAATTATATGTGGCCTTCCTTGCTCATCAAGTCGGAAGAAAACATGTTCGTCACGATCGGCTTGCGCAGATTGTTTATGAGCCAGGCCGGTTATGGAATGGATTTTCCGCTTGCGATGGCTGCTTGCGCAATTTCACTGCTGCCAATGTTCATTCTGCTAGCAGTTTCTAATAAAAAGATTATTCATTCGATGGCGAACCTATACGTGAATAAATAAGGTGGTGATGTGCATTTAGCTATATTCCATTCCATGGACTGATAAATATCGGATTGACCGAAAACACACTAAAACAGCAATTTATCGGGAGGAAAAAACGGTGAGAAATCGCAAAATGAATCTAAAACAAACTATTTTGTCTGTGATGTGTACGACCTTTATGTTCACAGGAGTCATTGGCTGCTCCAACGGCGCATCCCCGGGGAAAGAAGCGGGTGCGACAGCAACAGCAACCTCCACGTCCACATCAAACAATAAAGATAAAGTGAAGCTTGAATTCTATTACGGTCTTGGCGGCAAGCTTGGCGAAACGATGGAAACGATTATTAAAGACTTCAACAGCAGCAGCGAGAAATACGAGGTTGTACCCGTTATCCAAGGAAACTATAGCGAAACGCTGCAAACCTTGCAATCATCACTTGCAGCGGGTAAGCCGCCTGCACTTGCTATCAATGGCTATCCGGAATTTATGAAGCTGGCTAAAAATGATGTGCTGCTGCCGCTGGACGAATATATCAACCAGCCGGAATATAACAAAGATGATGTGCTTTTGCTGGAGCAAGGCAATTATAATCAAGCAGCACTAGGCGTGCCTGCATTTGTATCCACGCAAATGATGTATTACAGAAAAGATATTTTTGACAAATACAATATCGATTACGATGAACTGGAAAGCTTGGAGCAAGTGGCTGAGGCGGCAAAAACGATTAAGGAGAAAGAAGGCATTCATGGCTGGTCCATTATGTGGTATGCAGAGCATATGATCGACTACGCTCGTTCCGCAGGCGGCGACATCGTGAGCGAGGATGGCAAGACCATCACGATCGACTCTGAGGAATGGATCTATGCTTGGGAAAATATTAGAAGGTGGATTCATGACGACAAAATTATGAATACGGTGTACGGCGGCAACGGCTGGGAATGGTGGTATAAAACGATTGATGGCGTTATGAACGGCAAGTCGGCAGGCTACACAGGCTCTTCCGGTGACGGCGGAGATTTGGATTTCACGAAAGTGGCAACGGGTATGCAAAAAGGATTGAAGGGCAGCAAGCCTAGACCAGTAGCGGTCTCAGTTATGTTCAACCTGTTCAAAAACTCTCCGAAAGAGCAGCAAGAAGGTGCTTGGGAATTTGTGAAGTTCTTCTCGCAAGCGGAGAAAACAGCTTTCTGGGCTGTTGAGACAGGCTATATTCCAATTCGAGACAGCGCTGTGACTACTGAAATCTATCAAAATAAATTGAAAGAAAATCCGTACTTGTCGGTTCCGCTTGAGCAAGCCAAATCGAATGGCATTCCACCATTTGTTGACCCTACAGGCGGCAAAATCTATGCGGAAATCGAGCTGGCAAAGGATGAATTGCTGATCGGCAATAAGCCGGCTGCAGAAGTATTGAAAGCAGCACAGAAAAAAGCGCAGAGCGAGCTTGATAAAGTTTTAAACCAATAATTTACCCAAAATAAACGACCTACAAAGGAGAAATTTACAATGAATCATAACATTCAACTAGCGGTTTTTGACTTGGCGGGCACACTTGTAGAGGATAATAACGGAGTAAGGGACTGTCTCTATCAGGCAGCGGTAGAATTCGGCTTGCAGGTAACAAGAGATGAGATCAGCACGCATATGGGCACGAACAAAATTCATTTATACCAATTTTTAATTGCAAGAACGAGAGGAAATGTAATAGATTTCAAAAACTTTGAGATTGAGATTGATGAATCTACGCATGATGAAGCTGTTCAAATTTACGAGAAATATACGGAGTATATGATTGCGTACTACAAAGAGAACTGCCGTGAAATCGAGGGCGCTACTGAAACTTTGAAATGGTGCAAGGAAAATGGGATCAAAGTAGCGACTGGCACAGGATTTCACAAAGAGATTAATCGTGTCATTATGGAATCACTTGGCTGGGTAAAAGATGGATTGATCGATTATGCGGTAGATTTGGATATGGTTCCAGAGGGTAAGGGACGTCCGGCTCCGTTCATGCTGTTCAAAGCAATGGAATATTTGAATGTGCAAAATGTGAGACATGTCATTAAAATTGGCGATACGCCTGCCGATATGCTCGAAGGCTATAATGCGGGCTGCAAAGCAGTCATTGGTGTAACACAAGGCTCCACGCCAATTGAAGTTTGGGGCAAATACTACCACACGCATGTTATTCATACTGTAAAAGAGCTCCCTGAGCTGATTATGTCCGGTAAAATCGTATGATGGAGCAGCTCGAAAAAACAGCTGGCATCGGAATCGTATTGCCCAAGCTGTTTCCATTTCCACAAAACAAGCCTGAGCTGATGATTGAGGGTTTGCTAACAATATTGGAGGACCCTTTCTTTACAGCGGTAGAAGTTTCCTATATTGACGATCAGCCAACCAGGGAGCTTGCCAAAAAGTATATGCAGTATAGCGGCGTGGAAACGATCTTCAACGGCGGTGATGCATTTCGAGAATTAAGCATTAATTTGAGCTCCATGGATGCGGATGTTAGGCAGCGCTCTATCCAGCAATGCTTCATGCTCATTGATCATTGCTACGAGATGGATGCGAAAATTATGCATATCGTAACAGGGAAGTTTGAGGGTGAAGAAAACAAACGGCATAACATCGATGCGTTTATTTCCTCTACCATGGAGCTTTGCAAGTATGCGAAGGCGAAAGCTGACACCTATGAGCTTTGTATCAGCCTGGAAACCGGAGACAGATATTTGGATCGCAAATATTTGCTTGGGCCTACGAATGAAGCCGTTCATGCAGCGCAGAGCATTCGCAGCGAATACGATAACTTTGGCTTGCTGCTCGACCAAAGCCATCTGCCGCTTATGGGTGAAGATCCGAGGAAATCGCTTTGGCGGGCCAAAGATTATTTAACGCATATTCATATCGGCAACAGCTATATGAAGGATCGTGAAGCTTCTTATTTTGGAGACAAGCATCTTCCATTTGGCATCAAGGATTCTGAGGTTGGTGTAACCGAGCTAACGGCATTCATCTCCGCTTTACGGGAAATTGGATTTTTTACTAGTCCCAAACCAACCAGAAAACCGGTCATTACCTTTGAAGTAGGCCGATTCGAACAGGAATCTCCAAAGCTTGTCCTTGCTAATATAAAGCGGACTTTTTTTGAAGCATGGGCTAACGCATAACGAATAACAGGAGGGGGCGATTAATTGTGGATAGGGCATCAAGCAATTGAAAGGGAAGCTACTACGATCAAGTTTGGGATTCCGACCGCTGTTGTAGTCCAATTTTTTTGAATGAATAACCCTGTAAAGGATAAAATTGGCCTACAAAGGCGGACGCTGCCGCTTCTCCATTCCCAAATCTTGCTCTCCGTTCCCCTTTCTTATTGCTTATTAATAGTTTCCACAATTAATCGACACTCTCAAAGGGGGAAAAGCTAGACATGAACGTACTCATAACAGGATATTTTAATGATGATTCCAAGCAGCGAGTTGTACAATCCTTTCCGCATGACTGGCAAATTCAAATTATAGAGCCGCAATTGATCGAACAGTTTATCGGGGATGCAGAGGTGCTTATTCCAGAGCATATTCAAGTGAACGAGGCTTTGTTGGACCAAGCTCAGAGCTTGAAATTAGTTCAAACCGGTGCTGGCTACGACAATGTGGATATTGAAGCGTGCACGAAGCGCGGCATCTGGGTGAGCAATGCGGCAGGAGTGAATGCCAATGCGGTTGCAGAGCATATTATGGCCTTAGTATTAAACCACTATAAGAACATTTCGTACTTGGACCGTTTTATGAAAAATAAAGGTGATGAGACTAAGCTCTCGTATACGGGCGGCGAGCTGTCAGGACTAACCATTGGGACGATTGGCTATGGCGCAATTGGCTCTAGAGTAGGCAAATTTGCTCAAGCCTTTAATATGAAGGTGCTGGCGTATGATAAGAATCCGACACTTTCAAGCGATGGTGTGGAGTTTGTGGATCTAGATATTTTGCTAGCCCAATCGGATATCGTCACCATTAATATTTTCCTTAATGAGGAAACAAGAAACTTAGTTGATCGGGCATTTTTGAGCAAAATGAAAAGCAACGCAGTATTGGTCAACACAGCAAGAGGGCCGATTGTATGCGAGCCTGACCTGATGGAAGCTTTGAAGAACGGCGTAATTGGCGGAGCTTGTCTCGATGTGTTCACCGAAGAGCCGCTAAGCTTGGATAGCGAGCTGCGTTCGCTGGCCAACGTTACGCTAACCCCGCATACTGCAGGTATGCCAGATGGAATGAAGTTCCATGAAACGAGATACCGCTTCTTCGTCGCCAACATTAATCGCGTGATGGGGAATGAAGCTCCTCAAAACAATTTGAATCAGATTTAATTCCCGATTAATTTTAACGTTCCCATAGAGTCGTCCCAGTGAGGCATGCTTTTGCTTTGCTGGGGCGATTTTTATTGCGTGCAAAGACAAGTATCATCTAGGATCTGTCTAGAAACTAAGTCGATCCTTATAGTGTTGCCATAGGGAGCAATCTTCACAGTAGTTTGAATTGCAGGCTGTTTTGGATGAAGATAAGGACGCGATTTGTTCTGCTTTTTGCAGATAAACGGAGTCCTTTTGTATATTAGAACGAATCATACGCTCGAAAGTCCTACCTGCCGAAGCACAGCTGAATATGCAATAATCATTCGAACAACTTAAGCATAAAGTTTATTCGCTATTGCTAAGGAAAGAGGACTTCCGACTGCCGTTATATTCAAGTGTTATGATGTGACTAATATTATTGTTAACATTCGCCTGACTAGATTATAGTCTTCATAATTCATCATGGAAGGAGAACAGCCATGAGTTTGTCAGAGATGTGTGTGATTGTTCAAAATATTGAAATTGCAACTGGAATCTACGAAATAGTGATAAGAGGAGAGCTTGTGCAATACATGCATGAGCCAGGTCAGTTTGTACATGTTAAGGTGTGCAACGAGTTAACTCCGTTATTAAGGAGACCGCTCTCTATTGCAAAAATCGATTCGAAAAATAGTGAATGTACACTTATATATCGCAAACAAGGTAAGGGGACGGAAATTTTAGCAAAAAGAAATCCTGGGGAATTGCTAGATGTGTTTGGTCCCCTTGGGCATGGTTTTCCAGTTTCTGAGGCAGTTCCGGGTCAAACAGCGCTGTTAGTTGGCGGCGGTATTGGTGTTCCGCCCCTGTATGAGCTTTCTTCAAGACTAGTCGATGCTGGTGTAAATATTATTCATGTTTTGGGTTTTCAGACAGCTAATTTAATTTTTTATGAACAACAGTTTCAGTATATGGGTCATACGCTGATTGCGACAGATGACGGATCGTATGGAGAAAAAGGGGTAGTTACGGATATGATCCTCCGACATCAGCTTAAATATGATATTGTATACGCCTGCGGTCCGATTCCGATGCTAAAATCGCTCAAGGAAAGTTGTTCGGCTAGTAAGATGTTTATTTCATTAGAGGAACGCATGGGATGTGGGATCGGTGCTTGCTATGCTTGCATATGTAAATCCAGCCAAGCAAGTAATGGTCATTTCTATAAGAAGGTTTGTAGTGATGGCCCTGTTTTTGCTGCAGAGGAGGTTAACTTATGAAGAGGCTTGATATAAATTTGCCCGGCTTGCATTTGAAAAATCCGATTATGCCAGCCTCAGGCTGTTTCGGTTTTGGTCGTGAATATAGCTCGCTCTATGATTTAAATTTATTAGGCGCGATCATGACAAAGGCGACTACAGCTTTGCCGAGATATGGAAATGAAACACCTCGTATTACCGAAACACCTGGGGGGATGTTAAACGCAATCGGCTTGCAAAATCCAGGACTTGATTATGTTCTTGAACATGAGCTGACTTGGTTAAGTCAGTTCGATATTCCCATAATAGCTAATGTAGCCGGATCAACCGAAGATGAGTACATGATAGTTGCACAGGAAATTTCTAAAGCACCGAATGTTCATGCTCTTGAGCTGAATATATCATGCCCCAATGTAAAAAAGGGCGGTATTGCCTTCGGTACTATTCCAGAAGTTGCTAAACAACTAACAAAAAGAATAAAGGAAGTATCGGAAGTACCGCTCTATGTTAAACTTTCTCCCAATGTAACAAATATTGTAGAAATGGCTAAAGCTGTAGTAGATGGTGGAGCAGATGGACTGACGATGATTAATACATTAATCGGGATGGAACTAAATTTGCATACAGCTAGACCAGTCTTAGCCAATACAATTGGCGGTTTGTCAGGACCTGCCATTAAGCCTGTTGCCATCCGAATGATTTACGAGGTTAGTCAGCATGTGAATGTACCAATTATAGGTATGGGGGGAATCCATACGGTAGAAGATGTTATTGAATTTTTCTATGCTGGAGCAAGCGCAGTAGCGGTCGGTACAGCAAATTTTGTAGATCCGCATATATGTCCCAAACTAATTAATCAATTACCAAGTCTGCTTGAAAAACTAGGCTACGATCATATCTCAGAATGTATAGGAAGGAGCTGGAAAACGACTGGTGAACAAAATTATTAAACCTTATAGCAGCTTGCTTATTGTTATATATCTTGCTAGTGTAGCAGCTTGCTTATTACTATATATCTTGCTAGTATAGAAACTGCGACTTAGTAGGATTAGAGTAGCAGCAGTA
Organism: Paenibacillus nanensis; assembly: GCA_040396195.1. Lineage (GTDB taxonomy): Bacteria > Bacillota > Bacilli > Paenibacillales > Paenibacillaceae > Pristimantibacillus > Pristimantibacillus nanensis_A. The sequence continues at coordinate 90,692 of JBEBPB010000017.1, forward strand.
TTTCTTAAAGAGTACAATCTGTTCCTACAAGTATGACAACGTAACGTGAGTATGTTACAAGCATCCTTGGTTGTTCCAGGGTTGCTTTTTGCTATGCGGACAAATATGACAAGACAGGAGTAATAAAATCTATGAAAAAAGTGAAGTTGGCATTTTTAGGCGGCGGATATTTGAATGAGATAGTTGCAAATGCTTATCATCACGGTTATTTGCCAGAATATGAACTTGTTGGTGCGATGGGCAGAAATCCAATGCGGACGGAGTATTTTGCCGAGCGTCATGGCTGCAAGCCTTGCCATAGTATAGAAGAGCTTCTCGCTCTAGAGCCGGATATTATAGCGGAGGCTGCTTCTCCACAAGCCATTAAAGAATACAGCGAAACTATACTAAAAGGCGGCTCTAATCTAGTTGTGCTGTCTATTGGTGCATTTGCAGATGCTGAATTGTATGATCGCGTAAAATCGACTGCAGCAGAGCACGGCACAAAGGTATATATTGCAAGCGGGGCAGTGGGTGGCTTTGATGTGCTTCGTACGGCAGCTCTAATGAGCCCAATTAAAGCAACAATGACGTCCAAGAAATCTTTGCGTTCATTGTTTTACACGCCACTCTTTAAAGAGGAGCTAATAAATATTACTGAGCCGGAGCAAGTATTTAGCGGAAATACGAAACAGGCGATCGAGATGCTCCCATTCCACTTTAACGTAGCGGTTGCAACTGCACTTGCCAGTGCTGGTCCTGAACAAACGACATTGAATATTGATGCTGTTCCCGGCTTTGTAGGGGATGAGTATAAGATTGAAATTGAAGGCGGAGAAGTTAGAACAGACCTTAACATTTATTCCCGAACAAGTAATATCGCTGGTTGGAGTGTAGTAGCTGTGTTGCGCAATATCGTTTCACCGATTGTATTTTAAGGCATGAAATGAAAAAGTCCTTTTCTTAATGAAAGGGACTTTTTCTATTTTTACATATTAGTCAGGATATAGTTTATTGCCAAGTAGGGAATAATTAGAAAAAAAGAGTATTTGCAAAGTTATAAGGAGGTTATTTCGACAATGAATCATAATGACGGTACAGATGTAACTTCATATCAACCTGGAGATATTGTGTATGTACTATTTCGTAACCCGCATGTACAAGATGTGGCAAATGTGCAAGCAGCGGCAGTGGTCAGCGATCCGGAGATAGCAGGAGGACTCGCGATATTTCTATATGACACGTATTATCCGCTCACAGAAGAAGTGGCAGTGTACACAACAGAGCGGGAAGCAGAGCAGGCATACTATGAATGCTTTGGAGGCTTTGCAGATACTGAAGCCTGGTCTGACATTGGAGAGAATGAACGGGACGGTGGCTGGCAATGATTAAGCCATTTATGCCTCGACTTGTCTATTTTGAGCCGGATGCGCTGGAATATCCGCTGGGCAAGGAGTTATTGGAGAAGTTTACGAAGTTGGGACTCGAAATCCGCTATACAACTTCTCACAATCAAATTCGCAATTTGCCGGGTGATTCCTACTTGCAACGTTATCGTAACGCCAAATCGACACTCGTGGTCGGCATTCGCAAGACCCTGAATTTCGATACGTCCAAGCCATCTGCCGAATACGCAATTCCTTTTGCAACAGGATGTATGGGACATTGTCATTATTGCTATTTGCAAACGACGATGGGGAGCAAGCCGTATATTCGCACATACGTAAATGTGGATGAAATATTGATGGCGGCTGATGAGTATATGAAGGAACGTGCTCCAGAATTGACTCGTTTTGAAGCATCCTGCACCTCTGATATTGTCGGGATCGATCATTTGACGCATACATTAAAGCGGGCGATTGAGCATTTTGGCAAATCAGATTATGGCAAGCTGCGCTTTGTTACAAAGTTTCATCATGTGGATCATTTGTTGGATGCTGAGCATAACGGCAAAACGAGATTTCGCTTTAGTGTAAATGCCGATTATGTGATCAAGTATTTTGAGCCGGGCACCTCCTCTCTGGAACAACGTATTGAAGCCGCTGGAAAAGTCGCGCGAGCTGGATACCCGCTAGGCTTTATTGTGGCTCCGATTTATTTGCATGAAGGATGGGAGGAGGGCTATGAAAAAATGTTTGAACGGCTAGATGCAGAGCTAGATGCAAATGTTCGTGAAGATATTACGTTTGAGTTTATTCAGCATCGCTTCACAAAGCCCGCCAAGCGAGTGATTGAGCAGAACTATCCCATGACAAAGCTGGAACTGGATGAAGCGAAGCGACGCTACAAATGGGGAAAATACGGAATCGGCAAATATATTTATCAAAAAAACGAAGAAGAACAAATCAAAGAGCGGCTTTATGCAAGCATGAAGCGTTATTTTCCAAAAGCTAAGCTGGAATATTTTACATAGAGGTTTAATTGTTAAGTAAATGCTGAATGGTCGTTTCTAAAGATTTGGCTAGTGAAGCCAAGAGCCGTGCTTCTTGAAAGAATTTTCTTTCGAGAAGCTTTTCTTTGTAATCAAGTATAAGGATGATTTATAAGGAAAATTTAAAAGCCGTGTTTAAAGAAAGATAACTATTAGAATATCCATCTAAAAATGCCAATAATTAATCTTGGAAATAGTAAGATGAATTCAAGCAAAACGTCGAATAGAAACCATCTTCCTTCAGACCTGCTTTTTTTTTTCAAAAATAATAGCCCCCTTGCTTTTGTTTATAAACGTGGCAATACGAATATAAAAAATATAACTAGAACGATAATACTGCTTATTCGACTCATCATCAGATAGGCTTCACTGGGTTCGGAATTACCTTTCACCATCCAGCCGTAGCGAAGATACCAGCCAAAGGCAGGAAAGAATATATTCAGCAAAGCGATCCCAATGAACAAAATGGCAAATAAAATCATAGGTATCATCTCCTTTATAAGGTAATACGTAAAGTCAGTTCTATATGTTCCAATATTGTAATTAAATGCAAAAAAAATATGTACACTCCAAGAGGCTTGCTTTTGCGTATGATACAATATATATGTAGATTAGAGCATTTGTGAGAACGGGGTGAGCAAATATGACAACTGATGCAGAGAATGCTGATAATGGTCAAAGCAATTCGAACGCAAGTAGCGCCACCAATAGTCATTATGCGAAAAAACAGCTTGAGCGTGAGGCGGTTGATTTGTTTATTAAGTTGTATAATCAATCTGTCTCCAATCGATTAAGGCTGCTTTATCAGCGGGAGAAACCTGATGCGGTGTTAATGAATAACAAAGGGGATAAGCTAGGCCTGGAAATTACCCATTTGTTCTATAGTGAGCAGGAAGCAAGACAATTGTTTCAGCGTGAGCATCGTTCCATTCTTTGTGTCGAATCTATTGAAACTTTAATTGAATCATTAAATCAACTAGTATTGCGTAAGGAAGCAAAAAGCTCCGGTTACAGCTCTGACTATCCATTAGCGCTACTAATTCGAAATTTATCACCAAGCTTTGGTTGGAGTGATTTTAATGAAGCATGGGACCAGGTGCGAACGCCATCCTTGGCATTTACAGAAGTATGGCTGCTTACAAAAGAACGTCCGGATAATCATCAATGGTATTTAAAAGCATTACGTTCTTCTAGATAGTGGCATGTCATTCGAGCGTTGTGTCATACTGTGATCGTGTCCTTACGTTCATTGCGATATGCGCTTACACATTATGTGCCTATGGTTGCTACAGCGGCTAAATAGGCTGAAAAGCAACTTTTTTCAGTCTAACGGTTGTGGCAGCGGCTATTTGAGGAAAAAGCTCCTCAATCTGCTGGAAATGATGAAATAGCCTCCAGTCCAACCGTTAGAAAATAAAAGTGTGCGAAAACCACAGAATAAGCGCCAGGGCGACCGTTAGAAATTGTAATGTGCAAAATCTCTATTCTGTTTTCACAATTTAAAAAGCATACTGCACGATAGGATGCAATTCGCTTGGATAACCTATTATTTATTGTTAAATAGCCTGTTCTAGTACATAAATACTAGTTCAGGCTTATTTTGTTAAAAAGGAAGGTTTTTGTTGGAAAGTGGAGAATAGTGTAAATATATAGTTCTTTAGAAGTGGTTCCTGATCAAGTAGCATGTTGAATATTTTCGTACCTCATGCAATGTGGATCTAAATAAGTAATAGCTGAAATAGAGTCTTAATGATATCGAAGTCTGACGTATGTAGTAGGTTGCTTAAAGTCCAATTTGCGGAAGCATTATTCGAAGGAGATGTTGCTATGATTGCTCATATGAGAAAGTCTGATTATAAAGAACAGACGGTACAAGAACATTTGGAAGCGGTCGCTAACATTTCGAAGGAATTTGGCAGCAAGATTGGGGTTCAGTCGATGGCTGAACTTGCTGGTTTTTTACATGATATGGGCAAGAACACCATAGCATTCAGTACATATATTGAGAATGCGGTGAAAGAGACAGGAGCATCGCTAGATAAAATTGACCATTCATCTGCAGGAGCAAAGTATTTATACGAAAAATATTTTATTGATTCTCCTGAACAAGCAAGTGAAATAATATCGAATATTGTCATTGAGATCGTAGGGATGGTCATTCTATCGCATCACTCGGGATTACAAAATTTTATGCAGACGGATGGGAGCCAATCTGACTTTTTTAAAAGAGTGTGCAAGGAAGATCTTCCGAATTACGAGGAAGTGTGCACTACTTTTATAAGCGTGAAAGGCAATGAAGAGAGAGTAGAGGAACTTTATCAGGCTTCGCTGAAAGAAATGAAATTATTTCTATTGCGATTACAACAACTAATCAAGACATGGCAGGGCAAAAGTCAAATCTCTCGTAATGTCTACTATAGTCTATTAATGAAATATATTTTCAGTTGCCTGATTGATGCCGATCGGACAGATTCCCGACGATTTGATGAAGATGATCAATCGGATTTGTTTTTATCTCATCAGTTATTTTTTAAAGACAGTTATGAGTATTTGATGGATCAAATACTCGAATGGGCAGGAAGTTCGACAACTGCACATCCGATCAACAAATTGCGTGCTTCGATGTCGGAGCAATGTGATCGTTTGGCAGAAGAGCCTTCATCGATTTACCAGCTATCGATTCCGACTGGAGGCGGTAAGACACTGGCAAGCTTAAGATATGCGCTGAAGCATGTACAAGTAAAAGGGAAAGAAAAGGACAGAATTATTTATGTTGTCCCATACACAACCATCTTAGAACAAAATGCGGATGCCGTGCGAAAAGTTATTAAAAACAAGGAAATGGTTTTGGAACATCATGCAAACGTAATTGATGATACAACTGGTGATGACCAGCATGATTTTTACCAAAATACTATTCAGAAACGAATACAGTTGGCGCGTGATAATTGGGATCACCCAATTATTTTCACAACAATGGTGCAGTTTTTAGACACATTTTATGGGAAGGGGACCCGCAAAGCGCGCAGATTACACAATCTAACTAACGCCGTTGTTATTTTTGATGAAGTACAATCTGTTCCTGTTAAGCATATTTCATTATTTAATAGTGCGGTGAATTTTTTGCATTATTTTGGGAATAGCAGTGTTGTATTGTGTACAGCTACGCAGCCTTCACTTACTGCAACAGCCTACCCATTATTGATGAAATCAAATGCTGAAATGGTGGATAATTTGCCGAATGTTGTGAAAGAGTTTCAACGTGTGGAAATCAAAAGCGAAGTAACATCAAAAGGGTGGAAGGCGAAGGAAATCAGTAGTTTTTCGTTGGAACAACTACAGGATAAACAATCAGTTCTTATTATTTTAAATACCAAAAAAGCAGTTCTAAATGTATATCATGAGTTGAAAAATGCGGCAGGCTACAGTTTATATCATTTAAGTACATCGATGTGTCCACAGCATCGCAAGGATGTTTTACAGGAAGTAAGGGAGAAGCTCCGATTGAGGAACGAGAAAGTCATTTGTGTAAGCACGCAATTGATTGAGGCCGGAGTGGATATTAGCTTTGAATGTGTCATACGCTCATTGGCTGGATTAGATTCCATTGCTCAAGCTGCGGGACGTTGTAATCGTAATGGCGAATATGCAAAAGGAATTGTATATGTGTTACGTGCAGAGGACGAATCATTATCGCGCTTGCCAGAAATTGCATTAGGACAGAGGGTAACCGAAGAAGATGTTCTAACTAGAAAAGCATTAGTTGAAGATTTGCTCAGTCCAACAGCTATTCAGACTTATTTTGATTACTATTTAACGAAGGCAGCGAGAGCAATTCGAATGACGGATTCCAAACTAAATATTCCTCTTATAGAATTGGTTGACAACTGTAAAAAGTATATTGAGGCATTACCACAAGGAAGTCCTCAAACTACGATGAGATCAATGTATAAGACGCTGGAATCTCGTTTTGAAGTGATCGAAGCACCAACAACAGGTATTTTAGTTCCATTTGGAGATGAAGGGCGGAAATTAATAGCTGATTTGAATGAGGAAGTGCGCAATTATGATCGTTTTAATCAATTGTTAAAAAAAGCTCAACTGTATAGTGTCAATGTGTATAGTCATACGCTACGTCAGCTAGTCAGTGAGAAATTGATCTATCCACTTTATAATGAAGGGATTTATGCCCTTCACGATGATGGCTATCATAAGGAGTTTGGTTTATCTCTCACTGGAGAAGGTGAATGGAGTCAAGCCATTTTTTAAAATACAGCAGAGTATAAGTTTGTTTTTCCTATATTTCACGAATAAACCGCGTGTCCTCTAAAAGGACAGCAAAGTCGTTTTATCTTGAAGGAGGTGAGAAAGGATGAGAAATAGTATTGAATTTATCGTTCATGGAAAATACGCTCTATTTACAAGTCCTGAGACTAAAATCGGGGGAGAAAAGTTTACGTACCAAATCCCCACTTATCAAGCGTTAAAAGGAATTGTGGAGTCTATTTATTGGAAGCCTACTATTGTTTGGTATATTGATCAGGTGAGAGTTTTGAATCCAATACAAACAGAAGTAAAAGGATTGCGACCGACAAAATATCATAGCGAAAAAAACGAATTGGCCTATTACACTTATTTACGCAATCCGTCCTATCAGGTAATTGCTCACTTTGAATTTAACGAGCACCGTGTGGAGCTTAAGCATGATCGCAATGAGCATAAACATCATAATATAGCGAAGCGGGCTGTAGAGCGCGGAGGACGTCGGGATATTTTTCTTGGTAGTCGAGAATGTCAGGGCTATGTTGAGGCTTGTCAATTTGGTAGTGGCAAAAGCTATTATGATAAATATGGGGAAATTAATTTTGGACCAATGTTTCATGGATTTAATTATCCAGATGAAACGGGAAGAAATGAAATAGAGGCACGTATTTGTATTCCTGTCATGAAAAATGGCGTTATTCAATTTGATAGACCCGAGAATTGTTTTGCTGTGCGTCCTATTAAGGAGCAGGAGCTAAAGATATTTGCGTTAGGTACTAATCAGAAGTCTGTCGAGGAAGAGTATGCTGAAATTTTCCAAAGAGGAGGTGAATAAATGAGCTGGATGAAGCGTTTGTATGATGTATACGATAACAATTTCAATCAAGTTGGTGTATTTCAAACGCGCGGAGAAGGTCAGCGCTTCACTTTGTTGCCTATCTCTCATGTGACGCAAAGTGCTCAAATTGCAGTCACATTGGATCGAGAGGGGAATTTTTTCAAGGCAGAGGTTGTACCAAAAGAAGAAGCTCGAACAATTGTACCAGCAACGCTAGATTCTGCCAATCGCGCTGGAGCAAAGGTGGCGGGTCATTTCATACATGACAAGTTATTTTATGTCGCAGCAGATTATATGAGATACGGTGGAGAACAGAAACGTGCAGAAAATTATGCCCAGTATATTAGCCAGATGAAAGATTGGTCGACAAGCGAATATACACATCCTAAGGTCGAACTCATTTACAACTATGTGAAGCAAGGCAACGTTATCCGTGATCTTGTTACTGCGCAGGTCTTGTTTGTAGACGAGAATGAGAAGCTGATTGAAAAGTGGACGAGCCATGATGATGTGAAATATGGAATGGAGAAGCCTGAAATTTATAAAGTGGTAACTGGGGATAGCAGCGAGTCATTAGTTCGTTTTAATATATTAAGCGAGTATGCGGCTGATCCTCCTGTTTGGGAGGATATCAAGCTTTTTCATACCTTTCAAAAATATCTTGCAAGCAGGATGGAAGAAACTGCGGCTAAAGGACTTTGCTATATAAGTGGTGAGTTAACGACTTTAGCAGAACAGCATGGATCTCGTCTACGAAATGCAGGAGATATGTCTAAGCTAATCTCTTCTAATGATGATAAAGGGTTTACGTATCGTGGACGCTTCGATCAGCCGAGTCAAGCTGTCCAAATTGGCTATAATGTCTCGCAAATGGCCCATAATGCATTAAGATGGTTGATTCAGCGGCAGGGACATCGTGCGGATACTCGCCATTTTGTTACGTTTGGAGTAAAGGGGCCGGTTATGGTACAGCCATTTCAAGGTTCGTTGGATATTTTGAACAACTATAGTAAAACGAATGGCTTGAACGATACATTAGTAGTGGATGAACTAAACGAATTTAGTGAATTGGCTCTCGAATTAGAGCACAGTCTATTATCTAATAGTGAGATAGAACGAGATTATACGAAGCTTGTCATTGCCGAACAAGTTCAACTAGCGCTTAAAGGGATGAAGCATAATTTAAAAATTGAGGACAGCAATCAGGTCATTGTTATGGCCGTTGATGCCGCAACAACGGGCAGATTGGCTATCGTGTATTACCAGGAGCTAGACAGCAAGTTATTTTTGGAATGCTTATCCGCTTGGCATGATACCTGTAAGTGGTATCAGACTTATTTTGATCAGGATACGAAAAAGATAGTGAATTATATAGGAACACCATCAACGTATCAGATCGTCCAGTCGGTTTATGGAGAAAAGGCAGATGACAAAATAAAAAAAGAATTGTATACGAGGTTGTTGCCTTGCATCGTCGATCGAGCGGTGATACCTAAAGATATCGTACGGACGATCTATAATCGAGTGAGAAATCCAATGAGCTTCGAGGATGATTTATTGAGTGCTTCAGGTGATTGGCAAAAAACATTAAACATTGCTTGCGCATTAATTCGCAAACAATATGAAAAGGAGGAAATGGAAATGGCACTGGATGAAAATAATTTAACGCGAGATTATTTATTTGGAAGATTGCTTGGTGTAGCAGATGTGTTAGAGCGTAATGAGCTAAAGCGTCGTGAAGATGGGCGCGCAACCAATGCTTTACGGTATTTCAACGCATTCTCACAGCGTCCAGCACGTACATGGATGACGATTCGCAAACAAATTCACCCCTATCAAGTGAATCGAGGGGAAGACATGTCGTACTTTAACGACCTAATTCGGAATATTGAAGATCGCATTGAAGCAAGTGATATGAATAATGATGCCTTAAGACCGTTATTTTTACTTGGTTATAGTAGTCAGGTGAGGGCAATTTACACAAAAAAAGAACGAAAAGAGGAGATTACAAATGAAACCAATCCCCAATAAAATTGACTTTTCAATTATATTTACTGTTGATAAAGCTAATCCCAATGGCGACCCTCTAAACGGAAATCGCCCGCGTCAAGATTATAATGGACATGGGGAGGTGTCTGATGTAGCCATTAAGCGAAAGCTGCGCAACCGGCTGCAAGATGCCGGAGAGGCTATTCTGGTGCAATCTGACGAACGACGTTCTGATGGCTATCGTAGTATCGCTGACCGTGTATTAGGCAATGAAGATATAGCCCCCTATTTTGCCAAAAATAATAAAGCTGCCAATAAAGAAGAATTAGTAGAAATGCACGCGAGTAAAGCATGGTATGACGTAAGGGCATTTGGACAAGTATTTGCTTTTAAAGGAACGGATGTTTCTGTTGGGGTAAGAGGACCGGTTTCTATTCATTCAGCTACGAGTGTCAGCCCTGTTGAGATTACAAGTATGCAAATTACAAAAAGCGTAAACTCGACAACGAATGAGAAGGACCCAAGCAAAAAGACTTCAGATACAATGGGGATGAAGCATCGTGTCGATTATGGAGTATATGTATTTTGTGGCAGCATCAATCCGCAGTTAGCTGAGAGAACCGGCTTTTCAGAAGAAGATAGTGAAAAATTAAAACAAGCTCTGATTACATTGTTTGCAAATGACTCCTCTTCAGCAAGGCCCGATGGAAGTATGGAAGTGAATAAACTATTTTGGTGGGAACATAACTCGAAATTAGGTCAATACTCATCTGCCAAGGTCCATCGTTCTGTTAAGGTAGCATTGAAAGATGAGAATCAAATTCCTAACTCGATCAATGACTATGAAATAACAGTAGAGCGACTTGAAGGCTTGTCTGTAAAAGAATATGACGGGTTATGAGGCATCTGAATTTCTATTATTGTCAGGTATTCAGCATTTCGAGTTTTGTGAAAGACAATGGGCTCTAATCCATATCGAACAAGAATGGGAAGAAAATGTGTTAACGATAGAGGGAAATCATTTACATGAGAAAGCGGACGACCCTTTTGTTAGGGAAAAGAGAAAAGACATTATTTATGTCCGTGGATTACCCATCCATTCATCCAAATTAGGATTGACAGGTGTATGCGATGTCGTCGAATTTCATAGAGATCCTGATGGTGTAAAACTGCAAAATGAAGAGGAAACGTATTTGCCGATACCTATTGAGTATAAAAGAGGACGCCCCAAGAAAGACCATTCGGATATTTCTCAGCTGGTGGCTCAAGCGATTTGCTTGGAGGATATGTTATATTGTACAGTTTCGCGGGGATACCTCTTTTATCATGAGATAAGGCGTCGTATGGAAGTTGAAATAACAGATGAGTTGAAAAATAATATAAGACAAACTGTTAAACGTATGCATGAATATTATGAAAGACGTCTTACTCCGCGTGTAAAAACAGGGAAGCATTGTGAGAGTTGCTCGATGCGTCATATTTGCTTGCCAGAGTTATTAACAAAGGAATCTGTCGCACGCTATATGAAAAGGATGTTGGCAGAATGAGAAAGCTATTAAATTCAGTATATGTTACGACACCTAGCGCTTATCTTGCTTTGAAAGGCGAGAATGTCGTTATAATGAAAGATGATGAGATACTTGGTCGATTACCGTTACACAATCTGGAATCCATTTGTACATTTGGACATCAAGGAGCAAGCCCCGCATTGATGGCAGCATGCGTAGAAAGAAATATCGCAGTTGTATTTTTAACAAGTAGTGGACGCTTCCGTGCACGAGTCATTGGACCATCTAACGGAAATGTCGTGTTAAGGAAAACACAGTATAGAATTTCTGACGACAAGATGAAAAGCGCGCTTATTGCAAGACATTTTCTAGTTGGAAAGCTGTATAATGCGAAGTGGACCATAGAGCGAATGACGAGAGATCATGCACTTCGCATTGATGTGGAGCAATTCAAAAGGGTATCTGCACATATAACAGATTCAATGAAACAGCTTATGACGATTGAGGATTTGGAAGTATTGCGGGGTACAGAAGGAAATGCTGCTAGCGCATATTTTTCATTATTGGATGATATGATTTTACAGCAGAAGCAGGATTTTTATTTCAAAGCGAGGAATAGACGGCCGCCGTTGGATAATGTTAATGCACTTCTATCATTTACTTATTCCCTTTTATCTACTGAAGTAGGAGCTGCACTAGAAGGTGTAGGGTTAGATGCTTATGTTGGTTTTTTGCATCGAGATCGTCCAGGTAGAATGTCGCTCGCTCTCGACATGATGGAAGAACTGAGAAGTGTGTATGCAGATAGATTCGTTTTATCGTTAATTAATTTGAAACAAGTGCAACCCTCCGATTTTTATAAAAAAGAAAGCGGGGCTGTACTTATGACTGACGATGCACGTGGTAAAATAATTCAATTGTGGAAAGATAAGAAGGAAGAGAAGATCACACATCCTTTCTTGAAAGAAAAAATATCTTGGGGTCTTGTTCCGCATGCACAGGCTTTGTTATTGGCACGATTTATAAGAGGAGATATTGATGCATACCCTCCATTTCTGTGGAAGTAGGTGTCCTTGTAATGTTAGTATTGATTACGTACGATGTTAGCACAATGTCTGATGATGGTAAAAGAAGATTGAGAAGGGTCGCAAAAAAATGTGAAGACTTCGGAGTACGGGTACAAAATTCAGTATTCGAATGTATTGTAGATTCGGCACAACTGAGAAAATTGGAAATAGAGTTAGAAGAAATGATTGATCCGTCCACTGATAGTTTAAGATTTTATAAACTAGGAAACAACCACAAACATAAAGTCAAGCATATTGGTGCGAAGCCAAGTCTCGATGTTGAAGGACTATTAATATTCTAGTGCGAACCTGAAGCACACATGAAATCCCTAGAAGGTTCGCACTGATTTCTTATCGTTTTGTTCACGAAATATACAAAACTTTGTAGGCTAATGAGTGTTTTTTTTGAAAAAGTAATTGTAAACCATTATAAAATGATTGAAAACACCTTTTTATAATGCTTTTTCGCAGTCGCACCTCATGCAGGTGCGTGGATTGAAATCCCGCTATCCTCATTCGCAAATCTCCAACGATTAACGTCGCACCTCATGCAGGTGCGTGGATTGAAATAAAATCCGTACCATCCACATAATCAAATTTAGCTCCGTCGCACCTCATGCAGGTGCGTGGATTGAAATATCCATAGTTATCACCTCCTTATTTTAATTTCAACAGTCGCACCTCATGCAGGTGCGTGGATTGAAATACAATTTTAAGCAACTATTTTCTTGGCATGTTAGCAGTCGCACCTCATGCAGGTGCGTGGATTGAAATATTAAGCGTATTAATTTTGCGTACCGATTGCTCGGTCGCACCTCATGCAGGTGCGTGGATTGAAATACGCTCGTCTCCCCTGGTAAGGCAAAGACGGGTCGTCGCACCTCATGCAGGTGCGTGGATTGAAATGCTCAAGAACATCGAAAAAAAAGGCATTTGGAATTAGGTCGCACCTCATGCAGGTGCGTGGATTGAAATTGCTATATTATAAATTGACTTTACAATATACTTAGTCGCACCTCATGCAGGTGCGTGGATTGAAATAAATCAATGTCGCAAACTGTATTAATAGTTATTGTCGCACCTCATGCAGGTGCGTGGATTGAAATTCTTTTGCCTCCCCAGTAACTCATTAGATCACCGTCGCACCTCATGCAGGTGCGTGGATTGAAATAAATCAATGTCGCAAACTGTATT
>JBEBPB010000018.1:0-99960 GCA_040396195.1 Paenibacillus nanensis
TTCCGTGTCAACCGCGTTGTCTCAGCGGCGACTTTTATAATATATCACGGGTATCAATTCAATTGCAAGCATTTTTTGAAATTATTTTTGGATTATTTTTATAAAAGCAAAAAAACAATATATATAGACTACAGAGGTTTATTCAATCCATATATGGTATGTAGTGTTTCTTACGATGCTGATCTAATTATTTGGATGAAATAACTGTAATTCCAGATATATTGTTTTCCCTCATAGCTAACAATTATTCTTGATTAATTTTCAACAGCATTCTTTATAGAAGTATCTGAGAAGTTTCCTGCTATTTATAAGTTCTTGAATTGAGCGCATATCGTGAAAGCTCCTTAGGAGAAGCTATTCTTGCATACATTCTAAAAATAATTTTGTATCTTCGTGATATTGCCTGTTTTATATCGCCATCTAACCGTGAATCATTCAAATCACTTAACATTTCATCCAGTTCTTTGCGAAGCACATAATCAAGTTCTTTACATTCTCGGTCATTAAACAATATTCCCAGCATAACCTTAAGCGGCCTCCTCATTGTGCGTCGCATCAACTGTGCACATTTGAATTGAGCAGCGCAAGTGCGCCGCTTTACTGTTATGCTCAAATATTGGTAATTTTATTACACTGGATTTTATTTTCCCAGCAACCAGCCGGTAAAGGTGCTTTCAATAATTGCTGCTACCAGCAATGCCACAACCAAAAGAACAGCAACTGGCACACTTCTAATTAGAAAGTATTCTACATTTTTTACGGCGCCTTCTGTTTGATTTCGTACAAAAACCGCTTTCCCCACCAATTGCAACAAAACAATACCGAATTTAAGCCCGTACGCGCAGGCAATAATAATTGCAGGAATTTCAATAATGCCATGCGGCAAAATTCCTTTGACAAATAATTCAGCTGTTTGTGCGAAGCCGATATTGGAGGAGCTAAGTTGCATCATATATCCGATTAACATGCCATTGACAATCAAAAAGACTACCGGAATTAATCCAAGCAGAGCTCCAAAATACATAACCAATACAGACTTAATCGCATTATTGAAAAAAATTATGATCATCATCGTTAAGGTAGGGTTAGCGGAGGACTGTATCCCTTCTGACAATTGCTTTAGCCCGGAGAGCTGACCATTCAAAAATGATTGCAAAGCAGGATTCGTACCGCCAATTATTACGCCAGCCACAAACAATATCGTGCTGAACATAATATAACCCGACATTTCTTTAAAATGTGTTTTAATCGCTTGATAGTTGAACATAGGCTTCTCCATTCATCAAAAAATTGCGGACAAGAAGAATATCTTCGTTGTACGAGCATAGATTGTACTACAAGCAAAAATCGGACAAAGCATCTGAAGCGCTCGAATGAAGCAACTGATTACGCATCCCGCTTCCTTCCTAATCGTCTCATGCATTTGTACGAGCAATAGCTTTAAAAGAGAGGAGAGCTAATCCCCATGAATATGTTTTATGTATGGAACGGACGCAAAATGAAAAAGTATTTTTTTATCCTGATTGCTTTTGTTTTTTCGGCAGGCATTATCTATGCAGAGCGTGACAACATTACTGTGTTTGCTCCAGCTGATCAAATGTCAGCAATCTACAGTGTGAATACAGAAAAGCCTGTTATTGCACTTACTTTTGATATTAGCTGGGGTGAAAAGCGTCTCGAACCGATTCTTGAGGTGCTGAAAGAGAAAAATATTGCGCAAGCTACCTTTTTTGTATCCTCTATGTGGGCACAAACTCAACCTGAGCTAGTCAAGAAAATACAGGATGCGGGATATGAGATTGGAAGCAATGGGCATAAACATGATTTCTACAGCAAGTATAGTGATGAAGATATTCGTAATCAGCTTCATTCATCAAAATCAATTTTGAACAGTTTAACCGGTAAAAATACAGAACTGCTTCGGTTGCCAAATGGTGATTTTGATAAAAGAGTATTAAAAATTGCTGATGAATTGCAAATGAAGGTCATTCAATGGAATACAGATTCAATGGACTGGATGAATATTGGAACAGATAAAATTGTTGACCGTGTTATTTCAAAGGCGCATCCTGGCGATATCATACTGCTGCATGCCAGCGATACCGTCCAGCAAACCCATTTGGCACTTCCTCTTATTATTGATCAATTGCGTGAAAAAGGATACGAGTTTGCCTCCGTCTCCAATTTGATTACACAAACTGACGTACAAGGCAAACCCGTATTAGATAAAACTTCTTATAATTTGACTGGTCTTACCGCAAGATCTGAATAGCCGATTATATTTATTTTGACCCTGCTGGAGTCGCAGTTACTGCAACTCCAGCTTCTTCTTTTTTCAAAAGGCGATGCATCATCATATTTTGATACGCGTTGCATATGAATAACGGGCTAAGCATGAAAATAATAGCTGCGATATTCGTTTTTCCTTGCAAGGCAGGCCAAGCTTCAATAAATGTAATTGTAAATAGAAGGAACATAGTTGGAACAAAAGCAGACATTTTCGTCTGTCTCACCTTGAGCCACGATCCCGCTAGTGCAAGCAAAAACAGCGCTGCCGGCAATACCCAGAAAAACCAATTGTTTGTTCTGTCCTCATAAAGCACATAGCCTAAACCGAATAAAGCAAATAAAGTTGTATAACCCTGTAATGCATTCCACAAATATTTTTTGCGCAGTACGCTAAGCGCGATATAATTCAATGTCAAATAAGCAAAAAAACCCATTTGAGCAAATGCACCAATCATTAATCCGGACAAGCCCATCATTAAAGCATTAAATCCCGTAGCTTCAAATCCAAGAAATCCAAACTCCTGGTTTGTCAGCAGCATAATTGATCCAATAACCATACATGTTACAGCGCCTGCAGCCATTGTACTCCAAAATAAAAAGAACCATTTTTTCAACGTCACGCTAATTATCCTCCCGGATGGTTTTGCCTTTATTTTACCACGATCTCAACAAAAAGCTAACTCCATTCCATGATAATACGGTGAACATTGCGCATAATAACCTCAAGTTACATTACTGTTGCAATACTTCTGTATAAACGAAAGGAGTCAGGACTATGCATTTCCGCCAAAAGCTTATTATTATTTTCTCCATAATGGCCATATTCATAACTGGCTGCGGCTCAGAACCAGCTGCTAATCAACAAAACAGCTACAAGGATATGAAGTCAATGGTTATAGACATTCTAAAAACAGAAGATGCACAAAAAGCACTTATGGAATCCTCTGAGCAAATGAGCGGTTACTCTGCACATCCCTCCAAACTCCTGTCGATTCAGGATCAGGAAGAAGTACGGTTAGCTGTCAAGGATGTAATTAGTTCCCCAGAGTATGACAAAGTCATCAAAAAGCTGATGACCGACACACGATTTGCTGGTGAGTTTGCCAAAGCAATCAACAAAGAAAATAAAGACATCCATAAAGAACTTATGAAAGATCCACAATATCAGGCCGAGCTGATTAAAACCTTTAAAACGCCTGAGATGGATCGGATTATTTTGGAAGTGCTCAAAAGTGCGCAGTATCGGAAAGAGCTAATGTCCTTATTCCAGGACGCTTTGCAAAATCCATTGTTTCGTCTCGAATTGCTCGATATTATGAAAACAGCTGTTAAAGAAGAGCTTCAAGTAAAACCTGATGAAAAAGTGAAAAAGCAAGGCGAGGGTGAAGGGGAGCAAGGACAAGATTCAGGCGAGTCCGAGGATGATGGCAAGGATGAGGGCGATACAGGTTCTGACGAGCAGCAAGATAGTGGAGAATCGATGTAAATAAAAAGAGCAGTTCCGATTCAATCGGAACTGCTCTTTTTGTTTACTCACATTTTTGGATAACGGCGGTTGCCAGTTGATTATAAAGCATTCCTGTATCTGTCTCTGCTTTATATACAGACGGAGAAAACTCCGGCTCGGACGGATGATTATCTGGTGCACCAAGTGGAATTTGAGCGAGCAACTCGCAATTAAGCTGATCAGCAAGCCTTGCTCCTCCTCCGCGGCCGAATACATATTCCTTCTCTCCACTGGATTTCGATACATAGTACGACATATTCTCGACTACGCCGATAATTTCATGCTCCGTTTTTATTGCCATTGCGCCAGCCCGAGCTGCAACAAATGCTGCTGTAGCGTGCGGCGTTGTCACAATGATCTCCTTGCTGTGAGGAATGATTTGATGCACATCAAGAGCAATATCACCGGTGCCTGGAGGAAGATCAAGCAGTAGGTAATCAAGCTCTCCCCACTCAATTTCTTGAAAGAAGTTGCGCAGCATTTTGCCTAACATCGGTCCTCTCCATACAATCGGACTGTTATCCTCGACAAAGAAGCCCATTGATATAACCTTGACACCAAAGCGCTCTATCGGAATTACTTTCTCATTAACAACATCCGGACGCTCCTCTATTCCCATCATATCAGGTACACTAAAGCCATAAATATCAGCATCTATAATACCGACACGTTTGCCGGCACGTGCAAGTGCAACCCCCAAATTGACAGTTACTGTTGATTTTCCTACCCCACCCTTGCCGCTGGCTATAGCAATAAATTGTGTGCTGCTGCTATCTAAGAGCAAGGGGCTTAACAAATCTGCGCCGTGACCGGCTACTTGGGCACCGGATTGTTGCGTCGTTTGACCTGATGCTGATTGCGAGCTTGTATTGGCATTTTCACCCGTTTTTTCTCCTGCTGTTTTGTAACGGCAATGTATAGAAGTAATATGATGTGGAGCAAATGCTGCATATAATGCTTTTTCCAAAGCATCTTTTTGTTCTTCTGCCAGTTCCAATACAGTTATGGAAATTTGATTATCACGAACCATAACATCTCTAAACCCTATCTCTTCTGACTCCAATTTCTCTATCGTATCGCTAATAATTTCAATGGCTTGCTCACGAGTTATCATGATTGTCCCACCCTTATAAATTCATTCACTGTTAGTTTTATTGTAATTATTATCATTATAACATAAGAATGAAACAATCTATCCTCTACAATTCACTGCCTGTTTATTATTTCTCACTAACGAATAGCGCTTATTGTTTCTCCAGAGCTAAACCGCAATATCCCTTTATAAATAGAAGCTGCTGCCATTCGTTGATACTCACTATCCGCCAGACGCTGGGCTTCACCCGGATTAGACAAAAAGCCAACCTCCACAAGAGCAGCAGGGATATCGCTCAATTCCTTCATCAAATACACGTCCTTAACTACTCCTACTGAGCGCGATGTATTTTTTAAATTTCCACGCAGTTCATCTTGAATCAAGACGGCAAGCATTTTTCCTTCTGCTTTATTGCCTGGATCATAGAAAGTTTGAGCACCTGACCATTTGGGAGATGGAATGCTGTTCATATGTATACTAACTACAACAGCTGGCTTCTGCCCCTTAATGAGCTGTACTCTTTTTATCAAATCTTGCGTCTTCCGCTTGCTATATGACCGCTCGCTTTCATTGGCCAAATCATAATCTCCTTCACGAGTCATCATTACAACAGCGCCTGATTGCTGCAAGTAATCTCTTAATTGCAAGGCAATCGCCAAATTTAAATCCTTTTCAATTAATCCCTGCTTGCTTACGGCTCCTCCATCAACCCCTCCATGTCCAGCATCTACAACGATTGTTTTGCCCGATAACGGCAAATTCCAATACGTAAATGTATGAGCCGGAGTCCATTTGCTGGTGAGCAGCACTGCAGTAAGAACTGTTACCGTTAAAGCAATTGTAAGTCGTATAGCACCTTTATAATTCATCCAAACAACAAAATGCCGGCTAAATCGGCGCATTAAGCAACCACCTCGTTCTCCATAACTTTAAGGAACATTAGCTCACTCATCGGAATGATGTACATACAGTTCTCCGCAAGTACGGGCTATTGTCTTTTATATGAAGTATATGGGACGAGGTGTTTAATTATGTTGCAAATATGCCGGGCAAGCTTCAGTAACGTTTTTTTACAGCAGGAGCAACCGCAGTAACCAAAAGTGATAAGATAGTAATTGCCGCAAGAGCTATGCTACTGGACTGTATATAGCTTAGGCTACCGCCAAAAACAATTGTAAAATAACCCTCCGCTCCATAGGTGGCAGGTAAATATAGAGACAATTTCTCATAGACAGCTGGCAGCAACTCTCGTGACACAAGCACACCTGATGCAACAAGCTGTACCGAAAGAGCGACAATGTTGAATACCATGCCTAGCGGTCCCAGCCAAACAACAAATAATTGCGCAAACACAATTAAGGAGAAAAACAACAGTAACTGAAATCCGTAAAGTTGGATTGGTGACACACTTGTCGCAATATGAAAAGAATAAAAAAGTCCAACAACAGCTCCCGATGCTAAAATCGCAACAACTGCAAGCACAAGTTGTCTTGCCACAAATAAATTGTATCTGGATCCAACCTTTTCAAATCGTTCTAGCTGCTCCTTGTTCTTGGCTAATTTATTTAATGCATAAGATTTTTTATCTTTTTGTTCCCTGAGCAACTGCGCTTTAATAGCTGATTCTGCATCCGTCAATTTCATATTCAGCACCATAGCCGCCACAAAAGACGAAACGATCACCATTAACGGCACCATATTAGCAGAAAAAGCTTTGTTTTCGTTTACCTTTTCAAGCTGAGCTTCGACAGATTGATTTTTTAGCCCATCAAGCATTTGAAGAAGTGCGGCAGTAATTTCTATGGACTGCTGTTCCCCATTTCCTGCAGGCAGTTGCTGTTCCAATGCAAAACTCATTGCAGATTTACTCATTTGAAAAGCTTGTTTATTGAATTGCTCATTAATTCGAAAGGCAGAGCTTTCCATTAAAGACTTTGTCATTGATGCATTCGCTTGATTAATCCAGTAAACTATCTTCGTTGTGCTTCCGGCTTGCAATTGACCGCTGAATTTGTCTGGCACTTGAATCAGCATCATAATATTTTTATTATCCAAAGCATGCTTTGCTTCAGCAAACTGCTCATAGATGGTTATATCAAAGGGTGTAGCTTGTTGCATCTGCAATACCATTTCTTTTTTTACTTGCTCATCCTCAATAAACAGACCTATCGACAGCCTTTCAATTCTGTTCTCTACACCGGAATAAGCTGTCATCCAGACTAGAAAGAATATAATCGGAATGACCAACGCTGCTGCTATCCCAATTCGTGTATCTTTTTCCTGTAATAATTGTTTCAATCGTTTAGATAAACTCATTTTAATTTCTCCTTCTTTTTTGAAGCAAGTACTTGCTTGCATATTGTTTATAAAAAAAGCCTCAACTTTATAAATAATGATGTGGAGGCTTTTTTTTATTATTTGACTGGGTCTAAGCCATGACAAAGAGCCTTTATAGCAGTAAGCATAATTTGTTCCGTAGAACGATCTGTCCATGTTGAGCCCAATCTTGCCCGAGCCATAAAATGACCAAAATTCAAATGAATTATCGATGCTGCCAGCGCTTCGAAATCAACGTCAATGATTTTCCCTCTATTGCTCATCTCTTCAATATACTTTATCAACTCTTGTTTGATGGCTAAAGGGATATTTGCCATTTCTTTATCAATTTCAGGAAATACTCCCGCTTCTCGAAAACCAATCCACACATAATCTTTTATTTTCCACATATATGCCTGATATTCCGTAGAAAATCGATACAGATCTTCTTCCAAATCCCAAACCACATTACTGGAAATTGTTTTTTTCAAAATGGGTGCATACGAAAACTGCTCCATAATCGTTTTGATGATACCTCGTTTATTGCCAAACTGACGAAAAAGAGTAACCTCATTTACACCCGCCAACTCTGCAATAGCTTTTGTAGTAGCCGCCTTGTACCCTTTCTCACTGATCAGCTCAATAGCAGCCTGGATAATTTGATCCGCTGTTGAACCCGAGAAGGAAGCCCCTGTAGTCATGTTGAATTACACCACCTTTACTAACTGCCTTATCCAAAAAAAATATGCAAGTGATTACTTGCATCATATTATAAAACGTACTTTTGGTCAACTTATTTTGTAAATAAAAGAACCCGTTCTCAAGAACGGGCTTGGCTGCTCGTATATGTTCGCATTTTAAAGCAGTTGCATAGTAGTCACACAAGTATTGTCTCCTTGGAAGGTCGATAGCTGAGAAACTGCTTTTTTTCCATCCTTGGTAATTGTAACGTTAAATTTTTGATTACGCGGAAGCCAAACATCTATAAAACCATTTGCAAAGCTCTGCATTGTTTCGTCTTTAATGACTGCACCCTTCTCATCCTCGATAAGCACATCAAATTCCTCTAGTACCAATTCGCCTTGGCACCCTGTTAAGCTATGGACAGCGCAAGGATGCGTTTGATTGACAAATGGAGCAATCGACACGAAAAACTGGTCGTTTGGCAGCTCATATACCGTTTTATTTTGGCTCTTGTCCGTAACAACCAATTCATCTGATGTAATAGAAGCGCTAACGTCTTTAAACTCACCAACACTATATTGATGAACAAGCTCTTTTACTTGGTCGCTACTAAGCTTGTCTGCATCTGTAGACGGTTTATTGGCACCGCAAGCAGCCAGCAAAAACACAACTGCTATAAGAATAAGTATACCTTTGATCTTCACACTCTTCCCTCCACTACTATTTTTCTTTATCATACCATGCCTTGCATAAATTCAAAAATATTGCGCTTATTAATTATCTAAAAAATGGTAACACCTATTCTGCAATTCTTTAATTAATTTAAAATGTTTTTTTCACAAACAGAAAACAAGCCGTTTCCCATTAAAGAGCGGCTTGTTCATAGGTGTTCCTCTATTTTTTAGTTTTGCGTATTCTCTTTAATTGATTTAAGTTTTAACGCTGAAGCAAGCAAAACTAATATACTTGCTACTCCAATCCATACAAGGGTAGATAAAGAAGAACCCCAAGTTAAGCCTGTTCCAAAGAAGAACAATTCACGTAAGCCTTGTATCATAAATCGCATGGGCAACCAAGAATAAATCCAATCTCGATAAAATGGAGACATCATTTCTGGAGCCATTGCAAGCAATGGTGCTCCAAAGAATAACATCAAAGCAAAAACGGCTATACTTTTAAAGCCCAGCCATGAAAGCACAGCTGAAATCATCAGGTAAAAGCTAAAGGATGTAATGGATAAGAATACAGCAGTTTCCGTATAATGCGGAATCTCAAGTCCTATCAGCCCATCCGCCAACCAAGCCAATCCGAATCCAATAACAAGAGAAATAATTGCCCCCATGACTATTTGTTGGGCCTTGATAATAAAGGTCTCTTTCCGACTTGCAATCGGTAGCTTATTTACAGAAAGAAATACAATAGCGGCACTTGCCAAGCTTGCTATCCATAATGGTTGAAACAAGGATATGGGAGAATTGCCGTTTGCACTTTTAGAACCAAATTCATTAACATTCGTGATACTTCTTGTAATAGGTGTTGCCAGACTTGCAGCCTGCTTTGCTGTTAATGTTACACCTTGCTTATCAAAACCATCAAGTATTTGTGTGCGAATACTATTATTCATGTTATCAACTACACCGTTCAATATTTGACCCGCAGCAGCCGATGCTGCCGGATTCATGCCTTGGTTAATAAATATTTTAACTTCAGGCGATGTGGGTGTAGGTGTCTGTAAAGAGGCCTGTTTAGCACTAAAATCTTGCGGGATTACTAATGCTGCGTAATATTCCTGATTATCCAACCCTGTTTGAACTTCCTCTGCAGAGTTTACTACAACCCACTTCATAGCAGGGTCTTGATTTATTGTTGCTTTTGAATTTTCTTGTATCATATCAACAATTGTCTGCCCCATATTCACCTTTGGTTGATTTGGAATTTCCAGCCCTTCATCCTCATTAACGATGGCGATGGGCAAATTTTTTGGTTGTGGTTGAACAGACGGAAATAATGTTAGTGAAAAAATAAAAATAACCGCAAAAGCGATAACGGGCGAAACAACTAAAAGTTTGTTTTTGATCATATTTTAACCTCCCTAATTGTCTGCTATAATAATAAACAACTTGTTGTTCGTTATATACAAATCGATTATATATAGAAGTTAAGCATAGTTTCAATAATCAAATTTGGCAGATGTGTTGGTTACGGAACACCTTTTATAATTGTGTTGGATAAAATTCAGGAGGGATAAGCTTGCGGAATAGTAACACAGATTTACGGATTATAAGAACAAAAGAGTCAATTAGAAAAGCACTAGTTGACTTAATTGATGAGAAAGGTTTTGAAGCAATTTCAGTTAAGGACATAACAACTAAAGCGAAAATTAATCGAGGAACATTCTATGCACACTATCAAGACAAATTCGATCTAATGACCAAATGCGAAGACGAAATTATGCAAGAGATGTCCAACATTGTTATACAGAACTTTCAAAGTGTACTCACTGCACTTGAAACCAATTCACCCATTGAAACGCCATTTTCTGCTGCAGTTTTAATATTTGAATATCTTAATGAAAATAGCGGTTTTATGAAAGCTGTATTGGGACCCAATGGGGATTTATCATTTCAAACAAGGCTGAAAGACTTCGTGTGGAAAACAATGTTTGGAAATGAGGCCGTCAAGATTGTTAAGGAGGAAAATCTACTTATTCCAGCGCATTATTTAGTTTCTTACGTTGCGTCCGCACATATCGGGGTCATTCAGCAATGGTTAAATAGTGGCAGGAAAGAGTCTCCCAAAGAAATGGCTCGAATCCTATCCACCATAACAATTAATGGACCTTTCTTTGCCGCTGGGCTAAAAAAATAATGAAATAAATACAGGAAATCCACATGCACATTCGAATTTTTAAAAACAAACAAATTGAATTCATAATATATTCAAGAAAAATTACATTCATTACCTTTTCTTTAAAACAAAAACAGACTACCTCATCATAAATGAGATAGTCTGTAAACGTTGATATACCAATGTTTTTATTAAAATTAACGTTTTGAGAACTGAGGTGCACGACGTGCGCCTTTAAGTCCATATTTTTTACGTTCTTTCATGCGTTGGTCACGAGTTAGGAAACCAGCACGCTTCAAAGTTGGACGGAACTCAGGATCAGCTTTCAACAATGCACGAGAAATACCGTGACGAATTGCTCCAGCTTGTCCAGACATACCTCCACCGTTTGCAATAACAATTACATCGTACTTGGACAATGTATCTGTTAGGTTAAGCGGCTGCTTAACAATCAATTTCAATGTTTCCAATCCAAAGTACTCGTTCAAATCGCGTTTGTTAACAATGATTCGTCCTTCACCCGGCACAAGACGTACGCGTGCTACAGAGTGTTTACGACGACCGGTTCCATAGTATTGCACTTGAGCCATGAACCTTGTCCTCCTCTTTATTAACCGCGAAGTTCGTAAACTTCAGGGTTTTGTGCTTGATGTGGATGTTCCGCACCTGCGTATACTTTAAGTTTAAGTTTCATTTTCTCGCCAAGACGGTTTTTCGGCAACATGCCGTGAACAGCAAGTTCAATTACACGTTCAGGTTTTTTGCTGATCATTTCTTGAGCAGGAGTAACTTTCAATCCGCCAGAGTAACCTGAGTGACGGTAGTACATTTTGTCAGCCATTTTGTTACCTGTAAGGGTAATTTTCTCCGCATTAATTACGATTACAAAGTCACCTGTATCCACATGCGGTGTGAATTGAGGCTTATGCTTGCCGCGAATCAAGCTAGCAACTTCTGTAGCCAAACGACCAAGCGTTTTGCCCGCTGCGTCAACAACGAACCATTTACGCTCAACTTCGGATGACTTTGCCATATAAGTGGTACGCATGGATGTTCCTCCTTCAATCTTTTACCTTCATCATTTTATAACAACGTAAACGTTGGTTAATTATCATGTTTGCATTCTAAATTGGCCATTCTTAGTCGGGGCTGTGGGAGAGCCACTAAGAAAGCACAACTTATATTCTACTATATCGACCTAACAAGTGCAAGCAGTTTACCTATTTTTTTAGTGCTTTTATCAAGTTTTTTTTCTTGTATTCGCAGACAATAACTATGGTTCGTGAAAAGCTTCATAACTAGACTAAGGTCGGAACTCGAGATACATCAACAGACGGTCTTCATTTGTTTTACAGACTGTTACAATAAATTTAACTTAAATAAACATTAAGAGTTTAAAGGAGTTTTTTGATGAGACGTATTGCTGGCTTTTTATTAATAATAATCGGAATTTTTGCCCTTATCTTTTTGAGCACATCCTCAGGCTCAGGATCATTCAGTAACTTTTGGAATAAATTCACCAAAGACATTAACGAAGAACAACGCTTCAATATTGAGCAGCTCAGAAACATTACTATTGAAACTACAAGCACCAATGTACAACTGGTCAGAACAACAGAGCAGGAAGCTTCCATCAAGCTGACTGGTTCAATTACAGGAACCTTTAACAAGGAAGTTTCGCTAGCGTTTGATGTAAATGGCGACCATGCTACAATCGGTGTATCCCAAAACAAATGGAATGTCGGTTTCGGCATTAACAATGTAAAACTGCTAGTAGAACTGCCGGAAAAAGCATGGGATAATGTTAGTATTTTGGGCAAGAGCTCTAACATTTCTGTAGAACATCTTGAAGCAAATGAGCTAGATATAAATACAAATTCAGGCAACATCACGCTGGCAAGTATTAATTCCAATACACTATCCGCTTCAGCAAACAGCGGTAATATAAAACTGGATGAGGTTGTCGGCGATAAATTTGGTTTCAATACAAATAGCGGAAATATAACGACGAGCAGCCTAGATACATCTGATATTGTGTTCTATTCAAAGACAGGAAATGTTACGATAGACGGCACTAATTATAAAGTAGATGGTACTACCTCCAGCGGCAATATCAAGCTGCTTGCTTCAAGTATCATGTCCAGCTCTAATCTCCAAGCAAATAGCGGTAATATTAAAGTAGAACTTCGAGAAGAGCCAACTGATCTTTCACTAGAGTTTAATGCAAACTCTGGCAAAGGATCAGTACGAGCTGATGGTTTCACCTATCAGTTTAAAGATTCCAAAAAACATAGCTTTAAGGGTGCGTTCGGAAGCGGTCGAAACAGCTTGGCAGTTAAAACAAATTCAGGAAACTTTACACTTACAAATTAATAAAATACCGGCAAAGCAACGGCTTATGACTTGCTTTTGTCGGTATTTTTCTTAAGCTGACTATATTTGAAATGCATAATCGACATCCAATAAAACCAGTCCATGAGCCGCGGCTGTCGGACCGGCTTTGGAGCGATCCTTTGCATCTAAAATCAACTTCATATCTTGCGCCTCGATTCTACCACGCCCTACCCATATTAGACTGCCCATAATAGTTCGCACCATATTGTAGGTAAAGCCATTACCGCTGATGGTCATATGCCAAAAACAGCCCTCCTGCTCAAGCCTCGCGTCATACACACGTCTCACATGATGTGGTTTAGTAGAACGAGTAGATGTAAAAGAAGTAAAATCATGCTCTCCTTCCATATACTTCAGTCCCTCTGCCATTGCTTCAAATTGAAGCTTGCCTGGGCAATGCAGCCGGTATTGCCTTCCCAGTACAGCTGGGAATTTTCCCGTATCCAATGTATAGCGATAAGTCTTGCCTTTGGCACAAAAACGAGCATGGAAATCAGCTGGCACTTCTACAGAAGAAAGGACTATTATATCTTTGGGCAACAGGGTATTCAATGCAACTGACCAACGCTCTACAGGAATATTCGAAGGCGTGCAAAAGTTAAATACTTGCCCCTCTGCATGAACACCGGCGTCTGTGCGACCTGATCCGTTGATAGTGATCTGTTCGCCTGTCAGCTTATAAAGCGCCCTTTCAATCTCATCCTGTACGGTTCTTCCCTTTGGCTGCGATTGGAAACCATTAAAATCTGTACCATCATAACTCACCTTGACAGCAATATTGCGCATATACTCATTCCTTTAAGTTAATTCCAAATAGGTAAATGCTTATTATAAAAAAAGCTCTTATATTTTGTGAAGAAACAGCTCTGTAATTTTCTACTGAACGTTTTCTTCAAAAAATATAAGAGCTGCTATATTTCAAAAAAGGCGGCCTCAAGGGCTGCCTTTTTTGACGTATAAAAAGGTAATGATCGCTTATGCGCGATCAACCAGTTCCAAATAAACCATAGGCGCAGCATCGCCGCGGCGAGGTCCCAATTTAAGAATACGAGTATATCCGCCGGCACGCTCTGCATAACGCTCAGCTAGCTCGGAGAACAGCTTTTGAATGGCGTCCTTTTCACCGTCTACTGTTTCGCGACGAACGAAAGCAGCTACTTGACGACGTGCATGAAGATCGCCTTTCTTCGCTTTAGTAATCAACTTCTCTGCGATAGAACGAACTTCTTTTGCTTTAGCTTCAGTCGTTTGGATACGCTCATATAGGAACAAGTCAGTGACAAGGTCACGGAACAATGCTTTACGTGCGCTAGAGTCACGTCCTAATTTTTGATATGCCATAGTTTTCCCCTCCCTTGCTTTTGTATTTCTAGTGCTGTCAACTACTCTTCTGTACGCAAGCCAAGTCCCAATTCTTCAAGCTTCTCTTGAACTTCTTCCAAGGATTTGCGACCAAGGTTACGCACCTTCATCATATCCTCTTCTGATTTCGTAATCAGCTCTTGAACAGTATTAATGCCAGCACGCTTCAAGCAGTTATATGAACGAACGGAAAGATCCAGTTCCTCGATCGTCATCTCAAGAACTTTCTCTTTCTTGTCTTCTTCTTTCTCAACCATAATTTCAGCGTCTTTGGCCTCATCCGTCAAGCCTACAAACAGATCCAGATGCTCCGTTAGAATTTTTGCGCCAAGGCTGACTGCCTCTTCAGGACGAATACTGCCGTCAGTCCAAACCTCAAGCGTAAGCTTGTCATAGTTTGTTACTTGACCAACGCGTGTATTCTCCACGCTGTAGTTCACACGAGTTATCGGCGTGTAGATCGAATCAACTGGAATTACGCCAATCGGTTGATCATCACTCTTGTTCCGGTCCGCCTGTACGTATCCGCGTCCCCGATTAGCAAAAATTCGCATATGGAGGCGTGCGCCGGAGGCCAAGGTTGCAATGTGAAGATCCGGGCTTAAAATCTCGACATCGCTATCTGCTCTAATGTCTCCCGCTGTAATGTTCCCTTCGCCATCTGCGTCAATCTCCAACACTTTCTCTTCGTCAGAGTGGATTTTTAACGAAAGCCGCTTCAGGTTAAGAATGATTTCCGTTACGTCCTCAATCACTCCAGGGATGGTAGAAAACTCATGAAGCACTCCGTCAATTTGAACCGATGTAACTGCAGCTCCCGGCAACGATGACAGCAAAATCCGGCGAAGCG
Source organism: Paenibacillus nanensis (assembly GCA_040396195.1). Classification (GTDB taxonomy): domain Bacteria; phylum Bacillota; class Bacilli; order Paenibacillales; family Paenibacillaceae; genus Pristimantibacillus; species Pristimantibacillus nanensis_A. Next base: position 15,343 of record JBEBPB010000018.1, read on the forward strand.
AATTGCCCAGCGTTGTACCATATCCACGCTCCAGCGGCTCTACTACGAAACGTCCATAAGTTCCTTCTTCATTCAACTCTACGGTTTCGATTTTCGGCTTTTCGATCTCAATCACTAATAGTACCCTCCTTCAAACGTCACTCCGTAATACCTTGTCGACCTTATGTTAAACCTAGTAGTATGCCAAACCTTCACAACCATTATTCACAAGTTCCGGTTATTTGATACCACGACGGATTAAGCTATACGCGACGACGTTTCGGCGGACGGCATCCATTATGCGGAACTGGTGTTACATCTTTAATGAGGTTAACTTCCAATCCAGCTGCTTGAAGCGAGCGAATTGCTGCTTCGCGGCCAGCGCCTGGGCCTTTAACCATGACTTCAACAGTTCTCATGCCATGTTCCATCGCTGCTTTTGCTGCAGTTTCAGCAGCCATTTGAGCTGCGAAAGGCGTGCTTTTACGTGATCCCTTGAAACCAAGGTTACCAGAGCTTGCCCATGAAATTGCATTGCCATGCGGATCTGTAATTGTAACAATTGTATTGTTGAACGTTGAACGAATATGTGCAACGCCAGTATCAATATTTTTCCGGTCACGACGTTTCGTGCGAACGACTTTTTTACCTTTAGCCATTGTCCATTATCCTCCCTTCTTATTTCTTCTTGTTAGCTACTGTGCGACGAGGTCCTTTACGCGTACGCGCATTCGTTTTCGTGCGTTGCCCGCGAACAGGCAAACCGCGACGGTGACGAAGACCACGGTAGCAGCCGATCTCAGTTAGACGTTTAATGTTAAGTGAAACCTCACGACGAAGGTCGCCTTCCACTTTAACTGATTTATCAATCGTTTCGCGAATGCGAGTCAATTCATCCTCTGTCAAATCGCGAACACGAGTGTTTGCATTTACATCTGCGTCAGCAAGAACCTTTTGAGCAGTCTTCTTACCAATACCGAAGATGTACGTCAGGGCGATTTCTATGCGTTTGTCACGCGGAATATCTACACCAGCTATACGAGCCATGGACTATTTCCCTCCTTTTAACCTTGTTTTTGTTTGTGTCTCGGATTTTCACAAATAACCATTACATTGCCTTTGCGACGAATAACTTTGCATTTTTCGCAAATTGGCTTAACCGAAGGTCTAACCTTCATTGTGATTACCTCCCGAATCTTTCGGCAGCAGGCTTAAAAGCCTACTTCCGATAGGTGATGCGCCCTCTTGTTAAATCATAAGGGGATAACTGTATAACCACTTTGTCTCCTGTCAGAATACGAATAAAGTGCATTCTGAGTTTCCCGGAAACGTGTGCGAGAATCTGATGTCCGTTCTCCAGCTCCACCTTGAACATGGCATTCGGCAACGGCTCAACTACCGTGCCTTCGACCTCAATGACGTCTTCCTTAGCCACCGTCATTCTCCTTTCGCATGCGCGTACTTCTGAATCACATAACGTAACTTGGCATTGGTCACCCTGCCTGTTTCTAGCAAGCTGCTTGTTACCTCTTGACTAATGGCAGGCTGTAACTCCAGATGCAGAACGTTCTTTTTCTTCGGCCGATCGAATCTATGCTTGCTGCCGTCGGCAATCATAACAACTTTCTCATCGACAATCGTTATAATAACGGCGTAGCTGTCCGCATCCTTGCCGCGAAGCACTTTGACAATTTGACCAATTCGGGGATGAACATTCATAGTTTTCGCCACTACTCCTGTTGCGGCAAAATGGTCAAAATTTCAAAGCCGTCCTCCGTCACAGCAACGGTATGCTCAAAATGAGCGCACCAGGAGCCGTCCTGTGTTACGACTGTCCAGTTGTCCTCGAGCGTTCTGACATATCGTTCTCCGATATTCACCATCGGCTCGATGGCAAGCACCATTCCTGGTTTTAGACGAGGCCCCCGATCTGGAATACCGTAGTTCGGTATTTGCGGCTCTTCATGGAGATCCGCGCCGATTCCGTGCCCCACGTACTCGCGAACAATCGAAAAACCGGCTTCTTCAGCAACCTTCTGAATGGCGTGTGAGATGGTGTACAATCTAACATCCGGCTTCACAAGTTCAAGCCCCGCATAAAGCGATTGCTCCGTAATGTCCAGTAGTCTTTGCACTTCCTCAGTAACCGCTCCGACCGCATAGGTCCAGGCGGAGTCACCGTGATAGCCTTCGTACTGAGCTCCGATGTCAATACTGATAATATCACCTTCATTTAACTTGCGAGAACCTGGGAAGCCATGCACCAGCTCGTCATTGACTGAAGCGCAGATGCTGGAAGGAAAACCGTTGTAACCTTTGAAAGAAGGAACAGCGCCTTGGCTTCTAATGAAATCCTCAGCAATCTTGTCAAGCTCCGCAGTCGTAACACCAGGCTTAACTGCCTGCTTCATTAATTCATGCGTCTTGGCAACAATTCGTCCTGCCTCTCTCATATATGCTAACTCAGCTTGAGATTTACATATAATCATTACAAGGTACCTTTCAGGCAAGCGATAATTTCGTTTGTTACAACGTTAATATCTTTCTCGCCATCGACTTCACGCAATAAACCTTTACCACTGTAATAATCAAGAAGAGGTGCAGTTTTGGATGTATATTCATCCAATCTTGTACCAACCTTCGCTTCTGTATCATCTGAACGCTGATACAGCTCTCCTCCGTCTTTATCGCAAATGCCTTCAAGTTTTGGAGGGTTGAACATTACATGATAGGTTGTTCCGCATGTTTTGCAGATTCTTCTGCCAGTTAGACGGGCAAGCAGAAATCCGCGATCTACCTTCAAATTAACTACATGATCGATGCTCCGGCCCAATTCCTGCAACATGCCATCAAGCGCTTCGGCTTGCTGGAGTGTACGAGGAAAACCGTCAAGCAAAAAGCCTTTGTCGCAGTCGCTTTGTGCCAGTCGCTCCTTAACGATTCCATTAGTGATTTCATCAGGAACGAGTAAGCCTTGGTCAACATACTCTTTAGCTTTTAAACCTAGCGGTGTTTCTTCCTTCATTGCCAAGCGAAATGCATCACCTGTCGAAATATGAGGAATATTGAACTCAGCTATAATTTTTTCAGCTTGTGTACCTTTACCGGCTCCCGGAGGACCCATAAATAAAATATTCATTATCATGTTCCTCGCTTTAAACACAATAAGCCCGTTCGGGCCCCACACTAACTATATGTCAGTGGCAGCCCGCAATGAACCTATTGTTATTTATTGATAAACCCTTTGTAATGGCGTTTGATCAACTGGCTCTCGATTTGCTTCATCGTATCAAGTGCAACACCGACAACGATCAAGAGTGAGGTACCGCCCAGTTGGACTGAGCGTGGCAATCCGGCAAGAGCTCCGAAGAACACTGGAAAAACAGAGATAAGTGCCAAGAAAATCGCTCCAGTTAACGTGATACGTGACAATACACGAGTTAGGTAAGAGGAAGTCGGTTTTCCTGGACGAATGCCCGGGATATACCCGCCATTCTTTTTCATCTGATCCGCCATTTGCACAGGATTAATTTGTACAAAAGTATAGAAGAAAGTGAATCCGATAATCAAGAGCACGTACAAGACCATACCAAGCGGCTTGTCATAGTTCAAATTATCAATAATCCAGCGTGCCCAATTGGATGTGCTCCAGAAACCGGCAATCGTAATCGGGAAGGAGATCAATGCTACTGCAAAAATAACAGGGATAACACCTGCGCCATTCACTTTCATAGGAATGTGAGTGGATTGTCCGCCATACATTTTGCGTCCAACAACACGCTTAGCGTATTGTACTGGAATTTTGCGAATCCCTTGCTGAATAAAGATTACACCCACGACGATTAAAATGATAACCGCCAAAATCAACACCATCTTGCCGATGTTCAAGAACAATTTATCAGTTTCAACAAATTGATCTTCAACAATCGTACGGATATGTGTTGGGATACCAGCAACAATTGCTGCAAAGATAAGAATCGAAATACCGTTTCCGATACCCTTTTCTGTAATTTGTTCACCTAGCCACATAAGGAAAGCTGTACCGGCAGTAAGAATAATCGCAATAATCAAGTAAGTTACAAAAGTTGCTCCTGGAATCATTTCCATGCCATACATACGGTTAAAACCGATAGCTGTAGCAAAACCTTGAACCAAACCAAGAATAACTGTACCGTAACGAGTGATTTGTGCTAACTTACGTTTTCCGTTCTCGCCTTCTTTTTGCCACTCTGAAAACTTAGGAATAACATCCATCGACAATAATTGTACAATAATGGATGCTGTAATGTACGGTGTTATCCCAATCGCAAAAATAGAGAACTGGAATAACGCACCGCCAGAGAAAGTATTCAACAAACCGAAGATATCGTTGCCGACTTCTGTTTGTTGTTTAAACACTTCGATATTTACATCCGGAACCGGAATAAAAGCACCGATTCTATAAATGAACAAAATGAACAGTGTGAACAAAATCCGTGTACGAAGATCCGTAACCTTCCATATGTTGGATAAGGTTGTTAACAATTAGATCACCTCTGTTTTACCGCCGGCAGCTTCGATCTTTTCCACCGCAGATTGAGAGAACTTTTTAGCTTTTACAGTAAGCGCTACATTAATTTCGCCATTGCCCAAAATTTTGATTCCTGCTTGTGGATTTTTGATAATCCCCTGTTCAAGAAGAACTTCTGGTGTGACTTCAGTACCTGCTGCAAAGCTGTTCAGATCTTCAATGTTGACAATCGCATATTCGGTACGGAAAGGATTGTTAAAGCCGCGTTTAGGCAAACGACGGTACAATGGGTTCTGTCCGCCCTCAAATCCTGGACGAACGCCGCCGCCAGAACGAGCGTTTTGACCTTTATGGCCTTTACCCGCTGTCTTCCCGTTGCCGGTACCGATACCGCGGCCTTTACGCTTAGGTGCGTGGGTAGAACCAGCTGCTGGTGCTAATTCATGCAATTTCATCGTTCGTGCACCTCCTTATTGATTTCGTTAAATCGGTCTATTATTGTACTTCTTCAACTTTAACCATATGGCTGACATGATTGATCATGCCGCGAATAGCCGGACTGTCGTTTTGAACGACTGATTGGTGCAGTTTTTTTAGACCGAGCGACTCAACAGTTGCACGTTGCTTCTCGTTGCGGCCAATTAAACTGCGCACGAGGGTGATTTGCAATTTTGCCATCGTAAATCCCTCCTTAACCTAACAGCTCTTCGACAGTTTTTCCACGAAGTTTTGCAACATCCTCCGCACGTTTCAGGCGGGACAAACCTTCAAGTGTTGCATTCACCATGTTCATGGAGTTCGAAGAACCGAGCGATTTAGTCAAGATGTCGCCTACACCAGCTAGCTCAAGAACCGCACGAACCGGTCCGCCAGCAATAACTCCAGTACCTTCATTGGCAGGCTTTAGAAGAACTTCGCCTGCGCCAAAACGGCCTAGCACAAGGTGAGGAATTGTTGTTCCTACAAGTGGTACGTGGATCAAGTTTTTCTTAGCATCGTCGATACCTTTGCGAATCGCATCAGGTACTTCACCAGCTTTACCGATCCCTGCACCAACGTAGCCTTTGCCATCGCCGACTACTACAAGCGCACTAAAGCTGAAACGGCGTCCGCCTTTTACAACTTTTGCTACACGATTGATATTAACAACTTTTTCAGTCAGTTCTAACGTATTAGGATCTACACGCAAGTCATTTAACCTCCTTATTGGATGATTAGAATTGCAGGCCTGCTTCGCGTGCTGCTGTAGCAAGCGCCTCAATTCTACCGTGATACAAGTAACCACCGCGGTCAAAAACAATTTCAGTTACGCCTTTAGCTTGAGCTTGTTTTGCGATTACTTCGCCAACCTTAGCCGCTGCTTCAACATTACCACCATTGCTTAAGCCCAACTCTTTATCTTTTGTCGAAGCTGCTGCAAGTGTAACACCTGCTACATCATCAATCAATTGTGCATAAATATGCTTGGAGGAACGGAATACAGACAGACGTGGGCGAGCCGCTGTACCGCTAATTTTTTTACGAACACGCAAGTGTCTTTTCAGACGTGCCTTGTTTTTATCGCCTTTCGTAATCATGCTTGGTGCCCTCCTTTCTCTTTGCCTTAAGATGCTATATTAAGCGTTCCGAACGAATGCTTATTTTTTCTTACCAGCTTTACCTTCTTTGCGGATGATGCGCTCGCCTTCATACTTGATACCTTTACCTTTATAAGGCTCAGGCTCGCGTACAGAACGGATTTGAGCAGCCATAGCGCCAACGCGCTCTTTATCAATACCGCGAACAGTAATTTTTGTATTACCGTTAACTTCGAACTCAATGCCCGGCTCTGGAGTAATTTCAACTGGGTGAGAGTACCCAACGTTAAGAACTACTTTATCACCGGATTTGCTTGCACGGTAACCAACGCCTACTAGCTCAAGGTTTCTTGCAAAACCTTCAGTTACTCCATTTACCATATTGGAGATCAGGCTGCGTGTTGTTCCGTGCAAAGAGCGATGCAATTTATTTTCAGAAGGACGTTCAACCACGATTTCGCTAGCTTCAACTTTAATAATAATCTCTTTGTGAAACTCTCGAGTAAGCGTGCCCTTAGGTCCTTTTACTGTAAGTACCGAATTTTCCAGGCTAACGTTAACGCCAGCAGGAATTGTGATCGGTTTACGACCAATACGAGACATTGTTACACCTCCAGTCTATCTAACTTGTTCTTACCAAACGTAGCAAACGACTTCTCCGCCGGATTTAACTTGACGAGCTTCTTTGTCCGTCATAATTCCTTTGGATGTCGAGATAATTGCAATTCCAAGTCCACCTAGTACACGTGGCACTTCAGTAGCTTGAGTGTATACGCGCAAACCTGGTTTGGAGATACGCTTCAAACCTGTAATAACGCGCTCTTGGTTCGGGCCGTATTTCAAGAAAATACGAATAATCCCTTGTTTGTTGTCCTCGATATATTCAGCATCGCGAATGAAACCTTCGCGCTTCAAAATTTCAGCAATTTGCTTCTTGATTTTAGAAGCAGGCATTTCTACTGTTTCATGACGAACAGTATTCGCATTGCGGATGCGTGTCAACATATCTGCAATCGGATCAGACATGACCATTGTGTTAACCTCCTTCCCGAACTAGGCTGTTTACCAGCTTGCTTTTTTAACGCCAGGAATCTGGCCCTTGTATGCTAATTCGCGGAAACAAATCCGGCAAATTTTAAACTTTTGCAAAACAGAGTGAGGACGTCCACAACGCTCACAACGTGTATATGCACGTACTTTAAACTTAGGAGCGCGTTGTTGTTTCACTTTCATCGAAGTTTTTGCCACTGGGTATTACACCTCCTGCTAGTGGATTACTTCGCAAACGGCATGCCCATTTGGGTCAGCAATTCGCGAGATTCTTCGTCTGTTTGTGCCGTCGTGACGATAACGATGTCCATACCGCGCACTTTATCAACTTTATCATATTCGATCTCCGGGAAGATCAATTGTTCTTTTAGACCAAGTGTGTAGTTACCGCGGCCGTCGAAAGCCTTAGTGGACACTCCGTGGAAGTCACGTACACGCGGCAAAGTAATATTAAACAACTTGTCTAGGAAATGGTACATACGCTCACCGCGCAATGTAACCTTTGCACCAATTGGCATATCCTCACGTAGTTTGAATCCAGCGATGGATTTCTTAGCGCGAGTAACAACTGGTTTTTGACCAGAAATGATGCGCAATTCTTCAACAGCAGCATCAAGAACTTTGGAGTTGGAAACAGCTTCGCCAACACCCATATTGATTACTACTTTCTCAACTTTCGGTACTTGCATTACCGAAGTATAACTAAACTTCTGCATCAAAGCAGGAGTAATTTCATTAAGAAAGCGACCTTTAAGTCTAGTTGTCATTGATTTTGACCTCCTTCCTACCAAAACGATTAGTCAATCACTTCGCCGGAGCGCTTAGCGACCCGAACTTTTTTACCATTGTCAAGCACTTTGTATCCGATTCGTGTTACTTTTCCGCTCTTCGGATCGATGTGCATAACGTTGGATACGTGAACTGGAGCTTCTTGCTCAATGATCCCGCCTTGCGGATTCACTTGAGATGGGCGAGTATGTTTTTTAACCATATTTACGCCTTCAATAAGCACGCGATTTTCACGCGGATACGCTGCGATTACACGGCCCTTCTTACCTTTGTCCTTACCAGTAATAACGATAACCGTGTCATCTTTTTTCACGTGCAATTTATTATTGTACGATTCTTTTTGTTTCTTTAGCTTTGGCATGAGTTACACCTCCTGCGCGCTTGTGCTTTCAAGCTTATATGAATTGTTAGATAACTTCTGGTGCAAGTGAAATGATTTTCATGAAATCTTTATCACGAAGCTCACGGGCAACAGGTCCGAAAATACGTGTTCCGCGCGGGCTCTTATCTTCTTTAACCACCACTGCTGCGTTCTCGTCAAATGCGATGTAAGAACCGTCCTTACGGCGTACAGAACGCTTCGTGCGAACGATAACTGCCTTAACAACGTCACCCTTTTTGACAACGCCTCCTGGTGTTGCTTGTTTGACGGAACAAACAATCAAATCGCCAATAGCAGCTGTACGGCGTCCTGTACCACCTAGTACACGAATACACATAAGCTCTCTAGCGCCAGAGTTGTCTGCAACTTTCAATCTTGAAAATGGTTGGATCATTTTGGGCGTCCTCCTTTCGAAAAAATTGCTCCTATCAATAAAAGACTAGGCTACATTACTATTTAAAGAACAACCGCTGATTCAACAATCTCAACAAGTCTAAAGCGTTTGTCTTTGGAAAGTGGACGAATCTCCATGATTTTCACAGTATCGCCAATTTTCGCTTGATTGTTCTCATCGTGTGCCTTGTATTTTTTCGTATAACGAATACGCTTGTGGTACAATTTGTGCTCTTTGTACGTTTCAACAGCTACAACGATTGTTTTATCCATTTTGTCGCTTACAACTTTGCCGATTTGAACTTTACGGGCATTGCGTTCGCTCATGTTCTTCCTCCTTCCTTTTTCCGTGAACAACCTATAGGATTAAGGCCTTAATTAGCCGCTTATTCCAAGTTCTCTTTCACGCAAAACGGTTTTAGCACGAGCTATTTCCTTACGCACGTCACGAATCCGAGTTGGATTGTCGAGCTGCCCTGTTGCCAATTGGAAACGAAGGTTGAAAAGCTCCTCTTTAAAACCAGCAATTTTTTGTTCAATCTCTACAGAGGTAAGGTTGCGAATATCACTAGCTTTCATTTGCTTCACCACCCACTTCTTCGCGTTTCACGAACTTCGTTTTTACCGGCAGTTTGTGAGCCGCAAGACGCAGTGCTTCGCGAGCAATCTCTTCCGGTACACCCGCAAGTTCAAACATGATCTTACCTGGCTTAACAACAGCAACCCATTTTTCTACGTTACCCTTACCGCTACCCATACGAACCTCTAGAGGCTTTTGAGTGATCGGCTTGTCAGGGAAAATTTTGATCCATACTTTACCGCCACGCTTGATATAACGAGTCATCGCAATACGAGCTGCTTCGATCTGACGGTTAGTAACCCATGATGGCTCTGTAGCTTGCAAGCCGTACTCGCCGAATGCTACAGTTGTGCCGCCTTTAGCGCGGCCTTTCATGTGACCGCGTTGTTGTTTGCGGTGTTTAACACGTTTAGGCACCAACATGATTAGTTGCCTCCTTCCTGCGGAGCTTTCTTCTTAGTTGGAAGGACTTCACCGCGATAGATCCATACTTTTACGCCCAGACGACCGTAAGTTGTATGTGCCTCAGCTGTACCGTAATCAATATCAGCACGAAGCGTATGCAGTGGAACAGTTCCTTCGCTATATCCTTCAGAACGTGCAATTTCCGCACCGCCTAGACGGCCGCTAACAGCTGTCTTAATTCCTTTTGCGCCAGCGCGCATAGAACGTTGGATAGCTTGTTTAAGTGCACGACGGAAAGACACACGACGCTCAAGTTGTTGTGCGATGCTTTCAGCTACTAGAATAGCGTCAAGATCAGCTTGTTTAATTTCAGAAATATTGATATGAACTTTCTTGCCTTTGGTAATTTTGCCAAGCTCTGTACGTAGGCTTTCTACCTCAGAACCGCCTTTACCAATTACCATACCTGGTTTCGCCGTATTAATCGTTACGTTGACGCGGTTTGCAGCGCGCTCAATTTCAATACGGGAAACGGCAGCGTCTTTAAGCTTCTTGTTCAGGTACTCACGAATCTTAACGTCTTCCAAAAGAAGATCACCGAAGTCTTTATCTGCGTACCATTTGGATTCCCAATCACGGATAACCCCGACACGAAGACCGATTGGATTTACCTTTTGACCCACTCGTTATCCCTCCTTATTTTTCTGATACCGCCAAGGTGATGTGGCTGGTTCTTTTATTAATTCGGCTAGCGCGACCCATAGCGCGCGGACGAAAACGTTTCATTGTCGGCCCTTGGTTCACGAAAGCTTGCGATACATACAATTTATTAACATCCATTTGGAAGTTATGCTCAGCGTTTGCGATAGCCGAGTTCAGCAATTTCTCCAAAATCGGAGAAGCAGCTTTTGGCGTGTGACGCAAAATAGCGATCGCTTCACCAACTTGCTTGCCACGAATCAAATCAGCAACCAATTGTGCTTTTCGAGGAGCGATGCGAATAAATTTAACGTGTGCTTTAGCTTCAGACATGTAGGAACCTCCTCTCATCTAAGAAAGTATTGAAGGGCAAATTAGCGTCTGCCCGTCTTTTTATCGTCACCGGCATGGCCTTTGTACGTACGAGTTGGTGCAAATTCACCAAGCTTGTGTCCAACCATATCTTCCGTTACATAAACCGGAACGTGTTTGCGTCCATCATAAACAGCGAAAGTGTGTCCGATGAATTGCGGGAAAATTGTTGAACGGCGGGACCAGGTTTTAACAACAACCTTTTTGTTAGCCTCGTTCAAGTCTTCAACCTTTTTAAATAGGTGTCCGTCAACAAACGGTCCTTTTTTTAAACTGCGGCCCATATGTGTTCCTCCCTTCACGAAAACATCAGCGCGCAAGAATGCATTCATCCTTATGCGCAAGTTTTCAAATCATAAGAATTAATAAGTGTTCTTGTTACAACGGGCTTATTATTCTCAAAGAAACGGCAAGCTCCTCCGTGGAGGACCGCTAGACTGCTTCTTCTCATTCGTTTATTACTTCGTGCGTCTACGAATAATATACTGGCTAGAAGCTTTCTTGTTCTTGCGAGTTTTGTAACCAAGAGTCGGTTTACCCCAAGGTGATACAGGGGATTTACGTCCAATTGGTGAACGTCCTTCACCACCACCGTGTGGGTGATCGTTAGGGTTCATAACAGAACCACGAACAGTAGGACGCTTGCCAAGCCAACGGCTGCGGCCAGCTTTACCAATTTTGATAAGCTCATGGTCGCCATTGCCTACAGAACCGATTGTTGCACGGCAAGTACTAAGAATACGACGAACTTCGCCCGAGCTCAAACGTACAGATACATACATTTCTTCTTTACCAAGAAGCTGTGCTTCTGTACCAGCTGCACGAACCAATTGTCCGCCTTTGCCTGGCTTCAATTCGATATTGTGGATAAGTGTACCCACTGGAATGTTAGATAGAGGCAATGCATTACCGATTTGAATATCTGCGTTAGGACCGGATTCGATCTTGTCGCCTACTTTCAAACCTTCTGGAGCGATAATGTATGCTTTAGCACCATCAACATAATGGATAAGGGCAATATTGGAAGTACGGTTCGGATCGTATTCGATCGTTGCTACTTTACCAGCTACGCCATCCTTAATACGTTTGAAATCGATAATACGGTATTTACGCTTATGTCCGCCGCCTTGGTGACGAACCGTAATTTTACCTTGGTTGTTGCGTCCAGCTTTTTTGTTAAGCGGAGCAAGCAACGATTTCTCCGGTGTGCTCGTCGTAATTTCTTCGAATGTCGAAACGGACATATTACGGCGTGCAGGAGAGGTCGGTTTATACTTTTTAATAGACACTAGTTTTCCCTCCTTTTCTATACAGACGTTTCAAAGAATTCTAGTTCTTTGCTCTCATCGCTCAATTGAACGATAGCTTTTTTCCAATCAGGTCTGTATCCGTTATATTTGCCATAACGTTTTGGTTTACCTGCTACACGCATTGTGTTAACGCCGGTTACTTTAACGTTAAAAATTTGCTCAATCGCGTTTTTGATTTCTGTTTTGTTAGCGCGAAGGTCCACTTCGAAAACGTAACGTTTCGCAGCCATGAAATCACTCGTACGCTCTGTAATAACCGGGCGCTTGATAATATCGCGAGGATTTTTCATTACGCAAGCACCTCCTGTACTTTCTCAACAGCTTCTTTAGTAATGATAAGCTTGTCGTAAAGCAATACGTCACGAACATTAATGCCGTCAGCTGCAACAAACTTAACACCAGGGATATTGCGTGCAGACAATGCTACGTTATCCTCATAGTTAGCTGTTACAATCAAAGCTTTACGGTCTGCTTTAAGGTTAGTCAAAATTCCTGCAAATTCTTTTGTCTTAGGAGTTGCCATAGCCAATTGATCTAGAACGATCATTTCGCCAGCAACTACTTTGGAAGACAATGCAGATTTAATCGCAAGACGACGAACTTTTTTAGGCAATTTGAAGCCATAAGTACGAGGTGTTGGACCAAATACTACGCCGCCTCCAACCCATTGCGGCGAGCGAATGCTACCTTGACGAGCACGGCCTGTTCCTTTTTGTTTCCATGGTTTACGGCCACCGCCGCGAACCTCAGAACGTCCTTTGGTTTTGTGAGTTCCCATGCGCTCAGCAGCTTGTTGCAAAACAACAGCACTGTGCATAACATGAGTATTTGGCTCAATTCCGAACACGTTCTCAGCCAATTCGATTTCGCCAACTTGCGAACCGCTCACATTAAATACTGTAACTTTAGGCATTTCTTGTTCCTCCTTTCTTCAAGAGCAGTTATTTCTTAACTGATTCTCTAACTTTTACAAAGCCTTTTTTAGGTCCTGGAATGGAGCCTTTTACAAGAATCACGTTACGCTCAGCGTCTACGCGAATAACTTCTAGTCTTTGAATAGTCACAGTTGTGTTACCCATTTGACCTGGAAGGCGTTTGCCTTTCGGTACGCGGTTCGCTTGGATAGAACCCATGGAACCTGGTCCGCGGTGATAACGGGAACCGTGGCTATTTGGTCCAGTGCTTTGTCCCCAACGCTTGATAACGCCGGCAAAGCCTTTACCTTTAGTAATACCTGTTACGTCAACAAATTCGCCTTCTGCGAACAAATCAGCCTTAATTGTTTGGCCAACTTCATATTCGCCAAGATTAATTCCGCGAACTTCACGAACGTAGCGCTTAGGAGCCGTGTTAGCCTTCTTCGCATGACCTTGCTCTGGCTTGATAATACGGCTTTCTTTTTTATCAGCGTAACCCAATTGTACAGCTTCGTAACCGTCAGTCTCGACATCCTTCTTTTGAAGAACTACGTTCGGACCAGCTTCGATAACCGTAACCGGGATTACGTTACCTTCTGGAGTAAACACTTGGGTCATACCAAGTTTTTTCCCTAAGATACCTTTCATGTTGACACCTCATTTCCTCTCTATCATTCACTTATATGCTTTTCTCATCTTAAAGCTTAATTTCGATATCTACACCGGATGGCAGATCCAGACGCATCAATGCATCTACGGTTTGCGGCGTCGGGTTAACAATGTCGATCAAGCGCTTATGAGTGCGCATTTCGAACTGCTCCCGAGAATCCTTGTACTTGTGAACCGCACGTAGAATAGTGATGATTTGCTTTTCCGTTGGCAACGGAATCGGCCCAGATACACCTGCACCCGAACGTTTTGCAGTTTCCACAATTTTCTCTGCGGATTGGTCAAGAATTCTGTGATCGTATGCTTTCAAGCGGATACGAATCTTTTGCTTTGCCATATAAGTCCCTCCTTCTATCGCCCAATTTATTATCGGACATACTCCGTGAGAAAAACCCTTCACTGCCCCATGGCAAAGGGGCCGGGTGTGTCGGCAACCTCTCACATCAACGCAACGTCAGACCAACAGTCAATATTATATCGGAACGTGTGGGCATTTGCAACTTTTTTTCGAAAGTTTTTTCAAAAAATATTAATGAGACAAAATTAGCGCTATATTCATAAACTCACAGCATAGCAAGCCACTTATACTTGCTCCATTGTCGATATCCAAACGTCGATATTTCAAACTAAATAGTTCATTGATTAGCTGCAGACAAAGTAAATTGAAGTCTATTGAAGCAGAAGCAAGCTGATCGCTATAATGTAGAAGTAAAGGAAGGCATTACGTGGATAACAAAGTAGATTGAAAATAACATGTTGAATAATAGATGGTAATTTGATAAACGGTAGGTGAAAGTTAGAATCGAAGTATTATAGAAGACGGATTGAAGTCAGAAGGATAGGTGAAAAACAGACGGAATCATTATGAAGATAGTATGTGATGGGGCGGTTGGTTTGGTTGGTGATGCAATAACGATGGAATGATGATGAGCCGTAAATAGTAAAATAATTGAATCTAGCATGGCCGCAGAACTTGTCCTTTTATATGACACTAGGACACTACCCGTCTCTGCGCTTTCACACTTTTACGCAATGCCCAGTTTAACCAAATGTAATTTATATAGAGCCATTGTAAGACTTTGTGCGATGCGAGTATATAAACGCCTCTAGACTTGGGCAAGTGGAGACGAGTTTGTACGTTTTTTCGTATAAACTGCTACGATTTCTAGCCTCCTGCCAGTGAGTACGATTTTTCGTATAAACTGCTACGGTTTTTGCTTTCAACCAGTGTATATGTACGTTTTTTCGTATAACTAGCTATACCTATGTGGTTTGAAGCCAATGTTTATGCGAAAAAACGTACTGGAGCATACTAGGTGGAGCAAGCCGGAGCACCATTTCAACTATTCTCTAAATCCCCTCCAAAACTAATAACAGATCAAAGTCATCAAAAATCATAAAGCCTTTTAATCTTTTAGCTTTACAGGTCTAGGCGATGAAATTCAGAAAGGTAACAAGCATCCGTTTAAACTCTTATCTATTATAATAGTAGAAACAGAAGCATCCATTTATAATACGCCACGCGTTATTATAAAGCTCAACCTTCTCCTTAGCAGTAAAAGTTTTTGCAAATTAATGGTTGCAGCACTATAACATACACTTTTTAATCATATACACTTCCTGCTAAACCACTAGTTACTTGCAACTAGCCAAGCACAACACGATCATCACTCATCTTCTTGCCACTAATACGCTCAAACTCACCAAGAAGCTGTTCAACCGTCAAATCTTTTTTGCGGTCTTCATTCACCTCTAGTATAATTCTGCCTTTATCCATCATTATGAGGCGATTTCCAAGACGTATTGCTTGCTCCATGTTGTGAGTTACCATTAATGTCGTCAGCTTCATTTCTTTGACGATGCTTTCTGTCAATTCTGTAATTAGCTCAGCACGAGCCGGGTCAAGCGCAGCCGTATGCTCATCCAATAATAAGATTTGCGGCTTTGTGAATGTAGCCATCAATAAACTAAGTGCCTGGCGCTCTCCGCCTGATAGAAGTCCAACCATTGCACTCATTCTATTTTCCAAACCGATACCGAGTCTTGACAGGCTTTCTTTGAATAGTTTACGTTTATTGGCTGTAACCCCAAGTGATAAGCCGCGTGATTTTCCGCGAGAATAAGCCATCGCAAGATTTTCTTCTATAGTCATTCGAGGTGCAGTTCCTGCCATTGGATCCTGAAAAACGCGTCCAATCCATTTGCTGCGCTTATGCTCAGCAAACTGGCTAATATTGCGCCCGTCTATTCTTACTTCTCCAGCATCCGGCTTCATCACACCAGAAATGATATTCATCAAAGTGGATTTGCCTGCACCGTTACTTCCTATAATAGTAACAAAGTCAGCTGGCTTCAAAACCAATTGTGCATGCATTAATGCTGCTTTCTCGTCTACAGTACCCGGATTAAACAATTTTGATACATTTGCAATTTCAAGCACTATCTTCGTCCCCCTTTCTCATTATGCTCCAGGGCAACAAGCAATTCTTGAGTACGTCTTTTGGCAACTGCATTCTGCTTCATCACTTTTCGCATATATGGAATGACTAATGCACAGATTACAATGATCGCTGTAATTAATTTCATATCTGATGCCTCAAGCCATTCAACACGTGTAGACAAAGCAACAATAATTCGATAAATAATCGAGCCAAAAACTACAGCCAAAGTAACTCTGAAAATCGTTTTCGAACCAAAAATAGCCTCTCCAATAATAACAGATGCAAGTCCAATAACAATCATCCCAATACCTAACCCAATATCAGCATACTTCAAATAATGCGCAACCAAACCGCCAGAAAGTGCAACCAGGGCATTAGAAATAGATACACCTAAAATAATTGTATTGTCTGTATTCGCACCAAAACTTCTGATCATTCGATCATTATCTCCAGTAGCACGCAAGCTCAGTCCAATTTCCGTTTTAAAGAACCAATCCAAAAGAAACTTTATAATAAGTACAAGCACTATAATAAACACAAGTACAGATACATTATCATAGATCGTACCTGATTTATGCAGAGATACGTTAGGCTTGCCCAGAATTCTCAAATTTATTGAATACAAAGCTATCATCATAATAATACCGGATAACAAACCATTAATTTTACCTTTTGTATGCAACAAACCTGTACATACACCTGCCAAAGCCCCGCCAAAAAAAGCACACAGCACAGATATCCATGGCGAATATCCATTCACTGTCATAACAGTAGCAATAGCAGCTCCTGTAGTAAAACTGCCGTCTACTGTCAGGTCGGGGAAATTCAATATTCTAAACGTAATAAATACACCCAAAGCCATTAAGCCGTATATTAAACCTTGCTCAACTGCTCCTATCATTGAACCTAACATAACATAGCTCCTGTCTACAACACGCAATGGGGTAAGGCAAGTACAGCCCACCCCATTAACAGTGTTTCCATTTTACTCGTCACTTGTATTACTCTAAAATATTTGCCTTATCTTTAACATACTCTTTCATTTTTTCAGTTACTGTAATACCCTGTGCTTCTGCTGCTTTCATATTAATAATAAGGTCAATTTTTTGTGGAACAGTTACATCCATCTCACCTGGATTCTTACCATTCTTCAAAATTTCAACTGCCATCTGACCTACTTCATATCCATGATCAAAATATTTAAAACCTACTGCAGCAAACGCGCCCTTCTCTACAGTATCTCTATCAGCTGAAAAGAATGGAAGCTTATTTTTATTAACAATATCAATAATTGTGTCAGCTGCGCCAACAACTTCGTTATCAAGCGTAATATAAATTGCATTTACACCACGATCAACCAACGACTCTGTTGCTTGTTTTACATCTGCAGATGTAGCAATCGCTGCTTCAACAAGCTCGATATTATGCTTATTCAGCTGTTCTTTAGCAATTTCAGCCATAACAACTGCGTTGGACTCACCTTTATTAATAACAAGACCTATTTTTTTAATTTCTGGAAATTCAGCTGCAATAAAATCCATAGTTTGAATAATTGCTTCAGGATTAGTGTCGGATGCCCCCGTAACGTTGCCGCCTGACGCTTTAAGATCAGAAACAATCCCTGCATCTACTGGATCTGTAACAGCAGCAAATAATACAGGAATATTCTTAACATCCTGTGACAAATCCTGTGCAGGCATTGTCGCAATTCCTAATGCAAGATCACTCTTTCCATTCGCAATCTTCTGGGAAATAGTTTTACTGTTTGACTTGTCACCTTGAGCTGTATTAAAGTCAATTTTCAAATTTTGTCCCTCAACAAAACCCGCATCGCCAAGCGCTTTAATAAACCCTTCTCTAGTTGCATCCAACGATGGATGCTCTGCAACTTGTGAAATCGCTATTGTATATTGTTTTCCATCGCTGTTGCCACCGTTTGCTCCAGTCTCGTTCTTGCCGCCAGTTTCTTTTTGACCGCAGCCAGCAGAGAATGCCATTACGGCTGCCAGTGCCAGTCCAACCCATGCTCTCTTTTTCAAAATTAAATAACCCCTTCCATCACTTTGTTTGACAACGCCTTCAACGCTCGACAGCTCGCAAATTAAGACAAGCTTCGCGTAACTATTCCTTATTATAAGTCATAATAGCGTTCAGTCAATGATAAGTTGGAAATCCGCTATTTTCCAATAAAGGTTTTTTTATAAACAAAAAACCAGCATAATCTGCTGGCTTTCTGACAACCTACTCATTGTTGAGCTTATTATTCAAAGACGACTTCCTTGCCAGTCTCTGAAGATTCGTATAACGCCTCTAATATTCTAGTGACAACATAAGCTTCCTCCGCTTTAATTAAAGGCTCTTTATTTTCAATAATCGCCTCAAGCCATTGTCTCGCCTCGCGATCACCCTCAGTTTCTGCTTTGGAACCATAGTATGCGATTGAAGCATTCACCTCTGGTTTTGTTTCAACAAGCTTGCCGAACATTTCACTGTTAAAATATAGATCGGGCTTCCCGCTAACAGGATTTCGGCGCATCTCCGCCCCGCCCTTCGTCCCGCAAAGCGTTGTCATTGCCTCACGCACATCGAGCGTATTCAGTGCCCACGATGCCTCCAGATATATAGTCGCCCCGTTTTCCATTTTAATTAATCCGACCGCAGCATCCTCGACCTCGAATTTCTCGGGATCCCACTCGCCAAACAAATTCGCTTTATTCTCATTTTTCAACTTATGAAAAGCTGTGCCGGAGACCGATTTCACTTTGTAGTTGTTCATATACCAAAGCGTCATATCAAGCGCATGAGTGCCAATATCAATTAAAGGTCCTCCTCCCTGCTTCTCCTTGTCCATAAATACTCCCCAGGTCGGCACTGCGCGCCGGCGGACGGCATGGGCTTTGGCAAAATAAATTTCTCCCAAATAGCCAGCATCACAAGCTTCTTTCAACATCAAGGCATCTTCCCTGAAGCGATTTTGATAAGCAATCGTTAGTTTTTTTCCGGTCCTTTGCGCAGTATCCAGCATCTTTTTAGCTTCCATTGCATTAATCGCCATTGGCTTTTCACACATCACATGCTTGCCCGCTTCAAGAGCCGCAATTGTAATCTCGGAGTGAGAGCTGTTTGGTGTTAATACATGCACGACATCTATTTGCTCATCCCGCAGAAGCTCCTTATAATCCGTGTAAACGTTGGCTCCGTCGATGCCATATCGCTTGGCAGCATCAGCAGCTCGTTTCTCCGCAATATCGCAAAATGCTACCATCGCCCCAAGCTCAGAGCAGTTCGCAAGCGAAGCCAGGTGCTTGCCGGCCGCAATGCCTCCGCACCCGATAATTCCGATTTTTAATGTTTGTTTATGTTCAGACAACTCTTTTCCTCCCATCTTTTTCGCAATTAGTCAAAGTCTCTTCATTAAGGCATAATGTAGTTAGATATATAGTTGTAGCTTATTTCCACACTATCCAGTTGATTTCGAGTCGTCCAATCTTGTTCAATAAACAAATAGCGCGCCTCAGGCTTACTGCTGAATGCTTCCACAATGGCTGGAATATCCATAACACCTTGACCAGCTTCTGTAAAGTATTCAATTTTATGAAGCTTAATCATTAGCCCCATATCAATTACGGCATCCTCACCGACAACCTCGAACAGATTGACCGGATTGACCTGAGCCGGCAAATCCTTCTGATGCAGCAGATCACATCGACTGCCCAGCTTCTCCAAATATGCAACTGGATCCACACCGCCGCGTACAGCCCAGTACGTATCAAATTCAACCTTCAGCAACTCAGCATCTGTATTTTCAAGTAAAATATCCATCACATATTGCCCGTCGAACTTTTGGAATTCTTCAAAGTGATTGTGATAATACAATTGAATGCCATGCTTTTTAAAATAAGCGCCTGCTTTATTTAAAGCCTCGCACATGTCAAGCACCCCTTGTTTATTCGCATAGAAGGCTATAGCAATGCCAACTGAATCGAAACCAACCTCTTTTGCATAGGAAACGATAAGCTCTGCTTTATCCTCCGGCAGAAAGCCCAGATCAATATGCGCCGAAACAGCCTTCAGCCCGCAGCTGTCAAAAGCAGCCTTTAAATCAGTGGGACTTAGCCCGCCAACAGTACCGCCAGGATTGGATGCATCATGAAAAAACAGCTCCACATTTTTGTACCCGATCGTGGCTACCTTTTCGATTGTTCCTTTGAAATCCTTTATTAGTTCATCACGGACTGAATATAGTTGCAGACCAAATTGCAAGCTCATAACAACGCCTCCCAGAATTATTTTTTAAATGCCTAAACGAATATATTGCTCAAGCGGAGCATCGTTTGCTTCCATAAGCTGCTTCATCGCAGCAATCATTTTCTGTTCCAATTGTTGATCCTTTATTGGGCTTTGCTGCTTAGGATCCTTTTGTACGTCGTACAGCAGCGTTCCGAAATCGTGAAAATGCTTTCCGGTTGAAGCTTTTATTTTCATTGTCTGAATACCTTTTGTAAAAGAAAACGGCTCCTGCAAACTAATTTCCTGCAGTTCCTCCAGCGAAAACCTGCTGCGCATATGGGTCGGCATCAGTGTGTAGTTATACAAAGGTATATTGTCCGCGAATATCGGCGCACGCATATATACATAACGGCCATCCGTAACATTAACATGAGCGCCATGCAAGCCGAATAAAGCTGCATCACGAACCTTGTAATCAGTGGCGATCGTTTCCTTCAGCACATGCCCCTGCATATCAGCCGGGATCTTCAGCCCGAAGAAGTCAAGCAGCGTAGGCGCCAAATCAATTGTCTGTACGAGACTGCTTCTGCGCTCGCCACGCTTTCCGCTTCGCGGGTCCCATATAAACAAAGGCATATGAGCAATCTCATTGTAAAAAGGCATGATCGATTTGGCCCACCAATCATGCTCGCCAAGCAGAAAGCCATGATCCGTATTTACAATAAGCATCGTGTCTTGCCATAGATTCAGCTCGTCCATTGTATCCAGCACCTTGCCAAGATAATGGTCGCACATGCTGAGCAGAGCTGCATATTCCAAGCGGACATGCTCGATTTCCTCTTCGCTTTCCTTGACCGGGCCATAAGGCGGCCAGTCAAAGTGCTTGCCGTTATACTCATGCGCATACAAATCACGATATTTTTGCGGGACGCGGAATGGCTCATGCGGATCAAAGGTTTCGATCTGGATAAACCATTTATCCTCGTTACGATTCGTGCGGATAAACTCCAAACCCTTTCCTATCGTCTGTGCCTGCGGATAATCCTTCTCCTCCTGTATATACTTGCGGTTAATCCAATCCTGCCTAATCATTTGCCGCATCTGCTCCATCGTAATCATTTCGGGCAATTGCGGATCGGCTACCTCCCCCTTCCAGGGGTCGCCTTCTTGACCGCGAATAAGTTCATAGGAGCTGTAACGGGGATGATACGTTCCTCCTCCGTCCTCCCAATAATGCTGATGATCAGTTACCAAATGAGAGTAAACACCATTATTTTTCATAATCTCAGGCATGGAGTCATCAAACGGCTCCATTGGTCCCCAGCTGCGGTGCAGAAAATTATATCGTCCTGTATGCAGCTCCTTCCGCGCAGGCACACATGGCATACTGCCAACATAGGCATGGTCAAATACGACTGTTTTCTCTGCAAGCCTTTTGAAATTCGGCGCATGTATCCAGTCGCAGCCGTAAGGAGGGAGCATATGTCTGTTCAACGTATCAAACATCAGCATAATTGCCTTCATTTCATAGCCTCTCTTTCAACGTAGTTCCATTATTCCGCACTTGCTTTATTTTGAATGACAGCCAAAGGAAGATGAATCGATACAACTGTGCCGCGCCCCTCAAAAGATTCAATGGTCAGCCCGTACTTTCTGCCGTATTGCAGCACTATTCGTGCATGGACATTGGCAATCCCTAATGTCTCCAGCTTTCCATAATTGAGGGCATCACTTTCTGTTATTTGCACGAGTAACGCATTGATTTTGGCTAATCGTTCTGCGCTTATACCCGGACCGTTATCCGCGACCTCAATGATCAGATCAGTTTCACTGTTAAAAGCGTTAATCACAATACTTCCTTTGCCCTCTCTCGGCTCAATGGCATACTTGACCGCATTTTCTGCAAGCGGCTGGACAATAAGCTTAGGAATCATAAAGTGCATAAATTTATCATTAACACTGAATCGACTGTGAAACGTGCCTGGGAAACGAATGTGAGCTATCGACAAATAGCGCTTCAACTGCATTAATTCGTCCTCCAGCATCACGACGCTGTTCATATCCTGAGCAGTATATCGGTAAAAGTCAGCCAAGCTGCGGGTCATTGTAACGATTTCCGGCATATCCTCCAAATAAGCCATACTTTTGACAATATCCAGTGAATTGTATAAAAAATGAGGGTTGATCTGATGCTGAAGCGCTTTGACAAGCGCCTCCTTCTCCCTCAGTTGCAGGCTTACTTCCTTCAACCGTAAATCACTGATCGTATCCAGCAATTCATTTATTCTTTCGACCATACGATTAAAGCTTAAATTCAAATACTGAAACTCATCATAGCCGGAAACCTGCGATGCCCGTACCGATAAATCCCCCCGCTCCACACTGCTCATCACCTGGCGTAAATGAAGGATCGGCTTGACAAAAGCTCTAGATAGAAATGGGACAGTGAGTATAATACCTAAAGCAATTATAAGAAACGATATGACCATCGCATTCGGCGTATTCCTCATCGCTGAAGCCATCTCATCAAACGGTACAACCGATACAAAGGTCCAGCCGGTTGTTTCGGACTTGCTAGAAGCTACAAGTGTCTTCTTCCCGTTCCATTGCTGTATGGAAGCACTTTCATTATTAGAAAGATCCAGCTTGCCCAGCTCGGTATCGCTGCGTTTCATGCCCAGCCAACTGTACTCAGGGTAATAGACGATTTCATCTTGATCCGATACGACAAAAAAACGGCCTTCCGGAGCTAATCCAGACTTTTCAAACGTCCGACTGATTTCTGTTAAATGAAAATCGATCGACAGCTTGCCCAAATAATCAATATTTTCAATGCTGTAGATCGGAATTTCTAACGTAAGCACACGTACATCCTCCAAGGTATAGCCGGATGTATGCGTTGATATGACCCTTGCCTTTTCTTCAAACCCACTTTTTGCCCACGGCTCATCCTGGAATACATCTTCCGTTAGAATGGACAAATTGGACATGGCTAGCATACGGCCATCGGGCGTTATTAAAAACATACCAATAATTTCGGGATAATTGAGCGCCACATACCTGCGCAGCACATTTTGCACATCTACCTTTTGCTCCAAAGTAAACTGTTCTCCTTGATGCAGCCAGCGCTGAACGAGCTCGTCTTTGGCAACTGACGAGGTTGATTTCTCCAACTGGTACAGGTAAAAATCGATATGATGGTTCAGACGCAAAATTGCCTCTTGCGATATGCGGTAAAAGTCTCTTTTTATCCCCGTTTTATAATAGTTATAGGAGATTAACCCCATGATGCAAATAGTCAGCAGCCCAACCATCAGGAAGACAACCGTGAGCTTTGTTTTAATCGAGAACCGGGTGTGTATAACGGATAGCCGTTTTTTCATCGCTACACACTCATGGACTTTCTGTATTCATTTGGCGATTGACGAGTAATTTGCTTGAATACGCGGTTAAAATGCGGTAAAGAATTAAAGCCGACACTTTCAGCAATTTCGTAAACCTTCAATTCGCCTTCGATAAGAAGCAGCTTTGCCTGTTGAATCCTTAATCCGTTCAAATAGTTAATGAAAGATTGGCCAGTATATTTTTTAAATAACAGACTGAACTGTGATACACTGATATGGAACCGGTCCGTCATATCCGACACGGATAAATCCTTCATGTAATGGCCTTGCAAATAACTGCATGCCTTGCGTACCACATGGCGCATCTCGCCGTTAAATACGGTATTGTAATATTGCTGCCAATGCTCGGTAAGCTTTAGGAAATGAGAGCGGATCTGCTCTGTATTGCCAGACAGCGCCAATCGCTCGAATGCAGGATTCATCGTCTGGATCATCTCGTTGAATTTGCCGGAAAAGGTTTTATACAGCACACTCTTCTCGCTTTCCTGCAGCGACTCCGCTTCGCCAATCAGTTGTATAATTTGCGCTTGTTCCTTAAACAGCATTTGCGGCTCCAAATCCGTTATTTTATCAAAGAATTGCTGAATCATCAGAAAAAATTCTCTCAAATGACTCAGCTGCGATATTTTTTCAAGGGCACTTTCAAGCGCCTTCGCCAATTCCTCTTCCAGCACGGGCTTGAGTAAAAAATCGCTTACATTGTATCTCAGCGCTTGCCTTGCATACTCGAATTCATTGTAGCCTGTCAAAATAATGGTGATGATTGGCAGTTTTCTCTCTGCAATTTCCCGAATGAGCCAGAGCCCGTCTTGCACAGGCATCATAATATCTGTAATCACGATCGTTGGCCAAACGTTGTAAATAAGCTCCAACGCCTCTTCACCGTTTCCCGCTTCTGCTGCAACCTCGAATATACCGTCCATTTGCTCCACCATTTTGACTACCGCACTGCGAATCCAACTTTCATCTTCAACGACCATAACTTGAAACATATGAACACCGCCTGATTCATTATAATGAAGAATTCTGGTTGCAATTGATGTTCTGCCCGAATGCACTTCATTATAACATTTTCCTAACCCAGACTAGATGTATTCCAGAAGCTTTAGCCTTTAACAGATCCTACCAGCATGCCTTTGTCAAAATGCTTTTGAAAAAACGGGTACATTATAAGCATTGGAATGGAGGCCATAACTACGACAGCCATTTGTACCGGCGGACCAAACTCATATCCGTTACTAACACTTTCCAGTGAATTGCCCGTCTCCAAAATAATTTGTCTCAAAAATACCTGCAACGGCATTTTTTGCGAATCGCTGATAAATAAAATAGCTTGAAAATAAGAGTTCCAATAGTAGACTGCGTAAAACATAATGAATGTCGCCACTGAAGTCATAGATAGAGGCAGTACTACCCGGAAAAACAACATCCATTCCCCGCAACCGTCTATACGTGCTGCCTCCTCCAGTTCCTTCGGCGTATTTTGGAAAAAACTTCTCATTACAATTAAGTTAAACGGCAAAATCAAATTATTGAGAAAGAGGGACCAATAGCTGTTCAGTAAACCGAGCTGCGTCGTCAACAAATACATTGGAATAATGCCACCGCTGAAAAGCATCGTAAACAGAACCATAAAGTTTAATGTTCTTCTGCCCTTCAGCCAAGTTTTGGACAAGCCGTAAGCCATAAAGGTTGTTATAGTAATACTTAAAAAAGTACCAATAACTGTTATCCTGATTGCATTCCAATAAGAGGTCATAAAGTTGGAGTTGCTGAACAAATAGCCGTATGAATTAAGCGTCCACTCTTTCGGTATAAAGTAAAAGCCCCGTGACAGCATTTCACTTTTGGTAGAGAACGAGCTAAGCAGCACATACATGCAAGGAAAAAGTACTATTAACAATATGAGAGCAATCACAGCATAAATGAATATATCGAACAACGAAACTGATCTTCTGACAGACTTGCTTTTCATCGTTAGTAGACTCCTTCCTCGCCGATTTTTCGTGATGCCTTATTGGCTAAATAAACGCATACCAGCCCGATAATCGCTTTAAACAACCCTACTGCTGTCGTATAGCTGAATTCAGCCTGCATAATACCGTATCGGTAAACGAAAGTATCAAACACTTCAGATACATGGATATTGAGCGAGTTTTGCAAAAGCAAAATATGCTCAAAGCCTGTGTCCATGACATGGCCTAACCGCAAAATAAACAAAATAATAATGGTTGAGCGCAATGCTGGTAAATTGATATGCCATATTTGTCTCATTCGGCTCGCTCCGTCCATCGTTGCTGCTTCATATAGGGTTGGATCTACTGATGCTAGTGCAGCCAAAAAGATGATCGCGCTCCAGCCCGCTTCCTTCCAAACAACCTGAAACAGATATACAGAACGGAAATATTCAGGATTGGTCATCAACTCTATACGATCATAGCCCCATGAGGAAAGTAAATTGTTAATACCGCCATCCTGCGTTGAAAACAACAATACCGTTATACTGACAATAACAACCCAGCTTAAAAAATGCGGGACATATAGAATGGTTTGCGCCCCTTTTTTAAACCATCTTACTCTCACCTCATTGAGCAGCAGAGAAACGATAATCGGAATCGGGAAAAAAACAAATAGATTCAAGGCGCTGATAACGAGTGTATTACGGAAAATCATCCAAAAGTCAGGGTCCTGAAACAGCCTTCGAAAATGCTCTAGACCTGCCCAACTGCTCGCCATCATTCCTTCGAACGGATCATAATTTTGAAAAGCTATAATAATGCCGCCCATGGGCACATATTTGAACAAAGCAAAGAATAAAAGGCCCGGCAAAATCATTAAATATATAGGCAAGCCGCGTTTCCATTCCATCCATTTTTGCTGCTTCTGCCCGGTGTCGGCTGTCTTGGTGCGCGTAACTGCGGTGTTCAAAATAGCAACCTCCTAACCTTATTCCTTCAGCTTCTTATACTCCGCATTCATTTCTTGAATGATTTTATCCCCGCCGGCAGCCTTCCAATCGGCTATCGCCTTGTCAATCGCCTCCATTGGCTCTTGTCCTGCAATAACCTTTACCATCGTATCCATCCACTTTTGATCAATGCTTGTACCAAGCTTGATTTCTGTTTCCGATACTAGACCTACCGCTTCATCCTTCACTTTAACTTTTTCATTGTTGTCGAAATAACTTTGGATTGTTGCAACTTCTTGCGGATCCAGCCATTTGTAAATAAGGAACATCGGATCATAACGCTTAAAGAACCAGCCTAACAGTAAAAACTGACGGTCCTTTACTGAAGCCTCCAGCTGCTCATACTGTGTATCGCTAACTTTTTTGTAGTGAACACCCTCGATGCCGTGCTTAACAAAATCATAGCCTTCGTCGGACAGCATGTAATCAAGCAACTTTAGAATACGCTTCTGCTTCTTGGCATCGATCTTGGAGTTGATTACAATTTTATCGCCCGCTGTTAGAATTGGGATGCCTCCTTTACCGCTTGGTCCCTTTGGCGGCATAACCTGCGCCAATTCAGCTTTCGAATCCGTCTTCAACAGATTGGGCATCGTTTCTGTAAAAAGTTGTTGCGGATTCAGGTTTGCTATACCGGATTTGCCGGCTTCCAGCTTGTTAAGCGAATCTCGCTGCTTCAGTATAGGGAAATCCTTATCCAATACACCTTCAGAATAAGCTTTGCGCAAAAATCCTATAAAATCCTTCAGCTCTTTTTCTTGTATCTGCATCGGAATCAATTCTCCGCTGCCATCAAGCGCCCAACGATTGGCAAGGCCGAAGCTTGCTGTCAGGAATTCCGCTGTACTGCCAAACCCAAATCGCCCGGCTGGATTAATCTCAATGGAGAAGCCGACTGTATCCGGCTTGCCGTTTTTATCTGGATCACCATGCGCAAACGCCTTCGCAACTTCATAAAACTCGTCAACCGTCTCCGGCACCGCGAGCCCCATACTGTCCAGCCAGTCCTTGCGAATCGCTAATGAATCTCTTACCTCTTGGTAGTAGAATGGTATGCCAAAGTACTTTTCTTTGGGATTAAATTGCTGCAGTGCTTCCTCTGGAATATATTTGACAATATTAGGATACTTATTTAATTCAGGAAGCACATCCTTAAAAATATTTTTGGATTGCCACTTGACAAACTCTGTTTTTGGCACATAGAAAACATCCGGGAAATTATTAGATGCTGCCATAACGTTGAGCTTCTCCTGATAATTCGCTGCCGGCACCCATTCAATTTTCAAATCAATATTCAGTCGCTTATTTATTTCTTCCACCATCGGATGATTAGGCGCCCAGCCGCCGCCTGCGTAACTGCGAGTCATTAGATTAATAGTTATTTTTTCGCTCAGATCATCTTCTAACTCCGTGTTGCTTCCGTTATTGTTGTTCGGAGTCTTGGATCCGCCGGAGCAGCCAGACAATATTGTCGCAACCAATAAGATGCCTAATAAAAACGTGGTCATTTTCTTCATCGAATGATTCCCCTTTAACATATATGGTTTGCTATACATGATTTGAAACGATATTCGACGGTCATTTTTCTCTTGCATCTCTCTTATGCGGTACAACGTCACAAGTGATTTGATAGAAATCAAGCATTTTTTCTTTCAGTTCCTGCAGCACATGCGTGAGTGAGGGATCATTAATTCTATTTTCAGTTTCCTCCTGATCTTGCTCCAGATCATACAACTCATCTAATTCGTAATATCTGCGAACATACTTGTATTTTTCAGTCCTGATCATGGTCGCCTTGGTATGCTCTGCACCTTCACTTCTCTGCATTTCACCTCGCGGCCAATAAAGTGTAGCAGGATCCTCGTTGGCTGGTGCTGACTCATTACAATGGAGTTCTCCCTGCATACGGCCCCCTTCACAAAACACTGCATCCCGATGCTTTATCGTAGTACCTGCAATAATAGAGGCTAAAGATTTGCCGAAATGCGTATACTCGGGAGTAATACCTGCGTAATCGAATACAGTTGCCGGCAAATCGACCAGTTCAACAAGCGCTTCCCTTATTCCAGGCTTGACCATTCTATTCGCAGGGGGCTTCACAATAAATGGAACACGGGTCAGACAGTCTTCAAACGTATTTTGTGTCTTTTCCACTAATCCATAATCTCCGGTAAAATCACCATGGTCCGAAAAGAAAAATACCGCTGTATCGTTATAAATACCAGCTTCTTTTAATGCTTCCATAATGATACCGAATTGATAGTCCACTCTCGCGCACATGCCATAATATACCCTGCGAAGCTCCGTCCATCGCTCCTCCGTCCAGCTCTCCATATGGTATCTTTCCCGCAAGCCTGACAACATGGAAGGCTTATCATCTTGGAGATGTTCAGCCGCTATTCGTTTCGGCAAAAGTGAAGAATCAATCTTGTTATACCACTGCTCCTCTACCGCATAGGGAGGATGGGGATAAATTAGCGGTAAATAAATGCATACGGGCTTATCTTCGGGAGCATTTTTTATAAAATCTGCCGCAGCTAGTACATGGGACCAGTCCGAATCATAATAGCATCCATCTTCATCGTTATCCGTAATCTGCCCGACGTAAAAAGAATAATACGTATCGCTGCCAGGCTCCCCCCTCCTTAAGTCTCCGCCAAACATAGGCTTTATATTGCTCTTTGGGGCATGTTTGATATCACAGTACGCTTCAAAGCCGTTACTGGACGGTATCAGATCGTTTTTTCCTCCCCACCAGACATAATAACCAGCGTCTTTTAAAATTTTCAGCAATACGGGCTCATCCGGCTGCATCATATGATACATGGTGCGGTGTCCTCTAACATGCGGATACCAACCGGACATAAAAGAGCATCTGCTTGGCGTACAAACCGGATTTTGGCAAAAGGTGTTGCGAAAGGAAACG
This sequence comes from Paenibacillus nanensis, assembly GCA_040396195.1. Taxonomy (GTDB): domain Bacteria; phylum Bacillota; class Bacilli; order Paenibacillales; family Paenibacillaceae; genus Pristimantibacillus; species Pristimantibacillus nanensis_A. Next base: position 44,944 of record JBEBPB010000018.1, read on the forward strand.
CCATCATCGGCTGTTAACCGATCCAGATTAGGAGTCACTGCAGCCGGATTTCCCAGATGACCCAAAACATCTCCTCTCCATTGATCAGGATTGAACAACACGATATGAGGTCTTTTCACTAGAAAGCCCGCCCCCTTTTCTTAAGATATGTTTTACTATACGATGCTGGACAGACAGAAGTCTTTAACGGATTTTCCGATTTCTTTTCATTTTTTCTTATGCATAAGTTCACAAATCTCGCTCTGGAAAATAAGTTAAGAAATCGGAAAATAGGCAGTCGATCTGATCTCCCTTCATTGTTATATTCAAAGATATACCATTCAATAGAAGCGGTATCGAAAAGATATAAGTTCAACAAGAAAGGATCTGATCCAGTGAATAAGCCAAATATTGTTATGATTATGGTTGACCAATATCGGTATGACTGGTTAAGCTGTGCAGGCACTGATTTTGTAGATACGCCTAATATTGACCGGATAGCCGAGCGCGGTATCCGCTTTACTCAAGCTTCTTGCAACAGCCCGGTTTGCGGTCCTAGCCGCTGCTCCTTGGCCGCAGGCGTATACCCGCACCGCGTCGGAAATCTCGAAAATTTCGTCAACTATCCTATAGATCAGCCAACCTACTATCAAGCGCTTAGACAGGCGGGTTACCGAGTAGCGATCGTCGGCAAAAGCGATCTTCATAAAGGAGACCACCATTATGGTATGGACGGAAACTTGCCGCTGATGTATCATCTCGGCTTCACAGATCCTCATGAAACAGAAGGAAAAATGAATGCCGCTTTCGTTCAAAACCGCCTCATGAACTTTGACTTTGATCCTGATAACGATGACCATATCGCCGGTCCATATCAGCGTTATTTGCGTGACCGAGACCTTCTGAACGTATTTGCCGATGATTACCGAAACCGATTTGCAGATTGGGTTTTCTGGTATGCTGCAGCATCCCCTCTACAGGCGGAGCATTTTCACGACAGCTATATTGGAAGGAAATCATGCGAATTTATTGAGCGAACATCCGGGGAATCACCATGGCATCTATTTGTCAGCTTTGTTGGACCGCATGATCCGTGGGATGCTCCTGTCGAATATGTAGATGCATTTCCGCATAAAAAATTCCCTGAATCCATTAAAGATAATTTTAACAATAAGCCGGAATGGATTAAGAAAAAATCTAAAAAGCATTCGGATGGCATGTCCGAAAAGGATCTCAATAATGTAAAACGACATTATGGAGCAGCTATTAAGCTAATCGATGACTGGGTTGGCAATATTCTCGATACTTTAGAGCAAACAGGACAAGCTGATCATACAGTCGTTATTTTTTGCGCGGATCATGGAGAAATGATGGGCGATCATGGCCTGTTCCAAAAAAACACCATGTATGAGGGGGCACTGCGAATTCCGCTGATCATCGCAGATCCTAGAGAGCCTCACACAGGAACCAGTGAAGCGCTCGCTGAACTATTGGATCTCCATCCAACGATTTTGGAGCTGGCCGGGATCGATTGCACACAAAGACAACTCGACGGATGCTCGCTTCTTCCTCAATTGAAAAGTGATGCCAAGCCCCATAAACCCTATCAATATAGCGAGCTGACCAATACACGCATGATTTTTGACGGCAGATATAAATTTATTGAGAATCATAATGACATCAATGAACTTTATGATCTAGCAGCGGACCCGCATGAGCTGGATAATATTATTGCCAGCCATATAGATGTGGCCAAACAATTAAAGAAAAGCATGGGGCAGTTGAGAAAATAAAAAAAGTTGAGCTTGAAAAATGGCGATGCAGATTATTTCTGCATCGCCATTCACTTTAATATAAAAAACATGCTGTCACTGCCTGACTGCCCCATACTTGGCAAAATAAAAAAGGACTCTCGCCGAAGTGAGAGTCCCGATATGCTTCGCGGCTAGTACCGCAAGGCATTATTTTTGGATAGAAGCAACTGCGCCAGCGCCTACAGTACGGCCGCCTTCACGGATGGAGAAGCGAGTACCTTCTTCAACAGCGATTGGCGAGATAAGCTCAACTGTAACAGTGATGTTATCGCCAGGCATAACCATTTCAGAACCTTCTGGAAGGTTGATGATACCTGTAACGTCAGTTGTACGGAAGTAGAACTGTGGACGGTAGCCTGTGAAGAAAGGCTTATGACGGCCACCTTCTTCTTTAGTCAATACGTAGATTTGAGCTGTAAAGTTAGTATGTTGTTTAACTGAACCTGGCTTAGCCAAAACTTGACCACGCTCGATGTCAGTACGATCAACACCACGAAGAAGTGCACCAATGTTGTCCCCTGCTTCAGCAGAGTCAAGCAATTTACGGAACATCTCAACGCCTGTAACTACAGACTTGCGAGCTTCTTCAGCAAGACCAACGATTTCGATCTCGTCGCCAACTTTAACAGTACCACGCTCTACACGGCCTGTTGCAACTGTACCACGACCAGTGATTGTAAATACATCCTCAACTGGCATAAGGAAAGGCTTAGCTGTGTCGCGCTCTGGGTTTGGAATGTACGTATCGATTTGCTCGAACAATTCGATAACACGATCAGCCCAAGAACCGTTAGGATCTTGTAGAGCTTCACGAGCAGAACCACGAACGATTGGAGTATCGTCACCTGGGAAGTCATACTCGGAAAGAAGGTCGCGAACTTCCATTTCAACTAGCTCAAGAAGCTCTTCGTCTTCAACCATATCACATTTGTTCAAGAATACTACGATGTAAGGAACACCTACTTGACGAGAAAGCAAGATGTGCTCACGAGTTTGCGGCATTGGGCCGTCAGCAGCGGAAACAACTAGGATACCGCCGTCCATTTGAGCAGCACCAGTGATCATGTTTTTAACATAGTCGGCGTGACCTGGGCAGTCAACGTGTGCATAGTGACGGTTTGGAGTCTCATACTCAACGTGTGAAGTAGAGATTGTAATACCGCGCTCGCGCTCTTCTGGAGCTTTATCGATTTGGTCATAGTCCATTGCAGCACCGCCGTAGCGAGTGGAAAGAACTTTAGTGATTGCAGCTGTCAATGTAGTTTTACCATGGTCAACGTGACCGATTGTACCAATATTAACGTGTGGTTTGTTACGTTCAAATTTAGACTTAGCCATTGAACTTGAACCTCCTCAAATTTAAAATAAATTTTTATATGTTATGGCCGGCACCAGGAATGCCTTGGGCACTCCCTAATACCGGCAAGTTGCAACCTTTCATGCTGTAAGCAAAGCTAGTCAGCACTTCGATTGGCAAAGATTTTATTCGCCTTTAAACTTAGCAATAATCTCTTCAGAGATATTGCGCGGAACTTCTTCATAGTGCGATAGCTCCATGGAGAATACACCGCGGCCTTGTGTACCGGAACGAAGTGTTGTAGAGTAACCAAACATCTCGGATAGAGGCACTTTAGCACGGATAATTTGTGCACCAGCACGGGAATCCATACCTTCAATGCGTCCGCGACGAGAGTTAAGCATACCCATTACATCGCCCATGTACTCTTCTGGAATTGTAACTTCAACCTTCATGATTGGCTCAAGAAGAACTGCGTTACATTTCTCTTTTGCTGCTTTAAGAGCCATTGATCCGGCAATTTTAAATGCCATCTCAGAGGAGTCAACGTCATGGTAAGAACCGTCAAAAACAGTTGCTTTAACGTCAACTAGCGGATATCCGGCAAGGACACCGTTTTTCATGGACTCTTCGATACCAGCTTGGATTGGAGCGATATATTCACGAGGAATAGATCCGCCGACAACCTTGTTTTCAAAGATAAAGCCTTCTCCAGCTTCAAGCGGTGTGAATTCAACCCAGCAATGACCGTATTGACCTTTACCACCGGACTGACGAACGAACTTACCTTCGACTTTAGCACTTAGGCGGAATGTTTCACGGTAAGCAACCTGTGGTTTACCCACATTTGTTTCTACCTTAAACTCGCGCTGCATGCGGTCAACAAGAACCTCAAGGTGAAGCTCACCCATACCTGAGATAATTGTTTGGTTAGTCTCCTCATCCGTATGAGCACGGAATGTTGGATCTTCTTCAGCCAATTTGGAAATTGCAATACCAAGTCTGTCTTGGTCCGCTTTTGTTTTTGGCTCGATTGCAACAGAGATAACCGGCTCTGGGAAGTTCATCGATTCAAGAATGATCGGGTGCTTCTCATCACACAGAGTGTCTCCTGTAGTTGTATCTTTAAGACCAACTGCAGCTGCAATATCACCAGCGTAAACTACAGAGATTTCTTGACGGCTGTTCGCGTGCATTTGAAGAATACGTCCAATACGCTCGCGTTTGCCTTTCGTTGCGTTCAATACGTATGAACCGGAGTTAAGAACACCGGAGTACGCACGGAAGAACGTCAAGCGACCAACGTAAGGGTCTGTCATAATCTTGAACGCAAGTGCCGAGAACGGCTCTTCGTCAGAAGAATGACGCACTTCTTCTTCGCCACTGTCAAGAATACCATTAATCGCCGGTACATCTAGCGGAGATGGCAGGTAGTCAACAACAGCATCTAGAACAAGCTGAACACCTTTGTTGCGGTAAGAAGAACCTGCTACAACCGGGAAGATTTTAACTTCACATACGCCTTTGCGTAGTGCAACTTTAATTTCCTCAACTGTAAGCTCTTCACCTTCAAGATATTTCATTGTAAGCTCTTCGTCAAGCTCAGCTACTTTTTCTACCAAGTCAAGGCGAAGCTCTTCCACTTGATCTGCATATTCTGCAGGAATTTCGATTTGCTTTGGATCTCTTCCAAGATCATCTTCGTATCTGTATGCTACACGCTCAATAATATCAATTACACCGATGAAGTCAGACTCAGCACCCATAGGAAGTTGAATCGCAACAGCATTAGCTTGCAGACGCTCGCGCATGTCTTTAATAACATTCAAGTAGTCTGCACCAATGATATCCATTTTGTTAATGTAAGCTATACGAGGTACGTTGTATTTATCCGCCTGACGCCATACGGTTTCAGATTGCGGTTCTACGCCCTCTTTAGCACTGAAAACACCAACGGCCCCGTCCAATACGCGAAGGGAACGTTCAACCTCAACTGTGAAGTCAACGTGTCCCGGAGTATCGATGATATTGATGCGGTGACCTTTCCATTGAGCGGTTGTAGCAGCGGATGTAATAGTAATCCCGCGCTCTTGTTCTTGCTCCATCCAGTCCATAGTTGCTGAACCTTCGTGCGTCTCACCAATTTTGTGAGTACGGCCGGTAAAGAACAAAATCCGTTCAGTAGTAGTAGTCTTACCAGCGTCAATATGCGCCATAATCCCGATATTACGCGTATTTTTCAAGGAGAACTCTCTTGCCATAATTATGTCTCCTTCCGATTATCCGAATCCTACCAGCGGTAGTGAGCGAAAGCTTTGTTAGCTTCAGCCATTTTGTGTGTATCTTCACGTTTCTTAACGGAAGCACCTGTGTTGTTGGATGCGTCAATAATTTCTGCTGCTAGACGCTCTTCCATTGTTTTCTCACCGCGATTGCGTGAGTAGTTAACCAACCAACGAAGACCAAGAGCCGTACGGCGTTCTGGTTTAACTTCGATAGGTACTTGGTAGTTCGCACCGCCGACACGGCGAGCTTTAACCTCAAGCACTGGCATAATATTTTTCAAAGCTGCTTCAAAAACTTCCATTGGCTCTTTGCCTGTACGTTCTTGAACAAGCTTGAATGCATCATATAGCAGTGTTTGCGCTACGCCTCTTTTGCCGTCGATCATAATGCGGTTGATCAAACGAGTCACCAATTTACTATTGTAAAGCGGATCTGGCAATACGTCGCGTTTTGCTACAGGACCTTTGCGTGGCATGTAAAATCCCCCTTCCCCTAGAGTTCATATGTTCCCTTTCATCTGTATCAGATCAGGGCACTATTATTTCTTAGCTTTAGCACGTTTCGTACCGTATTTGGAACGAGCCTGATTACGGTTGTTAACGCCTGCAGTATCAAGCGCACCGCGAACGATATGGTAACGTACCCCCGGAAGGTCTTTAACACGTCCACCACGGATTAGAACAACACTGTGTTCTTGCAAGTTATGTCCAATACCTGGAATGTACGCTGTAACCTCTACACGGTTAGTTAGACGTACACGGGCATACTTACGAAGAGCAGAGTTCGGTTTTTTCGGAGTCATTGTTCCTACACGTGTGCAAACACCACGTTTTTGAGGAGCGCTGATCTCAGTAGCTTCACGTTTCAATGCGTTGTAACCTCTTTGCAAAGCCGGTGACTTAGTTTTGATTACTTTAGCTTGACGGCCTTTGCGTACGAGCTGGTTAATTGTTGGCATGCTGCCACCTCCTTCCATAATTCATGTCTTTATATTTGGTAGACATTTAACCCTGGTTTAAGCCCACAGATCCAGGCGGTTCATAATTTTTCAAAGAGAAACCGTTAGCCTAGTCATTAGGCACACTTCGATATATTAACATTCTACATGTAGCAATGTCAAGCATCCGGATTAACTTTTACAAACCTTTTTCATTATAGCAGGACAACAAGCAATAAAAAACCGGTATATCACACCAAGCAGCCCAGATTAGCTCCAAGGTGCTTGAGGATATACCGGTTTACTGTATATTACAGCTTCAGCCTTCGCTAAAACTGCTATATCAAATGTCGCAATAGGCGAGACTTAGCCTTACTCTACAAAAGCTACTTCTTCTGTTTCAAGATCGGTTTGCTCTACCTCTTCTTCTTCCAGACCGACAAATCGAATGTTGCGATAACGCTGCATACCTGTACCAGCAGGGATCAGCTTACCGATAATAACATTCTCTTTCAGACCAAGCAATTGGTCAACCTTACCCTTAATCGCAGCATCAGTCAGGACACGAGTAGTTTCCTGAAAGGATGCAGCAGACAAGAAGGAGTCTGTTTCCAAAGATGCTTTAGTGATACCTAGAAGCACTGGTTTAGCAACTGCCGGCTCGCGGTCAGAGTAGATTGCTTCGTGGTTGGCAGACTCATATTCATGAATATCTACAAACGCACCTGGAAGCAATGTAGTACCGCCAGCGTCAACAATCCGGATTTTGCGGAGCATCTGCTTAATCATGACCTCAATATGCTTGTCATTGATTTCAACCCCTTGGTTCCGGTAAACGCGCTGAACCTCTTGTAGAATGTAGTTCTGAACGCCTCGAATACCTTTAATGCGGAGCATATCTTTCGGATCGATAGAACCGTCAGTCAGCTCATCCCCGGCTTCGATTTGTTGTCCTTCGGTTACACGGATACGCGAACCGTAAGAAACAGCGTACACTTTCGATTCTGCTTCACCTTGAACCTCTATCTCACGACGATCCTTAGTTTCGCGAATCTCTTTAACTACACCGTCAAGCTCAGAAATAATCGCTTGACCTTTCGGATTGCGCGCCTCAAACAACTCTTGAATACGCGGCAAACCTTGAGTGATATCGTCTCCTGCTACACCGCCTGTATGGAACGTACGCATTGTAAGCTGTGTTCCCGGCTCACCGATTGATTGAGCAGCAATAATACCAACTGCTTCCCCAATTTCAACGTGCTTGCCAGTAGCAAGGTTGCGGCCATAACAAATTTTACATACGCCATGACGTGCTCGGCAACTAAGCACAGAACGGATTTGCAATTTTTCAACGCCAGCAGCTACGATTGCATCCGCTTTGTTTGCATCAATAAGATCATCGCGGTATACAATAACTTCTCCAGTTTTCGGATGACGAACAGTTTCAAATGCGTAACGTCCTTCAATACGATCGTAAAGATCCTCAATAACCTCTTTACCGTCTTGAATTTTGCTTACTGCAAACCCTTTATCTGTTCCACAGTCATCCTCGCGCACAATAACATCCTGTGCTACGTCAACAAGACGTCTTGTCAAGTAACCGGAGTCGGCTGTACGAAGCGCCGTATCGGCAAGACCTTTACGAGCACCATGTGTTGAAATAAAGTACTCAAGTACCGTCAGACCCTCACGGAAGTTCGATTTGATCGGCAACTCAATAATTCGTCCAGATGGGTTGGCCATCAAACCGCGCATACCGCCAAGCTGAGTAATCTGTGATTTGTTACCGCGGGCTTTGGAATCCACCATCAACATAATGTTGTTGTAGCGGTCCATCGACTTCATCAAAATATTAGTAATATTTTCTTTACAGTCGCCCCAGATTTCAATAATACGGTCATAGCGCTCATTGTTTGTGATCAAACCACGGCGGTATTGATTCATGACCAAAGCAACTTTTTCATCTGAAGCTTTCATAATTTCAGCTTTCTCTGGCGGAATAATAACGTCGGCTACGCCGATTGTAATTCCAGCCTTTGTAGAGTAAGTGAAACCAAGTTCTTTGATACTGTCCAAAATAACAGCTGTCATCGTTGTATCATAACGACGGAAGCATTCTGCAATAACTAGCGCCAAGTAATCTTTCCCGATGGCACTTGGAATAGCTTCATCCTCTGTATATTTGCGCAGATCAGCGCCTTTTTCCCTAATAAAGTACTTACTAGGCGTACCGCTTAGCAAATTGCCTTTGGATGCTTCGTTAATATAAGGGAAATCTGTAGGCAGGTTCTCGTTAAAAATAATTTTACCTACCGTAGTTACAAGCAATGATTCAGCTTGCTCTTTGGTAAAGGATTTTCTATTTAATACTTTGGCTGGAATAAACACTCTGGCATGCAGGGAAACAGCTCCGCGCTGATAAGCAGAAACAGCTTCATTAACGGATGAGAATACAGATCCGCTACCCAATGCTTTATTGTTATCCATCGTTAGATAGTAGCTTCCCAAAACCATATCCTGAGAAGGTGTAACGACCGGCTTGCCATCCTTAGGGTTAAGGATGTTGCCAGAAGCGAGCATCAACAAACGAGCTTCTGCTTGTGCTTCTGCTGAAAGCGGCACGTGAACAGCCATTTGGTCACCATCGAAGTCAGCGTTATAAGCTGTACATACAAGCGGGTGAAGCTTAATGGCGCGACCTTCAACCAAAATTGGTTCGAATGCTTGAATACCCAGTCTGTGAAGCGTAGGTGCACGGTTCAGAAGCACCGGATGCTCGCGGATTACTTCCTCCAGCACATCCCATACTTCAGGACTGACACGCTCAACCTTGCGCTTTGCACTCTTAATGTTATGAGCCAAACCTTTGTTCACAAGCTCTTTCATAACGAATGGCTTAAATAGTTCAAGCGCCATTTCTTTAGGAAGACCACATTGGAACATTTTCAAGTTTGGTCCTACAACGATAACAGAACGACCAGAGTAGTCAACGCGTTTACCAAGCAAGTTTTGGCGGAAACGTCCCTGTTTACCCTTTAGCATATGGCTAAGTGATTTAAGCGGACGATTACCTGGTCCCGTAACCGGACGGCCTCGTCGACCGTTATCAATCAAAGCATCTACTGCTTCTTGCAACATGCGTTTCTCGTTTTGCACGATAATATCGGGCGCTCCAAGATCAAGCAGGCGTTTCAAACGATTGTTACGGTTGATAACACGACGATACAAATCGTTAAGGTCCGATGTCGCAAAACGACCACCGTCCAACTGCACCATCGGACGAAGCTCCGGAGGAATAACCGGAAGAACATCAAGAATCATCCAATCCGGCTCATTGCCAGAATTACGGAATGCCTCGATCACTTCAAGACGCTTAATTGCCCGGTTGCGTCTTTGTCCTTGCGCTGTGCGCAATTCTTCTTTAAGAACTTCCAGTTCCTTTTCAACATCGATGTCCTGAAGCAGTTTTTTCACTGCCTCAGCACCCATGCCTGCCTGGAAACCATATCCGTACTTTTCGCGATAGCTGCGATATTCCTTCTCGGACAGCAGCTGTTTTTTCTCCAAAGGCGTGTCGCCAGGATCAGTTACTACATATGATGCAAAGTAAATGATCTCCTCGAGCGAACGAGGCGACATATCAAGAGCAAGACCCATTCGGCTCGGAATCCCTTTGAAGTACCAAATATGAGATACCGGTGCAGCCAGTTCAATATGTCCCATACGCTCACGACGAACTTTAGCACGCGTCACCTCGACGCCGCAACGGTCACAAACCACGCCTTTATAGCGTACACGTTTGTACTTACCGCAATGACACTCCCAGTCCTTTGTAGGTCCGAAGATCTTTTCACAGAAAAGACCTTCTTTCTCCGGTTTAAGCGTCCTGTAGTTAATTGTCTCCGGTTTTTTCACTTCTCCGCGGGACCACGAGCGAATTTTATCCGGCGAAGCCAGACCAATTTTCATATACTCGAAGTTGTTCACGTCCAACAAGGAGCAACCCTCCTTCGTCATGTATAACGATTATTCAACGCCTGCTTCGGCGCCTTCTAGATTAAGGTTAAGCTTATCGCCTGTCGCTTCTTCATCATCGTCCATTTCTTTCATTTCGATCTCTTCTTCATCCTCAGTCAGGATTTTCACGTCCATACCCAAGCTTTGAAGCTCTTTGATCAAAACTTTAAACGACTCTGGAACACCAGGTTCCGGTACGTTTTCACCTTTAACAATGGACTCGTACGTTTTCACACGTCCGACAACATCATCGGATTTGACAGTCAAAATTTCTTGCAAGGTGTAAGCTGCGCCATACGCCTCCAGCGCCCAAACCTCCATCTCACCGAAACGCTGTCCGCCGAATTGTGCTTTACCACCAAGCGGCTGCTGCGTAACTAGTGAGTAAGGACCAGTAGAACGAGCATGGATTTTATCGTCAACCATATGCGCGAGCTTGATCATATACATAACGCCGACTGTAACTTCACGCTCAAAGCGTTCGCCAGTACGTCCGTCATAAAGAACAGTTTTACCATCGCGTCTCATCCCTGCTTCTTCCATCGTGTCGAATACATCTTCCTCATTCGCACCATCAAATACAGGAGAGGCAGCATGGATGCCAAGATGTTTACAAGCCATGCCCAAGTGAACTTCCAGCGCCTGACCAATATTCATCCGGGAAGGAACGCCCAGCGGGTTAAGTACAACCTGTACTGGAGTACCGTCCGGCAGGAACGGCATATCTTCTTCTGGCATAATGCGGGCAATAACCCCTTTGTTACCGTGACGACCCGCCATCTTATCTCCCTCAGAAATCTTACGTTTCTGAGCAATATAAGCACGAACCAATTGATTAACGCCTGGCGGCAATTCGTCGCCATTCTCACGAGTAAAGACTTTAACATCTACAACAATACCGTCTGTACCATGCGGTACACGAAGTGATGTATCGCGAACCTCTCGCGCCTTTTCCCCAAAGATGGCATGCAGCAAACGTTCTTCTGCTGTCAATTCTGTAACACCCTTAGGTGTCACTTTACCTACCAGAATATCGCCTGCGCTGATTTCCGCACCGATGCGGATAATACCGCGCTCATCCAAATTACGAAGCGCTTCTTCCCCTACGTTTGGAATATCGCGAGTAATTTCTTCTGGTCCAAGCTTCGTGTCACGAGCTTCGGATTCATATTCCTCAATATGAATGGATGTAAATACATCCTCCTTCACCAAACGCTCACTTAGCAAAATCGCATCCTCATAGTTATAGCCTTCCCATGTCATAAATGCGACTACTACGTTGCGTCCAAGTGCCAGCTCGCCTTTCTCTGTAGATGGACCATCCGCCAAAATATCACCTTTCTTAATCACATCGCCTTTGTTAACAAGCGGACGCTGATTAATGCAGGTACCTTGGTTGGAACGGGTAAATTTATGCAATTTATGTTTGACCAAATCGCCAGTAACGGTTTGACCATCAATAATTTCAACGCGACGCAGCCAAATTTCGTTCGCAGAGGAACGCTCGATTATACCATCGTGCTTGGATACGATACAAACCCCTGAATCCTTAGCTGCCTTGTGCTCCATTCCTGTACCAACAAAAGGAGCTTCCGGCACTAGCAATGGAACAGCCTGACGTTGCATGTTCGATCCCATAAGCGCACGGTTGGAGTCATCGTTCTCAAGGAACGGAATAAGCGCCGTAGCAACTGATACAACCTGCTTTGGAGATACGTCCATATAGTCAACGCGGTTACTTGGCATTGTCAAAATATTATCTGCCTGCTTGTTATAGCGGACAATTGTTTGCGGTTCTGTAAAAGTATTATCTTCATTAAGCGGAGCATTCGCCTGCGCAATAATGTAGTTATCCTCTTCGTCAGCCGTCAAATAGGAAATTTGTGTCGTTACGACACCAGTTTTTGGATCAACCCAACGATACGGCGCCTCAATGAATCCATACTCATTGATGCGTGCGTAAGAAGACAAGGAGTTAATCAAACCGATGTTTGGTCCTTCCGGCGTCTCAATCGGACACATACGACCATAGTGAGAGTTGTGAACGTCACGAACTTCAAAGCCTGCGCGCTCACGCGTCAAACCGCCTGGTCCCAATGCAGACAAACGACGTTTGTGCGTCAATTCTGCAAGCGGGTTCGTCTGATCCATAAACTGCGACAACTGGGAAGAGCCAAAAAACTCTTTAATTGATGCAATAACCGGACGAATATTAATTAGCGCCTGCGGCGTAATAGCATTCGCATCTTGAATGGACATACGCTCACGAACCACACGCTCCATACGGGAAAGACCAATACGGAACTGGTTTTGCAGCAATTCGCCTACAGAACGAAGACGACGGTTGCCCAAATGGTCAATGTCATCCGTGCTGCCCACGCCATGCAAAAGATTAATGAAGTAGTTGATAGAAGCAATAATATCTGCGGGTGTAATATGCTTGACTGCTTTGTCAATAATACCGTTGGATATTACTTTTATCACTTTGCTTTCATCATGCGGCGAGAATACACTGATAGCTTGAAGTGGAATACTATCTGCATCAAGCACGCCATTGGCAACATGATACGTTTTGAAACCAACATTCGTCTCCAGCTTCTCAAGAATCTCATCAAGCAAGCGGCGATCGATAACCTGACCTGATTCTGCAACGATTTCACCTGTGGAAGGATCCACCAAAGTTTCAGCCAGCTGCTGGTTAAACAATCTATTTTTAATGTGTAGCTTTTTATTGATTTTGTAACGACCTACATTAGCCAAGTCATATCGTTTTGGATCAAAGAAGCGTGCTACAAGCAAACTCTTCGCATTCTCCAAAGTAGGCGGCTCGCCAGGACGAAGACGTTCATAGATTTCGATCAAAGCTTTCTCTGTCGAGTCAGTGTTGTCCTTATCCAGTGTGTTTTTAATATATTCATCGTGACCTAGCAAATCCAAAATTTCCGCATTAGTACCAAAGCCAAGCGCACGAAGAAGTACCGTCACTGGAATTTTACGCGTACGGTCAATGCGGACATAAATAATATCCTTTGCATCAGTCTCCAGCTCAAGCCAAGCACCGCGGTTTGGAATAACCGTTGCTGTGTACGTTTTTTTAGCATTCTTATCAATCTTCGTGCTGAAGTACACACTTGGGGAGCGAACCAATTGACTGACAATGACGCGCTCGGCACCGTTAATAATAAACGTACCTGTTTCGGTCATAAGCGGAAAATCGCCCATGAACACTTCTTGTTCCTTGACCTCGCCTGTCTCTTTGTTAAAAAGCCGTACCTTGACACGCAATGGAGCCGCATATGTCACATCCCGCTCTTTCGACTCATCGACCGAATATTTCGGTTCGCCCAAGCTGTAATCAATAAACTCAAGCGATAGATTGCCCGTAAAGTCCGAAATCGGAGAAATATCCTGGAACAATTCAATCAAATCATTGTCCAAAAACTTCTCATACGATTTTTGTTGGATTTCAATCAGGTTCGGGACTTCCAGCACCTCGTTGATTCGAGCGTAACTGCGTCTTGTACGCCGACCATACTGAACAAGTTGTCCTGCCAACTTAACCTCACCCCTCATGTCTGTCTCACAGCATCGATTATCACTGTGCAACTACTGTTGACGTTTTGTTTGCAAACGCCTATAGTATCAAGAAGAAAGCTTTGATACCCTCTACATCGAGAGCACCAATTCCTTCATGACATCTAATGAACAACTGCCGTAACCAACAACATTATGTCTGATTCAGAAGCTGTTACTTGCATTGGAACAAAACAAAACTGTTCCCTTTCCTGAATGGGAAATGAAACATTGGTTAAACATAAGAGCATGTTCTGCGAGCAGACCAGTCTCTCTTATATTTAAATAAAGAAAAGCCCTTATCGAATAACTCGAAAAAAGAGCATGTTTCTGCAGCATGCCACCGCTACGCGGATACGACGGTATTCATATCAAGTAATTTTACCCAAAAAAAGCTCACTGTAGTCATTTGAACTTAAAATCCTGCATCCCGCGCTCCAAAATTCACACTTGACATTTTAGCGAACTAAAGCATTTTGGACCTATTTTATGCTGACATTTTATAATTTTACCATAATCAAAAAGTCAAGTCAACAATTACATTAATACCAACCATTTGAATAGAATATCGATAGAAACATACTATTTTATCGCTCGAAATATACGGTATCCTTTATCCTTTGTAATCTCAATCACTTCGGAATATATTTGCTCCAGTTTCTCTTTTGCCGATGGTGCACCCTGTTTTTTCTGAATAACAACCCACATACTTCCGCCAGACACAAGCAGCTTCGCTCCTTCTTCGAAAATACGATGCACCGTCTCTTTCCCGGCACGAATAGGGGGATTCGTCAAAATAACATCAAATTCGCCATCAAGCACAGACTGAAATAAATCGCTTTGCAAAATTGAAACATTCCATATGCCATTCAACTTGGCATTTTCCTTAGCCAGCTCTACAGCCCGTTCATTTATATCGATCATTGTCACATGCCCGGCACTTGCAAGCTTTGCCGCCGCAAGCCCCATCGGTCCATACCCGCAACCCACATCAAGAATGCGATCAGTCGACTGAATTTCCATCGCATTGATTAAAACCCGACTTCCGTAATCGACACCTGTTTTCGAAAAAACACCATTATCCGTCACAAAACGCATACTTGCATCACGCAATTTGGCTTCATGCACTTGTCGATTATGCGCGGCATCAGGTTTATTAGAATAGTAGTGATTAGCCAAAATTGCTCTTCTCCTTCAAAAATAGAAGCATAATATAGCATCTATTTTCTTTTATCTTGAAATAAAACCCCTTGAAACATACGTTCCAAGGGGTTTTATAATGAATCATGCATCAATTATTTTACTTCTACGGAAGCGCCAGCTTCTTCAAGCTTAGCTTTAACAGCGTCTGCTTCTTCTTGGCTAACTTTCTCTTTGATTGCTTTAGGAGCGTTATCAACAAGCTCTTTTGCTTCTTTCAAGCCAAGACCAGTGATTTCGCGAACCACTTTGATAACGTTGATTTTGGATGCGCCAGCACCGTTTAGGATTACGTCGAACTCAGTTTGTGCAGCAGCTTCAGCAGCGCCGCCACCAGCTACAACTGCAACTGGAGCTGCAGCAGTAACGCCGAATTCTTCCTCGATTGCTTTAACAAGATCGTTCAACTCAAGAACAGTCATACCTTTAATAGCTTCCAAGATTTGCTCTTTAGACATGATTATACCTCCGAAATGGGTTAGTTTTTTAGTTTAATATAAATATGTGCCAAGCCGTTGCCCTTAAGCAACATGCAGAGCGGATTCATTAAGCTTGAGCTTCTGCTTCTTGCTTTTCTCCAACTGCTTTAACAGCAAGCGCAAAGTTGCGCATAGGAGCTTGCAATACGCTAAGCAACATAGAAAGCAATCCATCGCGAGAAGGAAGCTCTGCAAGTGCTTTGATTTGCGCAACATCAACAACTTTACCTTCAACAACGCCGCCTTTTAGTTTCAAAGCATCGTTCTTTTTAGCAAAATCGTTAAGAATTTTCGCTGGAGCTATAGCATCTTCTGCACTGAATGCTACAGCAGTTGGTCCAGTCAACACCTCGTTCAGTTCAGACAAACCAACGCCTTCAGTTGCGCGGCGAACAAGCGAGTTTTTCAAAACTTGAAATTCAACGCCTGCTTCGCGCAATTGCTTACGAAGTTCAGTAACTTGAGCAACATTCAAACCACGGTAGTCAGCAACTACTGTAGTAGGACTGCTGGAAAGCTTCGCAGCGATTTCTGCAACAGCAGCTTCTTTTTGTTGAATGATAGTATCGTTAGCCAAACCGTACACCTCCTGTAATAATTATGCACATCCCGTTAATAGCCGGGCATCCCTTGCCTCGATGCATGAGAAAGGCCCTCGCAGACAATGCGAAGGCCATGATCGTTCCAAGCTGCTTGTTCATTCCAAGTCAGCAAACGTATATCATAACACCTCGGTAGGAAATTAAGCCTTGGCGGCACCTACTGTCTACGGTATGTGTGTTCAATAGTTAACTCTGTTCTTAACGGAAGTCCCCTGTGTCAACGCGAGCACCTGGACCCATTGTAGAAGAAACAGAAATGTTTTTCAAGTAAACCCCTTTAGCCGCAGCTGGTTTCGCGCGGTTAAGTGCTTCAATCAAAGCTTTCAAGTTATCGACAAGCTTGTCAGCATCGAAGGATGCTTTTCCGATTGGAGCATGGATTTGACCTGCTTTATCAAGACGGTACTCGATTTTACCAGCTTTGATTTCTTGAACAGCTTTAGCAACATCAAATGTTACTGTGCCAGCCTTAGGGTTCGGCATAAGACCTTTACCACCAAGGATACGTCCAAGTTTACCAACCTCAGCCATCATGTCTGGTGTAGCCACACAAACATCGAAATCGAACCAGCCTTGTTGAATTTTGTTGATCATATCTGCATCGCCGACATAGTCAGCACCAGCAGCTTCAGCCTCTTTTACTTTTTCGCCTTTAGCGAATACAAGTACTTTTTGGCTTTTACCAGTACCGTGCGGAAGTACAACTACACCGCGAACTGCCTGGTCTTGTTTACGTGGGTCTACGCCAAGACGAACCGCAACCTCAATTGACTCGTCGAACTTAGCAGTAGCTGTTTTCTTAACAAGCTCAATAGCTTGTGCCGGCTCATAGGATGCTTCTCTGTCGATCAGCTTAGCCGCTTCAACATACTTCTTACCGCGTTTTGCCATGATATATCCTCCTTAGTGGTTATAACGGAACGTCCTCCTTTGAGGGTTCCTCCCACGCAAAGCTGGAATGCTTTGCCGTAGAACGGGGCATTGGGCCCGGTTATGAATTAGTCTGCGATAGTGATACCGATACTTCTTGCTGTACCTTCAACCATACGCATTGCGGATTCAACGTTTGCTGCGTTAAGATCCGGCATTTTTGTTTCTGCGATCTCACGAACTTTCGCACGGCTTACTGTTGCAACTTTCTTCTTGTTTGGTTCTCCAGAACCCTTCTCGATACCTGCTGCTACGCGAAGCAATACTGCTGCCGGCGGAGTTTTTGTTTCGAATGTGAAGGAACGATCCTCAAACACAGTAATTACAACTGGGATAATCAAACCAGCTTGATCTGCAGTACGAGCGTTAAACTCTTTACAGAATGCCATAATGTTGACACCCGCTTGACCAAGAGCCGGACCAATTGGTGGAGCCGGATTCGCCTTGCCTGCTGGAACTTGAAGCTTTACCAATTTGATGACTTTCTTCGCCATGACTGACACCTCCTTACCCTAATATCCATGCGTCAGCAACTAACGCAATTTGAAAAACCGGATATAATTATATCTTCTCCACTTGAGTGTAGTCCAACTCAAGAGGGGTTTCTCTGCCAAACATGTTGACATGAACCTTCAGTTTCGCTTTATCCAGCAAAATTTCTTCTACTGAACCGACAAAGTCAGCGAAAGGACCTACTTTAACACGCACAGTTTCCTTAAGTTCAAACTCGATTTTCGGTTTAGGCTCTTCCATACCCATGTGTTTCAGAATCTGATCCACTTCATCAGGTAATAGAGGAGTCGGCTTGGAACCGGAACCTGTCGAACCAACAAAACCAGTCACACCCGGCGTATTGCGAACAACATACCAAGAATCATCGGTTTGAACCATTTCAACAAGTACATATCCAGGATAAACTTTGCGTTGAACGGTTTTTTTCTTGCCGTCCTTCTCAACAATTTCATCCTCCATAGGCACAAGCACACGGAAAATCTTATCTTCCATGCCCATTGATTCAACCCGGCGTTCAAGATTGGCTTTCACCTTGTTCTCATAGCCAGAGTAAGTATGCACGACGTACCATCTTTTTTCCATCATAAATCCACCTTTGTCCCCTTCATTAAACAATGAGTTCAATCAGAGACGAGATTCCGATGTCAAGAAGCCAAAAATAAATGGTGACAAGAATAACCGTTACAAAAACAACGATAGAGTAACTTGTCAACTCTTTACGGTTTGGCCAGCGAACTTTTTTCAATTCCGCCCAGCTGTCGGCAAAAAAACTAAACATTGAACCGAAACCTTGCTTAAATTTAGCTAAAAATGCCACGGTCACACCTCCAATTGACTATCTCGTCTCGCGATGAGGAGTCTGCTCGTTACAGAACTTGCAAAACTTCTTCAACTCGATGCGGTCGGGGTGATTGCGTTTGTTCTTGCTGCTCGCATAGTTTCTCTGTTTGCAGTTTGTGCATGCCAACGTGATAATAACCCGCATTGAATTACACCTCCCGAACTGCTCAAAAATACGAATCATGAAGCTTTACTGTATATGAAGTTCATTGATTCCACCTATTAAGACCAAACGAAAAAAACCTTAAAACAAGGCCTACCTAAACACTTTATCACACCGCATATTCACTGTCAATAAGAAGAAATAGCTGTGCAATGGGTACTCTCCGATGCCGCAACGCTTCAAAACTGCAAATTTACTCGTCGTCTATGCCCTCATCTTCAACAGTATGGTCCAAATTTCCAAAATTATAACTAACGGGCTGTCTTCAGGACCCGATCAATTCCGATCTTGAAGACAGCCCATCCCTATACTTTGCCACCGAAATCTCTGACTTCCAAATAACGCTCCAATTTGCGTTTCACACGCTGAAGCGCATTATCGATAGATTTGACATGCCTGTCCAATTCAACGGAAATCTCCTGATAGGATCGGCCGTCCAAATAAAGCATGAGCACTTTTCGCTCCA
Source organism: Paenibacillus nanensis (assembly GCA_040396195.1). Taxonomy (GTDB): domain Bacteria; phylum Bacillota; class Bacilli; order Paenibacillales; family Paenibacillaceae; genus Pristimantibacillus; species Pristimantibacillus nanensis_A. The sequence goes on from JBEBPB010000018.1 coordinate 64,040, forward strand.
GATCGCTTAATATTTCAGACATCTTATCTTCAAGCCCGACAAACTCCTCCTGATTAATAATCAGCTCTTCAGGGTCGGAAACTCTTGTGCCGCATATAACATCCAGCAGCGTTCTATCCGAATCCTCGTCATAAATAGGCTTATCAAGTGAAACATAAGAATTAAGCGGGATGTGTTTTTGCCGTGTAGCCGTCTTGATCGCCGTAATAATCTGCCTTGTGATGCACAGCTCAGCAAAGGCCTTGAAGCTCGCCAGCTTGTCTCCCCTGAAATCGCGTATGGCCTTGTAGAGTCCAATCATACCTTCCTGGACAATATCCTCTCGGTCTGCACCGATCAAAAAGTATGATCTTGCTTTAGCTCTCACAAAGTTCTTATACTTATTTATCAAGTATTCCAGCGCTATGCTGTCGCCATGGCGGACCGCTTCCACAATCTCCTCGTCCGAAATGCAATCATAATCGAGCGTACTCCATTCTCTGAGGTCGATACTCACAAACTATCCCTCCGGCCTGCAAGGCGTACACTGCTAGACTTATACCCTTGAAATATAGAGTCAGTATACATGATGAAAGCTTGAAACGTCAACCAATCCGCCTTGTTTTTTAGACGATTTAATAGAAGTCTTTCCATTTTGTTACATTTGTCACATCCGCACCACCATAATGCTTTGCCGTTTTTGTACAAAAAACAGATTGGAATAGTCGTTTTTTAAAGCTTAAGCTCTCTGCGCTACTCTTTTTCGCCCCGTCTTAGACGTTCCATTTTGCTTAAAATATCAGCACTTATCATTGTATCTAAAGAATTTCGCTTGCCAACATTAATTTTTTCTTTCACTGACTGCTCAATCTGTTTGCGATTTTGTTTGATTTCATTAAGCAGTTCGCGCGCGGAGATGCGCAATGCCCCAATGCCAAAGGCTACGTGCTGCTCTACTAAATCAGAGGTGGCTACGTAAATGTTTTGCCTGAGCTTATACAATTCTCTACACAGCCGTTCAATGCATTCGTCAGCAGTCTCCTTCTCCTTCGTATACACGATGGTCAACTTGTGCTGCTTGAAGGTTGCTCCAAGACCAGGCACTTGGTGCGCGTCAAACACCACATATACCTTCATTCCCGTATACCCTTGATAGTCCGCCAACATATCAAGCAGCCTGTCCCTGGCATCCTCCAGATCGTAATCCTTGAGCTTCTCCAACTCCGGCCAGGCGCCGATTATGTTATAGCCATCCACCAGCAAAACATCATCCCGGCGTTTCATCGCTAAATTTCACGGCGCTGTCTGATCACTTCATACATCAATACACCGGCAGCTACTGAAGCATTGAGTGAATTCAAGCGCCCCGCCATCGGGAGCTTGACCAAAAAATCACATTTTTCCTTAATCAGTCTGCCCATTCCTTTGCCCTCATTCCCAATTACAGCAGCCAAGGGCATATCAAATTTTGCTTGGTACATATCCTGCGGAGCGCTAACATCTGTCCCTGCTACCCATATGCCTGCCTTCTTCAATTTCTCTATTGCAGCTGCAAGATTGGTAACACGAGCAACCGAAACATGCTCTGCTGCGCCAGCTGATATTTTGAATACAGCCGCCGTCAAGCTTGCAGAACGTCTTTTGGGAATAATAACCCCATGCACACCCGTACATTCCGCTGTACGCAATATAGAACCCAAATTATGCGGATCCTCTATTTCATCCAAAACCAATATAAAAGGCACCTCGCCTCTTTGCTCGGCAATCGCAAGAATATCCTCAATCTCCACATAAGCAAATGCCGCCGCCTGGGCTACAACACCTTGATGCACAACTCCTGGAAGCATCGCATCAAGCTTGCGCTTATCAACAAACTGTACAATAATTCCTTGTTTCTTCGCTTCAGCCACAATCGGCTGCTGCAAGTTTTTTTGACCGCCTTCCGCAAGCCATATCTTATTAATTTCGCGCCCAGAGCGCAATGCCTCCATAACAGGATGCTTGCCGCCAATATAATCCTCTTGATTCATTTGGTCTGTGTCTGTCATCCGATTCCCTCCTGTTTTTCTATCTCCATTTTTATAGCTGTTCCATATCCGTGTGCGGCAAATGCGCAACCTGTCCTTCCGCTAGTCCCAGTTTCAGCAGTTCAGCCACCCGTTCAGGGCGTCCAGTATACAACAAATAGCCTGCCAAGCATTCCAAGGCTGTCGCATAGCGGTAATCTGCCGGGTCGGCATTTTTGGGCGGCGCCCCTGATTTGGCATTCCGCCCGCGTCTGACTATATCCGCTTCTTCCTCCGTCAGCCAAGACTGCCATCTCTCCAGCATCACTCGCTGCGCCTTTGCAGATACAAGCTTCGTTGCCTCGCGATGCAGATGATGCGGCTTTTGGTTCGGCAAAGAAATCAAATATTGCCGAACCATCATTTCGTAAACTGCATCTCCGATATACGCCAATACAACCGGATTCATTAAATTCGGATCTTTGTTAGGTTCAAAATACAATGCTTCACTCATCATTATTTACGGCGCCAGCGAATACCTTGCGGCGTATCCTCCAGCACAATATTTCGCTCTTGCAACAGATCGCGAATCTCATCGGCACGCGCCCAGTTTTTTGTTTTTCTCGCTTCGGTACGCTCAATAATCAGTTGCTCAATTTCTTCATCAAGCAGTTCATCCTCCGCTTGCAGAGGCAGCAAGCCTAGTACAGCATCCATTTTTTCAATAGAAGACAACAGCAGCCCCAACCCTTCTGCCGATACCTGCTCACGCTTCATATAATGATTAGCCTCCGCAACAATATCAAACAATGCTGTTATTGCATCTGGCGTATTGAAATCGTCATTCATTTTTTGCGCAAACTGCTCCAGCAGTTGGATAACTCTTTGCTCCAATTGTTGATCTGCTTGAGCAAGCTGATCTGCTGCTTTTCCTTGTAGACTTTCCGCTCCACCTAATCGATGCTTCAAGTTGGCTGCGCAATTGGCAATTCGCTCAACGCTATTTTCTGCTTGCGCAACTGTATCATCGCTAAAGTTTAGCGGACTGCGATAGTGAGCTGACAGCATAAAATAACGAATCGCATGAGGCTTCACCTTGCGAACCAATTCATGCACGGAAATACCGTTTCCAAGCGACTTCGACATTTTCTCATTATCAATATTAATATAGCCGTTATGCATCCAGTAATTGGAAAACGTCTTACCTGTCAATGATTCGGATTGAGCAACTTCGCATTCGTGATGCGGGAACTGCAGGTCAGTTCCGCCGCCGTGAATATCCAGCGTATCGCCCAAATATTTGCGCGCCATTGCCGAGCATTCAATATGCCATCCCGGACGCCCCGGTCCCCAAGGACTATCCCAGTTCAGTTCCCCAGGCTTCGCACCCTTCCACAATACGAAATCTTGCTCAGAGTGTTTGCGGCTGTCCACTTCAATCCGAATGCCCATCTGCAAATCATCCAAATTTTGATGGGACAGCTTGCCGTAATCCGCGAAAGAGGCTGTACGGAAATAGACATCTCCGCCGCTTTCATATGCAAAATCACGTTCAACAAGCCCTGCTATAAAAGTAATAATCTCCTCTACATGATCCGTAACTCGCGGATTGAGAGTTGCTTTGTGAATACCTAGCGCTTCTATATCCTCATAGAAAGCAGCGATATAACGATCTGCTACCTCTGGCACTGTCGTACCGAGCTGCTCTGCTTTTTGAATAAGCCGATCATCGATATCTGTGAAATTAACAATATAGGTTACATCGTAGCCTGAGTATTCCAAATATCGTCTTACAACATCAAAGAAGATCGCTGGCCGCGCGTTTCCAATATGAATATAGTCATATACGGTAGGACCGCACACGTACATATTCACTTTGTCAGGTGTAATTGATTGAAACTTTTCCTTGTTGCGCGTCATCGTATTATAAATCATGATCGACATATTTCTCATTCTCCTTTTCTGTTGCCTTCGCATTCTCTTGCATGATCCTTTAAGCGATCGATATCCTGCTGCATCGCTCGAAACATCTCGATAACCGGGTCGGGAAGCTGCGTATGATCCAGTCTATCCTTCACACGCTCACCGTTGCGCTTAACAACCCTTCCTGGGTTCCCAACCACCGTACAATTATCAGGAACCTCGCGGAGCACCACTGCGTTGGAGCCAATATTGGAATTGTCTCCTACAGAGAAAGAACCAAGCACCTTTGCGCCTGCCCCAACAACAACATTATTGCCAATTGTCGGATGCCTTTTTCCTTTTTCCTTCCCTGTACCGCCAAGCGTTACCCCTTGATAAATCACAACGTCGTCGCCAATCTCACAGGTTTCTCCAATAACAATTCCCATGCCATGATCAATAAAAAGACGATTTCCGATTACAGCACCCGGATGAATTTCTATACCAGTCATAAATCTGCTGAATTGCGAGATCATCCTTGCGATCGTGTACCATCGCCCTCTGTAAAATCGGTGCGCAATACGATGTGCCCATATCGCATGAACGCCTGAGTAGGTCAATATAACTTCGAACCGGCTTCTCGCAGCCGGGTCATTCTCGAACACAACATCTACATCCGATTTAAATTGCCGGAACATTGCTCTCCCCCCAACAGCCTGCACATCCGCAATTTGCTCTCTCTTGTTGTGACTATATATAGCGGCATGCCCGAATCAAAAAAAGCCCCTGCTGCCGTAAGGCAACAGAGGCGTCATATCGCGGTTCCACTCTGCAACAGGCGATGCGTACTACAAAAGCTCGACTTTTGCCGCAGCAGCACCTATTCTCATTCCTATCCTTAACGCGGACGAATCGCCGCCGCCTACTGAGAATGCCGCTACTTTCCTGGCATCTTGTTCGGGGCGAGGCTCCCAGGTGCAATTCAGCCTGATGGATGCGACAACTCCCAGCCCGTTCCTCTCGCCAACCCTTAAAGAGGAAACCGATTGTCTTCTCTGAACATCCTGTATCCAGCTTACTTCTCCTGCTCACAGCCTTTATATGAAGTTAATCGTAGCTAAATAAAGGTTAGCCATAGTATAGCGAACTTTCCTTGCCTTCACAAGCAATTGTTTTGTCTTGCTGAAACAACGGCTCTGTTGTATGCCAAGTTAAGCCAGTCGCGCCGCTAACCGTGCAGCCACCTTTTCTTTGCCAAGCAGCATAATCGATTGGTTCAAGTCGGGACCGTGCACAACTCCGGTTACCGCCACACGGATCGGCATAAACAATTGCTTGCCCTTGCACCCCGTTTCCTTCTGCACAGCTTTGATCATATCTTTCACAGCATCAGCATCGAAAGTATCGCCGCCTTCCGACTCCTGCACTTGGCAAAGGAAGGCACGCAGTACTTGAGGCACCGTTTCTTCTGCCAGCACAGCTGCAGCCTCTGTATCATCTATAACATTTTCAGCGAAAAATGTGCCTGTCACAGTTGTAATTTCCGCAGCATATCGCAAACGATCCTGGTAAAGAGCAACAAGCGCGTTTACCCATTTCATCGCACTTTCATCCAGCTGCTCCGCAACCAGACCTGCTTTTTGCAAATGAGGCAAGCAAAGCTGTACCGCACGCTCCAGCTCTATTTTTTTGAAATATTCGCCATTAATCCAGCTTAATTTCTGTGTATCAAATACAGCAGGGCTTTTGCTCAGACGCTCCGTCTTAAATGTTTCGATCAGCTCTTCCTTCGTAAACAACTCCTGCTCTCCCTCGGGCGACCAGCCAAGCAATGTAATGAAGTTGAACATCGCCTCCGGCAAGTAACCCAATGCATCATACTGCTCAATAAACTGAATAATCGACTCATCACGCTTGCTCAGCTTTTTGCGGTTCTCATTCACAATAAGCGTCATATGTCCAAACACAGGCGCCTCAAAGCCCAATGCCTCATAAATCATCAACTGGCGCGGCGTATTGGAGATATGATCTTCTCCGCGCAGCACATGACTGATTTTCATCAAATAATCATCAATTACTACTGCAAAGTTATAGGTTGGGATGCCATCCTTTTTCACAATAACAAAGTCACCCATCTCAGCCGTATCGAAAGTAATCGTACCTTTGACCAAATCATCAAACGAATATGTTTTCCCCTCTGGAACGCGGAACCTTATGCTTGGAACTCTGCCCTCCGCTTCAAACTGCTGCTGCTGCTCAGGTGTCAGATTGCGATGACGTCCCGAATAACGCGGTGTCTCTCCGCGTGCCTGTTGCTCTTCCCGCTCCGCTTCAAGCTCCTCTTCTGTACAGTAGCAGCGGTAGGCGAGACCTTGATCCATTAACTGTTTCCAATACTTATCGTAAATAGCAACACGTTCTGTCTGACGATAAGGACCGTACTCTCCACCTTTATCCACACTTTCATCCCAATCCATGCCAAGCCATTTCAAATAGGTCAATTGATTCTCTTCGCCGCCAGCAACATTACGCTTTACGTCAGTATCCTCAATACGAATAATAAATTTTCCGCCCATACTGCGAGCAAATAAATAGTTGAATAATGCCGTTCTTGCATTCCCGATATGAAGATGCCCCGTTGGCGAAGGTGCATAGCGTACACGAATTTGTTCAGTCATTCCTAACTCCCCCTAATACAAAATAAAATAAGATCGATGCTAATGATGCTTATTGAGGCTGACGATTAGCTGTTCATAAACAGCTTGAATATAACATTTATTCGTCACTGCAAACAAAAATGGACTTCCGCTGTTATATTCATTTTTTACCGACCTGATCTTTAATCCTTATATTTTAAAATAACAGCGGTCTGAGCAGCAACGCCTTCCCCGCGTCCAACAAAGCCCAACTGCTCTGTTGTTGTCGCTTTTACATTGACCTGCGATTCATCCGCATGCAACGCTTTTGCAATTACCGCACGCATTTGTGGAATGTAAGGCAGCATTTTGGGACGTTGTGCCATAATCGTGCAATCAATATTGCCCAGCACATATCCTTTTGACTCAATTAACGCCCATACTTCTTCCAGAAGCTTCAAGCTGTCTGCATCCTTATACGCCTCATCCGTATCAGGAAAATGTGTGCCGATGTCGCCCATGCCTACAGCGCCAAGCACCGCATCGGTTACCGCATGCAGCAAAACATCCGCATCGGAATGTCCAAGCAGACCTTTTTCATAAGGAATAGTTACTCCCCCAATAATGCAGGGACGTCCCTCCACCAACTGATGAACATCAAACCCTGTACCAATCCGAATCATTGTTCTCGCTCCCCTTTCCCTTTCTGCTTGTTCTCCATTAATAAGGATGCCCATGGCAAATCTTCGGGCGTCGTTATTTTTATATTGGCATAATCCCCTTCTACCACTTCTACTGATAGTCCAAGCTGTTCTACCAGCATAGCATCATCGGTACCGAGAAATTGCTGCTCTTGCGCAAATTCATGTGCTCTAATCAACAAGTCACGACGAAAAGCTTGCGGGGTTTGGATTGCCCACAAGCTTTTACGGTCAGGTGTCGCCACAATAATACCTTTATCATTCACTTGTTTAATTGTATCTTTGACCGGTACTGCAAGCACGGCTGCATCGCATCTTTCTGCTGTGCTTGCACAGCGTGCAACCGCATCTTCACTAACGAGCGGACGAACGCCATCATGTACCATGACCCAATCGCAGCTGAGCTGCTGCAAGCCGCAATACACAGACTGCTGACGCTCAGACCCTCCCGCGACTATGGCTGTTACCTTGCCAAGCTGATATGCCGCTACCCACTCACGACAACGGCTTATATCATCAGCACCCGTCACCAGTACAATTTCCTCTATGAAATCAAGCTGCTGAAACAGCTCAAGCGTATGAACAATAACAGGCTTGTCCGCCAGTTGCAAATATTGTTTGCTTTCCTTCGTTCCCATCCGGGTTCCGCGCCCTGCTGCTACTATAACGGCTCCCCAGCTTTGCAAAACCTCAGTCATCCTTCAAACCTGCCTCACGCTGTTCTAGTCTTATTTTTCCTTACTGCTCTTTATTGTACCTTGTTACAGCGCTTTTTCCAATAACTTAGGCTTGGCGAATATCATTCTTCCTGCTGAGGTTTGCAAGACACTGGTTACGAGCACTTCCATAGTCATCCCAATATACTCGCGTCCGCCTTCAACAACAATCATTGTTCCATCGTCCAGATAAGCAACCCCTTGACCAAACTCCTTGCCATCCTTAATGACTTGTACAACAATTTCTTCGCCTGGCAGAACAACCGGTTTAACAGCATTCGCCAAATCATTAATATTAAGTACCGATACGCCTTGCAGCTCACATACCTTATTTAGATTAAAATCATTCGTAACTACTTTGCCCTGCAACGCCTTTGCCAATTTAACGAGTTTACTGTCTACTTCTCCTATTTCCTCATAATCTCCCTCGTAAATCAGTACCTTAACCTCTAGCTCTTTTTGAATTTTATTCAATATATCCAGGCCTCGGCGTCCGCGATTTCGCTTCAGAAGATCAGATGAGTCGGCAATATGCTGCAACTCCTCTAATACAAACTGAGGAATAACGATTGTTCCCTCAATAAAGCCCGTTTTGCAAATATCCGCAATTCGTCCATCGATAATAACGCTTGTATCCAATATTTTATGCTCTTCGAAGTTCTTGCCTTCATTTATTGCAGGAGCTGCTGTTTTTCTGTCCAGCAACTGTTGAAAGACTGTACCTATCTCCTCCTGCTTGAGCAAGCCGATTCGCAAGCCCATATACCCAAGAACGAGCGCTAGCAGCGCCGGCACCATATGGCCCGGTCCCCCCCAGTGCACCACTGCCGGGTACAACATGACCGATAGCAATAATCCCCCGACAAGCCCTATCGTACCAGCTAATAATTGTTTCACAGGAAGAGCTGCTGTGCGCTCAACCAAACCGTGCAAGAAAGCCGCAATACGCCCTGCAAATATAGAAGCCGCTATCAAGCCGCCTATTGCACCAGCGGCTATATTCATGTAATAAGTGCTCGACTGTTGAAAGATAGAAAGCGTTGCTCCTTGCCATGAGATAGAAGGATTAAAGATTGAGTATACTTCTGCTCCAGCCATTCCGCCCAATAACAAACCTAAAAGTTGAATAATTCGTTTAACCATTACGGTTCACCTCCATTACAATTATGTTCCAATATTTTCATATTTAATCGTTCGTTGAACATTTTCGATTTTTTTATTTTTTATTGAAATCATATTTTGTGTTTGAAGGCAAGGAAGTCTATAATGGAATTGGGAGCACAACACAGGAGGTGGGCAAGAGAAGTGGAACCGACTAATACGCCAACATTGGAAGAATTCCAACAGCAAGTATCAGCTTTGTTGTTGAGACACCGAAGTTTGCTTGATGTGATGTCCAAGTACAATCAATCTAATGCAGCGGTGAATCGCGCTGTAACAAAGGCAGTAACGGATTGCGGATGTATTGAAATCAATGCGAAGAAACAATCCTATTCCGAAGATTTGAACCAATCGAAAGATTCAACCCAAAGCCATCTTGCAGGCGCACTTTGTGAGCATTGCTACGATGTGTTGAAAACAGAAATGGGGCGCAATATTTTCTATATGACGGCCCTTTGCAACCTGCTTGATGTTCAACTGGATGAAGTTGTAGCCAACGAGTCTAAGAAGTGCTCTACACTTGGATTATTTAATATGACTTGATCATGGCATAAACAGCCAGGCAACATTTTGAAGCAACGTTTGGCAGTTATAACCAAGCGGCGTGCAGCTTATATGTTTTTAAGAAAAACCGCATGTCTTGCAGGACGTGCGGTTTTTTGAGCAGGAATTTGTTATAATAAAAAAGCTGCTTTCAGCGATTGCTTCGCCGAAAACAGCTTGATTTTTTTAATATTAATATCGTAGTCATTAGGCCAACTTCTCTGATTGTGACTCATCGTTTGGGTCTTCCTTGTCTCTTCTGCGCTTGCGCTTAACCGTTCTGCGATCACCGTTTTTTTTTAAGCCGTATAATGCATATAATAAAAGCGGAATAAATAGGATTTGTGATAATTGATTTTTGAAGAAAATGCCGAGCACCAATGAAATAACAACAACGATCGGAACAATCCAGATGGCACCGCGCGGAATACCGACCTTCTTGAAGTTAGGGTAGCGAACTGTGCTGACCATTAACAGGGATAAAGCAACAGTCGTAAGGGTGAGTACGAGAATCGGAATATCATTGCTGAATAGTGCCAGCGTAGCAAGCACCCCTCCAGCGGCGGGGATGGGCAAACCGATAAAATAGCCGTCATTGCTTGTAATTACATTAAATCTTGCCAAACGCAAAGCGCCGCAGATCGGGAACAACGCTGTAACAATCCAGGCAATCGGCTGGGATATATGTTGAAAAGCGGTAACGTACATAATAAAAGCGGGTGCAGCCCCAAAAGAAACTACATCAGACAATGAGTCGAGTTCTTTTCCGAATTCGCTTTGCGCATTAAGCGCTCGAGCAATTCGTCCGTCTACACCATCAAGCAGCATGGCAATAATAACCATCATAACCGCCATTGCTGTATTTCCATGAAACACAAGAATGATGGCAACGATTCCCAAGAATAAATTTCCTACTGTAAATAGACTGGGTATCGATTTTGCAATCATGAATTACACCTCTTCTCTCCTATGCCGAGCACTGTCCCTTTCAAGTTGCTCGTTTACTGCACATTCAATCAATTGTAGGGTATTTAAATTTGTCTGTCAATAAACATCTGTTCCCTTATACGCTTCAACCCTTCTTGAATCGAACGTGCGCGTACCTCGCCAATGCCATCCACCTCATCCAACTCTTCTATTGTCGCCATTTGAACACGAGGCAAATGCTGGAATTTTTCAATCAAGTTATTCATGATCATTACAGGCAACCGCGGGATTTTACTTAGTAAACGATACCCTCTTGAAGCAACAGACTCTTCAAGCATAGTATTGGCATGTGGGTAGCCAATTAATCGGATAATTGGTGTAAAATCAAGCAGTTCATCCCAGCTCAGCTTTTTCAAACCTGCTCTGATTTCTCGAATTTTGTCATCCGAATTATCCTTTGCATAATCCTTTAACAAATACCATGCATCTTGTTCCACACCGCCAACCAATTCTTCCATCTGCATACTGATCAAACGGCCTTCAGTGCCCAGTTCATTGACGTAACGCTTAATTTCCATTTTGACACGCAAGACCATCTCAACACGTTGAATAACATAAGCTACTTCGTGCAAAGTAACTAATTCCTCGAACTCCAACGCCGACAAATTGGTCAGTGCCTGTGTCAATACAGCTCTGTATTTCTCCAAGGTTTGAATCGCTTGATTCGCCTTAGTAAGTATTACGCCGATATCCTTCAATGCGTAGCGTAAATTTCCTTGATAGAGTGTAATTATATTTCTTCTTTGTGAAATGGATACGACCAGCTTGCCGGTTTGCTTAGCTACTCGCTCCGCTGTACGGTGTCTGATCCCAGTCTCTATCGAGGGAATCGTACTCATCGGAATAAGCTGTGTATTCGCATATAAGATCCGTCTCATATCCTCACTCATAATAATGGCTCCGTCCATTTTGGCAAGCTCATACAAATAGTTTGGCGAGAAGTCACAATTGATGGAAAAACCGCCATCTACAACTTCCATAACCTCAGGACTGTAGCCCACTACAATTAAAGCTCCTGTTTTTGCCCGCAGCACATTTTCCAACCCGTCACGGAAAGGGGTTCCTGGCGCAACCAGTTGCAATAATTGATTCATAATTTCTTGTTGTGTCGGTTCCTTCAATGTAACTTCCCCCTCTTTATCCCAGCGCTGCCTTTAGAGCCTCTGCTACTGTATTTACTCCGATTAATTCAATTCCTTTTGGAGCCGTCCAACCCTTCAAGCTTTTCTCAGGCATAATCACCCGTTTGAAACCCAACTTCTGCGCTTCCTTGACCCTTTGCTCAGCGCGTGAGACAGCTCGAACCTCGCCAGTCAAGCCAACCTCGCCAAAAATAACATCGTATGGCTTCGTTGGCGCATCTCTAAAGCTTGAAGCAATTGAAACTGCCGCTGCCAGGTCAACCGCTGGCTCATCCAGCTTGACCCCGCCTGCTACATTCAAGTAAGCATCTTGCGTTTGCAGGAACATTCCGTTTCGCTTCTCCAGCACTGCCATAATAAGCGCCATGCGATGATGATCGATCCCTGTTGCCATCCGGCGTGGTGAAGGAAAATGAGTCGTCGCAACCAACGCCTGCAATTCTACAAGTACCGGTCTTGTGCCTTCCATACTGGCTACAACTGTAGAACCTGCTACTCCTAATGGGCGTTCAGACAAGAAGAGCTCCGATGGATTGGACACCTCACGCAGCCCTTCCTCGCCCATCTCAAAAATACCAATCTCATTCGTTGAACCAAATCGGTTCTTTACTGCACGCAACAAGCGGTATGTATGATGTCGCTCTCCTTCAAAATAAAGTACACTGTCCACCATATGCTCCAGCAAACGCGGTCCGGCTATCGCCCCTTCTTTCGTTACATGACCGACTAGCACGGTAGCAATGCCTTTAATCTTCGCAGTTCGCATAAAATGAGCCGTGCATTCTCTTACTTGCGAAACACTTCCGGGAGCTGATTGCACATTCGGATCATAAACCGTTTGGATCGAGTCGATAACAAGAAAATCAGGCTCCTCTGTCTCGATCGCATCGTTAATATGTTCCATATTTGTCTCACACAGCACATACAATGTTTCACATAACGCTCCAAGCCGGTCAGCTCTCATACGAGTTTGTCTGACTGATTCCTCACCAGATATATAAAGCACTTTTAAACCTTTGGATGCAAGAGCATGTGAAGTCTGCAAAAGCAGCGTTGATTTTCCTATACCTGGATCGCCACCTACAAGAATAAGCGACCCCGGTACAACTCCGCCGCCAAGCACTCGGTTCAGTTCTGCCATCCTTGTTTCTATTCTTGGCTCTTGCTCATTATTTATATGTATGATCGGTTGCGGCTTTTCTTTCGTATGAATCGAAGATAAGCCCACCCCTTTTGTTTTTACTACTGATTCCTTCTCTTCTTCCATCGTATTCCACTCATTGCACCCTGGACATTTACCATACCATTTGGGAGATTCCGTTCCGCACTGAGTGCACACAAATTTCGTTTTAATCTTAGCCATGCCCGTCACCCTTTACAAATTCTCACTTCTAAAGTGTACCATTAACAGATGCATGTATAAAGAAAATTTACAAAGTTCAGAAAACATATTATCCCCTATAGATGGACTATTATTTGCAAAACTGAACTGTCGTATTTCTCTTCTTCTCTTAACCTTCATTTTTACCAAAGAAATAGCCCTGTATATGCCATTGCATATACGGGGCTATTTCGAATATTATGACTTATTTTGCGGGCTGTTCCGTCTCTGCCTTTTTCTCAACTTCTGATTTTACGACAATCAACGCGCCATCCTTTTCGTCGATAACGAATGTATCGCCTTTTTGGATATTGCCCATAAGCAGTTCCTCTGACAGTCGATCCTCAATATGCTTCTGAATCGCTCTGCGCAATGGACGTGCTCCATATTGCGGATCAAAGCCTTCTTTTGATAGGAAGTTTTTGGCTGTTTCTGTAAGTGTAAAGTCCACTTCCTGTTCATTTAGACGCTTGCGAAGTTCCTCTGCCATCAACGTAACGATTTCGGCAATATGTTTCTGCTCAAGCGAATGGAACACTATCGTCTCATCAATTCGGTTAAGGAACTCTGGACGGAAGCTCTTTTTAAGCTCTGCCATTACTTTATCTCTCATCACATTGAAGTCATGACCTGCGTCTTGAACAGCCGTAAAGCCAAGCGCTGAATTTCTCTTGATTTGATCAGCGCCTACATTGGAAGTCATTATGATAAGCGTATTGCGGAAGTCAACAAGCCGTCCTTTGGAATCTGTCAAACGACCATCCTCCAACACTTGCAGTAAAATATTGAATACTTCCGGATGCGCTTTTTCGATTTCATCAAGCAAAACAACAGAATAAGGCTTGCGGCGAACTTTCTCTGTCAGTTGTCCGCCTTCCTCATAACCGACATATCCCGGAGGCGCTCCAACGAGTCTCGAAGTCGCATGCTTTTCCATATATTCCGACATATCGATACGAATAACCGCATTTTCATCGCCAAACATCGCTTCAGCAAGAGCTCTTGCCAGCTCGGTTTTACCTACGCCTGTAGGCCCAAGAAATATAAATGAACCGATCGGACGCTTCGGATCTTTCAGCCCGGCACGCGCTCTGCGAATAGCACGGGATACAGCTTTAACAGCATCCTCCTGACCTATTACACGGCCATGTAAGATATCCTCCATTTTGAGCAAACGCTCCGTTTCTTCCTCAGCCAGTTTGAGCACAGGAATCCCTGTCCAGCTGGCTACAACGGATGCGATATCCTCAGGGGTAACCTCTGAGTCTGTCCGTCCTTGCTTTTCTTTCCAGTCATTTTTTGTTGTTTCCAGCTCATCGCGAATTTTCTGCTCGGTATCACGCAATGCCGCAGCCTTTTCAAATTCCTGACTTTGAACCGCTGCATCCTTTTCTTTACGTATATCATCTAAACGATTTTCCAGCTCTTTCAAGTTTGGCGGAACGGTATAAGTTTGCAAACGAACCTTGGAGCTGGCTTCATCGATCAAATCAATCGCCTTATCCGGCAGAAAACGATCCGTTATATAACGATCCGATAACTTAACTGCCTGAATAATGGACTCATCAGTAATTTTGACGCGGTGATGCGCCTCATAACGATCACGCAAGCCATGCAAAATTTGAATTGCCTCTTCCGGAGATGGCTGATCAACCGTAATCGGCTGGAAACGACGCTCCAGTGCTGCATCCTTCTCAATATATTTACGATACTCATCAAGCGTAGTCGCTCCAATACATTGCAGTTCTCCGCGAGCAAGTGCAGGCTTCAAAATATTAGAAGCGTCAATTGCGCCCTCCGCACCGCCTGCTCCAATCAAAGTATGAAGCTCGTCAATAAATAAAATCACATTACCTGCTTGGCGAATTTCATCCATAATTTTTTTCAGGCGGTCTTCAAACTCACCACGATATTTTGTACCTGCTACAACAGATCCCATATCAAGTGTCATTACCCGCTTGTCACGCAATGTTTCAGGTATTTCATTATTAATAATTTTTTGCGCCAAACCTTCGGCAACAGCTGTTTTACCAACCCCCGGCTCACCGATCAACACCGGATTATTTTTTGTTCTGCGACTCAGTACTTGAATAACACGTTCAATTTCTTTACTCCGTCCTATAACAGGGTCGAGATTGCCTTCCTTGGCAGAAGCGGTCAAATCACGAGCCAATCCATCCAATGTTGGAGTACTCATATTCGTTTGAGCACTGTGATTACTCGATACTGCTTCGCTGCTGCCCAGCAGTTGCAACACTTGCTGACGCGCTTTGTTCAAACTGATTCCCAAATTATTTAATACTCGGGCAGCAACGCCTTCTCCCTCACGGATCAGCCCCAGCAATATATGCTCTGTTCCCACATAAGTGTGACCAAGCTTGCGCGCTTCATCCATCGACAATTCGATTACTTTTTTAGCACGCGGTGTATAGGCAATATTGTTTGGCTGCTCTTGACCGCGACCGATTAACGCTTCGACCTCATCCTGAATTTTTTCAAGTCCAAGCCCCAAACCGCTTAACGCTTTGGCAGCGATCCCCTCACCCTCACGGATAAGTCCAAGCAATATATGCTCTGTTCCAATATTGTTATGTCCAAGACGTACTGCTTCTTCCTGTGCCAAAGCCAATACCTTCTGAGCACGTTCAGTGAATCTTCCAAACATCATAGTTCTGCACCCCCATTGTTATTACCTGTCAAATGTGTGCGGATAAGCTCCGCACGTCTATAATCCCGCTGATCAGCATTTAGCTTTTCATTGAATTTCTTTTGCAAAAAACCCGGTTGGGTCA
The DNA here is from genome assembly GCA_040396195.1 of Paenibacillus nanensis. Taxonomy (GTDB): domain Bacteria; phylum Bacillota; class Bacilli; order Paenibacillales; family Paenibacillaceae; genus Pristimantibacillus; species Pristimantibacillus nanensis_A. The sequence continues at coordinate 79,986 of JBEBPB010000018.1, forward strand.
TAATCATTAACTCATTGAGCTGTTGCTTGGTTATCCCTTGCAAAATTCCTGTATCTGCCCCAAGTCTAACATCTGACAGCCGCTGGGCTGCTTCTTTGGAGTCAATAATAATAGCATTGGTAAGGATGCCATAGGAACGACAAACCCGATCCTCGATCCGCATTCGCGACTCCTCCAGCAATCTTCTGCGCGCCGCTTTCTCATGTTCAATAATTTGTCTTGCCACATTATGCAAATTTTCGATTATTTCCTCTTCAGATTGTCCCAAAGTAATTTGATTGGAAATTTGAAATAAATTGCCGAGCGCTTCGCTTCCCTCGCCATATAAGCCGCGAACTGCCAAGCCCACCTGTGTAACAGCCGTCAGAATACGATTAATTTGCTGAGTAAGCACTAAAGCAGGCAAATGCATCATAACCGAGGCACGCAGCCCTGTACCTACATTGGTGGGGCAAGCGGTCAAATAGCCGCGCTGCTCATCGAAAGCATAATCCAGCGACTCCTCAAGAGCATCATCCAGCTGACTTGCCAGCTCCCATGCCTCGTGAATTTGGAAACCGGGATACATACACTGTATGCGCAAATGATCCTCTTCATTAATCATCATGCTGATTGACTCATTATCGCTGAGCAATACAGCACCTGCTCTCGATTCATTAGCCAAATTAGGACTTATCAAATGCTTCTCAACCAAAATTCGCTTATCCAACTCGCTTGTTTCATTAAGCAACAACGTATCGATTTGACCGAAGGTCTCCAAATTCCCGCTGTTTCCCGCATCCAAAATCGTGTCGAGCACCGTTTGTGCCTGCTGATTGACGGCAAGCATCGGGAATGGCTGGTCGTTCAAATTTCTGGCGAGACGAACGCGGCTGCTAATTACGATTTCAGATTCAGGCCCTCCGCTTTTCATCCAATCGCTTAAAGCTTGTTCGGTAAAATGCTGCTTCGTCAACAGACTCACTCCTTTCAAACATGACAAGGAAATTAAAAGTATTTTTTCGACTCAACTCTTTTTTATATTTGTGAATGACAGCCCATGATAACAGTACAGCCGCACTCAGCTCTCTTCAACTTTTCGTTCCAACTCACGAATTCGGTCGCGTAATTGGGCTGCCTCTTCGAATTCCTCATGCTCAATATGCGTATGCATTTCCTTGCGAAGTTGTTCAATTTCTCTTTTGCATTGAATCCTACCGCCAGAACGTTTGGGAATTTTACCGCTATGTGATATATTCCCATGTACACGTTTCAATAAGGGGTCCAGTCGCTCTGCAAATTGCTTGTAACAAGAACTACAGCCAAAACGTCCAATTTTGCTAAACTGCGTATATGTCAATCCGCATTCATTGCAGCGAGCTGACTGCTCTGTCCCGCTATGAACGGAAGAATGTCCACCAAGCTTTTCATAATCAAGCAGTCCCGATAAAAAACTGTGAACTGAAAAGCCGTTCGACACTCCGCTTCCACCTTCTCCCTTGTCACGGGCACAGCTTTCACAAAAATGAAACTCCGTTTTGTCACCGTTTATAATCTTTGTAAAGTGAATCGCGGCAGGACGCTTCCCGCATTCTTGACAGTACATGCTTGATTCCTCCTTACTTTGACAATTACTTCACTAACAATGAAATTAGCATTGCGCGCAAAACTCTTGCTCTCACTTCATCCCGAACCGGAAGCATTAACCCGATCGTATCGCGAGATACCGCTGATCGAAGCAAATTTGATTCACGTTTTGAAATCATCTCGGCTTGCTCAAGCTGATAAATCAATCCTTCTGCGCTGGTCTGATCAATACTGCTTCCAATTGTCTTCTCAATATGATAAGAAATCATCTTGAGCGCTGGCAGTTCCACTCGCTGAATGCGAATATATCCCCCGCCACCGCGCTTGCTTTCCACCATATAACCTTTTTCCAAGGTAAAACGTGTACTAATCACATAATTAATTTGTGAAGGTACACAGGAGAAGCGGTCTGCTAAATCATTGCGCTGAATCTCCACAGCGCCTTCATCGCTCAGATCCAGTCTATGCTTCAAATACTGTTCAATAAGATCAGAAATATTCCGCAAAGACATCCACCCCCTGATCAACCTCATCATTCATTTTCACAAGACCAATCAGTGAGACAAAGCAATCTTCATTCATTGACTTTGACTTTCTTTGATCTTAGTTATTATTATACGCCGTTTTAATGAGATTTCAAGTATTTGCATTTAATTTTCAGAAAATTATAGCAACTTTATTTGTTCGCTATATCTGCTCTTATTTATTTTGGTGTAATATTGCTTCATTTATACAACAGCTTGCAATAAACAGGCTTAATCCTGTTTTTGAGCAGTAAACGGACAAAAAAAACGTTCTCTTTGTTACAAAGAGAACGTCAATTTCATTATATAAAGCTTAAATCGATATCACTACAGCTGGGGTAGCACCGACTACCAGTATCCGCAATGGGTTTGGCGATCTGTTTGATCCATCATCGAATAGCCGAACCAGTCACGCAACTTACTTATGGCTTCAGCAAAAAAGTAGTCGCCATAAATAATAGGTGTCTCCACATAATGTTTATTTGGATAATTGGCAGTTGCCTTATCTATCATCCCTTGTTCATTCCTATCATCCCACAAGCCATAACTGGTATCAAGCAGCTTGAGCAGCTTAATTGCTTCGAAGATATATACCGCCGCCTCTTCTTCCGGCAGCAAGCGCGCCAGTTCCAGCAGACCGCTTGCTGCACAAGCTGCTGCGCTGGTATCCCGTATATGCTTGCTTTCTTCCGGAGCTCTAAAATCCCACGGTGGCGCATGCTCGCCATCGAGCTGACTGAGGAAAAACGAAGCTGTCCTTTGCGCTGCCTCCCTATATCTTGGCTCGCCCGTATAACGATAACTGATTGCAAAGCCATAGATCGCCCAGCTTGTGCCTCTTGCCCAAGCCGAATCCTCCCCATAGCCTTGACCACCCAGCGCACCTGCTCGAACGCCTGTCGCAGGATCAAAGCAAACAATATGATGGACCGAGCCATCCTTGCGTATAAACTGTTGCAAAGTCATATCCGCATGTGCCATCGCAATATGTTTAAATCGTGGGTCGCCAGTATGTTCACTCGCCCAGTACAACAGCGACAAATTCATCATACAGTCAATAATCGCCCAACCTACACGCTCCGGAGCGTTCCATGCTCTTATGAAGCCGCCCCTCACATTAAATCGGCCCGCCAAATGGCTTGCAGCAGTCAATGCTCTTTGAGCTGATCGTGAGTGATGGGTCAGTTTGTATTGAGCTACAGCAGTAAGCGACCACATAAACCCAACATCATGATGCAGGTCTGTAAATTCAATTAACGGCTTATCCATTTTTTCTTCTATACAAGCCGCAATTGCAAGCAGTTCCTTATTGTAATTGGACTCATAAACGAGCCACAGAAGACCGGGCCAAAAGCCGTTTGTCCACCAATCCACTGCTTCTTCATTATAGGCTCCGTCCACAGATGCATATGGAAATCTGGCACCTATCAGGCTGCTGTTTCGTTCTGTTTTGTCTATTATTTTTCCCCATACGTTATCTACCCATTGACTGGTTTCAAATACATGCTTCACAGCTTACTCCTCCCTCTGAAATCTATTTCAGCTTTTGCCAACTTTCATTTTGATAAAGATAGTTTGACTTGAGAATGGATAATACCCCTTGAATGTGAAACATTAGGCTGCTTATTACGCCATGTAAGCAGAATGCGGTAAATCGTTTTCACATTGCCATACAATAGCTTTACATCATGCTCCTCATAATCAAAGGAAAACGACTGATCCTCATAATATAGCTGCGCCTCATCAAGCTGTATTTGCCCAGGAGCGATAAACTGCGGTTTAATCGTGGTAATATACACCCCGATAAAGGGAACCTGATTATGCTCTGTTACAACATGGTCTTCAATAGTTAATTCAAAGCATTCCTTCTCCAAACTGTGTCTTTGCCAGATAAAGCTTCTCTCAAACTTCTGTAGCAAGGCTCCCTCATAAGCCCTTGTTAAATCAAGTTTGAACTTTAATTGATCCTGACTATGCGTATACTCTAGCAGCATAGATTGAGCTTGCTCGCCTGTTGCTTGCTGCTTATCATTAATGATAGGAACAGAATGTCCATGCGAGCCGGCAGCCAGCAAGGAATATCGCACGCTTGGATCAAAATATTCTCGGGTATAAAATCCCGATCCAATATCCTCTAGAATTGTTTTACCTTTGGCATGAACTATAAAATGTCCCAGGTCGTTATGATTATGCGGCTCGGCATTATGACCTCCCTTTGCTGCAAACGCATACAGGCCTGAAGGCGTCCAATTTTTAGATATCACCCACTGATGACCCTTAAAGCATTTGTCTTCGTAGTTGATCCTTGCAGTCTGATTTTCTTCTACAATTTGCTCCGGCGTCCAAAGCAATATGCGCGCAAAGTGTGCCCAATGGTCGAATAGATCGTTATAGACAGGAACAACATATGGAACATCAACCGTTTTGCATCTACTGCTCAGTCGACTAATCAAACCAATATTGATCGGAATCTGCTCCACAGAATCTGAAAAATTAACGGTTTTCCCCTCGCTCAATATACAGAAGTTCGGAAGCGATGCGATTTGTGCAATCTGCTGATCCGCCAGCAAATCTATACGACCACCCGTTCGGTCGCGCAGCAGCTCTGCGAAATAGACATAGAAGCCAAAGCCAAACTGCCAGTAGGTAATTCCTTCAGCTGTTGCTCCCTCTTCATCAAAGCCGCTCAAATGATTACGCATAGCTGCCACAACACGCCACAGCATCCCAGCCAGCACTTCGCTGTCAGCTACCTCATATATGGCCGTTACCCCTATGCCGGAGGCACATACCGCTGGCCAATTATTTTTCTTTTGCTCCCAATTCTGCGGTACCGGATCATAAAAATAAACTTGCAGAATACGGCGGTCCAGCTCCTTATGTACTCGTTCGACTACCCAAGGATGCAGCTCTTCACCAACCAAGCTTATTATTTCAGCTAAAGCAAAAGCCGTAATGGAGGAAAATAAATCTACCGTCTCGCGCGGTGCAGTGGATTGATCCCAAATTCCGTACGGATATTCATTTACATACAAACCGACATGCGCAGGTATGACCCACGTTGTTTCCTCACATATCGCCCATATCAAATCCTCCAGCGCTTGCCCCCAACGCTCTTTTCCCTCTGTCAAAAAAAGCAGTACAAATGCAGACAGCCGTTTCCGCCTTTCAAAATAAACACTTTCAAAACCATTCCGATTGCCATCTTCTCCAAAACGAATAAATTGTGAAAACGGCAGTGTTGCAGTATTGCTGGTTAGTCCGTTTTCTGCATGATCGCATATCTCCTTATATACCTTGGAGAATAGTACACTTTCCTGCAATTTTGTCCAATTTCGTTTTTTTCGTGATTCAGGAAATAATACAAAGCCTTCCTGAGCCGCTTCCTCCAGTGCTGTTTTCAATTGCCTCAATGTCAGATGCTGCATCCCAGTCATTGCGTTTCCCCCTGCCTCTTTAATATTCAAATAATGGCTTCATCTGCCCGAACTGTTCGATTACTCCACGCTCAATATGGTCTGGCAATCGCTCAGCAGCACAGCAGGCTACATTATCGATCACGTCTTGAATAGACGTTGCTCCCATCAATGTTACATCTATATCCGAACAGTCCAGGCTAAATCGATAAGCGGCATCAATCAAGGATTGCTGCGATGCGAAAAACGAAGCATCAAGCGCTTTCAATTTTTCAACTCGATTTTGCGCTTCTAATAAAAGCGCCTGTCTCTTCTCTTGCAGAAACTGTGCTGGAGTGCCTGCCAATATTCCCATCCCCAGAACGCTTCCGTTGATCATACCAACCCCATACTTTCTTACCTCTTCAAACAACACGGCACGAGCTGAACAGTCAATGATTGTATATCTGCCCCACATTTGAACCGTATCTATTTTGCCTGTTCGAATGTACGGCAGTAAAAGCTCAACTTTGCCCGCATTAACCCCAATCGCACGAACTTTCCCATCCTCCTTCAGCTTCAAAAAGGCAGCTATCGTTCCCTCCATAGCCTCTTCATAGGATGTGCTTTCCACTTCATGCAACTGAATCACATCGATATAATCTGTTCGCAGTCTTCTTAAGCTCTGCTCAAAGGAACGAATCGTATTATCATAGCTGTATGCTTCGCCACGCATGACTCCCTTTGTTGCCAGCACAATTTGCTGACGCTGTCCATTTTTCTCAAGTGCCTTGCCAATACCATTTTCACTTGCCCCATTTCCATAAATCGGAGCTGTATCTATATAATTCACGCCACCCTCAATTGCCGCATCCACAATAGATTGGATAGCCTGATCATCCAGGTTTGCATAACCATTGCCAAAAGGAGCCCCCCCAAGCCCCATCCTCGATACACGAATTCCTGTTTTTCCAAGCTCTGCATATTTCATTGTGCTCATTTACCTCCTCTAGCGTCCTTTAAAAATAGAATACTAAATTTATCATTGCTAAAGTACACTTGAAGTGTGATAAAATACCGCTATATTGATCTGCTATATAGAGGAGGCCATACCTTATATGAAGCTGATTCATGAAATGGATATTTCCAAGCTGCATTATCACATTAAACTTTCCTACTCGACAGATACTGGCTTTCCTAATTATTATCACGCTCATCAAGGAATGGAAATTGTCTATGTTCATGCCGGTCAAGGTGATATTCTCGTCAATCAGTCACTTTATGAAGTGCAGCCTGACAGTCTGTTTATCTTTCAGCCGTATCAGTTGCATAGAATCCGGATTCATGCGAGCACCAAAACGCCCTTTATTCGATCCAAGCTGCTTTTGGACCCCGTTTATTTTTACAATCGTCTTAAAGCCTTTCCAACTATTCAAAATTTCTTCAAAAAAGTGTGGCAGTATGAGTTATCCTGCCCTGCTATCTATAATGCGGGCAACTATACCTTCCTGCCGCAGTTATTGAAGGAATATAAAAAACACTTCCCCCTTCCTTCAGATGCATCTGAAAAGGAAGAAGAAAGCTGTTTGTTTCTTACGCAGCTGTTTCAAATTGTACAACAAAACTGGAATAGCATACTATTCGACGCTAATGAGCCGCAACTGCGTGAGCATCATCATGCAGAGCATATCATTCAATGGCTGGAACAACATATTCACGAGCCACTGGAACTGGATCGTATTGCTGAAGATCTGCATTTGTCCAAGCATCATATTTCTCGTTTGTTCAAGCGTGCTACAGGCAGTACCATCAGTCAATATATGACCATCATTCGTATTCAAAAAGCTCGCATACTGCTTGAAACCACCAATCAATCGATTGAGCAAATTTCCCAAAGCCTAGGATTATTTAATGTATCCTATTTTTGTGAGGTATTCAAAAAAGCTACCGGCTATACCCCGCTGCAATACCGTATTTTTTTATTTAATCATCCTTGATTATCTTCAATCGTAATTTGATTACATTGTATAGGAATACATGTTAAAAGCGAATAATAGGAAGCCTTACTGTAAACAATGTTCCTGTCTCTGTACTGCTTTGGACATCGACTGTTCCGCTATGCAAATGAATAATGCTTTGTACAATAGCAAGTCCAAGTCCAGTGCTTCCCGAATTGCGTTCTCTAGACTTATCTCCCCGATAAAAACGATCAAAAATAAATTGCAGTTGTTCCTTAGGAATGCCATCGCCTGTGTCAGCTATTTTAATAACACAGTCCTTATCTTCATAGTAAGCTGTAATATGAATAGAACGTCCGGCGGAAATATGCTTGACCGCATTGGAGAGCAGATTGGACCACACTTGCATAAGAAGCACTTCGTCCCCATATATGCACAAATTAGCGGGAATGCATAATCTGACAGCAAGCTCCTTCTGGGTGAGTTGCCATTCCAGCAGCTGGAGGGCTTGGCGGAGCTGCGGCTGCAAAGGAAAGCTTTTTCCTTGCAGGACATTGTCAGTATGGTCTAATTTCGATAATAGCAATAACTGCCTGCTAAGCGTCGCCAGATGTCTTGTTTCTTGTCCAATAATAAAAGCATGCTGGCGAACTAGTTTAGCATCGATGTTTTCGGCTAGCAGAGAGTCTGCATAGCCCTGTATTGAAGCAAGCGGCGAATGTATCTCATGTGACACATTGGCAACAAACTCCTTCGTCCTTTGGTCCGCTCGCTGCAACTCCAGACTCATTTTCTCAAAGTAAGAAGCAAGTTGCCCGATTTCATCCTTTCTTTTTGTAGGCAGACGCAATTTATAGTAGCCTTGAGCTATTTTTTTCGTCGCTTCGGTCAATAAAACAATCGGCTGTACCATATAGCGTGTACCCAACAGGAAATAAGGAATGCTGAACAATACAGCGAGCCCGAACATAAGCATGAAAAAGATTTTCAGCTCATCAAAATGCATATAGCTGTTTAGACGCAGGAAAAGGGCGTACCGATCAGCTTCTGCCGAAACTTGCACACCCACAGAATTGCTTAGACTATTATCGAAATAACCCGTAGAGAACGGCCTGTTCGGATAATCGGCAATACCGTGATATTCTTTTCCATGCAAAACACTTTTCTTCGTATCGTCTGTTAAATCTTCCTTTTCAAATCCTCTTCCAAAAAACAAATCATTTCCTTGCTCATCATACAAATACAATTGATATCCCATAGCGGCGACAGTAAGCAGCATATCCCCCATAGATTCCGGATGTTGCTCAACGTGAGACTTGACTTGATTTGCAATTGTGAACAGCTTGGTGTCCTGATACGGCTTCAGCGACCAATGATAGTAGACGTTCGCTACATAAAAGCCAAGAAAACTGCTAATAGCAAGGGTGTACAACGTGATAAGAAAGACTCGAAAATAAAGTGACCTCATAGAGTCGACACCTCAAGCTTATAGCCAACACTTCGTACCGTATGAATTTGAAAGCCGCTTTTGTTTACTGAAAATCTTTGGCGTAATCTTTTTATATGAACATCCACTGTTCTTTCATCGCCGCTATAATCTGCTCCCCAGATCAAATGAATCAGCTCATCGCGAGAAAACACCCGCCCGGGATATTCCGCCAGCTGAGCTAATAACTCAAATTCCTTCATCGGTAGCAGCAGCATCTCGTCATCATCCATAACTTCATAATTTTTTCGATCAATAATAAATCGACCCAATCTGATTTTGTCGCTGGAGGCAAAGGAATAACGTCGGAATAGCGCCTTCACGCGGAACAGAAGCTCTGGAAGCTCATAAGGCTTGGTCACATAATCATCCGTTCCGCTCAAATATCCTCGCTCCTTGTCACTTAGCTGATCACGAGCAGACAAAATAATAATCGGGATATCATAGTTTTTTCGTGTATATTCACAAAGCGTCAAGCCATCTACTTCCGGCATCATAATATCCATGATCACAAGATCTACTGCCTGTTTTTCCAAAACTCGCATCGCCTCGCGACCATTCTGAGCCTCCAGCACGCGAAAGCCCTCTTTGGTCATATAATGACCAAGCAAAGCACGGCTGTTTTGATCATCATCCGTAATAAGCAAATGTTTCATTGTCGGTTTTCAACCTCCCCTTACCTGGCTGTCAACTGGTTAATGATACAACTTTATCGCTCCTTCTCAGCATGATAATTAGAAAAGGACCACCTATAACCGCCATGATAATAGAAGCCGGTATTTCAGCAGGAGCCAATGCCGTTCGACCGATTGTATCTGCACCGAGTAACAACAAGGCGCCCGCTAATGCTGAAAAAGGAATCAGCAGCTTATAATTGGAGCCAACCAGTAATCTCCCGATATGCGGCACTAACAAGCCTACGAACATAATTAAACCGCCAATTGCTGTTGCAACCGATGCCAAAAGAACAGCGACAACCGAAATGATTAATCTTACCTGTACCACTCGCAGACCTAGATTACGTGCCGTTTCGTCGCTGAATGCAAGCATATTGCACCAGATACCAAGCAAGAGTGCCATTAAAATGCCAATACCGCCGAATAGTGCAAGTATGTATACATCCTCCCATGTCTTCATTGTAAAAATGGAAGAAACCGCCTGATTGGCGCTTGTGACCGCATAGCTGCCGCGATAATTAAAGGATTGTCCCAGCCCTGTGAAGGTCGCGTTAATCGCAATTCCGACAAGCAACAAACGAAGCGGATTCAATTGCACACGCCAGGACAAGGAATAAACCAGATAACAAGCTAGTCCCCCGCCCAGAACTGAGAAAAGCGGTGACCAAAAGTAAAGCGCTGGAAAGATAGTAATAACTGTTATGGAAACCAGTCCTGCTCCTGAGGAAATCCCAATTATTCCTGGCTCAGCGAGTGCGTTTTTCATGACTGCCTGCAGTAATGCGCCCGATACTGCTAAACATGCTCCTGCCAGCATAGACACTAATATCCGGGGAAAGCGCAGATCCTTAATAATTTCTACCTGCTCATTCGCACCGTACAGCAATCCGTGAACAAGCTCCCAGAAACCAACCTTTATACTGCCTGTCATCGCTGAATAAAGCACTAACGCAAGCAACAAACAGGATGTAATAAAAAATACAGTAATTTTTTTAGCCATTGCTCACAATCCTTTAATCAAACTATGGATACAGCATCGGCAGCAATGCCTCAAGCGCTTCGCCAACTGCCAAATTGCCGGTTGTTCCAAATAAACGTTCTTCCAAATCATATACTCGCCCGTTCTGTACTGCTTTAAAATGCTTCCAGATATCATTTTTTTTGAATTCCTCATCAAACATCTTTACAACCTCATCTGGCATTCCATGCGCGGCACGAAGAATAACATCGGGATTAGCTTGTTGCAAATATTCTGTATTGGATGCAAGAAACTCTACATTTTCTCCTTGCACAATGTTAATACCGCCAAGCAGCCTCGCCAAGTCGCCAACATACGAATGCTCAGTTGCAACAAGATAGCTGCCTGGTACTCCCAGCAATATAAGAACAGTCGGTGCTTCCTTGCCATCAGTTGCTTTACTAATCTCCTCAAGAACAACATCATATTCTCGGACAATCTTAGCTGCCTGTTCCTGTTTCCCATACTTGTCGCCAAGCTTGATAATCTCTGCTTGCATCCGCTCCAGACTTGTCAGATCAAGAAAGTTTGCATCGATCTTGGCATGCTCAAATACTGGCTCCAAATCATATTGCAGGGTAGTCACCGAAAGCACCTCTGTCGGCTTGAGCGATTTCACCAACTCCATATCGGGACTCATCGGATTACCAACCAAAGTTACTCCTTCATAGCGATCAGGAAGCTGCTTCACACTTTTGGGTATACCAATCAAATCAATCTCAAGCAAATCCATAATTTGTGTAATCGCAACTGTGGTCGCCACAATACGATGCTCCTCATTTTCAACAAGGGACTGCCGTTCATCTTCCATAGATAAAGCAGCGGCATTCGAGGCAACAGGCGGCGAGCCCGTTGCTGACTGGTTTGCTTTTCCCTGTAGAGCAGCATTGGTGTTGGCATCACGGTCCCCGCAGCCTGCCAAACAAGACAATGCAACTAAAACAAGCACTAATAGAACAGTTGCTTTCCGTTTGCGCAGCAGCATCATTTGCTAATCACCTGCTTTTTTCGCTGCCATATGTAAACTCCTCCTGCAAGCAGCAATAACAATGCGATAGGCGGTGACCACCAAAGCAGCCCAGATGATTTACCGACTCCTTCATCTGAGCCAGCCTCATCTGCTGCCAAATAACTTTCCGTCACTTCTTCATCCTGACTTGATTCAGCTTCTGAGGATACGATCTGCTGTTGATCATCTGACTGAGCCCCTGCTCCTTGCTCTGTCTCAGTACCGTCGTTGTTACTGCTGCCGCTCCCTCCCGATGCATCGCCATTCCCGCCGTCATTGCCGCCAGCTGCCACGGGAACTGCTTCTTGCATGCTATTCGTCGCGGCTTCTTCTGTAGCAGCTGGCTCATTATTACTTTGCTCCGAAGAAGGTTGAGCGGAAGCCAGCTCTTTCCCCTCCTGCTTCTTGTCTGATGGCGCCACTTGAAGTTTATCCGTAGACTGTACTCCTTGCTTATCTGCCGTTTTGGTCCCAGAGGATGTTACTTGCGGCTTGGAACTGGAATTCGGCTTCGTATTTTCTGTTGCAGCATTCGTTTCGGGCTTAACTGAGGCTGATGGCGTACTGTCAGAAGGCGCTGCTGATGCTGCAGAATTATTAGCAGGCTCACTTTTCACACTCGGCTGCGGTGTTTCCGCCGGTTTGACAGTAGGGGAAGGTTTGGCTTCTGCCTCGGCAGCCTTGATCAGCTTAAAGCTGTCATCTTTAAATTTAAATCTAATGGTATAGTCATGATCGTATTCAATCTCAGCTACTGTGACATGAATTTTTGATATAATCGGCTGAGAAATGTCTGCGTTAAATTCTACTACCCGCTTATCCTCCTTTTTGTTTGTCTGAATAACCCTTGTATCGATATAACCTCCATTTCCAGGCACCTTGAATTGTGTCACCCATTCGCTATGATTTATCGTTACCCGAATCGTTGCTTTGCCGTTCTTCACAATGACTGTAGCTGGTTTCTCCCAGTAATCATTAGCCATAGAGACAGAATCGTTCTCACCTTTTAAAATTAAATAATCCGCTGTATAAGTTCCATCCTCAAGTTCCGCTGCTCCCAGTGCAATACTAGGAAATAGGATCATGCATATCCATAAAGCCGCAGCAATGCTGGCGACATATGTTCGAAATTTCATTTTATTTCTTTCCCTCTTTTCTTATAATTAATAATGATAATCATTATCATTAAATATGCTACCATTATTGTATTACTTATGTCAATATTTTCAATAGTCTTTACAAAAAAATACATATAGAAGAAAGGCTTCAAGAGATCAGTTGATCTCTTGAAAGCCTGTCTAGTCATACTTAAACTGTTTTTCGCATTGCTTCCTCTGGCTGCTGAAGCTCAACGACCAAAGGCTTGCGAATAACCTTCACATCATAAAACAAAATTTGATTAGATACGATATAGTCCGGTTTTTCTCGTTGCGAATGGGATTCGCGGAACGCATCACTGCGAGTCCAGGCCTTAAAGCTCTCCTTGCACTCCCAGCGCGTAACAACAGATACTTCGTCATACTCTTTTGTATTCTCCGTCAGAAGCACCTCCAAGCCCAAAAATCCTTCCATAGCTTCCACTTTTCCCACCTTATTAAATCTTTCAATCAGCTTCTCACCATTCCCTTTTGTAATTTGCGATACGTTCGTGACAATAACCATATTAATTCCTCCCTTTATTTGTTTAATTGGATTTATCAGACTTGCAAGGATACAAGTTTTAATTGTTCTAACGAAGCAACCTTCTTTTTTTAAGCAGCAATAAAAACACGGGCGCACCTACACATGCAAGCAATATTCCTGCAGGAAGCTCAAGCGGATCAAACCAGCTTCTGGCCATAGTATCTGCAAGCACCATTAAAATGGCACCGCCAGCAATCGAATAAGGCAATAGGAAACGATAATCCTCGCCAATAACCAGTCGAAGAGCATGCGGTACAAGCAAGCCGATAAAGCCTACCAGTCCCGCAACACTAACGGCAGTTCCTGCCAGCAAGGATGCTAGAGCTATAATAAGAAAACGCTGGCGTTCTACTTGCTGCCCGAGCGATTGAGCAGTTTGATCCCCCAATTGAAGCAGATTGGAGGATTTTGCTGCAAATGGTGTCAGTACAAGACCAATAGCCGCATAGGGAAGCATAAAACTCAAATGCGGCCAGCTTCTGCCGCTAAGCCCTCCTGCCAGCCACGGAATTACACTTTGAATACGGTCACTGTGCAAAACCATAACTCCGTTCATAATTGCTCCCAGCAGTGCATTGACTGCAACACCTGCCAGCACGATTTTGACTGGCGAGCTCCCTTTGTCCCAAGCCAACATATAGATCGCCAAGGAGGAGATCAATGCTCCTGCAAAGGCAAAGGCGGGAAGCCAATAGGAAAATTGGGGGAATAGTACTAATGCAATTACTGCCGCTAATCCTCCGCCAGCGGAAACACCTATAATGCCTGGATCAGCAAGCGGATTACGCATCACCCCTTGCAATAGAGCACCCGAAGCTGCAAGACAAGCACCTGCCAATAATCCCACAAGGACACGCGGCAGCCGCAAATTCCAAATAATTGTTGCCTGCACATTATCGCCATTGCCACCTAATGCTAGCCACAACTCTGAAAGACTAATAAAGACAGAACCGCTCGCTATGCCGTAAAAGACAACTAGAATTAACGAGAGAAACAAGGCTATTCCCAGCCAGCGTCTTCGCTTGTTTCTTTCACTGCTCTTTTTCGGTTGAAATGCACTCATGTGCCCAGCAGCTCCTGAAGCAAATGTACAGACTCAACCACTCGTGTACCCGGATTTGTACCAAATAATTCGGCTGGCAAAACATATATGCGTCCCATTTTCACAGCTGTCATAGAGTTCCAAGCCGGATTTCCCTCCATCTCTCGCAAAAAACCTTCTTTTACCTCCTCTGTACTACCATGAGTCATAATCAAAATAACATCTGGCTCCGACTGAACAATTCTTTCGGAATTTAGTTGGGCATATTGCGGGAAATTTTGTAAACTCGAAAATTGAGCAGCAACATTGATTCCCCCCGCCTCCTCTAATATATTGCCAGCGAGCGAATTGGGCAGTGCAGCCAAATACGTTCCGGGTGCGCCGTAAACCAGCAATGCTTTCTGCTGATTAACAAACTTTTTGTCTGTTAGTTGCACGGTCAGGGCTTTATGCAGATCATCCAATAGCCTATCGGCCTTGTCGGCTTGCTCAAGCATGTCTCCAAACAGTCTGATCTGCTTGCGAATATCGTCTATTGAATTAGCATGAGTCAGTATCACTCTAGTGCCTATCCCTTCAAGCAACTGCACATCATTGATATTTAGCGGATAATTACCAAGCACTACATCAGGCTTAAGTGATGCAATCTTCTCAAGGTCTACAGTGTGCACAGACCCGATTTCCTCCGCTTCATATGCCGCCTCAATCAGAATCTGCTGCTCAGTCGCAGGTCTGCCTACCACCTTCCCTCCCAGCGCATAGATGATGTCCACCTCTCCATTGCCAAGCGCAACAATTCGCTCAGGCGGCTGATCGAAGCTTACTTTTCGCTCTGCAAAATCTACAATTACAATCAGTCCTTCACCCTTATCACTATCCGCTTTCGTCGCCCCGCAGCCTGCACCCCCCATCAGCATTAGGGCAAGAATCAAAAGCAACCAAGACCTGTGACGCTTTGCAAAAAAATTCACTTTCAAGCCCCCAAATACGTAAATGAGATTGATTATCATTAATCTGTTTTATAGTTTACTTGCTATTTGTGAATGGAGTGTGAATACCATATTACAAATTTCTTTTTTCATTTTTGCCATGCCCTTCTATTTATTTGTAATTTAATGTTCATACTCCGTTCATAATTGAGAGGTAGAATCCACTGTATCGGCGGTGCTGTACACACCGACGACTTTCTGAGAGAGAAGCGAGGTACGTATACCGGTGCGTCCCCCCTTCCGCCACAGAAATTTTTTTTGCCACCTAGTCGATAATGATTATCATTATCTAAACATAATGTAATTCTGTGGTCTCATCTGCAAGTTAAATACCTATAAGAAGGGAGAGGTAACTATTACTGTAGCCTGAGGCTATGATGATTCATGCCTCAATAGAAAATAAACGAATGACCACCCGAATAATACTAGTTCTACCGTCAATCCATCGAAGCAATAAATCTTTCTTCTAAAATATCAAATCTATGACTATTAAAGGAGTGTTTTACTATGACAAGAACTTTGAAAAGAACAATGACTCTAACCCTGCTGGCTCTTTCTTTAGCACTTGCACTGGCCACATCGGCATTTGCCTCGTCACACGCTTATTCTTTCTTCTACGCTGGCCAAGAGCATACACATTCCAGCTCATATATCAATGGTCCTGCAGAAGTGAATGACGGCAATGTAACCATCACACTTGGTGGGGGAGATTACTTCCCTGAATTGAAAGTCGGCGGTGTATCTGCGGATCGTAGCTTTAGCGGAGGTCTTACCACATTTACCTTCCCTGGCGATGCAAGTGACGACATTGATATTCAATTAAACGTAGCAGCTGGCCCACACAACACATGGTATAATCTTACACTTGTTTGGAAATAATTTTTTTCTGAAAGAAGAGGCCCGTACTCAAACGGACCTCTTCTCTTAAAGTTTCAAGCGTTAAAACATACAATAGGAGGCTGTCGATTAACTGTTGATAACATAAAGCTAAACAAAATGAAAGTTTACGGAAAGAAAAATTGGACAGATGGGCAGTAGCTTCACTTTTGTAAGCAAATTTTCACTTTTTCTTTATAGAGGTCATTCAATAAAAATTTGATTGCAACAGCCACAGGCAGTGCTTTAATGTTTGTAGCGAAGAATGAATTTGTGCAGCTAAGCTAGTTATTCACAGTTAATTGACAGCCTCAATAAGGGAGTTAGTTACATTGAAAAAAATATCAAAAAAAATAATGTCAACTTTAATGGCATTTATGCTTCTGTTAACCTTAATTCATATTGGAACACCCGCAACTGCAGCTGCAGAAAAAACCAAAATTCCTGATGGCACATACCCTGTTTCATTCAACTATCTGAGAGATAATACAGAAATTATTTCTGCAGCTGATCAATTTATAGAGAAGAATACTGGACAGCTGATTATTCATAATGGACAAGCTACCTTTGAACATAAGGTAAAATCATCGTTTCACCCTACATTTTCGTTTTTTGGCATACGCAATACAGGAGCATCTAAAGCTATTATTAATGGTCAGTCCGTAACTGGTAAAGATGGATACACATCTGCTGTGATCAAACAGGCGGAAAATCCTGGCTTTGTTACTTATCAGTTCGCTATTGAGGATATCTGGAGCAAACAAGATATTTTAATGCATATTAATGATGAAAACAATATTTTTGGATTACCAGAAATATACAATAACTGGTACAATACTCAACTGGAGTTGCGCGTTGATCTTATTGATTTTTCAACTCCTCCCAAAAATGATGATGACACC
Organism: Paenibacillus nanensis; assembly: GCA_040396195.1. Taxonomy (GTDB): domain Bacteria; phylum Bacillota; class Bacilli; order Paenibacillales; family Paenibacillaceae; genus Pristimantibacillus; species Pristimantibacillus nanensis_A. Next base: position 97,111 of record JBEBPB010000018.1, read on the forward strand.
GATGACAATCTGCTTGTGTCCTTGGAATTATTTAATGAAAGGGTTGCGGCTGGGCAAAACTTATATGAAAACAGCCAAGAAGGAGATAGCGACGGCTTATATCCTCCCGGTTCTCGTCAACAATTACAGGATAGTATTATAACAGCAGAAAACCTGGTCGCAACTAATTCAGGCAGCGAGGAACTGCTCAAAGCAGCCTATACAATTGTAGACCAAGCAATCAAGAAATTTAAATCATTGCAAATCGTTGTAGATAAATCGAAATTAATCGAATGGATTACTGAAGCAACTTCTTGGCTGGAGGATGCCAAGGATGGCGGTGAGACGGAGACGGGAATCCCTTCCAATCCACTATTTGTTCCGGTTACTGCCGGGGAATATCCGGTAGATACGTCAACAATACCTCCTTCAGGCTCGGCACAAAAGGCACTACTCGCTATTGCAGAAGCACAAGCTTTGGTTAATAATCCGCTTGCAACACAATTAGAGGTTAATGCCTTGTACCTTACGCTCAAAACCTCCTTCAAATGGGAGGATCTTAATAAAAAGAGATATGTTGCTGTACCTGCAACACTATTAATTCTCGACTCTGTTGAAGATAATGCCCAGCTTTCTACTATTGCCAATGAAATAAGTACATCTGCTACGATTATACAGAGCAAAGAAGATCCTTACTATGAAGGTTTCGCTAATATCACTTTTATTGATCCAGAGAACAAATTGAATGTCAGTGATATTAAAAGTGCTGCGCCTGATGCACGAACAGGATCATTCGCAATACGGGCATCTAGTGGAGAGCCTTCCTTCTCAAGCACGGCGCGACCACTAGTAACAGCAGCCTCTACTGAAAATAATAAGACATTCCAGGTTCCAGTACGTTCACACAATCCAGATAATTTGCAAACAGATGAAAAATGGCAAGGCTTCACTGTTCTCAGATATTCTGAAAGTGCTACGCCAAGCGAAAGAAAAATAGTTTATATTAGTTTTAATGGAGATCAACTTAATGAATTAAACCAACTAATAACAGAGGCGCAACAATTCCATAATCAAGCAGTTGCTGGGGCAGAACCAGGCAAATATCCAGCTGTAGAAAAAACGAAGCTGCAGGAAGCGATTAATTCTGCCAAAATAGTAGGCGAAAAGTTGGCTTCACCACGACCTGCTATTTTGACTGCAACGAAAGATTTAAAGCTTGCTTTTGAAACGTTTAAAAACGCACAAATAACTGGTACACCAACCAATCCAAATCCCGGACCCGGTTCAGGATCAGGCCCAGGTTCACCTGGCAATACTGCAAATCCTGTCTACCCGGCAGATGGAAGCTATCTGATGAGTTATCGTATTCTGAAGGATGGAACCAATGAGACATCAATTGCCAGTACTTATGTAGTCAATACAGCATTGGTCACCGTATCCGGAGGAAGCAAAACTGTGTCCTTTACAGTTAAGAGAAGCGCTGAAATTACAGGTCTTACATTGAACGGAAGCAGTGGTTCCATAACTGAAAGCGATACAGAAAATAATACACGTGTTGTAACCTTTACACTTTCAGACCTTTCCTCCAAAATAGATGCTTGGGTCAAAGTCGACTGGGCTTCTATTGGTTATCACCATGAATATGATATCCAATTTAAATTCGATGAATCATCTGCCCGCTTTGCTGGAGCAAATCCTTCTGTTCCAGGAGGAAACGGCAATACTGGTGCGCCTCCAGGCTTGGAACTGCCGGGAACAGAAGCTGGTAAGCCTGATGGTGAAAATGACGACGAAAGTGAAGCAGAAAAAGAGGAAGATTCCAAAGGAAAAGATAACAAAGCTAAAGACAACGATGGTAAAAAGAAAGATAACGATCAAAACGGAACTGGCGTTAATAAAAAGCCCGTTTCTTTCAAAGATATTGAAAAGCACTGGGCAAAAGAAAAAATCGCCCAAGCTGTTCAATTAGGAATTGTTTCTGGGTATTCAGATAATAGTTTCCGTCCTGATGGTCTTGTCACTCGTGGTGAATTTGCCGTTATGATCAGCAAAGCACTTAAACTGAAGGATAATGCTGAAGCTGAAAAAGCAAACTTTCATGATTCCAAAAATATTCCTAGCTGGGCTCAAGAGCATATAGCACGCGCAGTGGCTAATGGTATTATTAGCGGCTTTGAGGATCAAACCTTCCGTGCCGATGATCAGCTAACCCGTGCGCAACTTGCCGTGATCATTGCCCGAGCAGCCAACCTTGAATTGAATAATAACCTACCGCTAAACTTTGCAGATGCCGCTTCAATACCATCCTGGGCACAGAAGGGGGTCTCTGCAGCTGTTAAAGCCGGATTAATTCAAGGCAAAAATAACAACAAATTTGATCCGCTTGCTACCGCCACCCGCGCTGAAGCATTAACACTTATTCTGCGCTTGCTGGAAGCAAAGTAAAAAAGTAAGTACAGCAAAACAACTCACCAAAGTAAATAAAAGATAAATATACAAAGCAAGCATGAATTAAAAGGAAACATAAAAAGAGCAACTCAATCGTCATAGCCGATTCCGAGTCGCTCTTTTTTATTTTTTCTAACTACTATTGCTTTGCCCGTCTGTACACTGCACACAACAAAAAAACCTGCCGCAATATGCGACAGGCTTCCTCGTGCTTGGCAACGTCCTACTCTCCCAGGACCCTGCGGTCCAAGTACCATCGGCGCTGGAGGGCTTAACGGCCGTGTTCGAGATGGGAACGCGTGGATCCCCTCCGCCATTATCACCAAACGTTGAATGGTTTGCACCTTCAAAACTGGATACGAAAGTTACTTCTACTACTCTTTGCTGAAATAGGATAAGCCCTCGACCGATTAGTATTCGTCA
>JBEBPB010000019.1:0-99020 GCA_040396195.1 Paenibacillus nanensis
CTGTGCTTCCAGTAGCTCCAGTGTCTCCCGTCGCACCTGTACTGCCAGTAGCTCCGGTGTCTCCCGTAGCACCTGTACTGCCAGTAGCTCCAGTATCTCCTGTAGCACCTGTACTTCCAGTAGCTCCGGTGTCCCCAGTTGCTCCTGTGCTTCCAGTAGCTCCGGTGTCTCCAGTTGCTCCTGTGCTTCCAGTAGCTCCAGTGTCTCCCGTCGCACCTGTACTGCCAGTAGCTCCAGGATCTCCTGTAGCACCTGTGCTTCCAGTAGCTCCAGTATCTCCCGTCGCACCTGTACTGCCAGTAGCTCCAGGATCTCCTGTAGCACCTGTGCTTCCAGTAGCTCCAGTATCTCCTGTAGCGCCCGTACTACCTGTAGCTCCAGTGTCCCCAGTTGCTCCTGTGCTTCCAGTAGCTCCAGTGTCTCCAGTAGCTCCAGTGTCTCCAGTAGCTCCAGTGTCCCCAGTAGCACCTGTACTTCCAGTAGCTCCAGTGTCCCCAGTAGCACCCGTGCTTCCAGTAGCTCCTGTGTCTCCAGTTGCTCCTGTGCTTCCAGTTGCTCCTGTGCTTCCAGTAGCTCCGGTGTTTCCAGTAGCTCCTGTACTGCCAGTAGCCCCAGTGTTCCCGGTAGCGCCCGTACTGCCCGTTGCTCCTATGTCCCCAGTCGCTCCGGTAATACCTGTAGCTCCGGTATTACCCGTAGCGCCCGTGCTTCCAGTGGCTCCCGTACTACCTGTAGCCCCGGTAATTCCCGTCGCACCCGTACTTCCAGTTGCTCCATCATCTCCTGCCCCAGGTCCAGTTGGACCCGTCGGTCCAACTGGACCGATTGGGCCTTCATAGCCCATGTAACCTCTAGGGCCTCGTTGACCGGTGGCCCCGGTATTTCCTTTAGCTCCTTTAGGTCCTCGAGGTCCACGTCTACATCTAATTGATGTTTTGCATCTTTTTCTACGAGGAAAACAACAAGAGTGATGATGTTTTAATGATGGGCACGATTTCTTTCTTTTTTTGCATTTAACCTTTTTTGGCAAACAGTGCTTTTTAAGGCGAACTGGTTTGCAATTTCTTTTTGATTTAAATACCAATTGTTACACCTCCTTCAAGAATTAGTTTATTTTATGTCCTATCCTGAAAAAGGATTGTGCTAGTAACATGGAAGTAAATGGTTTTTTAAAATAGTTTACTACCTAGAGATTTCATTGTTGTTTGCAAAAAGAAGTGATTATATGAGTAAGGATAGAAGGGGATTAGTAAGCAGGTAAACACATTGAGAGGTTCTATTAATAAAGGGGACTGCAAAAGAAAAACTTAAACTTGATAGTGAAAGAGAGGGCACAATGCTTGGTATTAGCCTAAATTTGCTGTTAAAATGGGGTGATCAGTCTTAAAAAAAACATCAAAATTCGACTTTGTGCCAAAACTAATGATCACTCGATTCGACAAAAAACAAATAAGCTTAGTTTACTAATCAATAACGAAATTATGGTAAAATGTAGATTTTTTTGCAGGCAATATTAAACTGAACCAAATTACTTTATTGTATTTGTATAGGTCATAAGAAATAGGAGATTAGAAATAGACAAAACATAGCTATTATTTACATAATGTGATATATATAGAAAATAATTATTTGTAATAATTAACAAGATAAAAAACGTAACATATGTAAATATAAAATAAAATTTTCCTTATAATGTAACAAAAGTCGAAAAGATGTGACGCAGCTGTCGAAAAATTTTTGCTGTTTACCAACATGAAAAATGTAAAAATAGGTTGAGTAAGCTTGTATCATGACGTATATTGTTGTTAGGGATCAAGTGTTGCTGTATCGTCACAGGAGTGAGTGATTTGAATGAGTTTCTAATGAATGTTTTATTTTCTTCACTTGAGTGCTACGCGATGTATTTTTTAATGTTTAAGTTATTTAAAATTGATATTTACGATAAGGAAATGATATTTTCTAGTATTTTGATGTCGGTACTTTCCTTTTTCATAAGAGAGCAATATCAAACTCCAAATTGGGATGTATTTTTTCAAATTGTACTGATGTTTTTACTTGTATGGATGTTATTTCGTATTCACTTCTTCTATTCAATTATTATGACAGTTATAACGTTTCAAGCGTATATGGCCTTACAAACAGGTTTTTATTTTATATTAGGTTTTCATAAAGGTAGCCCGATAAGTATTTATGGTCTACAGTTAGTTACTGCTCTTGTTACTATTGGATTAGGATGGCTAGTAAAGAAAAAGCGGCTGGGTTTTGATTTTATTCCTGACAGCCCAAACTATAAAATTTCTTTGAAAACTAAAGATATTATTTTATTTATTCTTACTATACCAGCTATCTTTTTTCTAACATCAACTATTTACATTACACAAAACTTCGAGGATGTTTTGATTCTACTCCCTGTATGCCATGGTATTATTTTGATAAGTTATCTTTTTATTAGTTATAGAAAGGATCGATCAGAATAAAAACATTGTCAGTCTATATAGCCCGTTCTATCAAGAATGCCAATGAAGAACAAACCCACTCTATTGAAGTAATGGCATATGCAATTTTTATCTTATTGAATACGTCGTTTATTATCGTAATGTCTTTATCACTTGGTGGAATAATGGGTAATCTTTACTCAGTATTAACCGCATTATTAAGTCTATTGATTATACGAATGGTTTCAGGGGGACCTCATATTAGGACAGCTTGGGGTTGCAATATAGTATCTGTTTTATTGTGTGTCATAGCCCCGATTATTTCACTGTATATCCCCGTTCATTATCTTAATCTATTTAATACAGTAGTTATGTTATTGTTTTCACCACAACCAGATTCCAACACCAAAATGCCAGCGAAATTTTATCCACATCTAAAAACAATTTCAGTAGCTTTGGCTGCATCTAATTTTTTTATTAATGATGCTATTATAGCTTTTGTTATATTTATTCAGGCAGTGCTTATACTTCCATTGCGAAAGGGGGTGAGAACATGAAAAAAATAGCTGCACGTTATACGTCTGCTGTTTTGGCTTCTTGTGCGGTATTATTTGTGGCGATCTTTAAACCTGCACTTCACAGCCCAGAAATTCCTGAAGAATTGAAGTAATAAGAAATGGGGATGGAATAATGCGCGTTCTCACACTGGATGGAGTTCCTTTTGTAATAGATGAAAAGGAGATATTGTATTTCTCTAGCTATAAGAATACAATCCATGTCCATACGTGTGAAGGCGATTACATTTATCCAACCTCGCTTTCTGATATTTTGTTAGCCCGAAAAGATGAAGGCTATGAACGTCTTGATCGTTCCAATGTAGTAAATGTAACTAATATTGAAGAATTTGATAACGAGCTCAAGGTTGCCAGATTCAAATGTCGCGACAAGTATGCTATGGTTTCGGAACCTAACGAGAAAAAAATAGAAAGTATCATTGCTTCAATCAAGAAGGAATCTGACTAACTGTTGGATTCTTTTTTTTGTTATTTGGAAATGAGTTGAGTATAAAGTGATTTTGTCTTATATTGTTATAGGGATCAAGAGCTGTTTGACATCACGGGAGTGAACAATTTGACAGAATTTATACTTAACATCATGTTTTCCTCAATCGAATGCTATGCTATGTATTTTATTATGTTTAGACTGTTTAAAATTGATTTGTTTCATAAAGAAATGGTTTTTGCCAGTATATTAATGTCGGTTATTTCCTTTTTTTTAAGAAATGTTTACGGCTTTACGAATAGCGACGTTTTTATTCAGATTATGTTAATGTTCCTTTTAGTATGGATGTTATTTCGCGTTCATTATTTTTATTCTATTGTAATGACGTTAACAACTTATCAAGTATATATGTCTCTGCAAGTAGGTTTATATTATACTATGGGTTATCATAGAGACAATAATTTGAGTATTTATATTTTACAAATATTCACTGTAATATTGGCGATTGGCTTGGGGATGCTTATTCAGAAAAAAAGGCTTGGATTTGATTTCATTCCCGATAACCCGAATTTTAAGCTTATGTTTACAGCGAAAGATAAAGTATTGTTTGCACTTACTATACCAGCGTTGTTTTTTTTAACGGCAACCATTTATATTACGGAAAATTATAAGCAGGTTTTATACGTGCTTCCTATTATACACGTCGTTATTTTAATTAGTTATTTATTTATCAGTTACAGAAAAGACAGATCAGAATAGTTGTTTATAGAAAAGTAGTTTACTTCAATGTTGAAGCGGGATGGTTTGTCCAACATAATCCAGACGTGTTGAAGTGAATGGAAACGGAGATGAAAGCATGCTCGTTCTCACGCTGGATGGCACTCCTTTTGAAATACGGGAAGAGGAAATATTGTATTTTTCAAGCTTTAAGAATACAATTCATGTGCATACATGTGAGGGGGAGTATATCTATCCGACTTCGCTTTCTGATCTATTGCTAGCTAGAAAATCACAGGGATATGAGCGACTTGATCGATCTAATGTCGTTAATATTAATAATGTAGAAGAGTACGATGCTGATCTGAAGGTTGCCCGATTTAATTGCAAGGATAAATATGCGATGGTTTCGGAGCCTAATGAGAAGAAAATAAAAAATATTATGGCTTCAAGGAAGAAGGGGTCCAACTAAAATGTTGGGCTTTTTTTATTGAACAAAATTAGCAAGGGGATTTAATGGAGTTAAAATGGAAATGATAGATAAACAAAATATTATCACACAAAAAATGGTTGTTGTAAAGAGTTATTTACAATGTGAATCGGTAAAGACGGCTATATGAATCAATGGTATCATTCTAATAGATCAAACAAAATTTGGTAGGAGTGATAGTTTTTCTAGCGGGACAGCCTGCTTTTATTCTTGCTTTTATTTTTTTGCATGAGCATGGCTATCGTATCCATGAGGGGAGGGAAGAGTTTACTCTAGGCTATGAACAGACATAATTCAGCTTTAGATACACTATCCAATGAGCAGTTAATTGAAATCTATCATACTGCAATTCAACGCGATGTTTCCTATGACTTTATTGTACTTGTCAAAAATGTTTTATTGAAAAGACAGGTTAAAATAATTCCATTAAACTAGTTATGATACAACAATATACTATCGATACATGAACATAATTGATCCCCAAACTTTTATGTAACACTATCACCCAATAAGCTTGGCGAGAGCTTGGATTGGGTTATTTTTTTGTACTCGGTCTGCAGACGGATATGAAATAAGTCTGATGTTGGTTTTGTATAAAAGCGTGGAGCTTTATAATAGAAGGTAATGATGAGGAGGCCGATTAGTATGTCACTTCAATTACCTAAATCTTTGTTGAAATTTCCTCGGGAAAAACTGGCTAATCCCGTGCTCCAGGAGCGAATAGATGCCGACGGTATAACAGATATTGAGCTTGACTTTCATTATACCGGTCGTTTTTTGATTCGATTTGATGCTGTCGATGAAATAACATTAAGAGCAGTAGGGAATAAGTCTTTGTTTCCAGATCAATTTGAACGGCTTGGCAATCGTTTGATCATTCGTGGGAGAAATTTAAGTTCCGTCATCCGATCAATATTTGATGTTGATTTTATAATGGAGCTTCATCTTCCAAAGCATTTGAATTTAACGATGAATTTTTTTGCAGGCTCGACCGTCTTGTTTGGCGGAACAGGTGCATTGTCTATAAAAGGCGCGTTTGGCGAGGTGGCGGGTCTATCCTATTCGACCGATGCCGAAGTACGAATTAGTTGCGGAACTGTTGCTTTGATTGAATTGAAGGGATTGGCTGATATCCGTGTGGGGATAGGCAGTTCCGAGATAGGATTGAGCAAAACGAACGGGGATGAGCAATTAAGGGTACGGATAGGTGTAGGTTCAGTTGAATTTACTGTAAATCCTGCAGATGCGCCTGAAAGTGATCATGGTGGTTTTTTCAAAGAAAAGTTGATTGTGATGCCTTCCGGTTCCAAGATTGATGCGAATGTCGGTGTAGGCTCTATAGAAACAACATATGGGTAAAGCAGGTCTGAAAAAATGAGTAATCTGTCACCGTTTACGGTAAAGGTAATTGCAACGATAAAGGATATACCAGCGGGAAAAGTGATGACATACGGTCAAATTGCACGTACAGCAGGCAGTCCTAGAGGGGCGAGGCAAGTGGTTCGTATATTGCATAGCATGAGCAAGTCGCACCAGCTGCCCTGGCATCGAGTAGTAGATCGCAAGGGGCAAATCGTTCTAGCTGATCCTTTTGCCAAAGAGGAACAATCTCTAGCATTACAAAGTGAAGGTGTAACGGTGTCTGCTGATGGCATTGTTGACTTGGCTGAATATTTGTATGCCGGATCATTTGATCCATTTGAAGACAGTTCCCCACAATAAGGGAGCATTAATTCCGATAAGAATAGTACAACACCTGCAAGAAAAATCCGAAGTGTCCAATCGACATAGGATATTTCTTGCAGGTGTTTTTCTTGAAAATACTTGGAGCAAACAAAATGAATGATCATGGAAAGCAAAAATTGGAACCGGAGAAGCGTTAGTGTCCGTCTTTGTATACGAACTTTCTAGACGTGCTACTCATCTGCTGTTAGTACTATATGATCAAACTGGAATGTACCGCTTTGTCCTTTGTAGGCATGCAGCACAACTCTAATTTGATTACTTGACGGTGTAAAAGAAAATTGCTTTTGTTGCAGTTGGCTGGATGAGCTGCCTGTTTCATGAACGGCAGTACCATCATAGACCCTTAGATAACCATAAGTTTGCCCATCTGAGCTGCTCATATCAGCTTTAATGGTGTAGGGCTGATTAGCTGTAACTGAAACAATTTGCTCTGCTTCAGCACTGTAAGCGGTTGATGGCGTCAATACCAATTGCCCGTTTGCAACTTCTGACTTGGCAGGAGGGACAGATATGTTTTGCCAATTACCGCTGCTTGTAAAATCGCCATTTTGAATTAAATTTACAGTTGCAGGCGAACTGCTGGATGGCAATGGTGTTGGCGTTGGGTTTTGGCTAGGTGATGGTTCTGCACTTGGTGCAATCGTTGGTGTCGGGCTCGGAGTTGCACTCGGCTGCGGCGTTGGAGTTACTGGATTTCCTGTAGCAGCTTTAGGATACTCTGAGTATTGTGCAAAATCATAAGTGCCCGGGAAAATGCTTTCCAGTACTGATTCGTCACCTGCCTCATGGAAAGGTGTAATTTTAACCCAATCAAGTTCCATCTCTGTTGTATCGAAGTTGGCTTGCCCTGCCCAATTGCGTGGGAACCATACACCGATCCAGAAGCGGCTTGCTCTAGTAGGGATATGGGTATAGGTAGTATTGACAAGCACATCGTCGATATAAAATTCCACTCTTGGCGTTTCATTCACATCTCCAGTATGCCAATCAAATCGATACGTATGGAACTGACCATCATTTTGCGCAGCACTTAGAGCAGTATAATTAGTCGTATATTCATCATCGTTTTCACCTACCCATGTATTGAGCAGTGCTTTGCTGAACGAGAAGTTTTCATGAGTTGGACCAGGTCTTCCGGGAAATTCGATATCAATTTCATGATTGATTGCGTAATAGCCGTCGCCATCTTCGTCACAACCGACTTCTTTGCAAATAAAGCCCGGTTCATCAGGGTACAGCTCTTCATAATGGAACGTCCAGAATGCCGATGCAGCACCTAAATCAGGAGCGATTTTGGCTCTAACCTCATAACTGCCCGAGGCATAATAGTTTGCAGTCGCAATAGCTGCTCCAACTCGCTTGCCATCTGTACGCATCAAGCCGTTTTTGTTGATGCCCATCACTGGTCCGTTATATTTATTCCCGTGCCCTTCCAAAATTAAATTGCCATTTCTCAGTTTTACATTCTGTGGAACGACTCCTCCATTGAAGCTGGTGGTTTTGCTAAGCTGCCCGCCCCAATTCTTTTTGGCGATAAGCCAATTTCCAGGGTCAAGCGTTGAGAAATCATCATAAAGTCCGTCTGCTGGTATAGTTGGATCAAGGTAGGACCAGCCGTCATTCGGATAGGTTTCTGGTTGCCATTCATCGCCTTCTTGCTCAAACGGAGTGATTCTAACCCAATCCAATTCAAGAGTCTCTGTATCAAAATTTGGTGTACCTGCCCAAGTTGCGGGGAACCAGGCACCGATCCATAGTCTGCTCGCCAATGTAGGTACATGATCTGTTGTTGTATGGATGAGCACATCGTCAATATAGAAATCTACCCGTTTTTGTTCGGAAGAGCTGCCTGTGTGCCAGTCAAAACGGTAGGTATGGAATTGTCCATCATCTATTGCTTGACCCAAGGGAGCGTATTCTGTTGTATACTCATCATCATTTTCGCCGACCCAAGTATTAAACAAGCCACGATCAAAGGAGAAGTTGTTATGGGCAGGACCAGGACGACCTGGAAACTCCATATCAATTTCATGATTGAGCGCATAATAGTCGCTGCCGCCTACCGGTTTATTCTGATACATTGGATCGCCCTCATCAAATTCTTCGTAGTGGAAGGTCCATATAGCAGAAGCAACACCTAATTGAGGAGCAACTTTCATACGCACTTCATACTTGCCCGATGCGAAATAATCCATTGTAGCGATCGCTCCGCCAACTCTCTTGCCATCGGCTCGCAAGGAGTAATCTTTATTAATTCCCCGTACATTGCCGGTATATTGATCGCCGTAAGCCTCAATCACCAGCTTGTCATTTTGTACCGTAACATTTTGCGGCAATACACCGCCATTTGCTCCGTCGCCGCCCCATTGCTTGAAGGCAACGAGCCATTTGGAGGAATCAATTTTATTGCCTTGAAAATCATCGAAAAAAACAGCTGGTTCGGTCGCGTTAGCTTTCCATGCGCCGGGGATGAACAGGATGGGAAAGAGTAGAGCAAAACAAAGCAAGGTGTATAAATGTTTTCGATAACGATAGGACATGATTAACCTCCTTGAAATTTGAATTTATTTGGTTTTGGTTCTGCCCCTATTATTTGATTGCAAACGTTTGAAGTCAATACAAAGGCGAGAGGTTGTAGAGATATCATCCTTATCTAGAGAATTGCAACAAGTATAATAGATAATTAATAGATGTTTTTGAGTTTAAATGAACAAAAAAACAGGTTCTCATCCAAATGGAAGAGGACCTGTTTTTTACGTTATATCAGCTGTAAATATTAATCTGTTTCTTTGTTTGCAATTAAAATACCGTCGTTATTTGGTTTTGTATCGTTATTCGTATCGACTTCAACAATATCAAGCAGGAACATAAAAATTGGAATCCCGATAATCAGTCCCCAAATGCCCATAAAATGTTGAGAGAAGATCAGAATAATAAATGTGTAGAACATGGGAAGCTTTGTTTTGTGAGCATACAGTTTTGGATTCAAGAAATAGGTTTCCAGACCGTGTATGAGTAAAATCATAACAATTGCCCATAGAACAGTTGTCGTGCCACCGATTTGGTAACCGATAATACTAATTGGAATGAACGAAACGATTACTCCCGCTACAGGAATAAGGCTTAGCAAGAACACCATAATGGTAAGAGCGATCAAATAAGGATAGCCCAAAATCCATAAACCGATAATTGTGAACACGGTGTTGAACATCGCAATCATAATTTGTACTTCGATGACTTTACCGAAGGAAGAAGTGAATTTTTTGCCAAAATATTTGAACTCATTGTATGCCCAGCTAATTTTGCTAGTGCTCAGCTTGTCTGTAAACTTATTGACCGTATGTTTTTGAATCAAGTAGAAATAACTAAGTACGATAACAAAAACAACAACCTCGACCCACTTGCCAACCTTAAAGACATATTCAAATGCTTGATTACCGTATTTCTCCAAATTGAGATTGCCTAACATGGTTGACACAAAATCAGCCATTTCATCTGTTTGAGTCGTGTTAAGGAAGCGGACAATTGCAAAATATAATTCGGTAATTTGATTGACCAGCTTAGGGACGTAATTGAGTATGGCATAGACCAATCCAAATATTAATGCGACGTAGAGTATTGTGATAACAATAACAGGAGATATTTTGAACAGTTTGGAAACTTGCTTTGTAATAAACTGCTCAAGACGTCCCATAACAAATGTAAATAAAAACAGAAGCAGGATCAGATTAAGCATGCCTTTAAGACTGTATAACAATAAGACCACAAGTATAAGGAATAAAATTCGCCTGACTACATGATTGGCAAAAAACTCTTTTAAAAAATTCATTCGCTTCCCTCATTTAAATAGGATTTGTTAACTTAATTATATATGAATATTGCCTCAATTTAAACCGCCTAACGACCGGTAGTTTTTTTTGGAATCGATAAAATACACTGTATTTTTGTAATGATCTATTCTCTGTTTCGGCTCAAAATAGAAAAATCATACATAACAACAGTTTTGAAACAAGGCGATCAACAGATTTGCAACATATGCAAAGGATCGCTTCTTTAGCTTTGCCGAGTTCTAATCTATGCTTCATCCATACCCCTTGCAATGAGGCTGTCGATTAACGGTTAATAAAAGCCCAAAATTTAAATTTAACCAACACTATAAACAAAATGGGACTTCCGACCGCTGTTGTAAAGGTTTAATCAGATCATAAGGATTGGAGGAGGACAATGATGGAGGGAACAATAGCCTCTCGCAAAAAAGGGAGCAAGTTGGTACGGGATTATAAAAAGTATTGGCAATTATATATGCTCGCAGTACCGATGATTCTGTTCTATATTCTGTTCATCTATGCCCCTATGTACGGGATCGTTATTGCATTCAAAGACTTTTCTATTGTAAAGGGCATCTGGGCGAGTCCGTGGATCGGCTGGGAGCAGTTTGATAAAGTATTCAGCAATCTTTTTTTCAAGCGCGCGCTGCTAAACACGATGTTTATTAGTATCGGCAAGGTTATACTCGGATTTCCCGTTCCAATAATTATTGCTTTATTACTAAATGAGGTACGGGTGAAGTGGTTTAAAGGATTGTTTCAGAACGTGATGATAATTCCTTACTTTTTATCCTGGGTAGTGTTTGCCGGTATTCTGGAAAACTTGTTTAATGCATCCGGTCTGATTAATGGGATATTGGCAGCCTATAACGTGGAAGCTATTTCGTTTTTGGCAGAATCCAACTGGTTTCTCGGCATTGTATTTATATCAGACATTATTAAGGGAGCTGGCTGGGAAACGATTATTTATTTGGCGGCACTCAGTTCAATTGATCCTCAATTGTATGAGGCGGCAGAGACTGACGGTGCCAGTAGATGGAAGCAAACGATTCATATTACTTTGCCGGGAATAGCAGGCACAATTGTGATTTTACTTATTCTGCGAGTCGGTTATTTGATGTATGCCGGATTTGAACAAATATTTGCTCTATATTCCCCTATTGTTTATGAGCGAGCAGATATACTGGATACATTTGTTTACAGGCTGGGCATTGAACAAGGCAACTATAGCTTTGCGGCTGCGGCAGGTTTGTTCCAAGGTTTGATCGGTTTGGTGCTTCTCTTTAGTGTCAATTGGATTACCAAACGAATGGGCTCTAACGGGTTGTTCTAAGGATATGGGAATGAAGAAAGGAGGATAGCGATATGGCATTGAAAAAAGGTTTTTCTGTATCGCAAATGCTCGTTATTATTAGTCTGGCACTATTTATGCTTATGCTATTATTTCCATTTTATTATGTGCTGATGATATCGGTTATGCCGAATCAAAACTATGTTTCACAAGCCTATCATCTGTTTCCCAAAGGCTTTACCCTGGAATATTACAAGCTGGTTTTTACAGATAAAAGGATGCTGAATGCCTTCGGTATTTCTATCTTCGTTACTGTAGTAGGCACTTTTCTCAATGTAATGGTCAGCGCAGCAGGCGCCTATGTTATTACAAAAAGCGAGCTGCTATGGCATAAATTTCTCAATTTGATGATTATTATTCCGTTGATGTTTGGCGGAGGGCTTGTGCCGCTTTACTTGGTCATTAAGGGTTTGGGGCTGACAGGAAGTATATGGGGGTTGATCTTGCCCTTTATCTGCAACTCCTTCTATATCATATTAATGAAAAACTTCTTTGTTGGCTTGCCTGTTGAACTGGAGGAAGCGGCAAAAATTGACGGGGCGAAAGAAATTAAAGTGTTCACACAAATTATTTTGCCCTTATCAAAGCCGATACTCGCGGTAATGACTTTGTTCTACGGAGTGTTTCGCTGGAATGAATTTTTCTGGTCGGGCATCATTGTCGGACCTGACAAATATCCAATGATGGTTTTGCTGAAGCAGTTGATTCGCCGGGTGGATTCTCAGATGCAGGTTCAGTTGCCTGGGCTTGTGCCAATGTCGTTGACATCAGCAATTATTGTGGTGATGGTTATTCCAATCGTGTTGGTTTCACCGCTTATTCAGAAGCATTTTGTCAAAGGAATGATTCTGGGAGCAGTTAAATCATAATGCAGTATCTTTAATAAAAAGGGAGGATAAGAAAAATGAGAAAAATTCGTTTGTTAGGAGCAGTATTGCTTGCAACCACGCTTGTTATGTCTGCTTGCGGGGGAGGAAATTCCGGGGGAGCAAAGCAGGAGCCAACCAACAATGAGAAGCCAACGAACAGTGAACAAACGCCAGGGAACTCCAAGGAGCCGGAAAAAACTGTGGAGCCAAGACCTGTATCTATTTTCAGTTATGACCGTACAGATTATGGCGAGGATCGGGTTATTAAGGAAATTGAGAAGCAAACGAATACAAAAATTTCGATTCAGCAAGGAATTCCATGGGATGAAGAGCAGCTGAATATGATGGTGATGTCCGATAGCATTGCTGATATTATTACCATTATCGATAATGATAGCTTTGATCGTACGGGGCAATGGATAAAGGAAGGAATAATTACCCCTTTTACTCAAGAGATGCTGGATAAGAATCCGAATTTGAAAGAGCTGTTGTCACAGAAGGACTTTGAGGATTTGAAAGTCAATGGAGAGTATTATTTGATTCCGATGCGCGATGAGCCGCCGCTAGGCTCTGCTGGTCAATTTGTGTTCCAAGTGAGACAGGATTGGCTTGATGAATTGAAGCTGCCAATGCCGCAAACTACTGATGAATTTTTTGATACTCTGGTAGCATTCAGAGATCAGGATCCGGATGGAAATAAGAAAAATGATACTTATGGCTTGATTACAAATGGGCTTGATAAGCTTGTTTCTTATAGTGTAGGCTTCTGGGGACTGCCGCATGATGAGCGCAGCACAGGATTTTTGCAAGTTGGGGATCATTATGAATATTGGGCAATTCAACCGGAAGTGAAAGAGGCGCTTCGCTGGGTGAAGAAGCTGTATGACAATAAGCTTATTCATCCGGATACGCTGACTCAGACCAATATTGTGCAAACAAGACCTGTTTTTGCAGAGGGAAGAATCGGGGTCACTGTTGAAAATATGAACTTTGACCAATTAATTAATCGGAATAATGCGCTTCGTCAAAACGTTGCAGAGGGCAATATTGTACAGATGTCCGCATTGAAAGGTCACGATGGAGCATTCGGTTATTCGCAAGGTAATGGACATTATGCGTATACCGCTATTTCGAGCAAGGCGAAGGATCCGATGGCAGCGGCAGAACTGCTTGACTTCCTTATCTCTGAGGAAGGAACAAAGCTAAGCACAGTCGGAATTGAAGGAACTCATTATACGATGAAAGACGGCAAGCTGGAGTGGAATATGGATGAAAAGAAGAAGGACCCGGGCTTTAATGAGAATACATCGGGACAATTCCATGAGTTGAACTGGGGGATCGTTCGCTGGTCGCCAATGGTTAGTGAATTTTATATGAAGGCATCAGAAGGAACTGTACCGGAGTATGGAGAAATTGTAAGAAGCAGTCTTGAGAATGTAAATAAATATTTGATTGAGCCAGCCTCTTACAATGCGATCAATACAGAGTGGTCGCAATTTATGGGTACTGGTAAAACATTGCAGAATGAGTTTTTCATTCAAGCCGTGCAAGGAAAAGTAGATATTGATAAAGGGTTTGATGATTTCGTCAAAACATGGAAGAGTGCCGGAGGAGAACAGGCGATGCAAGCGATGAGCGAAACGATCAAAGCCAGCAAGTAATCAAATAGTAAGTGTGTGGTCTGGCAAGACCGCACACTTGCTTTTTCGTTCAAAAAATATTAAGGATAAGTTTTTAACTTATCCTTGATATAAGCATACTTGTGTTCAACCATATTGCGGGATCAGCAGGCCATATCACAAAGGGGGCAGTTCAGGAAATGGGAAAGAAAGCATGGAACCGAATCAGATTTGCCGTTGCTGGAATTGCCGGGGCAATGATGCTTGTTGCATGCGGAGCCGATACAGCCTCAACGGATCGTTCGCAATATGGACAGCTGAGTATTTACAGTTTTGACAGGCAGGACTATCAGTCAAATAATGATAGAGTGCTAGGGTATATTGAAGATGCAGTTAAGCAGCGTATTGAAATCCAAACGGGAGTTTGGGATGATTCGCAGATGGATGTGCTGATTGCTGCCGGAGATTATCCCGATATTATTACCATTGTGGATAGCGATAATCAGGGGCGTTTTAATAAATGGGTGCGTGATGGGAAAATATTGCCGTTTACAGATGAGCTGACCGACGGGCTTCCTTTTTTGCAAAAAGCGTTGCTAAACGACAGAATAAGCAGTATGAAGATTGATGGTTATTTTTATGGTTTGCCTATTCAGGACGAGCTGCCGCCCGATAGTCCGGGGCAGCATGTACTTATTATTAGGGAGGATTGGCTCGATGCGTTGCAGTTGAAGCTGCCTGAGACTTTAGAGGAGTTGGAGCAGGTATTGCTGGCTTTCAAAAATAATGATCCGGACGGCAATCAATTGGACGATACATATGGACTTATATCAGATGGGCTAACGTCTATCGTTAAGCAGTTAATGGGAGCTTGGGGAATTCCGGTAGATGCGCGCAGCAGCGGCTTTCTGCAAAAAGGTGATGAATTTGAGTTTTGGGCTGTTCAGCCAGAAGTGAAAGAGGCTTTGTATTATGTGAAAGGTTTATATGAAAAGAAGCTCATTCATCTTGATACATTGTCTGCAAGCTCTAATGTACAAATCAGACCGCGATTTATAGAAGGGCGCACGGGAGTTATTATTGACAATGTGAATTTTGAGGAGCTGGTAAAAAAAGAGGAGCAGCTAAGACGAAATGCTCCCAAGGCTTCATTGGCTGTTATGGCTGCCCCTGCTGGTCCTGCGGGAAAAAGAGGCTATAGTGTTGGTTCGGGATATTGGGGCTATACCGTTATAACGGATAAAGCGAAAAATCCGCGTGCTGCTGCTGAACTGCTTAATTATTTGTTATCGGATGAAGGTCAGCAATTAACGCTGTACGGAATCGAAGAAACCCACTACAAGGTGGAGGATAACGGGAATATTGGGCTTAATATGGAAGAGAGAAGCAAGGATATCGGTTTTCGTTCTGCAACTGCTGGCGCACCGCATGAGTTGAATTGGGGGATTGTTAGCTGGTCAAGAATGACAGAGGAGCCTTATTTGCTGCTGCGTGACCAAACCAATGCTGAGTTTTCAAAAAAAGTGAAGGCAAATTTAGAGCGTGCTTCGCAGTATTTGATTTATCCTGCCGCATACTATATTGCCATACCGGAGTGGATCGCTTTTAAAGCAAATTCGGATCAGTTGTATGACGAGTATTTCAATAAAATGATTCGAGGACAACTGGATATTGAAGACGGCTTCGCAGAATTTGTAGAAAAGTGGGAAAGCTCCGGCGGCAAAGCAGCGATGAAGGCTGTGAGTGAAGCGATTAAAGCTGAACGATTTAATACCAAATGAAGCGGGGGAAGCAGATGGTTCGATTTCAACAGTGGTTTTATGAGTCCTTTATTCGCAGCAGACTGCCCGTTTATTTTGCCATTGTGGTATTGCTTGTAATCGCATTGCTGATTGTGCCGCTTTATTTTGCCTTTTCGAATAATTTACGTTCTCAAATTACTAATATTAATGCATCCTTATTATCTCAGATAGAAAATCAGTTGGATACACTGCTCAAGGAAATTGATCGCTCGTCTATTAAAGTGCTGGAAGACCCGGATGTAAAACAGTTTGTGTTTTTGGCGAATAACGGATTGTTCGCATCAGAAGAGGAGTACCAGTTTGCTTTGAAAAAAATGTACGGGAAGCTGGCGGGTGAGGAAAATATTCACGGTAATATGATTGCGCTTACTTTGTATGTTCCTGGGGCAGGGCAAGCGGTAATGAGTAAATTGTCCAAACCAGTCAAGGAGTATGAGGATCAGGCTCTGCTGGCGGATTTAATAACAGAGGATAGACCCAGCAGCGGCTGGATGGGCAAACGGTTGACGGAAACCAATTATATAAGCGGTTATCCGGCAGAGCAAGAAGTGTTCAGCTTCTATAGACTAATGACCAACGACGGTATGCGAAACGATGCCTTGCTGCTTATTAATATCCGGCTGGACCGATTGAACAGTTTGTTCAATCATTTGAACAGCGAGTATCCGCTCGGTATTATTATTGCGGATGAACAGGAAAAATTGATTTATGCACATGCGAAGGACATCGATATTGACAGCTATTTGACTGCACCAAGCCCACAGGATGAATATTTTGTTTCGCATACGCTATCGAAATACAATGGCTGGAGCTATCAAATAGCGGTGCCCAAAAGATGGCTGTTTGCGCCAATGCAGTTTCTCACGAACGCCACGATTTTGCTGACGCTTGTAGTCATTATATTTGGGCTATTCGTGTCTATGTATATGACAAAGCGATTCTATCGTCCATTTCATGCCATGCTGCATCGGTTAAAGGGACAGCTGCCTTTGGAAGCAGAGGAAGTAAAGCAGGTGGATGAACTGCAATATGCATTTCATCGCATGATGGATTATACAGAGCAGTATAGCAAAGTGATGCAGGAGAACTATGATGTCATTAAAAATAAAAGCTTGCTTGATATATTAAAAGGGAACAAATGGCCTAATCAACACTATACCCCGCTCAAAATTGATCGTTCCGCTGCAGTTTTTCAAGTCATCAGCTGCCGCTGCGATGATGTGGTTGATTGGAATGAACGGGATAAAGGGTTGCTTATATTTGCAGCGGTCAATATTGCTGAGGAAACGATAGCTTATGACGGGTATCAGTTCGAAGCAGTTTATTTGGATGAGCTGTCCTTTGCCTTGCTGCTGAGCGGCGGAGACGGTTACCCTGATGAGGAAGCTTTTCAAGAGCTGCTTGAGTTGGCAATTCAGCGCTTGCAGTTGTATTTGAAACATAATTGGACGATTGGTGCAGGGCGCAGATATGGAGCGGTCCAGCAAATTCCAGCTTCATATCGCGAGTCGCAAACAGCGCTGAAATATCGGATTATCCGAGGCAGCGGCACGCTGATTGCTTATAAGGAATTGCAGCTGGATGACAGCACTACGGATTGGCGTGAGGAAGATTGGCTAAAAGCAAAGGACGAGATTATTCAGCATATTCGCTTGCATCAAAAATCAGAAACCTTTGCCGCGATTAAGCGGTTTGCAGAGCAGATTGGACAGCGAGCATATGCGGAGGGACATCTGAATCGCATTTATTATTATTACAACTCGATTTTTATGGAGCTGGAAACGATGATCTATGAGCTTAGCTTGAACAGGAATGCCATTATTCCGCAAAAGCGCTATGCAATTGGCGCATCGGATTATAATATTACTGCCGCTGAACTGGAGCAACTGCTTACTGCATGCTGTGGTGAACTAATTGATGTGCTGTCCTCGCAAATGAATAAGGCAAAATCGTCACAAATCCAAGCGGTGATAGCTTATATAGAGGAGTGCTATGGTGATCAGGATTTAAGCCTGGAGAGCATCGCAGAGCGTTTTCATATGAATCCATCTTATTTTGGCCAGCTGTTGAAGAAGGAAACGAACAAAACGTTTCTGCAATATGTCAGTCAAGTGAGAATCACGAAAGCAAAGGAATTGCTCGACGATCATAATTTGAAAATACAAGATGTCGCTCAGGCAGCAGGCTACGGCAACCGTTCTACCTTTATCCGTGTTTTTAAAGCTCAAGTCGGCATCACGCCAACCGAATACCGCAATCGAACGTTATCAATTTGATCAGGGTGCAATAATGACTTCAAACAAAAAAGGTTGATCAGATTGTCATTGTACATGTTACAGTGACTTTCTGGTCAACCTTTTTGATATAAATTAGCCTTGCATCCAGACGTTTAGGTCAGCAGTTGTTTGCTGAATATCAGCAATTTGCTCAGGTCCTGAAATTTCACGCTCGATAATATATTCACCTTTATAACCGATGCTTTGCAGCTTGTGGACAAAGTTAGGGAAATCAACTTTTCCCAGACCTGGACGAACCTCTTCGCCAAGGCTATCGCCATCAGTTGGGTAATTGCCATCTTTAACGTGAATATTGGTTACATATTTGCCGATAGTATCAAGCGCATCGATTGGGTTTGCTTTTCCATAAAGAATCAGATTGGCAGGGTCAAGGTTGATGCCGAGATTCGGCAAGCCCAAACGCTGGATAGTACGCAAAAGCACGATAGGTGTTTCTTGTCCAGTTTCGAACCAGAAGCCGATTCCTTTGTTATTGCAATATTCAGCAACTTCACGAATTGCTTCGACTACAATCGGGTATTCTGGATCTGTCATATTTTCAGGAATAAATCCGCAGTGTGTAATAATTGCTGGTGAACCGATCCATTCTGCAAAATCAGCCCAACCTTTAAGAGCGGCAATGCGATCAGCACGGTATTGCTCAGGAACAAGTCCGAGAGTAAGCGGTCCTTCAGTAAAATTCCATTTTGCAGGTCCTGGTACGCCTGCCCATACAGCACATACACGAACGCCTGATGCAGCAGAATCTTTTTTTACACGCTCTGCTATTTCTTTTGTGCAAAGGCTTGAGTCCCAAGAGTTTAGCTGGCATACATTAAAGCCAAGGTTTTGCACCTTTTGGAACATATTATCTTCAGCTAGTGTTTCGTTAGATAGGGGATGAATAACTCCAATCTCCATGATAAAGCCTCCTTCATACAGCATACAGCTGGAATGATTATAAATCTATTCTAGCGATTTATAGACTAGAAAGCTTTATCTATTATTTTGCTTAATTTGCACTTTGTGTTGCATTATTGACCGGATAATTTATACTTTAGAAAGGAGGGGGAATAGAATGGTGTTTACACCCTATAAACTTACAGATAATCTGATGATTACTGATATATATACATGTTATTATTTTGAACATTCCAATCGGAAAAAATATGTAGGAGAAAGCCATGATTTTTGGGAGATTGTTTATGTTGATAAGGGCGAAGTTAACGCTAATACCGGATCAGGCTATTATCACTTGAATCAGGGGAATATTTTGATCCATAGCCCGAATGAGTATCATTGTCTGGAAAGCACTGCAACGAAGGCGCCCAATTTATTTATCGTAACTTTCCATTGTGATAGTGAGGATATGAACTATTTTGATCGACATAAGCTGTTTAATTTGACCAATAGGGAGCAAGCGATTCTCGCGAAGCTGATGCGTGAAGGGAAACGAGCCTTCCATATGAATACAGCACCGCTTTGCAGAAACGAGCAAGCTGAATATGGCTCAGAGCAGCTATTCAAAGTGTATTTGATTGAATTATTGTTAACGATGATTCGCAATGCCGAGCTTGATCGCGGTCAAATTTCATTAATACCAACAACGAAGGAGAATCAAACGGAGCATTTGGTTAGGCGAGTTATTCATTATTTGGAGCAGCATCTTAGTGAGAAGCTGACGCTTGATCAAATCTGTACGCAAATGAATATTGGCAAAACACAGCTCAATATTATGTTTAAGCGTGCTACTGGTTTGGGTGTGATGGCATATAGCAATCGTTTGAAAATAGAGCGGGCAAAAAAGCTGATCAGGGAGGAAGCCTATAATTTATCGGAAATATCCAACTTACTTGGATACAATAGTATTCATTATTTCTCCAGACAATTCAAGCAAATGGAAGGGATGGCTCCTTCCGAATATGCGAAAACAATGGAAGCGCATCATGAACAATAGGCATTAATATGAGATTAATGGAAATATAGTCTGTTTACACTGATTACAAGCCCTTACGGATAGTTCTTTCGGATCATAACATATTGTGTTAGCAATAGCCGGAATAAACTAGCGGAGGGTATTTCATGAAAACTAAAATTTCTTTAACGACCAAAATAACATCAGCTATGGTTGCCGTGCTGTTATGCGTTTTAACCGGCTTGATGTTATTTAATTTATCGGAACTGAGAGGTCTTGCCAAACAGAAGGGGGAAGGCGATGCTGAGCTTGCAGCAGAACAATTCTCCAGTCAGTTGAACCGCAAGCTGCTTCAGTACACAGATGAGGCTGGGCTGCTCAAAGAAATATTGCTACAGGCAAGGATAAGTGATGCAAAAGCTGGCGAGCGACTGGATGCCTCTGTAAAAAAACTGATGGATAGACAAAAAGATATCTATGGGGTCTTTTCGATTTGGGAAAAGGAGGCATTTGCAGGAGAGGATGCTATATTTGCCAACAGTGCAGAATCGCGCATACATAATGGGAAAATAGTTTCCTATACTGTGCGCAAAGATGATTCCTTTATGAAAGGATCTTTTGCTGGTCAAGAGATACATGAAAAGGGCGATTATTACTTTCTAGCTCAAAAGCAGTTGTTAACCATTGTTCCAGAGCCGTATAGTTACAGCTTGAAGGGAAAACTTGTTCAAATGCTATCGATAATAATGCCGGTTGCAGATGACAGTGGATTATTTTTAGGCGTGATTGGCATTGAAATTCCCCTTGAGACGTTCCAAAATCTTACTTTGAATAATAATCCGGAGGATGGGTATGCCTCTGTATTGTCGAATGGCGGATATTATTTGGCAAGTTCTATGCAGCCGGAAAGAATGATGGACTTTTATGGGGATACGCCGGATAAACGGAAAATGTATGACCGTACTCATGCTTCTGACAAAAGAGCAATAAGCGGATATGTGCAGCATAAAATGTTGGATGGTTCTGTAGAGCAAGTTTATACCATTCTTGCACCCGTAACTATTGAGGGGAGCAGTCAGAGGCTCTATGTGGAGACCCTTATTCCTGAAAATAAGATTTTACAAAGTTATAATAAGCATCAAGTCAGTATTTGGTCTGCTACGGCAATAGCTTTATTAATGATGGCAGTGTTATCCATCCTTCTTGTTCGCTTGCTTATTATTAAGAAGCTTCACCATATAAGCGGCATCGTAGAGCGCTTGGCAGAAAAAGATTTTACTGTTATTATGCCTGTGAAAAGAAAAGATGAACTTGGCAAATTGGCCAAGAACATCAATTCAATGACGGAGCAGATTCGTTTTGTACTGCATCGGATGTCTGAGCTGATTGTGGCAGTCGGAGCAACCTCGGAACAATTATCGGCCAGTGCCGATCAAACAGCTCAAGCCGCAGGTTCCATTGCAACAATTGCAGAAAAATCGGCGTACGGATCAGAACGTGAAAAGCAGTATGTAACCGAGACAGTGGATTCAATTAAAGAAATGTCGATTGGGATTGAACGGATCGCGGCTTCTTCGGAAACGGTATCTGAATTTGTGCATAAGGTAAGGGAAAGCACAGAACATGGGAATTCACGAATGCTTACTGCCAAACAAAAAATTGGGGTAGTCAGAAAGACAGTGGAGGATGCAGAATTAGCATTTGAGCATTTGAATGAACAATCACAGGCGATCAACGGTATTGCTGGCATTATATCGCGGATAAGCAGTCAAACGAATATGTTAGCGCTAAATGCCAATATAGAAGCTGCCCGGGCGGGGGTACATGGTAAAGGTTTTGCTGTAGTTGCAACAGAAGTACGCAAACTAGCTGATCAAACAAAAAAGGCTGCAGGAGAAATCGCTCATATTGTGCGACAGATTCAGGAGGAATCTGAGAATGTTGCCGGCAAGCTATTGCTCGGCTCCAAAGAAGTACGTGACGGAGAGCTTTATATTATAGAAAGTGCTAATATTTTTAAAGAAGTAAAGAAAAATATGTTTGAGGCAGGCAATCAGATATCTGAAATATCTGTTTCAGCTGAACAATTAAATGCTGGTGTGCAACAGATTAGAGCAGCCTCCGAAGAACTGGTGGAAATGGCAAACGAATCGGCTGGACGTGCCGAAGGAGCGGCGGCGGCTACGGAAGAACAATTGGCATCTATGCAGGAGATTACTGAAGCTTCCGTTTCATTAGCTGAGATGGTGCAGACGCTTATGGAAAAAATAAAAAAGTTCAAAATAGACTGAATTCAAAATAGGCTGAATTTAATTGTTGATATTCAATTTAGATGAAAAAGTTAGAACAGGAAGAGAAGGACAGAGCAGTGCAGACAGCTTTGGTTTAAGTGTCTACACTGCTTTTGCTTTAATTAGAAAACGACTTTGGGTCGTCTCGAAAAAAACCATTTTTGACAATGGACTGGTGAATACCGAAAAGCTGTTCCTTATAAACAGCACTGTCGAAATCAACGACTTGCCAAGGAATAGCATTTAGATAAAATAGTAGTGCTCCAATATCATAAAAGCGTTGCTTTGGAAAGGCTATTTTGGATTCAAGAATTTCAAAACCGTTAGCTTCTAATTCTTTGATTGCATAATTTAAATTCCAATGGGAAAATTCATCGTTGCACGGTACACCTAACTGATTATTAATTTCCTGGCAATCATTGCCGCCGCATTGCTGCGTTAGAAAAAAGCCATCTTCCTTCAATAATCTGCGTACTTCAGAGGCAGAATAAGATTCATGACGATTAATAATGAGATCAAAGCTATCGTTCTCATAAGGCAGATCATCATCGTTATATACTGGCAATACCGTAATGCCCAGAGGATTCAATAATGAATTGGCGACAGGAATATTGGGCTTATATCCTTCTGTTGCAGCTACATAAGCTGGGAAAAAAGGTTGTAGTGATGCCAGAAACTCACCTCCGCCTGTCCCCATATCAAGCATCGCATTGGCTTGACGGGCATGCGTAATGACAATGCTGCCATAAGACCAGGGCAAGCATTGCTCTTGAATGCGCCCTGCTTTTTCAATTGCGGCAAAATCCCAGCCTGTAAACAGATCATGAACTTGCTTCATATAGAAATCGAATAGATCACGCATTCGAAATCGACCGTCCTTTACTGTCTTTAATATATCAATAATTGACATTTATGTTACAGAAGAATAAAGCAAAGAGTAAATCAACATACTATTCATTGGAATCGAAAATGACAAAAGGAGTAGTGAAAATGGACATCCAAAATTCTGTTGAACAGGAATTATCACAACTAGGCCACGATCAAAAAGAGCAGATTCTAGAAAATTTTTCTCACTTCAAACAATTCCTTTCCAACAAGGTTGAGTTTGGCGAAAAGATGGGGCTTAGCGAAGAAAGTCTTGCAAAAGCAACGGAATATGTTGCCAATTATTTGGCAAACCATGAAGAACCACAAAACCGTGAAGAGCAGGTTTTAATGGAGTTGTGGAGATCTGGTGATAAGGATCAACAGCATGCGTTAGCGCATATGTTGCTGAATATGGTCCAAAAATAAGCATACTTCAGTCATCGAATTCTAATTAAGGGTGTGTTGGCAGTCTGTGCAAGATTGCTGATACACCCTTTATTATAATTTTATACTAATGCTTTATTTATAAGGGGATAATGACTGTTTGGATTAAGATTCGTTAAAACTAATCGTTATATTTCATCTCTAGTATGATAGGACAATGGTCGCTGCCCATAATGGCTGTATCTGCTTTGCTAGTCGTTATTTGCGGAAGCAGTTGATCAGAAGCAAGAAAATAATCAATTCTCCAACCGATATTGCGGTCTCTCACCTTCGCCATATAAGACCACCAAGTATAAACCTCCGCCTGGTCAGGATGCAGATAACGGAAAGTATCGATAAAACCATTCTCCTGCAATCTGGTCATACAAGCCCGCTCCTCATACGTAAAGCCGGAATTGCCAATGTTGGATTTTGCATTTTTAATATCAATCTCTTGATGGGCAACGTTCAAGTCGCCACAAATAATTACCGGTTTTTTCTCATGCAAAAGCTGTACATATTTGAGAAAACGATCCTCCCATTCAAGGCGCAGCTCCAGTCGAGACAAATCACGTCTGGCATTGGGGGTATACACGGTTATCAAGTAAAAAGAATCGTATTCAAGCGTAATAATACGTCCTTCATCCTCAGCACTTTCCTCAAGTCCATACCAAACGGACAAAGGCTTCATTTTTGTAAAAATAGCCGTTCCCGAGTAGCCCTTTTTTTCTGCGTAATTCCAAAACTGAAGATATTGCTCACCAAGCTCTAAATCAATTTGACCTTCTTGCAGCTTCGATTCCTGAATACAAAAAAAGTCGGCATCGACAGAATGAAAGTAGTCCATAAATCCCTTTTTCACACAAGCTCGCAAACCATTTACGTTCCAAGATACAAATTTAAGTTGCTTGTCCATGCTGATATCACTCACTTCTCAAAACAATTCTTGTAAAGTAAGTATAGCATAATTAGTTGCAGCAGTTTGTTTGAATTCAGCCTCAGTAATAGGTTCAATGACTTCATCTGTTATTTGAATTTGTTTTGAATTTGTTGCGGTACAGTAATCTAGAATTTAGAGGTGGTTGTTTATGAAGAGGTTTTATAAAAATTATTTATTTACGATGAAGCCAATATTGGATCAACATTATAAATGATTACGAAGAGTGATACAGTGATATAACATAAAGCTATAACTGGATATAACATTTTGGACATACGCTATAACCTACTGTACATGATAAGGTTTTAGTAACAGAAAACATGAACGAACCTGGCAGCGAGAGCGGCGCAGTGCAGATATAAAGGAGAGATCAGCTATGTCAGAAGCAAAAACAATTAATCCAAGAACAGTTACACCGTTTCGTCATGATATTGTGGGCAGTTTTTTACGTCCTGAAAGTTTGAAGACGGCAAGAGAGAAACATGCTAATAAAGAAATTACAGACGCAGAACTTCGAGCAGTGGAAGATGTAGAGATCATTAAGCTGATTGCCAAGCAAAAACAGGTTGGATTGAAGGCAGTAACGGATGGGGAGTTTAGACGCTCTTGGTGGCATTTGGACTTTATGTGGGGATTTGAAGGCGTTGAAAAAATTCAGCTTGAAAGCGGCTATGTATTTAAAGGTGTAACAACAAGAGCTGAGACAGCGCGTTTATCCGGAAAGATTCGTTTTACAAATGTGCATCCGTTTTTGGAGCACTTCGCATTTTTGAAGGCAGCAGCAGGAGATGACGTTATTGCTCGTCAGGCAATCCCTGCACCAGCTCAGATGTTGTTGGAACTAGTAAGAGTCGGCGATAATTTGAACAGCACACTGCAAGTATATTCTTCGATGGAGGAACTGGCAGATGATATAAGCACAGCCTATCGTGAAGCGATTCTTGCTTTATATGCAGGTGGATGCAGAAGTATACAGCTTGATGATACGACATGGGGCGTACTGTGCGATCCAAAAAACCAGGAGCGTATTTTGCAAGGCGGAGGAAGCTTGGAAGAACTGCTGGCGCGTAACGTTGCAATCAATGAGCGTGCTCTTCGTGATCTGCCGGAGGATCTGGTGATAACAACACATGTATGCCGCGGTAACTTCAAATCAACCTACTTGGCAGAAGGTGGATACGATTCAATTGCAGATGCTTACTTTAGCCAAAAGAGCTACGATGCCTTCTACTTGGAATTTGATACAGATCGCTCTGGCAGTCTCGAAGTCATTAAAGGGTTGAAAGACAAATACATTGTACTTGGTCTGGTTTCCTCGAAGACAGGTGAGTTGGAGGATAAGCAATATATTATCGATCGTATTCATGAAGCTGCTCAATATGCAGAGCTTGATCGTTTGTGCCTCAGCCCGCAATGCGGATTCGCTTCTACAGAAGAAGGCAATATACTGACCGAAGCAGAGCAATGGAAAAAGCTTTCCTTTATCCGTGATATCGCCAAAGAGGTTTGGGGAGAATAGTAAGAGACACAAGGACAAATATACGAACAGATTTTATAGCAAACATAAGGAAGCTCATAATGAGCTGAGTTGGATAGTAGATGAGCTGATTTAGAATATGGAACTAATGAAGAAGCATAGTGTAAGTTGCACTCACCGTTACAGTTATCTGTCTCGTGTGCGACATGCGCTATGCTTCTTTGTTTTGCTAGATGATGAGAGGAGACCATATGCGAATCGCATGGAGCGGAAAGCCCTGCTGACGATCGGTGTTTGTACGAAAAATCGTACAAACGGTCACGCCATAGCTCGAAATTGCATCACTTTGTACGAAAAATCGTACAAAGTGATGCAAAGATGAGTGCCAGGCTCGCACTTTCCTCCCCATATGACTAGCGATCAGGCATTAGTCTCGTCGCTGTCAAATCAGCAGCTTCATCAAAGAAGAACCTGCGCTGTCCCTTGCTGGCAAACACTATAATAATGTGAACGAGCAGTATTATAAATGCCAAGCAATACGCTAAAAAAATAATCAGAGAACTCCAAACAGTTAAGGAGTAGTATGGCGAATTTATGCTGAACTCAAGTTTGGTTATTAATTGAAGCACAACAGGCACCACATATAAGCTGTACAAGGCGAGTGTTCGCTTCAATAGCCGTTTGAACGTTTCGGCATTACTAATTTTACTATCATATCGGAATTTGAGCAGCTTTGTTCCGAGTGTTTGACCGTTCCACAAAGCTGGAACAATGCAGAAGATAAATAAAATAAGTGTGCTTTTTGTAATAAAGTTTGCTGAACCCTCGTTTGGTACGAATAACAATGAGCCGGTCGCTAATATTTGTAAAACAATATAGTCTACCAGCAAAGCAAGCAGGATAGCCATTGGCTTAACTTCATCTTGCTTGAACAACTGTTCAGCTTTAGCACTAACCTTTGATCTTGATGGGAAAAGTGCAAGAATGACAGGGGCAGCAAAAAATCCGAAAACTCCACCCGCTGTATTCAACATCAAATCATCGACGTCAAAGATACGATATGGACAATTATAAATGCCATAAATACCGGTTACCTGCGTAATCTCATAAAATAATGTCAGACAGAAAGTAAGCAACAATGCACGAGGCCAAAGCTTTTTCTTTTGAAAAAAGTATCTTAGATATACCCCGAACGGGAGTAACAATAAAAAGTTGAAAAAGGCTTGCTGAAAAGCAGGCTGCTTCAATGCATAAATATATGTGGCCGGTTGTGATAACACAATTCCGCTATTTCTTAATGTGTCCTTTACAAACTGAAACGGAACTAAAGAATAATACTGCATTCCTGGCGGCTGTAAGGAACAAGTATCACGAGTACTGGGCAGTGGCAGCAAAACAAGAAAAAGCGCCGATAAAAAGTAAAAAATAAAAGAAAAAACGACCAGTGTAGTGGACACAGAAAGATACCCGAACTTGCGATATGTATAGATTAGCCAGGGAACAAATAAAAGGAAGGCTAAACCGCCAAAAACTAAAGAAGCAGTAAAAATAGGTTGCATGTATGTAGACAATTTAAATGCCTCATTTCTCACAGATGACATAATACCAGGTATCTGGTAATAAAATACAATTCAATATAAGCAACTGAATCAAACAACAATATAAGCAACTGAATCGGACAATAACTCAAGCCAGCAATTAATAGTATACTTTCCTTTTTACAAATTTTCATTACTCTTAAACAAAATTTAAACAGCAATTTGAAAAAAAGAAAGTTCTAAAAATTAAAAAAACATAATCTATATACTATTTGGATACTCATGTTAAACTACAGGAAAAATGACAAGCCGATTGCACCATAATCAGCTTGTCATTTACATTACATTTAGATTATCAGTTTTCAAGTCATTCTTGAATGCGTCCCATAATAATGGTGTTATAGTATTTGCCGTCTGAAAGAAGTTTATCTTTTTTTAATATGCCTTCTTTTTCAAAACCTAACTTCTCATAAAGCTTTATGGCCTTTTCATTCGTTTCTAATACATTTAAAGTAATTTTCTTTATATCGTTGGAATCAGCCCAAAGAATTGATTCTTTCAATAAGTTTTTTCCAATGCTGCAGCCCCAATAATCTTTTAACACGCATACTCCGAATTCAACCTTATGGGCTAGCCTTTTCAAATAATTTCCTTCGCATCTTGAAAAACCAACTATTCTGCCTTGAGCTTCAGCAACTAAGAATAGGTTGTTCTTATTTTCTGTATCTGATTTGATAATCTGCTCGAATCCTAGTGTATCTATAAATGCCTCGCCTTTTTCTCTGTCTAAATTTTCAGTCTCACCATCAATTTGTAAACGAACTGTAGATAATTGTTCTGCATCCTTGCTAATGGCAGTTCTAATAATATAGTTTATCCCATGAACAAGATACTCTTTCTCTTTGATACTCATTGTCTGCTCCAATCATTTTGAATAGTTTATAATACAGTTTTGACGCATTATCAGTTGTGTGAGCTGTTGCGTTATATACTGTGTGATTTACTGCGTTATCTGCTGTATGAGTGTATGAGCTGTTGAGTTATCAGCCACGTACCCATCCTCATCACGCCTTCAACAATTGTGAATAAAAGCCAGTAGCTGACTTCCTTGTTCAGTGGTCAGCCTGGCTTTATAGTTTATGATACAACACAATGCATTGCTGTTTATACGATAAATCGTACAAGATGGCTCCAAGGAGCCCCAACCTGTGGCGGTTTATACGATAAAACGTACAAAATAGCTTCAAGGAGCCGGAATCCGTGGCGGTTTATACGATAAAACGTATAAAATAGCTCCAAGGAGCCCAAATCTGTGGCGGTTTATACGATAAAACGTACAAAATGGCTCCGTGGAGATCAAATCCGTGGCGGTTTATACGATAAATTTCCCTTTCAATAAGAATAATTTCAATATAGTTTTTTAAAAGTTGCTGGTATAATGACCATAGTAAATTTATTACACTTTTTATTAACGGAGGAGATATGTTCACATTCTTTCGCAAGCATAAAGGCAAAGTAACACTACTGTTTGCATTGCTCTTTTTTGTTGGTGCGCAATATGCAGTTAGTCAGTATGTTACGTTGGATACGGTATATAAGCATCGGATTAAATATCAGGTTTTTCAAAAGGATAAGCGCACGCTCGAGGCTGTTGTGGATCAAATTGCACGAACGATTCGCAAGGAGAAGTTGGAGGAGTACATAATACTGCTTGGCAACTCGGTAACATGGGGAACGAATGAGTCGTCAGAGCATTCTCTCAACCGCTATCTGAATGAATTAAGCACAACAGATCCAACACACAAACAGACAGTCTTTAATTTGTCGTTGCCATCCATGCAGGCGGGGGATGCGTATACCTTGCTATTAATGCTTGACAAGAAGAATATAAGCACAGATCATGTGATGGTCGGTTTGACGTATTCTGCATTTATCGATCGATCAGAGGGTCCGCGAGCTGTGTTTTGGACAGGCGATGATTTGCGAGAGTTGGATAATAGCAGCTATCGTAAAGTAAAAATGCAACTGGAAAAAGGGTACTACAAGCATAAATCGGGTTGGGATTACGTGGAATTTGCTTTTGTCGAGAAGGCATTGAACCAGTTGCCGCTTTATCGTTATCGTACCATTGTAGAAAGTAACTGGGAGTTGGAGAAGAAGGGCACCGACTTGCTCGGAAATCCAAAGGCATGGTATGAGAAAAAGGTTGATCCAGAGAAGTTGAAGACCCCTGATTATCTAAACTTCTTTAATCCCGCGCCGTTTGTAAAGGATGAGCGCAACTGGGGCGTTTATTTTATGAATCGTATTATTGAGCATCAACAGGACAAGCGATTGCTTGTATTTATGGCAGGGGGCAATAGCGAGCTGTCGGAGAAAGAAATGAGCCAGCCGGGATATAAGGAAAACCTGGAGTGGGTAGAGCAGTATTTTGCAACATCGGGAACAGACTTCCTGCAATTACATAATGAAATTGACGCCAAGCTGTTTACTGACCATGTTCATTTGACAAAAGAGGGCAATCAACAACTGGCACAACTGATTTGGCAAAAATGGCAGGAGGGAAGCAAGTAACTATGTTATTTAACTCGCCTATTTTTTTGTTCTTTCTAGTTCTTTCTGTTCTATTGTACTACTTGTTCCCAAAAGGCAGGATATGGTTGCTTGCCGTTGCAAATGCACTATTTTATGCGTATGCTGGTTTTGCTTACTTTGTATTGTTTTTGGTTGTTGTAGCTCTAGTATATTTTATCTCCAAAGGATTGCATACAAGCTACAAAAGGCTGGCGCTTATTGGCGGGCTAACTCTTGTTATAGGCAATCTCAGCTTCTTTAAATACTCGATGTTTCTAGTAGGAAATATAGAGCGTCTATTCCAAATTCAATTTGATTTTGGCGGAACTTTTTTGGAGGATCGTGCACTGATTTTGCCGATAGGCATTTCATTTTACTCGTTTCAATTGATTGCTTACTTAATTGATGTGTATAAGCAAAAATTTGAACCAAGCCGTTCATTGTTGCAGTTTTGGGTGTTTATCGCTTTTTTCGCCCATTCCGCTGCGGGACCGATTTTGCGTGGCAACGATTTTTTGCCGCAATTGGATCGGATTAAGGAAATCCGCCTTGAAAGCCGCAGGCTTCAGCTTGGACTTACTTACCTGACATCGGGTTTATTAAAAAAGCTTGTTATTGTGGAGTATGTTGCACCTTATGTAAATAGCTACTATGAGCAGGCAGCCGCTATTAACGGGACTGAGGCATGGCTTGCATCTTACTTATTTGCATTCCAAATCTATTTCGATTTCTCTGCGTATAGCGAAATGGCGGTAGGTATCGGGTTATTGCTTGGCTTGCACCTCGATTTGAACTTTAAAACACCGTATTTAAGCTCCAATGCCAATGAGTTTTGGCGCAGATGGCATATTACGTTGTCGCAGTGGATTCGTGATTATATCTTTATTCCACTTGGCGGATCGAGAGTGGCGAACTGGAGGGTTTATTGCAATTTGATTGCGGCTATGGCGATATCCGGCTTATGGCATGGGGCTGCCTGGACGTTTGTTATTTGGGGAGTATATCACGGTTTTTTATCGGCTGGACATCGTTTTTATAAAGGGCTGACGGGAAAACTGGGTGCTTCTGCTCAAAAATTGCTGGCGAGCAAGCTCTATCATGTTTTGGCGGTATTTATCTTTTTTCATATGACCGTAATTGGTTGGGTATTTTTCCGGGCAAGCAATTTCTCAGAGGCAATTATGCTTATTAAAAAAATGGTACGCATCGATAGATTCGTAATACCTGAGGATTTTACACATCTGTTCCTGCTTTGTGCAGAGTTATACTTGCTGCATATCATAGAATTCCTTATCGTGAAGCATTTTTCCAAAATAGCATCGATTTGGCAAAGGAAGATGCCAGCGATTGTCAAGGGAGCTTTTTATGCTGCCCTAGCAACTGTCATACTCTATTACTTGGCGAGCGGCGAGGGAACAAGCTTTATTTATTTTCAATTTTAGCCTGGTAAGCAACGGTGCGATGATCAGGTCATGACTTGCAGTGTACAGGGTGTAACGGTTGCTGTGGCGGCTATTCGTACTAAAAAGTGACTTTTTGAAATTTTACAGTTGCCACAGAGTCTATTTGTGGAAATTGAGCTGAAATTAGCTTGAAATGAGAAAAAAGCCGCTGCCACAACCGTTAGCCTGCCTTTGGTTACTTTTATGCCCATTTAGCCGTTATGGCGACCGTAAGCTCACACAAAAATATACAAAGCGGGATGGTTTGAAGATCAGCAGCGGCAAATGCAACGGCTGCATCTTCAAGCTATCCCGCTAATTTTATTGTTCTTTATTTAGTAATCCCTACTCGCTAGAGATTTGCATCCTCAGTCAATTTTTCTAAAACGATATTCTCCAGCACGTCGATAAAATCATCAGCATCATTCAGAAATTCGGCTGCAGCAAACTCTATTCCAAGTTCGGAAGCCTTTTGTGCGCAGTCTACTCGGCAATCGAATAGGGCTTCGATGTTTTCCGTGACGGATAACAGCTCGCTTAAAACACAAGCTTTGCTTCCAGCTTCAGACATTTGTTCCATAACGGTTTTGACATCTGGCTCAAGCCATTTCTGACCAGGGGTTGCGCTGCGGTAGGCTATTGTCCAATTGACTAGCTTCAGTTTGTTGGCGACAGCGGCTGCCAATTGTTCAAAGCAATCTATAAATTCCTGGTTGGCACGGGCAAGACCGGGTTGACTGTGCGCAGTAAAGACTACGCCGGCATACGGGCGATTAGCTTGCGACAACCAGTTTAGAGCGGTTTGCAACCGTAGGGCAAGTGCGGACACTAATCCATCGTGCAAATGCCAATGTGATATCAAATGAACGGGCAGGCTGCAGCCTGATATTTCCAAAGCTTTTCGAATTTGTTGCTCATAGTATAGCGTTCCGGTTCGCGAAAAAAGCGGCGAGGTCGGGAAAGCTATTATTTCGGTAATGCCATCCTGAATCATTTGACCAACGGTTTCATGAATAAAAGGATGAGTATGTTTCATCGCAGTATACACCTTGATTGGTTCAGATGCGGTTTGCAGCAGTCGTTTCTCCAAGAAAAGAGCCTGTCGTCCGGTTATCGCCGCTAGCGGATCCGCCGTATAATAGTAGCGGAATCTTCGATAGGCTTCTTCCAGCACACTGTCCGGCACAGCTTGTCCGTGAAATATATGAGTGTAGAAGGCGGGCAAATCATCGATTGATCGCAACGCTCCATAGGATAATAATAATACGCCTTTCATATGTGAGAGCTCCTTTCCGCGATTATTAATAACGATCAGGATGCAGCCATTTTGCGATTTCTTCCAGGCTGTCCGCGTTGTAGCGATTCGGGTAGAACAACTCTTTTACCGTCATGAGCTTGATTCGATCATTTTTGACGGCTTGCAATGTTTCCCAGCCAGGCGTGTTGGTCACTTCCTCCAAATCCTTCGTATCGCCTTCTTGCCACTGGATAAGAATGATGTTGTCCGGGTCCGCTTGAATAATTTGCTCAATGGATGCTTTGGTTACTCGTGTGAGTCCCAATGTGTCTGCACTATGCTCGGCTCCAGCACGCTTTACAATATCATAAGAAATATTGGATGAGCCGATAAAATATGGGCCTGTACCTGGTCCAAGAGGAGAGATAACCATAACGGAAGGCTTTTTGGCACCATCGACTTTCATTTGCACATGATCAGCTTTTGCTTTCATATCTTCAATAACTTGTGCTGCTTTCTCTTCTGCACCGATTGCATTTCCAATTAGCTCATAGTTATTCCATAAGTTCTCCATGGTGTTCCAAGCTGTCAGGGAGATAATCGGTATGCCGGCTTGCATCAACAATTGATCAGCATCTTGCTCCGCTGTATGAACTTTGGTCATTAGCAGCAAATCAGAATTAAAGGACATGACCTCTTCCGGATCAAGCGATGTAGCACTAGCTATTTGATGTTCCACTTTGGCTGCCTCCTCAGCTTGAAAAGCTAGCGCGGAATTAGTAGAGCTTTTCGGAATAGCTGCAAGTTGACTTGCTCCGCTTAATTCCAGCACAGCTTCCGCCGCATCAAGAGAAAGAGCGGCAACACGCTCAGGTTTTTTCTCTATCGTTACTTGCTCTCCCTGTACATCTAATGTTTTCGGGAACGAGCTTGCTTCAGATACAGGTTCTGTATTGTTGCTGTCTGTCTTGCTATCCTCGTTGTTCAGGGATTGTGTCTCACTATTTTCGTTACTTGAAGCTTGTGGTTCACGATTTCCATTGTTCTGCTTTTGCTCAACCTGTTCAGGTTCCATCTGTTTGTTTTGCTCTTTATTTCCGCATGCACCTATCAATGCAATAGAAAGGCATAGCAGAATAAAGGCAAAAGCTTTAACAGATTTTGTCCGTTTCATTTGTGAAGTTCCTTGTTTAGTTGTTTGTGCAGTTTTCATAATAAAAGAGCCTCCCGTAATTAATAAACTATATTTTATAACTCGCAAATTAAAAATTCTCATTTAAAACTTTCTAGTCTAAAACTTCCCGCTTAACACTCAGCACTCCGTCTCCTCAACATTCAGCACTTAAACTAGCCCTTGTTGGAGAGATTCCCCTTTAACAAGCTCTTTGGTATAACCAGCTGCTTTGGATGGGGCTGCTTGGTATAGGCGGTTATAGAGGGGGA
Source organism: Paenibacillus nanensis (assembly GCA_040396195.1). Classification (GTDB taxonomy): domain Bacteria; phylum Bacillota; class Bacilli; order Paenibacillales; family Paenibacillaceae; genus Pristimantibacillus; species Pristimantibacillus nanensis_A. The sequence goes on from JBEBPB010000019.1 coordinate 34,282, forward strand.
GAGTGTTATCGGGTCTTTGCAAATATGAGATTCTACTTCATAGGCTTTGCGGATCGAATTCTGATTAATAACTTTATCAGGGCTGCCTTGTTGTAGAATTTTTCCGTTGCACAGCAGGATAAGCTTGTTGCAATAGCGTGCTGCCAGATTCAGGTCATGCAGTGCTGCTATGGCGGTTATGCCGCGTTTGGTAAGCTCATGAACCAGTTCCAGCACTTTTAGCTGATAGCGGATATCAAGCGCAGAGATGGGTTCATCCAGCAACAATATTTGCGGTTGTTGTGCCAGAGCCTTGGCGATAAAAATCATTTGCCTTTGTCCGCCAGACAAGTCTGTAATCATTTGGTCTGCAAGATGCTGCGTATCTGTTGCTTGCATGGCTTGCTCAGAAATAAGGAAGTCTTGTTCATTTTCACGATCAAAACGGGATTTATAAGGATGTCTTCCCATTAGTACAATATGCTGGGCGGTAAAAGCGAAATCAACGTTTGTATTTTGCGGAACATAGCCGATTAAGCGAGCCAATTCGCGAGAACGGTACTTGGATAAATGTTTCCCGCGTAATACAACATCACCGCTTCTGCGCGGAATGAAGCCTGCCAAAGAACGAAGCAGCGTTGATTTCCCACTTCCATTCGGCCCAATTAAGCCGATAAACTGCCCGCGCTCAGCGTGGAATTGTATATTGTGCAGGATTGGTTTGCCACCTGCATCTACATGCAGCTTGCGTACTTGAATCATGCTCATGATGCGATTCCCCCATTCTTGGCACGCAAAATTAAGGCGATAAACAGCGGTGCGCCAATACAAGCGCATACGACGCCGACTTGCAGCGTAATAGGTTGCAAGATAATTCGCGATACGACATCAGCAAGGATGAGAAAGATCGCTCCGCCGATTGCGCTTGCTGGTAATAGAAAGCGATGATCCGGCCCAGTCAGCATTCTGATCATATGCGGTACAACAAGCCCTACGAAGCCGATTATGCCGCTTACTGCAACGGCGGAGCCGGTCATGAGTGAGGCGAGCAGCAGTAGGATATAGCGTGTTTTTTTTACAGATACCCCAGCGCTTGCTGCCTGTTCATCACCCAGCAGCATCATGTTCAAATCTCTGCCATGCATCATCGTGATCAGCGCTCCAATTACTATAGGCAACGCGATTAGCTGGACATGCTCCCAGGTTCTTGCTTCAAGCCCTCCTTGCAGCCAAAAGATAATACTGCGCAGTTCTTGCTCTGTATCTGAGCTGGCGACCATAATATTGATCAACGCTGACAGCAGAGCATTTATTCCTATCCCAAGCAGCAGCAAGGTTGCAGTAGATTTCATGCGGCTGCTTTGCCATACAGCAAGAATGAGAAATACAGCAATAACTGCACCGGTAAAGGCGGAGAGAGGGACTGCCCAAGCCCCCCATATGCCCCAGCCAAAAAAAAGTGCACAGACCGCTCCTGCCGCCGCCCCGCTGGAAACTCCGACATATCCGGGCTCAACGAGTGGGTTGCGGAACAGTCCCTGCATAGCAGCTCCAGAAATACCGAGAGCGGCTCCAACAAGCCCCCCTGTTAGCACGCGCGGCAATCTGATTTGCATAATAACCATTTGCTCACGTTCTGAGAAGGGGATCGCGAGAGTAGTTCCCAACTGATCAAGCATAATTGCGATTGTCCGTCGAAAGGGGATCGGAACAGGGCCTACTGAACTGGCAAAAATAATAGTTGCTGTCAGCGTCACTAATAAAGAAGCAATTGCGATAACAAAACGGCGTGCCCTTTTATGCTCCTTTTTCTGTAAAGTGCAAGGGGGCGCTCCTTCGCTTAGTTGTATCGTTGTATGGGACATAACGATGACAATCCTCCTAATTTGCGTTGCTAATTACAAATGTTGCAATGATATTCGATTGAAATTCGATTGAAATTCGATGATAAATTCATCCGACAAATCATCTTTCCCTCGAGAACAAAAGTTGCATTAAGGAAACTAATTTGTATTCTATCTATTATTTTGCATTGTGTCAATAAAATTCGACATAAGAAAGTGAATTGCGTTTTGTTTATTTAGCTGCAGCAAGCAGTTTGATTCGCCTTGCAAAACAAGACCGCTACCGATACAATCAACGGTAGTAAACAAATTATGAGGTGAGACATATGCACACTAACAGAATGAGAGAAATTGCTGTCTATTCGGCTAATCGTGCGATGCATGCAGAATTACTGCCGAGCGGATTGTGGCATCATCATGATATAAGAAATAATTTTTATGATGCGGTTTATATGATTGCGGTAAGTTATGATGAAACTTGCGAGGTTCCATTTGATAGGAGAACAGCGATTGAAAGAGCAGAACTTGTACTAGGCAATGTACTGGAGTTACAGGATAAGACAACGGAATTGAAAGGACATTGGCCGCTTAATTTGAATCCTGTGCCAAGCGAAGCAAAAGCTAACCCGCTGCCTGCCGAGTTAATGGGGCTGCTGATGGTTTATTTTTTTGAGAGATATGGCGATAAGCTGTCGGAGTCATTGCAGGCTAAGTTCCAAAAAGCCTTCCAAGCGTTGTACGAGGCTGATTTTTATAAGCAGCCTTTGCAGCATTATCATCATCACGAAGCCAAATATACAGCAGGCAAGCTGATTTATGGGCAATTATTTTTTGATGAGCAGCTTTTGGCAGATGGCTTGCAAAGCTTGCGCGACACACTTGCACGCATCAAGCAAGTCGGTATGACAGAATATGGCTGCTTGCCATGGTTTTGGCATTGGGTACAGGCGTTTACAGCAGCCTACGAATTGGCAGAGCAGAAGGAGATTCGGATAGCTTTATCCGAAATGCTCGATTATTTGTGGCAGCAGCGGACAAGACTATATTGGCAGGGGGCATGGGTTGGAGCTCATTCTCGCGGACTGCCTCATGATTTGCCGGCAGACGGAAACGTGCTATTTGATTATGTGCAGTATGGAGATTTTGCTTTCCCGACAGCAGTGCCAAGAATTGAATTTGCCGGCTTGTTGTACTATGCAGCGCCAGAGCAAGCAACAGCAGAGCTAAACGGAAGAGTATATCCATATGAGATTAAACAACAGGTGCCTCCGAAACCAGAAGCATCCAATTACGAGGCATTGCACAGTTACGTATATATGGAAGAAAGCTATGCAGCGGGCGGCATGTGGGAGCGCGCAACAGAGTTTGACAATGAGCAGCAGCGTTGGAACATTACATTGCCGGCAACAGGAAACGGTGAGGCGAATCGAGCTTATTTCTTTCATCCGGGCATGTATTTTGGCGGCGCGGATTCCGAGGATTGGCGCCATCAAAGCAATATTGAGCAAGTTGTTATGGACAAGGGAGCGGTTATGTCGGTTTATCCGATCACCGCTGATGACGAGCATCAATATATTGTCGGGTGTTTGCCAAAAGGAGAGTGGCTGGCAGATGAACGGGCTTTATTCGGCAAATGCGGACAAGTATATGTTGCAGTCTATTTGCATCAGACATATAAGCGGGAATTAAGAGAAGCGGCTTGGCGCGTCATAAGCTCTGGGGCTAGCCAGGCTGTAGCAATGGAGGCAGTAAGCGACAAGGCGGCTCAAAGCAGAGGGATTGACAGTCTAGAGCAATTCGCAGCAACGATGCGAGTTAATGCTCCAACCTTCAAGATGGATGAGACCGAGGGGATAATTGTACAAGCGGAATATACCGCATTGGCAGGACAAACGTTGTCACTTCAACGGCAAAACAATGGACAATACAATCGATTGGTCAATAACACAAACATATCTTTTGCAGCATACAGCGTATAACTAAAAAAGCACGAGTCGGACAGAGAGCAGCCTGTCCGAGCTCGTGCTTTCCTTCATTTATATATCTAGACTATATATCTAGAATTCAGAAATCATAAGAGTTCATGTACGGAACCAATTACATAAGAAGGCTTGTGTAGGCTGACAGCCGCTTCTTCTTTGGTTGCCGTGCCACTAAGTACAAGCGCTGTATCGACCCCGGATTGATTTCCCATAAAAATATCGGTTTCCAAACGGTCTCCGATCATAAGACATTCATTTGCTTCCAGTCCAAGCACAGACAAGGCGGTTCCGATCATATGCCTGGAGGGCTTGCCCATTACCATATCAATTTTTTTGCCGGTAGCTCCTTCGACTGCTCCGATTATGCTGCCGCAGTCCGGCACATCTCCGCCAGGCATTGGGCAGGTGCGGTCAGGATTGGTTGCCATAACGATAGCGTCATTTTTCTTAATGGCTTGATAAGCAAAATCAATATGATTGTAATGGAAGTCTCGATCCCAAGACAAAATCACCACATCAGTTTCTTCTGGTGCAGCAGCAAATAAAACACCTGATTTTTCCAGCTCCTCTTTAAATATTGCCTCTCCAATTACGTAAACCTTTTTTCCCGCAAATTGCTCGCCAAGCACCTTTAAAGTCGTCACTACCGGGCTGATCATTTGCTCAGGAGCAGCCTGAATGCCTAAGTCATGCAGCTTTTTCATAATATAGCTGCGCGATTCTATCGTTTTATTCGTAAGAAAAACCGTTTTTTTTCCTTCTGCGATGAGCTGATTAACTGTTTCTACAGCGCCTGCGATCGCCTGTTTTCCCAAATAAATTGTACCGTCCAGATCAAAAATATACCCTTTATATTGTTGCATTTCGTGTTGCCTCCTTAAAACAATAACGCTTATGAACAGAAAGCCGATTTAATGAAACAATGGGCAAAGTGCCTTTGTCTGCAAAAAATCGACTTATCGATGTTATTCATTTATATTTCAATATTTGCAATAACGGCATAGTGATCAGAAGGATAGCCGTGATTGCGCTGTTTTGTATCGACATATGCGGATTTCAGTTTGACATTAGCTGAAGTAAAGATATAATCGATCGGCTCGCCATCATAGCCGCCCATATATTCATGGAAGGTACGGCCTGGCGGCTTATCCATCACATTATAGGCTGACTGCAGATTATGTTGAAGCATCATCAGCGCTTGATTGTCTGGATGCACATTAAAGTCGCCGGTAAGAATTAGAGGCAGCTTCGTATCCGCTGTTTTTGCAGCCATATGCTCCAACATTAAACGAGAGCTTTCCTCTCTGGCATGCTGTCCCAAATGATCATAATGGGTATTGTTAGCAAGCAACTGCTTACCCGGTTCCTGCTTGCTTGTCAGACGCCCCCATGTGCAGATACGCGGATAACTGCTGTCCCAGCTAATGCTGCCAGGAGTCTCTGGTGTTTCTGAAAGCCAGAACTGACCTTGTTCAGCTACTTGAAACTTATCGTTTTTGTAGTAAATCGCACAATATTCATCTGTCTCATTTTGTCCAGAGTCCATACGTCCACGCCCGATTCGGCTATAGCCGGGGAGGGCCTTATCCAGATCATTCAGCATGGCAAGCGTGCCTTCCTGTGTACCTAGAATATCCGGATCAGCATCCTTGATTGCTTCAATGACACGATCAGATCGATTCGGCCAAATATTCAATCCATCGATTGGCGTATTTACTCTCAAATTGAATGTCATGACAGTCAGCTTCATAAAAAAGCCTCCAATTGATTAAATTGATTAAAAAATTTTACTTCACTGCGCCCTCTGTCAAACCGCCGATAATATATTTTTGGGTAAAGGCATAAAGAAGCGTAATTGGCAGCATCGATAGTACGAAGCCGGCAAAAGCAAGGTTGAAGTCAAAGCTGACCTCGGATTTAAAGTTATAAATAAACAGCGGCAGCGTCCACATATCCGGATGTCTGTTCAGCATAATAATTGGCAGCTGGAAGTCATTCCAGATCCATAGACTGTTTAGAATAAGAATAGTGGCAATGATGGGCATCATAAGCGGATATATAATTCGTGAAAAGGTTAACCATACGCCGCAGCCGTCAATTTTCGAAGCTTGGTCCAGCTCAAAAGGAATATTTTTAAGAAAACCGACCGATAAAAACAGACCCTGTGAGAACGATAAAGTAACATACATTACAATTAGACCGGTTTGATTGAGCATTTGCAAATTGCTCATATGCCGGAAAATCGGCAACATAACAGCCTGGAAAGGTACAAAAATACCAAGCAAAATGATTGTATATACCCATTTGTAGTATGTTTTATTCCAATTTCGCGAGATGGCATAGGCAACCATCGGTATAACAAACAGCATAATCAGCAAAGAAACTGCTGTAATTAAAAATGAATTCTGTAATGTCTGAACGAAGTTGCCTTTTGTAATTACTGTTGTAAAATTGTCCAGATACAGGCTGGATGGTGGAGCAAAGAAGCTTTTATTCGTCTCAGCTCTTGATTTAAATGCTACAAAAAATGTAATCACAATCGGAAAGAAAATAAAGAGTGTACCGATGCTAAGAAACAAATAGCTTGCTATGCGAAGCGGTATGTTTTTCTTCATTGTTGACCAACCTCCTTACGGGAAAGCAATTTGATTTGAATAAAGGAGATTAGTGCAATCAAAATAAACACATAAATAGCTTCTGCTGTACCATAACCAAATTTCATTTCGTTCATACCATGCTGATAAATCAGGAAGCCGAGAGATTCTGTCGAGCTAGCCGGACCACCGTTGGTCATGGCAACGATATAATCGAACACGGTTAAGCCGCCTTTAATCGCCAATACAACGTTAACCGTCAACATTGGAATCAGGAACGGAACGGTTACAGTGAAAAAACGCTGCAACGGCGTGGCTCCATCAATAACAGCTGCTTCATTCAAATCTTTTGGCACACTTGCAAGTCCAGCTATAAAAATAACCATAGGCACTGCGAAGCCTTGCCAAATATTCGTAAGCGCAACACCATAAATGGCAGTATCCTTATTGCCCAGAATGTTGCGAGACAACCAGTCTATGCCGAGTGCTTCACCGATTGGCGGGAACAGGGCGTAGAAGAAATAGTTAAAGATCATGCCGACTGTAATCATACTAAGCACAGCCGGGAAGAAGTATACGGAACGGAAAAATCCACGCATTTTAATGGAACTGCTCAATAGTAATGCCAATGTAAGAGCAACGCCAAGCTTGCCGATAACAATAATTATTGTGTAAAGCGCAGTGAAGGACAGTCCGTTCATAAAGCGCTTATCCTGAAGGATCTTTATATAGTTCTGCAAACCGACCATATCATAAGACAACGAGAAGCCGTCCCAATTAGTCATACTGTAGTAGACGCCGATAAATAGCGGGATTAGAAAAAAAACTGCATACAATACGACAGCAGGAAGGGTAAGCAAGAAGAAAACCAAGCCGGATTTTGATCCTCGTAAGTTCATATTCTACCTCCGTTAAAGAATAAGGCGGGAGCACCCTTCACATATTTTCATGAATTAAGGTCTTCCCGCCCTATTGGATTACATTATTGATTCAATTTGTTGAAAAAAATAGAATCAAGTGTTTGTAGATATTGATCAATATCTTTTGTTACAAACATTTCTTGTGTTGCTTTACCAACTTCCGCATTCAATCCTGGCGGCCATACGCGTTCGATTGTCGGATAAACTTTACCGTCTTTGATTAACTGGCTCAAAGAAGCGATTTCTGCTCCGCCTGTTTCAACATCTTTGATACCTGATGGATAGCCAGCTTGCTCCAAGTAAGTCTCAACAGAAGCCTTTGAAGACATAAACTCTATAAATTTACGAGCTTCTGCTTCATTTTTTCCGCCTGCCGGCAGACCGATTGCTGTATCAACAGAAACTTGAGTTTTAAGATCTTCTGCTTTTTCAGTTGGAAGAGGGAATAATTCAACTTGAAGATCAGGATTGTTCAGCTTGATTTCTTTAAGTGCCCAAATACCTGTAAACCACATAGCTGCTTTCCCGTTGGAGAACTCGCGAAGAGCATCCTCATAACCGGTGCCCATATTGTCTTGCTGTCCGAAATCTCTCATAGCTAGAAGTTTCTCAGCGAATGGCTTCATTTCGGCGTTATCTGTAATATGTGCCTTACCGTTCATAACATCATCCAAAAACTGCTCAACGTTAGGAATCGTTTGTCCCATTTTGTACACAACTTCCTGACGGATACCGTTGAAATCTTTATCATGGAACAACATCGGTGTAACGCCTGCTGCTTTCAGCTTTTCAGAAACCTCAAGCAATTCAGCATAAGTTGTTGGAACCTCCAAGTTGTGCTCGGCAAAGATGGCTTTGTTATAATATACGCCAAGTGTTGCAAGTCCAATTGGAACCATATAGTTTTTGCCGTCAATTTTGCTTAGATCAGCTATTGCGGGTTGAACATTATCCAGTAATGCGTCGCTAGAAAGATCAACTACACGACCTTCAATTGCCATTTTTTGAAATACCGGGTTATGCGGGTAGTGCGTAAATACTGCAGGTGCATCGTTTGTTGATACACGCATGGACCAAACGCTCTCTGCATTAGGTACGTTGTTTTGCTCTACTACAATACCAGGGTTCTCGGATTCAAACTTTTTGATCAAATCATTCACGATATCAACCGCTTCTGATTTCATCTGAAAATACTCAATTTTCACCTTTCCACCCTTGTCGTCCTTTTCTCCATTACTGGATACGTTTTCAGGTTTTCCATTAGAGCAAGCTGATGCTACCAATGTCAAACCTAGAAGTGCAGCAAGACCACCCTTGACCAAACTCCTTTTCATTTGCCCAACTCCTTTTGTTTGTCTTTGACACGCAGCTATTGCAGCAATACGGCGTACTAAGCTGCATGTCTGAAGAAATGGCTTGCACCTTATTCCAGCATAAAGCAGAAGGATGCAGCCGCTGTTTCCTCGTCTTTGTTGTACATGTTCATTGTAGCAAGAGATTAAAATGGGCTAATAGGAGAGATATGACTCTATCAATAGGAGAAAAATGATTATTTTGAATGAATCGTTTTTCCGGGAGTCTCACCATAATACTTCTTGTACATTTGGATAAAGTAGGAGTCGTCATTAAAACCGACACGGCTTGCCGCCTCCGAAATCGATTGTGCTTCCCCATTTTCAAGCAGATCTTTTGCCTTCTCCATACGCACAGACAGCAAATAGCTTGTAAAGCTGACACCACTCTTTTTTTTGAACTGCCGGCTTAAATAACTGGGATCAACAAAGTATTTGTTTTTTGCCAATTCCTCCAGTGTAATTTTCGTTGCGAAATGAAGCTCGACATCATGCTTAATGTTTTCGATCAGCCCGGTTTTTGCCTCTTTCTTTTTGAGCAGACCGCAGATTCCCCTTGTCCAGCCCTTCAACTGATTAAGATGTGCTTCGGCAGAAAAATAATCAAACAAACTTTGTTGTTCGATAAACGATGCTTCAACTTCTTTATTTGTATGACCGATGATTGTGTTCATTATTTGTACAGTGGCAGCAAACCAATCCTGTTGCATATAGGCGGAAAACTGTTTGGCAAGAGACTGTTCAGACCAGCTGTCGAGCATAGCAATAGCTTCATCTTCTTGCAGGTTGGTTAGCTTGCGCTGAAACGATTGCGTCCAGTCATTCAAAAAAGCAGCGTCGTACAGGTAGGAGGTATGGATACTTGTATGATTAATCGTTTTTATTTCATGACTTAATAAGGCTTGCAAGCTGGCAAGCTTGGCAGCCTTGCAGGATTCATAAATATCCTTGCTGCCCTTTTGCAAGGAGGAGGTTCCGCTATGTACAGTATATTTACTATATTTCAGCTCCTGCTGCATTTGCATACTGACTGTATCACAAAGAATGCGAATGCTCTCATAGTGCAAATCCTTTTCTCTTCCGCATAGCCATAATGCGAGCAGATGGGGAGACTGTCTGTCGGATAAAGCGGCAGCGTGCTTGAATCTTGGTCCAATAAATCCCCGCAGTGAGGATACTGCAAGGGCATGATGCTCAGGAGAAAGCCATAATACAATCGTACGAGAATAATCTGTCTCCTCGTCGAGATTTAGCAAAGTGCTAATCTCCTCATTTATTTTTTTAGTGTCTTCATCAAATAAAGAACAGGCGATAAGTGCATTGAGCTGTTTTTTTTCGGCAGCTGAATACTTGTCCTTCAGCTCATTGAGCTGTGGATATAATTCAGATCGATCAACAGGCTTTAACAAATAGTTTTCGACCCGGTACCGTATCGCTTCACGAGCGTAGTGGAAATCATCGAAGCCGCTAATAATAATGACCGCTGCACCAATTTGATTATCATGTACAAATTTAGCCAGAGCTATGCCATCAAGCCCAGGCATCCGAATATCAGTAATAATAATGTCAGGCGTGTGCTGTTCGATTAGTTCCAAAGCAGCAACACCATCTTCTGCTTCCATTAAGCTCGCGTCGGAGCTCCAATCTGCGACCATTTGTAAAATTGCTTTCCGTGCAAAATATTCGTCATCAACGATTAAAATCTTCATCATTGCTCATCTCCTTGCTTATAGGAATATATATAGAAATGGTTGTGCCTTGCTGCTCCGCGCTTTCAACTTCCATTCTGCATGCTTCACCATAAAAATATTGAATTCTGGCATGAACGTTTCGAACGCCAAAATTATGACTATTGTCCCCATTCAATGCAGGTTTGCTAGCATGGAATATCGCTTTTAGTTCCTGTAATTTCTGTGATGGAATACCAACGCCGTTATCGAATACAGAAATATATAGCATTTGCCCGTGCGGCTTAATGGTCAGCTTTAACAAGCCTTGTCCACCTTTTGGCTCCAGTCCGTGATAAAAAGAGTTCTCAATAATCGGTTGAATCAGAAATTTTAATATTTTATAAGGAAGCACCTTGTGATCGATATCATATTGCACAGAGAACTTATTGAAAAAACGGATTTGCTGAATCTTTATATAATTTTCGATTTGCTCCAGCTCATTACCAATTGTAACTTCATCACTGAACTTAATATTATATCGATAAATACTCGATAGGCTCTTGGTCATAATTGAAATTTCCTCCAGACGATGCAACTCCGAAATAGCATGAATGGCATTTAGCGTATTATAGAGAAAATGTGGATTGATTTGTGACTGGAGCATTTTTAACTCAGCAACTTTTTGCAGTTCGCTAGATACTATTTCCGACTCTCTGCTTTCCCGCAAGCGAACAAACATTTCATTGAAACTATTCATCAACTGCCCGACCTCATCTTCTCTTTTGCTGTCTGGAATAGAGAGAGGAATGTTCAGAGTATCAACGGTTTTCAATGACTTGCTGAGTTTGAGCATAGGCAAAATAAAATAGCGGTGAAAGAAGAAGGCAAGCGCAAAAGCAGCCAACAGCGCCAGCGCGCCTAGCAATATATAGTGCATCGTATTATTGACAAATGTATCGAAAATATGATTAACCGGTATAAACTGAATGATCGTCCAGCCTGTAACCTCGTTTACATTCCCGCTAAATAAATACAAATTGCCATTATAGCGCAATTGCAACGTCTTCTTTTCACTTTTGGGCATTTCTTGAAACTGTGCAGTTATTTGCTCCATCTCTTCTATGCTGCCGCTGCTCATAAAAACATCAGAGTTGTACAAAATTTTATTACCTTCCAGTACTAAAGTGCCCAATTGAGCTGAATCCTCAGAAATTCCACCCAGCATGCTTTCAAAAGCACGGTTGTAAATATCGACTTTAACATAACCTTCCATGTCATTCGTTAAGTATAAATCAGATAAGTATCGAATAATTGAAACCGAATGATTCGATTTATTAACGGGATCATCATTAACCGTAACAATAAAAGGCTTTGTTTTAATATTAGCCTTGCCATGCTGTTTTACAGCGGATATTAATTCTCCTACTTTTTCGGGTTTGCTGCCGTACATACCACCATTTGGAGTTACAATCGAAATGGTTGCAATATTTCCGTTAATTAGTACAAATTGTTCCATTGCAGACTGCATATAGTTGGCATCAGATATGTACTGTTGCTCAGAAGAAGGTCTTGTTTTATTAACAATTTCCATTAGCCGCGACTGTGTCATATAGAAGAAGGAGCTGCGCGCTTGCGTTTTGAAAAAATCATTAATTGTGACATTCGTTCGTTTATTCAGCTGCTGTAAAATACCCTCGTAATCTCTCGTGGTTTGTTTATATAACTGCATACCGGAGAAAAACAAAGCTCCAATTACGGGTATGACAATAATAGCTATAAACGTTAAAATAAATTTTTTTCGGAAGGACGTTCGGTGAAATCGTTGTACTAGCCGGTTAAGCATCTTTGCCATCCTCTCAAAATGATCTAACAGTATTTATGACATGTCTGAAGTCGAAACGCAAGTTTCTAAAAAAAAGAGGGTGAAATGGAATGCTCATTTAACCCGCAATCATATATAACATACTTCCGCCAGCATGTGAAATCTTCATAGGAAGATCATCGGGCAGGATAAGGCAGGAAAAGGGAGTCCTCGACGTGTCAGCATCTCTCCTCTAGAGATAGCTATGTATAGCCGTAATTATACCCTATTACTGGAAATGACCTGTGCGCCAAATAATGGTAGCCTTTTAAGTGTTGAGTCCAGTTGGGGGACAGGGAAGTCCAAAGGAGCAATTTGATAATCCAAAGAGCGAGCATTAGCGTTCATTTCTAAGCCGTTTCCTTTAATAGCAAGCTGGAACGACAAAATGAAGGAGTGAACTTATGGAGGACAACAAATTCGTATATCGGATGCCGAATGTTCAGGATGGAGGCAGAGTATGGGAGCTTGTGCGTGACTCCGGTGTATTGGAGCTGAATTCCGCTTACAGCTACCTGATGCTGTTCGATATGTTTCGGGAAACATGTTGCGTTGCTGACGCTGAGGGAAACATTACCGGTTTTATTTCAGCAATTCGCAAGCCGAGCGACCCGGAGACATTATTTGTCTGGCAGGTTGGAGTCGCACTAGAAATGAGGGGGCAGGGCGTAGGCAAGGAATTGATAAGACAACTGCTGCATCGCAAGGAGAATTCTGGAATTCATTACTTGGAGGCAACAATCGGATCGCATAATATACCTTCCAGCAAGCTGTTTCAAGCGGTGGCTGAGGAGCTGAAAACGAAGTGTGTTGTAACTAACTACTACGCATCCGGACTATTTCCGGGAGAAGGACAACACGATGATGAATTGTTGTATCGCATAGGCCCGTTCAACTGAAGCAGGATGCTTAGAATGATCAAAAATCAGAGGAGGCAGGCAAATGAAACAAGAAAAGATAAATAATAGTTTGAAAGTATTTAATGAATTGGAATCAGAGGTGCGCAGTTATATACGTTGTTTTCAGACCATTTTTACAAAAGCAAGCAATGCGAAGTTATGGGATAAAGCAGGTAACGAGTACATTGATTTTTTCGCAGGAGCCGGTTCGTTGAATTACGGACATAACAATGAGGGGATCCGCAGCAAGCTTATCCAATACTTATTGGATGATGGCGTTACTCACAGTCTGGATATGGCTACTGAAGCAAAGGAAACGTTTCTGCTTCGGTTTAACGAAATTATATTAAAGCCTCGTATGCTCAACTATAAAATTATGTTTCCTGGTCCGACAGGGACAAATTCAGTAGAAAGTGCAATGAAAACCGCCAGAAAGGTGACCGGAAGAAACAACATCATTTCCTTTACAAACGCCTTTCATGGGATGTCATTAGGATCACTGGCAGCTACAGGAAACTCGTACAAGCGGGCCGGGGCAGGCGTAAGTTTGAACGATACTACATTTCTGCCTTATGACGGTTATTTGGGGGATGCGATCGACACCTCCATTATATTGGATAAATTGCTGGACGATCCGGGAAGCGGAGTTGATTTGCCTGCTGCTGTCCTATTGGAGACGCTGCAAGGGGAAGGCGGTCTCAATGCTGCGAGCTCAGAGTGGCTGCAGCGGATAGAAGCAATTTGCCGCAAGCACAATATTTTGCTTATCGTCGATGATGTGCAAATGGGATGCGGTCGTACAGGCACATTCTTTAGCTTTGAAGAAGCAGGCATAGAACCGGACATTATTTGTTTGTCGAAATCAATTGGCGGTTATGGTTTGCCGATGGCATTGACGCTTATTAAACCAGAGTATGATGTCTGGAATCCCGGTGAACATAATGGCACATTCCGCGGCAATAATTTAGGCTTCGTTGCAGCAACTGAGGCATTGGAATACTGGACAGATGGTCAGTTGGAAAAGCGGATCGCAGATAACGCGAAGCTGATTCATAAAACATTAAAGCAACTAAAAAATCAGTATAACGGCAATATCATTGAGCTTCGCGGTAAAGGTTTTATTCAAGGTCTTGTCTTCAAAAATCCGGAGGATGCATCCCGATTAAGCAAGGAAGCATTCAGGCTGGGCATTATTATGGAAACATCCGGACCATATGATGAAGTAGCCAAAATTATGCCGCCTCTAACGATTGAATCTTCTTTGTTGAGCGAAGGTCTCCAGCGGATCGAGAAAGCGCTGAATGCAATGTATTCCTCCTCATCAACAAGCAGGATATCCCTCGAAGCACATGCATAATGGAATGAAATGGATTAAATAAAGACAGTACAAAAAAAGCAATGAAGGGGAGAGCGGCAACGGATGATTGTGAAATATTTGGAAGATGTAATTGGAACTGAACATGATATTCAGACAGAAATAGGGAACTCCAGAAGATTACTTCTGAAAAAAGACAATCGGGGCTTTTCCATGCACGATACCATTATCAAACCTGGAACTGAAACATTAATTTGGTATCGAAATCATGTGGAGGTTGTATATTGCATAGAAGGGCAAGGAGAAATTGAAGGAATTTTACTGGCATTCTGATTTTGAAACCTGGCACATGAGGGCGGTATTGATATGCCTGTAGGCAAAGCAGGCTCTGTTCTTATTTTCGATTATAATATTATGCATGGATCCAGCAGCAATATATCCCCATATACAAGAAGCCATGTATTTATGAGATTTAATAGTGTGGAAAACAAATTGCAAAAGCCATTCTCTGGTCAGAAATCGAGACCGGACTACATCGCTACTAGAGACTAAAGAGAAATCAATGAGAAATTAATTATATCCTTAGTTTTAAGACTGGGATTGTTTCTGGACAAAGCTATTTGCAGGTTAAAAAAGCCTCCGTCTCCCTCTTTCGAGTGGAGACGGAGGCTTTCTGGAGTATTAGCCTGCCAATGATGATGTTTGACGCCGTTCTTTGCGAATCATTCTCCAAATAATTAGTGCAAAAATGGCAGTTGCTGCAATAGCGATATAAGCGTTATATAGAAAAATATTTCTAAGCCCAAAGCTGCCAGCAGCAGCACCGCCTGCCATACTGCCGATAATGCGTGCGACGCCTAAATTCAACAAGCCGTTGAATGTTTGTCCGCTTGCCTTCAATTCTTTTGGAACTTCACGATTAATATAGGTGGCCATTGTAACGGTAAGCACGATAAACATTAATCCATGCAGCGCCTGGACAGGCAGTATCCAGCTTGGAGAGTCGATATAGTAGAACAAAATCCAGCGTACGATCGTTGCTCCGGCAGCAAGAAAAAGAACATAATATATTTTGAAGCGTTTGAATATTTTGTCCGCAAACAATAAAAAAGGTACCTCAGCCAAAGAGGAGATAACCATCGACCAGCCCAGCATCGCATTGTCCCCGCCCAATTCTTTGAAATAGATTGGAAAAAAGGAATAGTAGAAGCCCAGTGTAATTTGCAAAATAAAATTAAATCCTAAGAAGAGCATCAGCTTTTTATTGCGAAGCAGCACGCCGACAGACATGCCTTTCCCTTTGGATTGATGTCCTTCGATATTAGGGAATTTGAGTACAAGCAAGAAGCATACAGCCATAGTGCCGGCATAGACCGGAAACATCGAGCTCAAATGATCTTTTGCTATAAATCCGAATATAAGCGACATTACTGCGAAGCCAAAAGTACCGCCCATGCGAATATGTCCAAAGTTGCCATGCTTGACCCGATCAATCGTTTCCAGAGTAATCGTATCTCCTATAGCAAAAATAGACGTTTGAAATAAAGTGAACAAGCAAGTTACAACCATAACATAAGCAAAAAGCGGAGAAATCGGGAACAGCATCATCGCGATGCCGCTTCCGGCTATCAGAACAAGAAGAATTGTATTTTTTGTTTTTGCCCGGTCGCTAAGCGCCCCCCACATCGGCTGCGCCAGCATCGCCACAAAAGGTCCGAGGCTCAGAATCGAACCAATCTGCAAGGAAGTAAACCCGATATCGCTAAAATAAACAGGCAAAAAAGTATTAAAAACCGCTTGTCCAGCATAAATGAAAATATAGAATAAAACAAAGTAACGCAGAACATTTGAACTCATTACCGCAATCCTCGCAATTCTAATCTAGTAGTCATATAAAAAATAGTCAAAATAACTCGAAACTAAGTATACCATACCATGATCTATCAATTAATGGGGGGAGGGGTAAAAACCAACTAATGTTTATAATTTCAAGAGAGATTTGATACTTGTACATGTTGATTGATCATGAGATAGTAATGTGTGGGCAGAATAGGATATAATAAAATTTGGGTTTGGAGAACAGTACATAATGATAAAGAATAGAGGTTAGTGTATGTCGATTATAAAAGGAATTATTAGTTTCATTATTCATATAGACCAGCATTTGATGGAAATTATTGATATGTTTGGCGGCTGGTCCTATGCGATCTTATTTTTAATCGTATTTGTTGAAACAGGCATTGTTATATTTCCTTTTTTGCCGGGGGATTCTCTCCTGTTTGCTGGTGGAACATTTGCCGCACAAGGCTCGTTTAATGTAGGAGCACTGATGCTTGTATTTTTTGCAGCTGCTGTTATAGGTGATACCGTCAATTATCATATTGGTAAAAAAATTGGTACGGCTGTTAATAAAACAAGCTGGTTCGGCAAATTTATCAATCGAGAGAAAATGGAAAAAGCAGAAGCATTTTTCAATAAACACGGTGGAAAAACGATTATCATTGCTCGGTTTATGCCGTTCATTAGAACCTTTGCTCCATTTATAGCAGGAGCCAGCCGAATGAACTATCGTTACTTTATTTCTTACAACATTATTGGTGCAGTTATCTGGGTAGGACTTTGTACAATGGCGGGCTACTATTTTGGCGGTCTTCAGGTCATTAAAGACAACTTCTCAACCGTATTGCTGGGGATCATATTTGTATCTGTGCTTCCTGCGATTATTGCTTTTATAAGAGAAAAAGTGAAAGCGAAGAAGAAGTGATTGGCGAGTCGCGTAAAACGATAAGATATCACTACCATTGCATGCAATAGCACCACAATAGATCTAAAAACTCTGAGTATTATTCTGGATATTTAAATCCAGCCTCACGGAGCGATTTTGTACGAATTATCGTATAAACAGTCCATGCATTATGGGAAAAACAAACTATAAAGAAGCCCAGGCTGAGCACTGAACAAGGAAGTTAGCCCTTGCTTTACTGTGATGAAAATGAGAAACTTAGCAGATAATTTAATAGCTCATCTAGTAGATAGCGTTGCAAATTACACATCACACACATCACACAAATTACCAAATCACACAGCAGATGATATGGCGAATTGAAGGCTATTTGATTGTTGATAGAAAGTGAAAAAATTGGAATTTAAGAGAACATTAATGCAACACTAGTGATAAAATATAAAGAGCACAAGCAGATGTCGATCGTGATGCGACGTACTGCTTGTGCTTTTTTATGCTGGTGATATTTTTAAAATAGTGACTGAATGATTTACCCAGGTTATCAAACAGTTCCAACAGTATAATAAGTCTCTCCAAGTAATTCCTGCTTTTGGAAAGCTGTGTCTGCTAACTCGTTTGCGACATACTGAGCTGTCTCCTGTTGATCAATATTGTATGCGACTTCGATTTCTTTGGAAAACAATAATTTGTCCTCCTTGATCAAATCAGACAAGCTTGGCATTGGCTTTGCCTGTGGCTTTTCTCCAAGCACTTGCTCCAATGCTGCTGTGTAGTGCTCAAGGGTTTGAGCGCCGACAATTTTGATCCCCTTATTATCTTCATTAACCATAATACTGGTTGGGAAGCCTCTTACTCCAAGAGATGCCGCCAACTCGAAATCAGCTTCCAACAGTTGCTGCGCTTCATCAGTACCCGCCTGTTCCACTACAGCCGCTCCATCGAGTTCCATACTATTTACTATATCAATCAGCACCTCATCTTTGCCAATATTATGATTAAAGGCAAAAACAGCTTCTCTGGCGCGGCGTAAAAATACAGAGCCTAGTAGAGCATCTTGTTTCTGAATAATTTTAAATACGCGTGAAGGAGGGTAGGAGGACATAATTGGATCGTTAACCCAGAGAGAACCGTCAATCGGCATTCTGGAATAGTCTCCAACTTCGCGCCAATGCCCTGCTACATCTGCGGGCTTGCCAATTCCATTTTTCACGTCGGCAAAGCCGTCCCAATTAGCGAGAAGACCGCCTGCTACTGTTGTTACTTTCAAATAGTTTTCGTATTGCTTAATAAATTTACGCATAACAGGCTCCAGCGCCCAGCAATGAGAGCATATCGGATCCGTTACATAATACAAGTCAATCTTTTTCACTGGCGGGTTCATATCCACTAATTCAAATACTCCAGATTCTCCCGCATCCCCGCAAATACCTGTCGTCAAATCACATGCCATTGGATTATTACTCATAAATTTACTTTCCTCCTGTCGTATAGTGCTAATTCCCTGCTCTGTGTCACTAAGCCCATTTGCGAGCCCATTCTTGTAATGGTCCCAAGGCTTCAGTCAATTCAATGCCTTTCTCGGTAAGCTGATAACAAATTTCGACGGGCGTATTGTTTGAAACATGCTTTTGCACCAGTTCAAATTCCATCAGCTCAGACAATTTTAGAGAAAGAGCTCTGGGTGTTATTTCTGCCAAATCCTGCTTGATATCGGTAAAACGTGCCCCATACTGAGGCTGCAGCGATAAATAGTGAATAATTAACCCATTCCATTTTTTTCCGAGCACTTCAAATGAGTAGTAGAGATACGGACAAACTTTCAAAGCAATCACCGCCTTGTTATCTTTTAATAACTTAATTATATCTAGTATAAAAAATATATCAAGTATAAAAAATATACAAAAACTTTGTACATAAATTAAAATAATTTGTTAATT
The DNA here is from genome assembly GCA_040396195.1 of Paenibacillus nanensis. Classification (GTDB taxonomy): domain Bacteria; phylum Bacillota; class Bacilli; order Paenibacillales; family Paenibacillaceae; genus Pristimantibacillus; species Pristimantibacillus nanensis_A. The sequence goes on from JBEBPB010000019.1 coordinate 53,378, forward strand.
TGAAAAAAGTTCAGAAATGAATCCGACTATGAATTCTGGCTATAAAAAAACTTTATTCATAAAATCCCGGATGGATGGAAATAATTTGATTGTCCTGTATCAAAATGAATGCAAAGTTGTGAGTGTATAAATACAGCGGGCAATTATTGTAACTTCGGAGGAATTTATGACATACAATTTGGAACAAATTCAGTCGGCAGCACGGCAATTAGCACTTTTACACACACCTTATGCCAGAGGAAAACAACCGAACTATTTGAAAAATGATATTGATATACATATGGAGCAAATTCGTTCAGCGGTACAAGCTTTGCAAAATAGCGACGCTGCATGTCTGCAACCTGCTGATGAATGGCTGCTTGATAATTCCGAGTTTTTGGAGGAGCAAGTAGAAGAACTGCAGGATATTGTTGAAGATAAAAAGTTCGAGTCCTTATATATGGAAAAGCGCAGTCGTCGCTTGCGTATCCATGATGTGTGCGAGCATTATTTGAAGGCAGCTGACGGTGTATGGAATGAGCAAACTTTTACAGCATTTATTGAGGCTTATCAAGAAGTGCATATATTGTCTATCCATGAGATTTGGTCTTTGGCGATTGTACTGCGAGCTGCTTTTATTGACCAGATTGCTGAAGTTGTATTGCTTGTACGGGAAAGAAGAGAAGCTTGCATAAACGTAGACAAAATGCTTGCTCAAATTGAGCCGGAAAATCTAACCTCGACATTGCTCAAAGAAAAGCTGGAGCAGTTTGGACAAGAAATGCCGCTATCCGGTCCTTGGCTTGTTCATCTGATTACTCATTTGCGAGAGTGGACAGGAGATTTTGATGCCGTCAGACATTGGCTTCATTGCCAATATGATCAAGGAACGAATGATTTGAATCAAGTGATGACATTCGAGCATCAGTTGCAGGCGTCCTATCAGCTTAGAGCGGGAAATCTGATTACAAGTATGCGTGCAATGGAGAGAATGGATTGGCAAAGCTTGTTCGAGCATTTGTGTTTGCCGGATCGAACCTATCGTCGCCGCGATAATGAATATAAGCTGCTTGATGCGGGAAGCCGAAATAATGTTCTGGCGCGAACAGCCGAGTTGGCTGCAAGATTTAAAGTTCCCGAAAATCTGATTGCAGAGCAAGTCGGACAGCTTGTAGAAAAAGCGTTGTCAGTCTCAGGAACTGCTACTGATAAGTTGGAAGATAAAGCTGGACGATCAGACATAAGTGCACAGCATCTGCCACATCTGTCGCGCTCGACAAGCATCGCGTATTATTTATACGAAATAAAAGGCATCAAGCAATTATTTGCAGCGCTGCGTGCTTGCTCAAAGCCGAATAAAGCGGTCAAGCAGTTGTTTGCTTCTCATGCTTCCGGCACCTATTTTATGTCCACGGTCGGATTGCTTATCGTGTTGACAGGAGCAACTGTATATATGCTTTTGGCTGGCAGTGATACAGGATGGATCGGCTATGCAGCTGCTGTACTGGCAGCGGTTTGGCCAGTCAGTGAGTGGGTGCTGGCATCTGTTCATTATGGAATCGAGAAGCTCTGCCGCCCCAAACCGCTATTGCGACTTGACTTCTCTGGTGAAATACCAAAAGAAGCATCTACAATGGTCGTCATTCCGGCTATTTGGTCATCTGCAAGCGAGATACATGAACTGGCAGATCAGCTGGAAATTCATTATTTGGCGAATCGGAAAGCTAATTTGCACTTTGCTTTGCTAGGGGACTTTGTTGATTCTTCAGAAGAAGAGAAGCCAGAGGATCTGCCATTATTGCACGCGGGCAAAGAACGGATTGAACGGTTAAACAAGCTATATAATGGAGAAGGAGCGACCTTTCATTTTCTACAACGGAAAAGAATATGGAACGAGAACGAACGGGTATTTATGGGATGGGAAAGAAAACGCGGCAAGCTAGGAGAATTCGTCCAGTTGTTGAAAGGAAGCACGGACACTAGTTATTTTGTCAAAGTAGGCGATGCCGACATATATGGGTTAATTAAATATATTATTACGCTTGATGCAGATACGCAACTGCCGCTCAATACGGCAGAACGAATGGTGGCAACTATGCATTTGCCGTATAATCGTCCACGATTAAATGCTGCAGGCACAAGAGTAATCGAAGGCTATGGCGTGCTGCAACCGCGCATTGGTATAAGTCATGTCTCAGCCTTGAAATCCAGATTGTCCTTCTTGTCGGCAGAGCCGGGGGTTGACCCATATGTATTTGCTGCGTCAGATCCGTATCAGGATGCTTTATCTGAGGCAATTTTTACAGGCAAAGGGATTTTTGATGTGGATGCCTTCCACCAAATTTTATGTGACAGAATACCTGATAATCGGGTGCTGAGTCATGATTTGCTGGAAGGGGGCTTTCTGCGAGCGGGGCTGATGTGTGACGTTGAGCTTGTAGATGATCATCCATCAACCTTTATAGCGTATCAGAAAAGAATGCATCGCTGGGTGCGAGGAGATTGGCAGCTTTTATGCTGGCTGTTGCCCGCACTCAAAAACAGACGGGGTGAGCTGGTTCCGGTTGATCTATCTTTTTTGACTCGCTGGCAAATGCTCGACAATTTGCGCAGAAGCCTATTGCCGATTGCTTACTTTGCAGTGCTTACTTTGGCACTGGCTGTACTCCCTGGTCAGTTTTGGAGCTGGCTGCTTGTTATTTCCATTGCATGGCTTATTCCTGTAGCAAAGCAGTTGCCCTCCGTCCACTATGAAAAACAATGGAGACGGGTACAGCTTTCTTTTTTTCAAATGCTTGTGCAGTTTGCAGCGCTGCCTTTTCAAGCGGGTATGATGCTGGACGCGATTGGAAAATCATTGTATAGGCTGTTTATCAGCAAGCGCAACTTGCTGGAGTGGACGAGTTCCTCCCATATAGAGCGTGCCAAAAAGGGGCAACAATCCTTGCCGATTGCATTCGCTGGAGAAGGCTATATTTTAATAGCTGTGTTTTTTCTTACTTCAGTTATACAGCCATATCTATCTATTCGTATCCTTGGTTTTATACTGTCTCTGTTGTGGGCAGCAGCTCCTTTAGTTGCGAAGTATCTGGATCGATCTGTTTTTGAAGAGAAAGAACCGCTAACCGAAACAGTTAAGCAGAGGCTTAACGTTTTGGCTCATGATATTTGGAAGTTTTATGAGGACTATGCAAGGGAAGAAGATCATTATTTGCCTCCAGATAATGTGCAATTTGAGCCAGACAACGGGGTAGCGCGAAGAACATCGCCAACCAATATTGGCTTTTTGCTTACTTCGATTGCAGCTGCGCGCTTTTTTGAGTTTATCGATACAGAGAGTCTTGTAGATCGAATGAAGAGAACGATTGTAACCATTGAAAAGCTCGAGAAGTGGCATGGGCATTTGTATAACTGGTACGATACAGCAACTTTAGCGATTTTGCCTCCAGCTTATGTTTCAGCTGTTGATTCCGGAAATTTTGTAGCCAGTTTAATGACAGCCAGACAAGCCGTTTTGTCGATTGCAAAAGAACAGAAAAAACGGTGCGAAACAGCAGAGGAGCAACAAGAAAAGGCTGCTGCAAAGCGAATTTTAGAGCAATTGGGACAGCTTGCTGACCGGATGGAAACGTTGATCGTAAGGACTGATTTTCGCAAACTCTATGATAGTAAGGCAAAACTGTTTGTACTGGGCTACAATGGACAGGCGAATAAGTTGGACACTATTTTATACGATTTGCTGGCTTCAGAAGCGAGGCAAACCAGCTTTGTAGCGATAGCGCTCGGTCAGATCTCCTCGGCACACTGGTCTGTGCTTGGCAGATCGATCAAAGAGTACAATGGAAATCCTTATTTGCTATCGTGGACAGGCACAATGTTTGAATATATGATGCCGTGGCTGATTATGCGTACCTACCCAGGAACCTTATGGGACAGCACCTATAAAGCTATCGTGCAAAGACAAGTGGCTTATGGCAAAGAAAAAGGCGTACCATTCGGCATTTCCGAGTCGGGATATTACGGTTTTGATTATAATATGAACTATCAATACCGGGCATTTGGCGTACCGGGGCTGGGCTTTAAACGAGGTCTGGAGCAGGATCTTGTTATTTCACCTTATGCTTCGATTATGGCATTGCCCTATGCGCTGGAGGAAGGGCTTCAAAATTTGGAGCAGCTGGAATCGATCGGTGCGCGCGGCAAATATGGTTTTTATGAAGCTGTCGATTACACAGCAAGTCGAATGCCTGTCGGCAGTGAGTTCAAAATTGTAGAAAGCTTTATGGCGCATCACCAAGGTATGAGCCTGATGACCCTGGCTAATATGCTCTTGCCTGTTACTATGATTGATTATTTTCATCAGGATAAAAGAGTGCAAGCCGCTGAGCTGTTATTGACAGAGCGTATTCCGCCACTCTCAGCAGTAATGAAGCGTGAACTGACGGTCAAGTCTGGAAAGTCAGCTCCTGAAGGAAGACATTCGGGACCAATCAGACAGTTTGATATTCAGGGAAGGTTGCCAAAGCCTGAGATGAACATTAACTCTAATGGGAAGTTTACTACGGCGGTGACTGCAAACGGCAGCGGTTATCTTCATTACAAGGGGATGGATTTGACCCGTTGGCGAGAGGACCCGATTGTGGATCCTTGGGGTTCATATTTGTATATTCGCGAAATAGGCTCCAATCAGATATGGTCACCATCATATGCTCCGTGTGAGGCGGATCATCAAAGCTACAAAGTACAATTTTATCAGGAGAAAACAGCTTTTCACTCACAATCGGGCACTTTGGCAAGCATGCTTGAAATCCATGTATCTCCTGAATTAAATGCAGAAATACGAGAGTTAAAACTGATCAATACAGGGCGTGAAGCAGTAGCCTGTGAAGTAACTACCTTTGTTGAGCTGGCTATGGCGCATCATGAAGCGGATAAAGCTCACCCAGCCTTCTCCCGTTTGTTTGTGCAAACACAATTCGATGCTGGGGCAGAAACTATTTTGGCGCGCAAACGTCCTCGTCAAATGAGCGATGAACCATTTTGGGCGTTTCATAAACTGTATGTTAATGATGTCGAAGACACTGGATTGCCTGAATTTGAAACGGACCGGGCTTACTTCATAGGACGTGGCGGTACATTAAGGAAACCATATGGCATTGAAGGAAAGCTAATTGGAAAAATTGGCTCAGTTGCTGACCCGGCTTTTGTAATGAGAAGAAAAGTAACGATTGAAGCGGGAAAAACGGTACAGCTTACAGCGATAACCGGAGCGGCCAGCAGTCGAGATGAAGCAATTGAAATGGCGAATCGATTGTCGGATCGTCAGCAAGTGCTACGTTCCAAGCAGCTCGCATGGACCTTTAGCCAAATAGAACTTGCGCATTTGCATGTGCAGCGGCAAGATATCGCCTTGTATCAGCAGATGGGCTCGCGCATACGTTATCGAACCCTGCAAAGTGAGGAACAGAAGCAGGCAACGGCGTTGCTGCAACTGGGACAAAGTGCGCTTTGGACATTTGGCGTATCTGGTGATCGTCCGATATTGCTCGTTCGAGCTACACATACGAGCCAAATTCCATTTTTGACAAGAGTGCTTACCGGATGCATGTATTTATGGAAAAATGGCTTGCACTTTGATGCAGTAATATGGAATGAAACGAATGAAAGCTATGAGCAGCAAATTCACTCAGATATTCATCGTTTTATGGAAATCCACCAAGGTGGAATGGATGGTGCTAATGGTCATGTTCGTCTCATTTCGGCTGAGGGTGTTGATGAATCAATCAAGCATCTGTTTTGGGCAACAGCCAGCTTAGTTTTACAGGCGGATGGAGCAAGCTTGAAATTGCAGTTGAATACAGGAATTACAGAGTTATGGCAAAACTGTGATGAACCAATGACGCTTGCAACAGACACGAGGCAGGAAGAAGAGCTTACAGAAGCACTGACTACTGACCATTGGGAGAAAGGGAAGCAAGCAAGCAAGGAGCAGAGAAACGAGCAAGCTGCTTCTGGGCTGGCTTTCCAGTCAGTGGCGGAAAGCAGTTTGAGTGGTAATAGCAGCGGCAGCACAAAGTTAGACGTAGACCATACTGAAGTTACATGCTCCGCTGTTACTGCTCCTCAGGAGAAGCTGCTGTTCTTTAACGGATATGGTGGCTTTTCAGAAGATGGCAGTCGCTACATTATAGAAATGAACGGGAGCAACAGGCTGCCAGCTCCGTGGATTAATGTGCTTAGCAATCCGAATTTTGGCTGCTTTGTTTCTGAGCGATTTACCGGATATTCCTGGCAGGGCAATAGCCGCGAGTGCAAGCTTACACCTTGGTCGAATGATCCGGCGCTTGATCCGCCAGGAGAGCTTTGTTTCATTAAAGATGAGGACAGCATGCGCTATTGGCAGCCAGCAGCAGCTTCTCATATGAGAGTTACTCATAGTCAAGGGTATAGTCAGTTCGACAGTGAAAATATAGGGATTACTGCTCAAACCAGGGTCTTTGTACCATTGGAAGACCCGCTTAAAATAATAAATATCAAACTAAAAAATGAAACAACTCATGCACGTAATCTTTCTGTCACTTATTATGCGGAATGGGTGCTTGGTGTAAATCGTGAAGGGCTTGCTTCGATGATTGTTTCATCTGCTGATTATGACAGCGGAACTTTAATAGCACGCAATAGCTACCAGGAAACTTTCCGGGATGCTCATGCTTTTTTAACATTTGCCGGCGAGCATATCGAGGATATCTCATGGACGGCTAATCGTGAATCATTTGTTGGAGGAAATGGCAGTGCCAGCAATCCGGCTGCACTAAAAGAGGAGCGGCTGTCTGGTGAGGAAGGAATATTTGCCAATAGCTGCGGTGCTGTACAGATGAAATTACGGTTGGAAGCGGGAGAAGAAAAGGAAGCAGTCATTGTGCTAGGCTGCACCGATTCCGAAGCTGCTGTTATTGAGCTTGTACGCAAATATCGAGAACCTGGAATATGCAATAAAGAGCTGGAATCTGTACTAAATTATTGGGAACAGATTCGTTCCACGATTACAGTAACTACGCCAAGCAAGCAGATGAATGTTATGTTGAATCACTGGCTAATGTATCAAACAATAGCATGTCGCTTATGGGCAAGAACTGCTTTCTATCAGGCAGGCGGGGCATTTGGCTATCGGGATCAGCTGCAGGACTCGCTGGCGATGTTGCATTTTGAGCCTGAATGTACAAAGTCGCAAATTTTATTGCATGCCGCTCATCAATATGAAGAAGGCGATGTGCAGCATTGGTGGCATGAGGAGACAGAACGCGGGATACGGACAAAGTTTTCTGATGATTTGCTGTGGCTTCCATACGCAGTTCTGCGCTATATCGAACAAACCGGTGACAGCAGCATATTGCATGAACAGGTTCCTTACCTAACGAGTACTCCACTAAGCTCCGATGAGCATGAGCGATATGAAGAAACAATTGTTTCCAGTGAGGTAAGCTCAGTGGCTGAGCATTGCTTCCGAGCGCTGGATAGAAGTCTGAAGACCGGAGAGCACGGCTTGCCGCTTATCGGTATCGGCGATTGGAATGACGGAATGAGTCTGATTGGTGCCGAGGGACGCGGTGAAAGTGTATGGCTCGGATGGTTTCTGGGCAATCTGCTGCAGCCATTCAGTGAAATTGCGAAGCAACTTGATGAGAAGAAACGTTCCCAAAACTATAGCGAGGCATACGGCAAACTTGTCGAGTCGATGGAAGAGCATGGCTGGGACGGCAAATGGTATCGCCGGGCGTTTACCGATTCCGGGCATTGGCTTGGAACGGAACAAAACAAGGAGTGCCGAATTGATTCCATTGCCCAATCCTGGTCGGTAATATCGGGGATGGCAAGGCAGGAAAGAGCCGAGCAAGCAATGCGATCATTCGATCAGGAGCTTGTGGAGAGTGAGCTAATGCTTGCTCGTATATTGACGCCGCCATTCGATACGACTGATCCAAGCCCGGGATATATTCAAGGCTACCCGCCAGGGATAAGAGAGAATGGTGCTCAATATACACATGGCGTAATATGGAGTATTGTTGCCTGGAGCAAGCTGGGGCAAGGAGCCAAAAGCTTCGAGTTATTCGATATGCTTAATCCTGTCAATCATGCAACCACTTTGACAGAAGCTTTAACCTATGCGGGTGAACCATATGTAATGGCTGCTGATGTATATGCAGAAGATCCGCATAAGGGTCATGCCGGCTGGACCTGGTATACCGGTGCGTCAGGCTGGATGTACCAGGCTGGCGTCGAGTGGATAATCGGATTGCGCAAGCAAGGAGACAAGTTGCTGCTGCGCCCATGCATCCCTCCTGAGTGGGAAGAGTATTCCGTGGAATATAAGTACGGGGCGACCGTGTACAAAATTAACGTTAGCAATCCAAACAAAAAATCCACAGGCATACAACAGGCTACCATGAATGGGCAGAAACTCGTTCTTACAGGCGAAGGCTCAAGTTATGACACGGCAATTATCGAGCTGCGTCATGAACAGACAGGGAAAGCAGAGTATTCTGAGCGAACGAAGCAGATAGAACAGATGGCGAAAGCTGTGAAGTCTGAGCGAACGAAGCGAGCAGAACAGTCGGCGCAGACAGTGGAAGAGATTGATATTCTAATGTAGAATTCAATTGGCGGTCAAACCGTATAAGTGTGCAGGATGCAGCTGATCTGGATGTAAACGGGATATAAACGAATAATTTGCTTGGTCTGGAAGGCGATCAGTAGTACGAAATAGTTTTAACGGTTAGGCTAACGGCTAATAGTGCAAAAAGTAACATTCTTCTAGAATTTAACGGTGGTCCCAGCGGCTATTTGCGATAAAAGAGCTGAAATCTGCTTGAAATTGCAAAATAGCCGCTGTCAAAACCGTAAGTAACTAAAATGGCGTAAAAAGGTGCGACTAGCCGCTATGGCAACCGTAAGAGTGAAAACAAAATGATAGCTCGCGAAAAGCAAAATTGGAACAGGAGAAGCGCTAGCGTCCGCCTTTATATGCAAATTTTCACCTTTAAAAGATCAGTTTCGTAAAAAAAATTGAATATAACAGCGGTCGGAAGTCCATTTTTGTTTGTAGTGACGATTAATTTTTGTGCTCAAGTTGTTTATTAACTGTTAGTCTACAGCAACCGTCACAACCGGAAGCGATAGTGCCAGTAATAACGGCACCAGTTGCAGCCAACAACAGGAAATGAACAGTTGTGAATTCGACACTCACATCCGAATATGATAAGGTTATAGTATAGAGCGAGGCATTTCGTCCCAGGCAAGCAGGGGCGGAGTGCCTTCAGCTGTATACAAAACTAATTATGAATTAGATTGCGGTTTGCGCATTGGCAGCCTATATAATCATCTTAATGTCAGGGTATGTTCAAGCCGGAAGAGGAAGAGGGGAAGTGATGTCATGGTGCTCGATTGACCCCCATACCAGGGGGCAAAATCAGCAGTCGGAGTAGGCAGAGGTCAGTTTGCGATGATGAGAGATTTTGTGGGCACGATACTATTTTAATAAAAGGAGCTAGATTATCATGAGTATTTCCATTCAAGCAGAAAACAGACAGCACTTGAACCGTTCAGGATTGAAGCAATTGCGCAACAAGGGACGTTTGCCGGGGATTATCTTTGGAAGCGGCGTGGACAATGCTATTATTCATATATCACGTAAAGAGTTTCACCAATGGGCAAAAGGCGGGGGAGCGGGCGTTGTTCATCTTCAGATCAAAGCAGGTGAAAAAATACCTGTTGTGCTGGAGGATGTTCAAAGAGATGCAATTTCGCAAGACTACTTGCACGTTGATTTTTTGAGAGTTAATCAGAATGAAGAAATTCGCACGAGAATTCCGCTTGTATTCAGTGGAACCCCTAAAGGCACAAAGCTGGGCGGTATTATCCAAACGGATAGTGCGCAAGTCGAAGTGCAGGCATTGCCAGGGCTGCTGCCATCTACGATTACGATCGATGTTAGTGAGCTGGATACGGGTGATGTTCTACGAGCTGGCGATGTGGAGCTTCCAGAAGGCGTACAATTGCTATCGTCTACAGAGGAAACATTAATCTCCATTGTCGCTCCACGTATTATGGACGAAGAAACAGAAGAAGCTGCGGAATAACGAATTAATTTGAAATTAATTTATTTATAGCTAATATAAATATACTTATAGTACGCAAGTTGAGGACAATGTCTCTCGACTTGCGTATTTTTGATTTAAAGTTAGTATTTACTCAAAATTCGCGCACGGCGAAATGGCGGTACTGTTTGGTCACAGCAACAGGTTGACTACCTATCAGGAATTTGCGATCATTCACTCGCCATGTGTGAGTGCTTTTATTTTTTCGGCGAATATAGACATAGTTGGTAGGAGTAGTTGCATAGATGGCGTGGTCTTTGTTGGAGCAATCCTTTAAAAATTTGACGTCTTCACCAAGCGTGAGATCCGAGAAACGTACATCCTTGAGGATGCTTCTCCGAAACAGGAGAGTTCCTCCTTGAATGAATCCTACATGTTTATTTTTTTCCTGGGGAGATCGAATAATAAGCTTGTTGCTTGCAGCAAGATAGACCAAACATGCGTGTTTTCCGACTACAGGGCTTCCTGTACGCAGCATCGCCTTGATTTGCTCCCTTAGGTAGTATGGCGAGTAATAGTCATCGTGGTCAAATTTAGCAATTAGGGGATACTTGGAACGACTGATTCCACAATTTAAACATTGACCCAGTGAGATTCTCTCTGGCACCTTATAGACGGTGACATCGGGGTAAATGGCAGTTTTTTTCTTCCAGTCCTTTAAACTAATGCTATCCTTATTAATAATAATAATTAACTCTTTGCGCTTATAGCGCTGAGTTCGATAATTATTTAAGATATTACTGAAAAAACGGGGATGATTCGCGCATGTAATAATAGATACACCAGGCTCAGACAAAATAATCCCTCCACTCGTTTATTTCTGGAATTTCTTAACTGTATATTACTCAGATATATAGAAGTTGGCTTGGGCTATTTGTGAATTGCTTATATGAATAAAATTGAAAAAATATAGGGGATCGCGTTCGTTCATGGGGTTACATAATACAGGTATAGTGCCAACAATCCATATAATTTTGCAAAGAACAGTAATTTTTATACAAAAGGTATTGGCACTCACATGCGAAGAGTGCTAATATATGATTGTGCACATTTTAAATGCACATATTTTTATTTCAAATGAAAATGAATGAACGGTAAAGCTGAAAGGGGAGTTATAAGTGGAAGTGAAACAGTTCCAGGCAGAATCCAAACGCTTGTTAGAGATGATGATTAACTCTATTTATACGCAACGAGAAATCTTTTTGCGAGAGCTTATTTCAAACTCAAGTGATGCGATTGATAAAATTTACTATAAAGCTCTGACAGACGATAACCTTGTGTTTGACAAAGAAAACTATTTCGTTAAAATAACAGCCGATAAAGATGCACGTTTGCTTACAGTAAGCGATACAGGGATCGGTATGACCGCAGAAGAGCTGGAAAATAACTTAGGTGTAATTGCTAAAAGCGGCTCTCTTGCCTTCAAAAAAGAGACGGAGCTAAAAGAAGGTCACGATATTATCGGACAATTCGGCGTAGGTTTCTACTCTGCTTTTATGGTAGCGGACTCGGTTAAAGTAATCAGTCGTGCGTTAGGCAGCGAAAAAGCTTATGTATGGGAGTCCAACGGTGCAGAAGGCTACACAATAACAGAAGCTGAGAAGGATACTGTTGGTACCGATATTATCATGAAGATTAAGGAAAACACAGAAGATGACAACTACGATGAGTTTTTGGAACAGTATCGTTTGCGCGCTATTGTGAAGAAGTATTCCGATTTCATTAAGTACCCGATCAAAATGGATATGACAAGCAGCCGTCCTAAGGAAGGCGAAGAGAATGAATTCGAGGAATATACGGAAGAGCAGACGCTTAATAGCATGGTACCGATCTGGCGTCGCAATCGCAACGAGTTGCAGGATGAGGACTACGAAAACTTCTATAATGAGAAGCGTTACGGCTTTGACAAGCCGCTTAAACATATTCATATTAGTGCTGACGGCGCTGTAGTCTATAAGGCAATATTGTTTATCCCGGAAAATATGCCATTCGATTACTACTCCAAGGAGTTCGAGAAGGGGCTTGAGCTTTACTCCAATGGCGTACTAATTATGGACAAATGCGGTGACTTGCTGCCGGATTACTTCAGCTTTGTGAAAGGTATGGTCGACTCAGAGGACTTGTCGCTTAATATTTCACGCGAGCTGCTGCAGCATGACCGTCAATTGAAGCTGATTGCCAAAAACATAAAAAACCGCATAAAATCGACACTGCAATCCATGCTTAAGGATGAGCGGGACAACTACTTGAAATTCTATGAATCTTTTGGCCGCCAGTTGAAATATGGTGTGTACAGTGATTATGGCATGAATAAAGAAGAGCTTCAGGACCTGCTTATGTTCTACTCCTCCAAAGAGGAAAAGCTGGTTACACTAGCAGAATATATCGAGCGTATGCCTGAGGATCAGAAATATATTTATTATGCTTCCGGCCCGTCCAATGAGCGTATTGCCCGCCTGCCGCAAACCGAACTGGTTGCAGAAAAGGGCTACGAAATTCTTTACTTTACCGAGGATATCGATGAGTTCGCGATCAAGATGATTAGCTCCTACAAGGAGAAAGAATTCCGCTCTGTCTCTGGAGGCGATCTGGGCATTGAGGAGGACAAGCAGGACGAAGCTTCTGAACAGGCTAACGAAGAAAACAAAGAGCTGTTCGAGCAAATGTCCAGCCTGCTTGAAGGTAAAGTGAAGAACGTACGTGTCTCCAAGCGTCTTCGTTCGCATCCGGTATGTCTATCTGCAGATGGCGACGTAACGATTGAAATGGAAAAAATATTGAGCCAAATGCCGGACAACCCGAATGTTAAAGCAGAAAAAGTGCTGGAAATCAACGTCAACCACGAAATTTTCCAAACACTTAAAACTGTATTCGCATCCGATAAAGAAAAATTTGAATTGTACACCAATATCCTCTACAACCAAGCACTTCTAATCGAAGGCTTGCCGCTGCAGGATCCAGTACAATTCACCAATGATATGTGCAAAGTAATGGCGTAAAATAGATAAAAGAATGAAACGAGAATGGAAAAGACGAGAGAATCAGCGATTGAAGCTGGTTTTCTCGTTTTTTTGTGGAAGGGATGCTTTTTACTAAACAGATGAAAAAATAACCTAAACGAGGTATCCCAAAGTCAGCTATGCAGACTTGCTGGATACCTTATTTTGTCATTCTCCACGCCTATGTGTTCCCCATCATCCTCAACATGAAAAAACAAACCTTATCTCTAAAGTTTCCGTATGGTTGGCTTAGTAACAAGCCTTTATACTTAGAAACGGGCATCTCTTACAAGCGTTGCAGAATAAACTGAAAGCTGGAGGTCATCACAATTGTTAGCTTGTTATTCCGAAAGAAGAACTGGTCTATGGAGCAGTGCTGCTTGCTCTGGATAGAGCAGGTTGGGGATAAGCAAATAGGGAATTTAAAGAGAAAGGGTTCTAACAAAAAATTATAGTTTTTATGGAAAAACCCAGTATCAAAGGTGCTGGGTTTTAGTATGTTTATAACTAATATAAATCCAGTCCTTTAACTTTCTAATTCTCGACTATATGTTATTCACTACTACTTCTATTACGTATAAGTTTTGTACAGTCAGTTTACAAGTTTTGTCTCTTATGGAATAAAGGGAAGATTGATATAGTTTGGAAGAATCAAACAATAATTGAAGGAGGTTGTGGACGGTATGTGACGTCAGTAAGCTTTACAATAGCTTGTTTCTGTTTGGATTAATGTTTTTACACTGACATGTAAAAGTGAAATTACCGCTATCGCTTTTTGAAAACGTATACACAGGGGGAAGCAGCATGAGGAAAATGGCAATTGTTCTTATTTTTGCAATGGTGTCAAATCTATTATTATTGGGTAGCTCTGACCGAGTGGCTGCACAGAGTGATGCTGAGCCGGCGGCAGTTGAGACGACTAATGCTGACTATGTGATTAGTAAATTCGAAGAGGAGATAGATGAATGGCTGTTTGCTATAGGTGATACACCTGCTGTGAAGGGAAGCTTTAATATTGTGGAGTCTGCAGAAAGTTATCAGGGTGATTATATGGGACAGATCATTGCGGATTTTACCAAAAGCCCAGCAGGCTCGCCATATGCATCTATAAAGAAAGAATTGGATGATCTCGATATTGAGAATTTCTCCTTTTGGATAAAAACATCGGATTTGAAATCTATTCGTATTCGGACAACGGATTCGACAGGGCAAACGTTTCAGCAACGGATTACGCTGCAGGATACGCCCGAATGGCAACAGATACAAGTAAATGAGATGGGCTCAAATACTTTTGATTTCTGGAATGGAGCGAATGATGGGGTTTGGCATGAGCCTGCTCAAGGGATCACGATACTATTTGATAGATTTGATATTAAAAATGGGGCTTTGACTGCGACTGTCTCAATTGATGAGGTGATTGGGCAGTTGGGGGGCTGGCTGCCTGATTTGAAAATTCAGCAAACCGCATTAGGCAATATATTTTTGGATACTGAATCCAGTGATTTTATTATTAGAACAAACAGACCAGTCGTTAATTGGGATGCGTATGATATTTATGGTGAGAAGGTTGCGACAGGAAGCGAGGATGTTACTGCGGGTGAAGCAAGAATAACAGTCCCCTATACTAAACTTGGTTATTTTACATTGGAGGTTTCTGCTGAGCAGCCGGGAAGCGAGCCATTTGGACAAAAAACAGCCTTTGCGGTTATTTCCTCCGACTTGCCGCCTGGCAATGGTCAGTCACCATTTGGTGTAAGCACTCATTTGAACTGGGTGGCATCAGGGTGGAGCAAGGAATTAAGCAAGGCTATTCGTTATATGGGAGCATCTTTTGTTAGAGATGGTGTGGAGTGGTCCGGCATTGAGAAAGAAAAGGGAGTTTATACGTTTACTCCTAGTCCGGATGATTATATGAAGAAGCTGAAGGATAATGATCTTAAGCTGCTGTTAGTAGCAGCGTTCAATAATCCGTTCTATGACAATAATGGAACGCCGTATACAGATGCGGGCAGAAAGGGACTTGCTGAGTTTGCAAAAGCTTATGTGGGGCAGTACAAGGAGCAGCTTATTGGCGTAAACGTATACAATGAATTTAATGGAGGTTTTGGTCAAAGAGGCAATAGTCCAGCTAATTCACAGTCGGATTATTATTTTAAGCTGATGAAGGAGATGTTTAATACTGTAAATGCAGCGCATCCTGAAATTCCGGTTGTCGGTATTGTTTCTGGAGGCGTTGATCTGAATTGGATCGAAGGTGTGTTCAAAGGCGTTGGTGAAGGTGAGGATAAAAACGCTGGTCTGAAATATTTGGATGCAATGTCTGTACAGACCTATATGGATCCGAATGCGCCTGATGAAGTATTTGCTAAATTGGAAGGGTTAAAAACACTTGTTAAACAATACAATGATGATGAGCTTGTCCCCATTTGGGTAACTGAGTTTGGTTCTCCTACCCATCAATCCACCAAAGGAGTTGATGAGAAGACACAGGCAAACTATTTGCCGCGTGGTTTTGTTATTGGTCTTGGGCTCGGCGTAGAGAGAATGTCTTGGTATGATTTCATGAATGATGGATTGACGGTTGATTATAATGAACATAACTTTGGTTTGGTCAGACATAAGAATGATCCGATGGGGGCTTATACGCCAAAGCCAGCCTATGCAAGCTATGCAGCGATGAGTAGGCAATTAGCAGGAGCAACGTTTGAAGAAATTGAGCAGTTCAATGATTCGATAAAAAGCAATTTATTTGTGAAAAATGGGGAAGAACTTCGAGTGGTCTGGGCATTGGAAAATACAGAGGCTGTAATTGCAACGCAGAATGAGCTAGAAATTACGGATTTTATGGGCAATACCGAAATCTATACTCCTCACAATGGCAAAGTTTATATGACGATGACTGGTGAACCATTCTATATAAAAGGAGAAATTAGCGGAATTAAAAAGGATAGTACATTTGCTATAGATGGTGAGCTTACAGCAATAGGAGATGCACATTCCTTAGTGGTTTCGATGAAAAACGAAACAGATTCTACTCTTTCTATCTTGGCAAAAGTAAATGAAAATACTTATCCGATCACGGCTAAGCAGGGGGAAGAGGAAGCAATTACTTTAACCGTTAATGAAATTCGTGAAGGATTCCGTTTGCTTACTATTCATTTGTTAGACAAGGCAGGCAATCAAATAGGTAAGCTGCAGCATAAGGTTGAGACAGGAGTGCCGTATAAGGTAACTGTCAGACCAACGATGGAGCAAGTGGAAGACAAGTACAAGCAAACATTGAATATCGTTATAGAGAATTTTAGAAAAGAGTCCGAGCTTGCTGTACAGCGTATCGTTTGGAGGATTGGAGATCAATCTGGCGAAGAGATTATTCATGATGCTGTGTTGCCCGGCAACAAACAGGATTTTAGCATTTCACTTAGATCGATAGAGTTTGGCGGGGATCATCCAGCATCTGTCCGAGTTGAGTTTGATGGTCAAAAGCCATATGTATATGAAGGGAATTTTAGTTTTAATCCCATTTATAGAGGCACTATTCATGTTAATGATGAGTTGGGCGCTGAGTTTGAGGACCTAACACCTTCTATCGATTTATCGCAAGGCAAGGGAATATTGCTGTCTGGTCATAGCGGTAAAATTGAGCTTAATGGTCAAGCCTGGCTGCATTATGATCAAGACAACTTATATTTGAGTGCTCGTATAGAGGATAATGTTCATTCCGCACAGGCGGCAGGAGCTAATATATGGGGGAATGACAGCATCCAGTTTGCCTTGTCGCCTGGCATCCCTGGAGAAAGTCTGGGCTGGTACGAGTACGGCATATCGGATACACCAGAGGGACCGCAAATTTATCGCTGGACAACAATGGGAGGTCTGCCCGCAGGTTTGGTGCATAACGGCAAGGTAGCAGTATCACGAGATGAGCAACAAAAGCTTACGATCTATAAACTTGCCTTGCCTTGGTCGGAGCTTATACCTATTGGGGCTGGACGACAAGAAGTAATGAGTTTTTCCCTGCTTGTTAATGAGAATGACGGCAACGGAAGGAGGGGATGGCTGGAATGGGGATCTGGCATCGGCAATGAAAAAAGACCAAGTCTGTTCAGGTCGATGCAATGGATGTTCAATGATTCAGCTGCAGCTGTAGTCGATGCCACTTATCGAGTCCTGGCTGGGCAAGAGGTGCATGGAATATTGCAAGCCACATATGGGGAAGAAGCAGAACTGGTATTTGAAATTGTCGAAAATGGCAAAAAAGGCACAGCCCGCTTAATGGATGAGAAGCAAGGGGAATTTGTATATACAGCCGATGGTGCTGCAATAGGTCAGGATACCTTTACATTTCGCGTGCATGATGGATATGAATACTCAAATATTGCAACAGTGACTATAAATATTGAAAAGAGCAATACGAGCCCGACTTTTCCAGGAGGATATGATCCTTCTCCTAATGTATCTCACTCAGGACAGTTGTTTTTGCCGGGAAGTGCTGCGGGTAAGGTAAGCTTGGGGGCGAATTCCAGTTTGGTGATTGCAGCGGGAACTACAGATCAAGCTGCAACAATATCGTTAATAGAACGTGAAGAAAGCAATCTTCCCAATCAGGATGACTTATCGCATTATTTGTTAAGCTCTATCATTGAAGTAAGGATAGATCCCGATGTTAATCTGCATAAGCCAATGATGCTAAGCCTTGCTTTTGATAGCAAGAAGCGAGTGGGATTAAACGATGCAACAATTTGGAAGTATAATGAGCAGTTGAAGAAATGGGTATTGCTTGGAGGTGAAGAAGCCGAGGAATTTCTAACAGTAGAAATTAACGAGGCAGGCATTTATGCTGTATTTGCAGTTGATCGAGCAGTAGATCAAGAGAAAGTGGAGCTATGGGATATTCAGGGGCACTGGGCGCAACAGTGGATTGAACAAGCAGTTACGCTTGGAATTGTACATGGATACAGTGATCAAACCTTTCAACCGGATAAGGAAGTGAATCGTCAGGAATTTGTAGCGTTGTTGGTTCGTGCACTTAAACCTTCACTTGAAGCAAGTGCACATAAGTTTGCAGATAGTCAGCAAATTGCTGCATGGGCAGTTGATGAAATTTCCATTGCTATGGAAGCAGGGTGGATTGCAGGATACCCGGACGGAGCATTCCGACCGCATGCTAATATGAATAGAGCTGAAATGACAGCAATTGTTGTTCGCTCCTTAGACTTGCTGGAGCAAGCAGAAGATGAAGGCAGCGCTGGGAGCACGGGCTTTTTAGATGAATCAAGCATTCCGAAATGGGTGAGGGGGCATGTGATTGCTGCAGTGAATCATGACTTGATAAAAGGGCGCAGCGGCAAGCGTTTTGCAGCCAATGGCATCGTAACAAGAGCTGAAGCAGTAACAATGATGATCAGGCTATTGGATCGAAATATGAACTAACGGTTATAGTAGCTTGTACGAAATGTACTTGCCATCGCTTGCTAGGATTGCTGTTGAGCACTGATTTTATAATGAAGTTCAAAAAGAGAGTTGCCACTATAAGCAGCTCTCTTTTTTATTCTGCGAATAATTCAGACTACAGTTTGAGATAATGGAAGTATATGTTAAGCGGCGTAAAAATGCGTAGAATAGGCGGGCATAAGGAATGGATGTCAGTTATGAATGTGCGATAGTTGGCGGAGGAATAGCAGGGCTGCAGGCAGCGATTCAATTGGGAAGATATAAGCGGAAAGTCATCGTAATAGATGCTGGCGACGGTCGCTCTGTGCAATGCAGGAACTATAACAATTTGCTTGGTTGGGATGAAGGGGTTAGCGGAGCAGAGCTGCGTCAAAAAGGTAGAAGACAAGCGGAGCAAACAGGTGTAAAATTTATAGAGGGCAAGGTCACTGCCGCATATAAGCCGCATCAATCTATGCCGCATAAGTCTAAATCATATGAGTCACAGAAGGTGGCGGAGTTGTTTCAACTCGAGCTGGCAGATGGACGAACCGTGTTTGCCAAACGTTTGCTGCTATCTACAGGTGTTGTGGATCGATTGCCCAATCTGCGTGGATTGTTAGCTTGTCTTGGGAAAAGTATATTTGTTTGCCCGGATTGTGATGGATATGAGATCGTCAATGAGAAGGCTGTGGTATTAGGTTCCGGTAATACAGGAGCACAGATGGCATTGACAGTTGCCTATTGGTCGCAGGATATTGTCTTTATTAATCATGAGCACGCTCCTGTTGATAGCTTGTTAATGGAGCAATTGCGCACAGCTGGTATTGAGCAAAGAAATGACGCTGTTGATTATTTGATCGAGCAGGACGGCTCCCTTAGCGAGGTTAAATTTAAAGATGGATCGAGCATTTATGTGAACAAAGGCTTTGTAGCGTTTGGCAATAATGAGGTTAGATCAAAGCTTGCTTTACAACTGGGTGTGGAACTTCATAAGAACAAGCATGTTATAGTGAATCCTCGTACAAAAATGACGACCGTTGAATATGTTTGGTGTGCAGGAGATGTTGTTGCGCATTCGGAACAAGTGGCAATTGCAATGGGAGATGGCGTTCAAGCGGCAATTTGGATTCATAAAAGTCTACTGGAAGCTGAATGAAATAATCGACAGCTTTTTCATACATGTTCATTTAGAGAAGGACATCCCAATGATCGGATATTTATAATCCAGGGACTCTTTCTCTTTTTTATTTTTATGTTGTGTCAATAGGTGTATACGAAAGTAAAGACTAGTATATAGAGAGGAAGTTAGCAGATTTCTATACTGGAAGTAGATGGTCGTTGTTCAATTTAAAGTAGTAATTTTTAAGCTCTAGGTGATCATCTGCAGTGAAATAACTTTGAATTATGATGGAGGGGTAAAATGTTGAAGAGTAAAAAAGCACTTGCAATTGTTTCATTGGCAGTATTGATAGCGCTTACCGGCTGCGGAGGGAAAACAACGCCAGAGCCTAGCAATACGCCGAATAATTCCAAGGAGCCTGTCGAAACTGCAAGCGAAGGAAACGGTAATAAAGTCATTGAAATTTCAACAATCTCACCAAGTGACCCATATTTGAAGTTCGATGAAGGAGAAAGCTTTGATAAGAACTCTGTGTACGATGCTTATGAAAAAGATCTTGGTGTCAAAATAACAAACAAATGGGTAGCGGACATTAGTCAATTTAAAGAAAAAGTAAAAATTACGATTGCATCTGATGATCTGCCTGATTTCTTGCTTGTAAATGCAACTCAACTAAAAGAGCTTACTGAAGCTGATATGATTATGGATTTAACAGAGCTTTATAATGAGCATGCAACGGAAGAAACAAAAAAGTTTTTGACGATGGACGGCGGCATGCAAATGAAAACAGCTACTTTTGACGGGAAAATGATGGGTATCCCAAGCTCTTACAATCCATTCCAGTATCAAACCTTGTTTGTTCGCACAGATTGGTTGAAGGAGCTTAATCTTCCTGAACCGAAAACAATGGATGACTTTATGAAAATCGCTGAAGCATTCAAAGCTAAAAATCCAGGCGGGACTAAAGAGGCATTTGGAATTTCAGTAAGTAAAAATCCATTCAGCAATGAAACAGGCGTAACAGGGCTTAAAGCATTTTTGAACGGTTACCATGCCTATGAAAATATTTGGATGGAAGATGAGAACGGTAATTTGGTTAATAGTGATATTCAGCCTGAAATGAAAGAAGCGCTTGCGGCATTGCAGAATTGGTTCAAAAAAGGCTTGATTGACCCTGAATTTGCAGTAAAAGATGTAGAGAAAGCAGCTGAGCTTATTTACGACGGCAGCATCGGTATGGTATTTGGCGCTTCCTGGACACCGGCACAGCTGGCGCAAGGCGCAGTTAAAGACGGCAAGGTTGTTCAAGAATGGGGCGCATTCCCGATCCCTTCTGCTGGCGGCAAACCGACACTGAATCAAATCGGTTTGGGTGTAGATGAATATTATGTGATATCCAAGGACGCGAAGCATCCGGAAGGTGTTATGCGTTTGCTTAATCATTGGATTCAAATGACGCTTGACCCTACGGAAGATCAGAAGGTTTATGAATTTGGCAAGGATCGTGTGGAGAAAGGCGCTAACTACTGGCTGCTCAATCCTCTTCGCGTAGGCAGACAGATTGATAATAACGGTGAAATTTTACCTAAAGCCATTGAGAATAGAGATGAAAGCATTCTGGAAACGTCAGATCAAAGAGGACGTTATGCCCGCGCGATGCAATATGTAAACGGCGATGCAACTATGTGGTGGGAAATTTTGATTTCTGGTCCAAAGGGAGCATTTTCTCTCGTTCCGGAAATTCAAAAGAATAAGCAATATTTGCAAAACAAGTTCTATGGCGCACCAACGCCAGCTATGGCAGATCGTCAGGAAATTTTAATTAAGAAGCGCGATGAGGTTTTCTTCCAAATTATAATGAATCAGGTTTCCGTCGATGAGTTCGACAAGTTCGTTGAAGAGTGGAAGAAGATTGGCGGAGATGAAATTACTAAAGAAGTGAATGAGTGGTATAAAACAGTTAAATAAGCTCGGCTCTAAGCATTGCAAGGCATCTCTAAATTAGCGTTGCAGCATCCCCTTCGTTTGAAACGAAGGGGATTTTCGTCATTTTTGCGCATTCTATATGCAGGTGTCAAGAGGTGTATATGAAAGTAAAGACTAGTATATAGAGATGGCGCCGGTGAATTTCTATACTAGAAATAGGAAGGACAGCTGTACTAGAAACAGCAATTACTACAACATTGAAACATTACGGAGGGGTACTATGTTGAAGAGCAAAAAATCACTAGCGGTTGTCTCTTTGGCGCTTGCACTGGCACTTACAGGTTGTGGCAGCAAAACTACACCGGAGCCGAGCAACACACCAGGAAATTCCAAAGAGCCGACAGAAACATCGAGCGAAGGAAACGGCAATGAAGTCATTGAAGTATCAACTGTATCGCAAAGCGATCCATACTTGAAGTTTGATGAGGGCGAGAGCTTTGATAAGAATGCAGTATACGATGCTTATGAAAAAGATATTGGCGTAAAGATTACAAACAAGTGGATAGCAGATGTAACTCAGTTTAAAGAGAAAGTAAAAATTACAATTGCATCTGATGATCTTCCTGATTTTCTGCAAGTGAACGCTACTCAGTTAAAGGAACTTGCTGAAGCAGATATGATTATGGATTTGACTGACGTTTATAACGAGCATGCTACTGAGGAAACTAAAAAGTTTCTAACGATGGATGGCGGCATGCAAATGAAAACCGCTACTTTTGACGGAAAATTGATGGGTATTCCAAGCTCATACAATCCGTTTCAATATCAATATTTGTTTGTTCGTACAGATTGGTTGAAAGAGCTTAACCTCCCAGAACCCAAAACAATGGATGACTTTATGAAGATTGCTGAGGCGTTTAAAGCTAAAAATCCAGGCGGGGCGAAGGAAGCTTATGGTATTGCAGTAAGCAAAAACCCATTCAGTATGGATACTGGCATCACTGGTCTGAGAGCTTTCTTGAACGGTTATCATGCCTATGAAAACATTTGGATGGAAGATGGCAATGGCGGTCTAATGAATAGTGATATTCAACCAGAAATGAAAGAAGCGTTAGCGGCATTGCAGGATTGGTTCAAAAAAGGTTTGATCGATCCTGAGTTTGCGGTTAAAGATGTTGAAAAAGCAGCTGAGCTAGTTTATGACGGTACTATCGGTATGGTATTTGGTGCTTCTTGGACACCAGCTCAATTGGCGCAAGGTGCTGTAAAAGACGGAAAAGTTGTTCAAGAGTGGGGAGCATTCCCGATACCTTCTGCTGGCGGCAAGCCAACATTGAACCAAATTGGTTTGGGTGTAGATGAGTATTATGTAGTGGCTAAAGATGCAAAACATCCGGAAGGCGTTATCCGTTTGCTGAACCATTGGATTCAAGTAGATAACAACCCTACTGAAGAGCAAAAGGTTTACGAGTACGGTAAAGATCGTGTTGAAAAAGGCAATAACTACTGGCTGTTAAGCCCGCTTCGCGTAGGCAAGCAGCTTGATAACAACGGTGAAATTTTGCCGAAAGCAATTGAAAACAAAGATGAGAGCATACTTGAAACAAAAGACCAAAGAACGCGTTACGCTCGTGCGATGCAATATGTGGACGGCGACGCAAGTATGTGGTGGGAATACTTGATTTCCGGACCTAAAGGTGCATTCTCGCTAGTTCCAGAAATTCAAAACAATAAACAATACCTGCAAAACAAGTTCTTTGGTGCTCCAACTCCAGCTATGGCTGACCGTCAAGAGATTTTGACGAAAAAGCGTGATGAAGTATTCTTCCAAATTATGATGAACCAAGTATCAGTTGATGAGTTTGACAAGTTCGTTGCAGAGTGGAAGAAGCTTGGTGGAGATGAGATTACTAAAGAAGTGAACGAGTGGTACAAAACGGTTAAATAACAATTGCAGTGCCCGGAGGGATTGGATTATGCAATCCCTCTTTTTTAAAAACAGATGATTTGATGCTGTTATATAAGTTGAACCAAAGAAACAACGAGGAGCAGCAAAAAGAGAGATGAATCTGGAGAAGCGAAAGCGCTCGCCTTTGTTCCCGGATTTCCACCGCTAATTCTTATACAAGAAATCAGGGAACAACAGCGATCGGAAGATCATCTCTCTTTTGCGGCAACCTATTTGAGTGAAACATTAGTTCAACTTATATAAAAGTGAGTTTAATACATTTAAATGTGCAAAGCATGTAAGTGAAACAGCGAGGTGAAAGGTATGAATGGAATAGCACGCAGATGGAAGAGGGAGTGGCCGCTTCATTTGATGCTTCTGCCAGGACTAGCGTTTATCATTATTTTTAGCTATGTGCCAATGGCAGGTATTGTGATGGCGTTTCAAAAATATGTACCTAACAAAGGATTGTTCGGTTCGCCGTTTGTCGGATGGAAGAACTTTCAGTTGTTGATGGACTATCCGGATATCGGCCGAATCTTCTTTAATACAGTATATATTGCTGTGATGAAAATAATTGCGGGGTTATTCGTACCAATCACGATTGCGATTTTGCTTAACGAATTGCGCAGAGAGTGGATTAAAAGAACATTCCAGACTTTGGTTTATTTGCCTCACTTCCTGTCATGGGTTTTGCTAAGCGGTATATTGGTTGATATTTTATCTCCTTCATCAGGTGTATTTAACCAGTTGCTCGGAATATTTGGCATTAAGCCGATATTCTTCCTGGGGGATAATAACTGGTTTCCTTATGTAATGGTCATTTCGGACGTATGGAAAGAATTTGGTTTCGGTACAATTGTATATTTGGCAGCATTGACAGGGATAAATCCGACGCTTTATGAAGCGGCGCAAATCGATGGGGCGGGGCGCTGGAAACAAACCTTCCATGTTACGCTGCCTGGGATGATGCCGATAATCGTTTTGATGCTGACGCTTAATATTGGTAACGTGCTGAATGCGGGCTTTGATCAAATCTTCAACCTGTACAGCGCGCCAGTATATAAGAGTGCGGACATCATTGATACATTCGTTTATCGAATGGGTGTTCAGCAAGCACAGTTCGGATTTGCGACTGCTGTCGGACTGCTGAAGTCTGTTGTATCCTTTATCTTTATTTCCGTATCTTACGTGATGGCTTACCGGTTGGCGAATTATCGCATTTTCTAAATGCGTCCTAGTAAGCCGGTTACACAGAAAGGAGTTCTACCGTGGCAATTAAACCTACCTTCGGAAGAAGAATTTTTATAGTAGTTAACTTTTTATTTCTTGCATTTATTTCATTCCTTTGTTTGATGCCGATTATCCATATTTTGGCGATTTCATTCAGTTCGGGACCTGCTGCTGCAGCGGGTAAAGTAGCCTTATGGCCGGTTGAGTTCACAACGGCTGCTTATGATAATGTATTTGGAAAACCTGAATATTTACGAGCATTCAGTGTTTCATTCCAACGTGTTATTATCGGTACTCTTTTAAGTATGGCGCTTACTATCATTACTGCCTATCCTTTGTCCAAAGATACCAATACTCTACGCTTGAGAACAATCTATGCCTGGATGTTTGTGTTTACGATTTTGTTTAATGGCGGATTGATTCCGACTTACCTGACGATCAAAAATCTTGGTCTGATTGATACACTTGGCGCTTTGGTATTGCCGATTGCGATAAATGTATTTAATGTTATTTTATTGCTGAACTTTTACCGCAACTTGCCAAAAGAGCTGGAGGAATCATCACGAATTGATGGAGCAGGCCATTTTACTACACTTTGGAAAATATATGTACCGCTATCGCTTCCTGCGCTTGCAACAACGGGGTTGTTTACGATGGTAGGGCATTGGAATGCCTGGTTTGACGGGATGCTATATATGAATCATCCAGAAAATTATCCGCTGCAAACCTTTTTGCAGACTGTTATTATCAAAATGGATTTCCGGTTTATCAAATCTGAGAACGTGGAGCTTATGTTGAAGCTTTCTGACAGAACGAGCCGGGCGGCTCAAATATTCGTGGCTGCTTTCCCGATCCTGATCGTGTATCCATTCATGCAACGGTTTTTCATAAAAGGGATTGTAATGGGAAGCGTAAAGGAATAAGATATAGTTCCTAACTCTTCGCACAGGAGAATGAAACATGAAAAGTACATTCTTTTTAAAGGACTCCTCTATATTCAAAAAAATTATGGCTGCCTTTTTGGCGGCCTTGCTTCCGCTTATGGCAATTACATGGATGATTAACGAGCAAGGAGCAAATAATATACGCAAAGAAATATCCGGTTCGATTTTGAATACGACCAGCTTTTATCTTGACTCTTTGGATACAGAAGCGGATCGGATTAATCAATATTTGCCCAATTATGTGATGGATCGTGATTTGATGGAGCTGGCGGCTACTGGTGATAATATGAGTTCCTATGAGCGCTCACGTAAAATTTTAGATATACAACACCGACTGGATTTGATGAAAAACTCAAGTCCTTTTATTCGTGAAGCAAAGGCTTATATTCCGCTGCTTTCTAGAACGATTTTAAGCACAGGCTATGATCCGGGAATGAATGTGGAAGAATTTGAAGCGATGCAGCCCAATAAGAGAATGTATACAGAGCCGTTTATATATTGGAAAGAAAGAGTATTTATTGCGATGCAGTACCCGGCTGGCAAGGTGAAAGACCCGCTATATATTGTTGGAGTAGAATTATCAGATAATAAAATAAAAGAGACATTGTCGCAAATCGGCAATAGCAGGGGCGGACAGACTGCTTTGTTTAATTTGGAGCGAGGCTGGGAAATCAGAAGCAACTATGATCAAGACTTGTATGAGCAAATGAAACATTTGGCACAGAGCAAGCAAGACACTGATGATAGACAAGGTTTTGAGACGCTGACGTATGATGGAAAGCGGTTTCTGACCGTATACAAGTATTCGGCAGTATGGAACTCCTATGTTATAACCAGCATTCCAGAGCATATGATTTTAGGTTCATTGCAAGTTTATCAGGAGCTGTTCTGGTGGGCATGTGCGTTGGCTGTGCTGATTGTGTTGTTTTTTGCTTATTTTTTAATTAGACTTATATATCGCCCGCTGATGAAGTTGGTACATTCCTTCAGAAAAATTCAGCAAAACAGATTGGAGCCTATTGTAGCCAGCCGCAGTAAAGATGAATTCGGCTATTTGTATCAAGCCTTTAATGACACTGTTAAATCATTGAAAACATTAATTGAGGAAAATTATGAGCAACAGATTAGAAATCAGCGATCAGAGCTGAAGCGTCTACAGTCACAAATCAATCCTCATTTTTTATATAATTGCTTTTTTGTATTATGCCGGCTGATCAAATCAGATAAACAAAAGGAAAAAGCCTATCAATTCTGTTTGTATATCGGACAATATTTTCAATTTATTACTAGAGATAATGATGATGAAATTATGCTGGAGCAGGAGATTAGCCACTCTAGAACGTATGTAGAAATGCAAAGAATCTGCTACGGGGATCGGATTGATGTTTTGTTTGAAGCGGAAGAAGCGCCAATTTCGGTACCGCGGTTAATTTTGCAGCCTATTATTGAAAATGCTTATAAATATGCATTAGGGAATATGCTTGGCACTGGAGAGTTGTGGGTTCATAGCAAAAAAGAGGAACATGCCTTTTATATTTTTGTGGAAGATAACGGAGAAAGCATCTCAGATGAACAGATAGAAGCGCTGGAAAAGCGGCTTCGTTATTCGATTGATCAAATGGAAGAGACGACAGGGCTTCTCAATGTTCATCGCAGAATTCAGCTTCGCTATGGAGAGGAATTTGGGATTTCGTTAGCACGCTCGGAGTTGGGCGGCTTGCAAGTGATTATTAAGCTGAGCATGAGCTGAGGAGGGAATGTCGTGTATAGATTGTTAATTGTCGATGATTTGCCGGTCATTGTTGATGGTTTGCTGGAACTGTTTGAACAAACGGAGCATTTGCAATTGGAGGTAATGAAGGCATATTCGGGTGAGGAAGCGCTGGAACTGCTTGCTGTGCATCGGATTGATATAGTGTTGTCTGATATAAAAATGACGGGGATAGAAGGTATAGAGCTGCTTGAAGAAATAAAAAAGCAGTGGCCGTCATGCAAAGTTATCTTTCTTACAGGCTATAATGATTTTTCTTATGCGAAGAGCGCCATTACTTTGGGAGCCTTCGATTACTTGCTTAAGGTGGAAAGCGACGACAAAATTGTTGAAGCAGTGGGAAGAGCTGTTAATAAGATTGAGGAGGAGCAGGATCAGGCGCAGATGATTCTTCGTGCTCAGTCCAAAATGAGAATAGCGTTGCCTTCTTTGCAAAAGGATTACATGTGGGGATTGTTCCAGGGACGACAAGTGGCAGAGGAGCAGCTTCTTGCTGCCTTTGCTGAGATGGATATTACACTTGATGCCGACGCGCCTGTATTTTTGTTAATTGGCAGAATTGATTCGTGGAAGGAAATGGTCACTGCTCCTGACAAAGCATTGCTTTCTTATGCGTTCCAAAATATTGGCGACGAATATTTGAATACAAATGCGCGTATTTTTTCACTTGTTTTCGAGATGAGCAAAATTGTTTGGATAATACAGCCCAAATTGCTGCAAGAAAGTGCAGGGGCAGATGACTGGAAAAGAACACAACGCTTTACTAGCGGAATTCTGGAAACGATCCAAGCTACCTGCAAGCGTTTATTGAGCCTATCGGTATCCTTTATGCTTGGCAGTCAAAGTGTTGCATGGACAGAACTGTCAGATCACTTCTATACATTGAAGTATGGATTGACGCAAGGGCATGGTCTGTTTCATGAAGTCATTATGACGGATGCTGATATTAAAAAATCGGGTGCTGCGGTTAAAAGCTATAACGACAGTTACTTTCAAGCGCGTATTCAGCTGCTGTCTAGTTGTTTGGAGAATAAGCATCAGGAGCAGTTCAATCAGTTATTCTCAGAGCTTACTCAAATCTGGAGCTCGGAAGAGACAGCGAATGAGCGCAAGATCGAACTGTATCACTCTTTGTCCGCTGTGTTTCTGTCCTATTTGCATAAAAACAATGAAGTACGTGATTATTTAAATACGCTGATGGATTTGGATTTATTGTTTAGACAAAGCGATTCCGTAACCTGGGATGAGGTTATTGCGGATTTTTGGCAAATTGCAGATGGATTTTTCGAATGGCAAAATCAACAAGGAACAGAGCTGCCGGCAGAGGTTATCAACAAAGTGCATAAGTATATTGAAGAAAATATGTCCAGCGATATTTCTTTGACGGCAATTGCTGATTACGTCAGCTTGAATCCCTCTTATTTGTCACGATTGTACAAACAAATAACGGGCGTAGGCTTATCCAAGTATGTTAATGATTACCGAAACGTTATTGCCAAGGATTTGCTTCTCAATAGCTCAATGAAGGTGAATGAAATATCAGCCAAACTGGGATATAACTCGGCGCTTGCTTTTATTCGCTTTTTCAAAAAACAAAATGATATAACACCGCAGGATTTTCGCACCATGCGCAGTAATACGACTGGCAAAGGTCAATAATTGTATATGGAAAGTAAGCAATGATCTATTTTTCTTCTCTTCTCTGACCAGTACAATTAGTAGTATTAAGTAATGGTGGAGGGAAAGACATTGAAGAAACTAACAGCCGTGCTGCTTGGCGCAGGAAGCAGAGGTAGATTTATATACGGGCCTTATGCTGAGAAATTCCCTAACGAGTTGCAATTTGTTGCCGTTGCCGAGCCCGATCAGGAGCGTAGAGAAAACTTTGCTCAGATTCACAATATCGAGGAGCAGTTTGTATATGATTCATGGGGTAAGGTGTTCGAGCAAGGAAAAATAGCGGATGTTATGATTATTGCTACGCTGGATAGAATGCATTATATTCCGGCGATGAAGGCGATGGAATTGGGCTATCATGTGATGCTGGAGAAGCCGATGTCTCCTGATCTGAAGGAATGTATAGAATTGGAGCAAGCAGCGCTTCATCATCAGCGTTTGCTAGTGGTTACGCATGTGCTGCGCTATTCGCCGTTCTGGGCGGGAATTAAAAAGTGTATAGCAGACGGTGAGCTGGGCAAGGTAGCTACTATTCAGTTAACTGAAAATGTAGGCTTTTTGCATATGGCACATAGTTATGTACGTGGCAATTGGAGAAATTCTGATGAATCCAGTCCGATGTTGCTGGCTAAATCATGCCATGATTTGGATATTATCTCGTGGTTGATGGATCAGCCATGCACCCATGTCAGCTCTTTCGGCTCTTTGCTTCATTTCAAAAAAGAAAATGCTCCGATCGGCTCAACAGAGCGTTGTATTGACGGTTGTGAAGTAGAACGCGAGTGTGCTTTCTCCGGTATTAAAATGTACTTGGAGCAACCTGTTGACAACTGGGCGCGATACATGTCGAATGATCTTACAAGAGACGGGATTATTAAGGCGATGAAAGAAGGTCCGTTCGGCAGATGCGTGTATCGTTGTGATAATAATGTCGTTGATCATCAGATTGTGAACATGGAGTTTGCAAGCGGTGCGAATGCTTCCTTTATTATGTCTGGTCTTACACAAAGCGGTACGCGACGCGTGCAAATTATGGGGACTGAGGGAGAAATTATCGGAGATATGGATAAAGGCTCTTTTACTCTATATCGTTATGTGAGCGGTGAAGAAGTAGAGATTAAATGCAGCGTGCAAGGAGACGGACATGGCGGCGGCGATCATCGGATGGTCCGTTCATTTTTGCAGGATGTACGCAGATATGAAGAGGAGCCGGGCTATGGGCTAACTTCGGCAACTGCTTCTTTGCAGAGCCATTTGATCGCATTTGCTTCAGAGCGTTCGCGACTGGATTCCGGAAGAAGCATTAAGCTGACAGAAATGTACGAATAATCTAATTGTTAATAGTTGCATAGCATTCCGAATAGTAATATAGCATTATGAGATAGTTCTAATAGCCTGCAAGTATGCAGGCTATTAGTCATTTTTAGACAATTTATTTTTCCTTTTTTGCAGATTAGTGATAGAAAGTTGTAGAAAGATGCGTTAATATGAAGGGGATGATTAGGAAGACATAAAGGTAAGCGCAAGTACAGGGAGGAGAAAATGAAACGAATAAGATTTATAATGCTGGGGATAGTTGCAATATTTGCTCTCTTCAGTTTTGACATGCCGTTTGCAACAGCTGCCAAACTTAAGGGTGAGGAATTCAATTTAATTGATAGCAAGACAGGCTACTGGGTGATTATTCCCGGATTTATTGGAATAGAAACAGTCGACGTTTATGATAAGAATGAAAAGCTTAAAAAGATGGATGTTATTTTGGTAGAGACGCCGAAGAAGCATAGCAATAATACGTACCCGATCTTTGAGGTTATGGCTAAGGATGAGAAGGCACATATGCTGGAATCTTTTCCGCACAGTCTGTATAGCGGAACGTTGGGCGGGTTTGATGTCACCTTTTCCAATAAAAGCGCCATCTACTCAGTGCCGCAACTGAACAAGGGCAATATCGATCGATATGTTGAAAATGAAATTTTTACATTTGATTTCTACATAATGAACGCTGGTAAAGAAGTTATTTTCGAAGTATATGACTTGAATTTTATGTTTGTACAACCTAATCATGCAAAAGATGTGAAAATTGTTTCTCCATCAGTAGCAAAAGTAATGGTCGATGGGAAGCAAATTGAGTTCGATGCGTTCAATATTGGCGGGAATAACTACTTTAAGCTCCGGGACGTAGCAGCTGCTGTATCAGACAGCAAGAAGGGATTCGGAATAGAATGGGATAGCGAGAAAAGAGCTGTAACCTTACTGTCCGGGCAGCCGTATAAGCTGGTAGGGGGAGAGCTTGAAACGGTAGAACAGCGAGTAAGCAGCGCCGCATTTTTGTCAAAATCCAGTATTTATGTAGATGGCAAGCCGGTGGAGCTTGCTGCTTACCAATTGGGTGGCAGCAACTACTTTAAGCTGCGAGACTTGGCTGAAGCATTAAACTTCAATGTTGGCTGGGACCCCGAAAAGAAAATTGTATCGATTGATACTACAAAAGAATACAAGCAGTAATAATGATTTAACCAATAAAAAGGAGAGTGTATGATGAACGATAATTTGAATACTGAGAATGTGACTGTTATTGAGAACGGTGAACCAAAAGCGGCAGGAGGCCTGGATTTTTCTTTTATCCTGGGATTAATGAAAAATCCGATGTCAGCGTTAAAGCTTGATCCAAAGAAGCATTTTCTATATGGCTTGATTGGCTTGGGAGCTTCCTTTGTCGGTTATATTATTTGGGCTTTATTTATTGCAGGCTCAATGAGAGGAGCGATATCCCTCTTCCTTGCCCCTTCATCTTTGCTGACTGGAGGAGCAAGTTATGCGAGTGTAATGGGACGCCTGATCTTTATCGGCATTATTTCTAATATAGCTTTATTCGGCTCCATCTTTTTGATCAGCATGTGGAAAGCAACAGATCGACAGTCTATCCAATCCTTGCTGACCAAGCTGGGTGCTGTACAATACTTTGCTGCTGCCGGCTTTATTCTAGCAGGTTTACTTTCCTTTATGACCTTTAAGCTATCCTTGGCTATATTGTTAATTACTTTATTAACCGTATTGTTCCTTACGCTTCTGGCGGCTGTACAAATGTATAAGGTGAAGGAAAAGGATATTGCACTGTATGGCGTAGCTATTATTGCGGTATACTTTATTATTATGATGGTACTGACAAGCGTGATGTAGAAGAGTATTAGTAAGTGTGTGAGTATGAGTAAGTTTAAGGATATAATGTGAACTAATATTACTGTTAAAGTTGCCTATCCGTCATTACAGTGACTTGATAGGGCAACTTTTTCTTTTTTTATAATGAAAGTAAATGTTGGCAGCTACTCTGCGGATTTGAAGGAGGCAGATATTAATGAAAACAGCAATTACACAAATGTTGAAAATTAACTACCCTATTATCCAGGCACCAATGGCAGGCGGACCTGCGATGCCTAAATTAGTAGCGGCAGTATCCAATGCTGGCGGGCTAGGGAGCCTGGGTGCGGGATATTTGAAGCCGGAACAGCTACGGCTTGCCATTCATGAAATTAAGCAACTGACGAAGCAGCCCTTTGCTGTTAATTTATTTGTTCCAGAACAGGTTGCTCCGTCTGGCGAAGTGGAGCAATCGATTGCGCGCATGTCTGTATTTCTGGAGAAGTACTGCAAAGAGCTTAATTTGGAGTCTGCTCCCTTACCAGCCTTTTCTCAAGGTGAAGTTGATGATCAATTTAATAAGCAAATAGAGGTGATTCTAGAAGAAGGAGTTTCAATAGCAAGCTTCACATTCGGTATACCTCCTGAAAGCGTGAGAGATGCATTAAAAAAGCATCATGTGACCGTTATCGGGACAGCTACTACAGTGGAGGAAGCGAAGCTGGTGGAAGAATCAGGCGCAGCTGCGGTTGTGGCGCAGGGCAGTGAGGCAGGCGGGCATCGGGGCACTTTTTTGAAGGATGCATGCCATAGCCAGATTGGTTTAATGGCACTTGTACCGCAAGTAGTCGACCATGTAGCCATTCCCGTTATTGCTGCAGGGGGCATTATGGATGGTAGAGGGCTTGCCGCAAGTCTGATGCTCGGTGCTGCTGCAGCGCAGATGGGCACTGTATTCTTACCTTCGCATGAAAGCGGGGCGCATCCTCTGTATAAGCGCAAGGTACTTGCAGCACAAGAGGATGACACCGCCATTACTTATGCCTATTCTGGAAAAGCAGCAAGAGGAATTCATACAACCTTTATGAAGGAGATGGACAGTTACTCTGGCAATATTCCTCCTTACCCGATTCAAAATATGCTAACGAGAGATTTACGGCAAGCGGCTGCTGCAACAGGATATTCCGATTATATGTCGTTATGGGCAGGACAGGGGCTGCGACTGGCGGAAGAACGATCTGCTGCACAAATAGTAGATAAAACGATGAAACAAGCAAGCGAGCTAATGGGGAGGTAGATACAGCCTCATAGCAAACGATTCACACAATAGAGAGGGCGTTCAACAGCAGTATACACTGATATGCTGGACGCCCTTCTCGTCTGTTATAAGGATGGATGGCTAGAAGGCTAGGCGGCTAGATGGATAGCAGCAATTTGATATCCTCGACAGTTAATGAGGCTGGCTGAGCATGTTCGATCGCTTCAGCTTCGATAATGGCATCGATCATATTTTTTTTGCGCTCGTGGAGCTGCAGCATTTTTTCTTCGACTGTTCCTTTAGAGACGAGTTGAATGACTTGAACGGTTTTGCGTTGCCCCATTCGGTGAGCACGATCCGCAGCCTGATCCAATACAGCAGGATTCCACCATAGATCGTAAAGTATAACAGTATCTGCGCCAGTCAGATTAAGTCCCGTACCGCCAGCCTTTAAGGAGATTAGAAAAATATCCTTTTGTCCATTATTAAACGCTGTGCACATATCAACTCGTTGTTGTGCCTCTGTCTGTCCATCCAGATAGTAAAAAGGAACTCCGCGCAAACCAAGCTCTTTTGATATAATACCAAGCATCTGTGTGAATTGGGAAAAGATAAGCATTCTTTTGCCAGAATTCAATCCTTCTTCAATGATTTCGAACAGCTGCTTCAGCTTGGCTGATCCGCCGCTGTAATCGGTCAAAAACAGGCCGGGATGACAGCATAACTGGCGCAGCCTGGTAATGCCTGCCAATATTTTCAGTCTTTCCTTATCAAAGGAGTCGCCATCCAAATGCTTGAGTGTATCTTGCTTCAGCTTTGCTAAATAGGCGAGGTACAGTTTTTTCTGATCAGGCAGTAGCTCGCTGATTTGCAATGATTCTATTTTTGGCGGGAGCTCCTTCAGTACATCGCTTTTCAATCTCCGTAATATAAAGGGCGCCGCACGTTTGGCAATCAAGTCATAAGGCATGTAGCGAAAACCATCCTTGTTATCAAACAGCTCTGGAAATACCGCTTCAAAAATCGAGCGTAAATCATCTGTCCGGTTTTCAATCGGTGTACCAGTTAATGCAAATTTATGATTAGCTTGCAGTTCTTTAACAGCAAACGCAGTT
Organism: Paenibacillus nanensis; assembly: GCA_040396195.1. Taxonomy (GTDB): domain Bacteria; phylum Bacillota; class Bacilli; order Paenibacillales; family Paenibacillaceae; genus Pristimantibacillus; species Pristimantibacillus nanensis_A. Next base: position 88,076 of record JBEBPB010000019.1, read on the forward strand.
TGGGTAAAGGCATTTTTGAAGTTTTGAGCCTCATCAAGCAATAGTGTATGGTAGCAATGCTTGCTATGCATTTTTCTATCCATCCGCAGCATTGGGTAGGACGTGATAAGCACATCTGCGTTGTTTTCGTTCGCGATTTGCCTGCGTCTGGTTTTCACAGCACCATCAATGACTGCTGTTTGAAGGTCAGGAGCAAATTTAGCCAACTCCTGCTCCCAATTATAAAGGAGTGAAGCGGGAGTAACGATCAGTACGCCTTTTTTTCTTCCGTTCTCGGCTGTTTGTCTGATTTGATCAAGCATAGAGAGCAGGAAGGCAATGCTTTGAATCGTTTTCCCCAGTCCCATATCATCGGCAAGGATGCCTCCAAATTGGTAATAAGCAAGTGTTCGCATCCATTGGTAGCCATGCTTTTGATAGTTGCGCAATATATGATCCAGACTGGCAGGGATCGGAAAATTTAGCTCGTCTGGATTTTGTATACGGCGAAGTCTGTCTTGGAGAGCTTTGCTTATTCGAAACGATTCGCCGATATCATCAGGAAATTGGAGCAGTGTCAGCGCCTTAACAGCTGGCGCAAGCCCTTTTACTCCGTCCCAGGCGATATGCTCCAGTCCCACTTCATTCATCCATGCGATCAGCTTTTGGTAGGCTGAATGCTCCAGTGCTGCCAGTGAACCGTTGCGCAGCTTGAAGTATCTTCTTTTCACTTGTATCGCCTGAACACAGGCTTTAATATCCTCATCGGCAAAGCCCGCCAAGTGGATTTGGAATTCGAGCCAGTTTGTTCGCTCGTTGAACGTCAAATGAATGATAGGCTGTATTTGTTCATGAAATAAAGTTTCTTTGACAGAGCTTGATGCATAGATGGTCATCAACTTCTCTAACAGAGGGACTGTATCATACAGAAAGGAGAATTGAGCTTCTTCATCCTCGATTACAAAGCCGCCTTCTGTGCGAATAAGCTCATCTTGTTTGAAGTGAGATAAAATAGTCGCCTCTTTTTCTTTGTCATAGATCAAAATTTGATTGGCTCCTCTTGCAGCCGTGCGATCCTCAAGCGGATTTAATATAATATCTTCATATTGAAATTCTAAGCCAAGTAGCAGCTTTTTCTTGAGACGGTCGAGATAAAGCCGTGCCTGCAGCGGATACTGAACGATTTTCTCCGAAATTTCAGGTGCCAGCTCTACTGCCCCTATTCTTTTCAAAGAAGGAATTACTTGATCGACATAGGTTTCCATATGCTGCTCCGGTATAATAATTCGGCAATGATTGGTGTCGGATGTGAAGGCGGCCTGTTGTAATTCATGCAAAAGCTCAGCTTCGGACGCGGCAATATCAATCAGGTTTCCACTGGAGTAGGATAAGCCGTAATCGGGCAATAAGGTATGGTCGGCTATACTGTCAGCAATCAATTCAAAGTATCCTTCATACTCGCTTTTAAGTATAGTAAAACTGGCATCCAAGGGCTGTTGGTAGTGAACTAGCGGCTGGAAGTTTTGACTGATGATGCCTTCCTTCGTTTCATCTATTACAAATGCCTGACGGCTTTCTTCTAGTAAAGGCATTAATTCCTTCCATAGTAACGGCGGGATGTACAAGGATCTATCTGTAAGCGGCTTTCGATTAGTTCTGCTTTGCTGCTCGTGGACGGATTGACGCTTGTTCATACGCTGCTCATATTTTTCTTCTTGCTCGGCAAGCTGGATTAATAGGTGAAGGATCGTAAAATCCGCTGTACTGAAGCGATGTTTTATCGGTTCATAGATAAAGCGGCTTGTAAAAATAAAGCTTTGTTTGGCAGCGATTTGGAGAAGAAAGCTTCTTATATGCTGGACTACATATAATCGATCTGCACCTGTACGCAATTCGAGCATAATAGATGGATTACCGTTATGAATGGTACTAAGCTTAATAATATATTCAACTTTCATCACTTCTCTTACGTCAAATAAATAGGAGGAGCTTGCTTCCGGAATTCTCTTTTTCTGAAAAATAGAAAGAAGTCTGTCTGAAACTATCTGTTGTTCTGATAAATCAGGCAATGCTGCTGCTTGTCGTGCCGGGGTATCTGCGGTGGATTCTCCAGAGTTATCAGGCCCTTTTTCCGTACTGCCATACAGCATATCGTGCAAAGAGATCAATGCTGCTGTAATATGGACGCAGTAACTGTTTTTACCTTTTGTTAAGGTACAAAAGCAGGCAGCCTGAATAGCTGTCTTATTATCCAGATCGATAGAGACAAACTCTTTTCGCTTGCAGTGAACGGTTGCCTCATAGTGAGAGTATTCATGGTCAAAATGAAGCCACTCTACACGGTCTGCACGAACATAAGGCAAGCCCTCATCGTACAGCTTATCGCCGCATAGCTCTCGAATGGATTGCAATGTCAGCTCTATGTTCATGATTAGTCACCTTTTACGTATGAAATGTTAATTAGAACAATACTTAGGAACGTCAAGAGAAAGTAACGCAGCTGGAAGCGAAAAAACGATAAAAGATACTCTTAAGTGGGTTTTCAGACACTTCCTAGCTGCTAATAGTATACCGGAATAAGAAGAGCTGTGCATGCCGCTTAAGTTGGAAGAAGTAACAGATTGCAATAAACGATGCTAGGAGGCTTGCAATGAAGGAATATTGTTGCGAAAGGTTGGGGTATTATGCCATTTACATTTGCACATCCGCTTTATGCTGCGCCATTAAAGTGGGTAAATAAACGATTTTTCGTTCTGTCTGGCCTTGTGCTCGGCAGTATGTCACCGGATTTTGAGTATTTTATTGCCCTTGAACCATATCAATGGATTGGGCATACTCATGCGGGATTATTGCTTGAAGCGTTGCCTCTTTGCTTAATTATTATTTTTTTGCTTCATTATATAGTAAAAAAAACTTTGGCAGCACATCTGCCCGGAGCTTGGCGGCTGGATGAGCGGGCAAGCTTGCGGATGAGAGAGATTTGCACAGCTCCGCGAAGTTTCCGAGAGTATCTATTATTTTCGGTTAGCGTCATGTTTGGTTTTTATTCTCATATTTTTATTGATTCCTTTACTCACTACTCGGGATATTTTGTGGAGCGTATTCCAGTGCTGCGCGCTGTTATTCTCCATATACCTATTTATAAATGGCTGCAGCATAGTTTATCAGTGCTAGGTTTATCAGCTTGCGTGACAGCGTTATGGTACGGATTGAAGACCGTTGCTCTGCCGCAGAAACGGCAAAGAGACAAGGTGAAATCAAGGAAGAACAAATGGCTCTACTGGATTGCAACAGGAATTGTCATGCTTGCTGTTATTCTACTCAAGCTGCTTTGCACAGACAGCACAAACTGGCTTGGTATTATTGTTGTAGCACCGATTAGCGGACTGGCTGCAGGCATTGTTGCTGCTTCTTTTGTTTTTCGTGGTAAACGTTCTTCCTTGCAATAAAAATATGTCATTTATTAAATTTGCCATACTTTCACCCTGTTCGCTTACTAAGAATGATGCGAAAATCATAACAAGAGCTCGTGAGAAGCATTTAAGCGACCTCTTGGCTTTCGGCTATTGCTTGCCTTCCTTCTCTAACTCTGACTTGGTATTAGGCAGCAGCTTTCCGAGAGATGATGAACAACAGACGTCAGGCTATCGTTTTTCTTCCTTCTAACACTTGGGATTTAGAGAGCGGATTTCCTGACGAATCTGTTGGACAAAGGAGTCATGTAGGATGAAAAATGATATTTATTTGCGAAGAAAGCAAAAGGTAATTGTTTTACAGGATAAAGGATGCTTGCCTGATACTTATGTAGCGACTGCACTTAAAAATATATCAACGCTCGGCTTCACTTTTTCCCCTGCTCTAATAACGGCACTGAAAGAATTGTCCATACATGCTTTTGTGAAATGGAATAAGAAGCTGACTAATAGTGTGAAAAAGCTTGTTGGTGCAAATGTGCATTATCATCCGATGTACCCAAACTTTCCGCAACAGGTGATGGAAGCAAGTGAAGCAGAACTTTATTTGCAAGCCATCTTACATTATGTGATTGGAGAGGTTCCAGCCACAGGGGCTGATAGCCGAACTATGTTGGCGGATCAAATAAACTTAAAAGTTATTGAGCTTGGCGATGAACAAGAATTCAGGCTAATGATGCGTCAATTAATGGAGGCCAATACTTCTATTTCAGATACTGATAAACAGGATTTGGCTTGGGCAATTGAACATGAGGAGTGCGTGGAAAAGCTTTTGCCGCGCTATATTCCTTACAAAGAGCAAGCTTGTTTTGTTGCATCTGAATTGATCAAAAACAAGCGGGCGGATGCTGGCTTGATTCAGCGCTATATTCAAACAGCGACAGACGTATTGCGCCTTGCAGTTGCGTTGTCGCAAGGGGATCTTAGTTTGGCGACAAGCACTGTCTTCCGCAAGTTTAACCGGGCAGAAAGAAAAATCTTGCTGCAATTGCTAGAGCAATGCTCAGCTATAACAGAAGATATGCTGCGTTATCGCGAACGCTGGATTCGTCTGGGAGAAATATTGCATCCAGCGGAATATAAGCATCGATTTACTCTTTGCAATGAGGCATTTGATATTATTCGCAATAAAAAGTCGTTCGCTACCTTCAATAATAAGATTGAGATTGCTTTGCAATGCTTTGATACAGATTATGCTGTAGAGTGTTTGCTGGAGCGACCAGGTGAGTTTGCTCGCAGACTTGATCATTTGCTTCGGATGGAGGGTAGTGATTCTGTATGGATCACTTCATTTTTTGCATCGGTGGCGGATCAAGTGGCAACTCCTGTATTATTGCAGGTGATGACGCACTTCAAGCATCGACACAAGCAAGCGGAACTGCGTTTGTTCTTTCCTAAGGGCAGTGTAGCCAAAGCGTATTCGATGCCGGATAACCGTTTGCCCATTGCTGCTGAGGCGTGCCAGGCAGTTGTTTCTAGCTGTGAGCAAATTTTACTGGAGCGGTTTTCCAAACAGCCAAATTTGGGCAAGGTGTACATTGATGAACAATTGCAACAGTATATAGTGCCATTCTCACAACGCTCCGCTAGCAAATCGCTTCGTACTTTGGTGCGCGGCAGCAAGCTTCCGATGCCTGCGGGAGATACAATCCGTTTTTTCCTATGGTGGAAAGAAGGGAAAGTGAGAGGGAAGGAGACAGGTCGAACTGATATTGATTTATCTGCAACATTGTATGATGAGAACTGGGCATATATGGAGCATATTTCGTATACAAATTTGAAATCTGATAAATATATCGCTGCGCATAGTGGGGATATTGTTACGGCTCCCAAGGGGGCATGTGAATTTATTGATCTGTATATTCCATCATTATTAGCTTTCGGCGGTCGATATGTAGTTACTACATTGCATTCCTATACAGGACAGGTGTATTGCGACTTGCCGGAATGTTTTGCGGGGTGGATGGTTCGACAATACCCAGCTTCAGGTGAAGTATTTGAACCTGCAACTGTTGTGGATCGGGTTGATTTGGCATCCAATACCCAAATATCGATTCCGGTTGTATTGGATTTGCAGCAACGCACGGTCATTTGGTGCGATCTTGCTCTGACCCGCCATCCGAATTACTTCAACAATATTGAGGGGCATCAAACGGGTATCGTTGCTATGGGCAAAGCGATGACGACTATAGAGAAGCCGAACTTGTATGAATTGTTTCGCTTGCATGCAATGGCGCGCGGTCAGCTTGTTGAACGCCCTGAGGAGGCAGAGGCTATCTTTTCTCCGCAGGCTGGAATCACTCCATTTGATATAGAGAAAATAATATCGTCGTTTCTTGCTTCGTAATGGGCAGGAAACGACTTTTTTTATTTGGGAGAGAAGAAAGTTTGACTTCAAAAACTGTATGAAATAAAATTACAGTATTAGTTGTTTTCAGATTAGGCAGATTTGCAGAAGGAGGACGAGAAGACGATGACTCAAAAGACTTCAGTTCCATTATCTATACTTGACGTGTCACCGATTGTAGAAGGAGGCTCTGTAGCAGAATCGCTACGCAATACGCTGGATTTGGCTCAACATGCCGAACGTTGGGGGTACAGACGCTACTGGTTGGCAGAACATCATAGCGCGCCTAATATTGCCAGCTCTGCTACCTCTGTTGTGATTTCACATGTAGCTGCCGGTACCCATACTATCCGGGTCGGTTCGGGAGGTATTATGCTGCCGAATCATGCTCCGTTAGTTATTGCTGAGCAGTTTGGTACACTTGAGGCTCTATATCCAGGCAGAATTGATCTTGGACTTGGGCGGGCGCCTGGAACCGATCATGTTACTGCAGCTGCGCTGCGCGGCAGCAGAACAGCCAACGGTCAGGATTTCCCGATTCAGCTAGAGGAGTTGCGCACATATTTTGACCCTAGCAGAAGTACAGCGCCACTTCCGGTAAGGGCTATTCCTGGCGAGGGGACGCAGGTGCCGATCTGGCTGCTTGGTTCGAGTGATTTCAGTGCCATGCTGGCTGCACAGGAAGGGCTTCCCTTTGCCTTCGCAGGTCATTTCTCGCCAAACTTCACCATCCCGGCGATGAATCTGTACCGCAGTCAATTCAAGCCATCGGAGGTGCTCGATAAGCCTTATGCGATGGCGGCAGTTAATGTGGTGGCAGCGGATACAGATGAAGAAGCTGCTTATTTGGCAACATCATTACAGCAGCTGTTTCTTGGATTTATTCGGAACAAACGAGCTCCCTTGCAGCCACCGGTTGCCAGTATGGATCAAGTTTGGACGTTTCATGAGAAAATGGCGCTGGAACAGCAGCTTGGTTCTACGATTATTGGAAGCAAGGATACCGTTTCCAGAAAATTGGCTGATTATGCAGAGTCAACAAAAGCGGATGAAATTATGATTTCAGCTTATATTTATGATCATCAGGCTCGTTTGCGTTCGTTTGAGATTGTATCTGAGCTGATCGGGTAGCTTAGAGGAGTTTCAACTAGCCTGGAGGATAGGAAGTAGAAAGAGGTAGAATTGATCTGACCAGGAGGATGTTGGTGAACGAGGTAATTTTACAGTTAATGCAGCACCAGTCTATTCGAAAATTCAAAGCTGAACCTGTAGCAGAGGCACCGTTTGCCGCTAGCGAGTGTTTTGCATAAGGGCAGCTATAGCAAGGGAAATAGGGAGGGTGGAATAACAGCATATGATCAAGACATATCGGAATATATGCTGCAACGCAGCGGTGGAAAATCTGACGTATCCTGGTCTAAGCAAATGAGCAATCGTAGGAAGACTCCAGCTAGAATGCGTAGGAAATCATTTTTGGAGCAGCAATTCCTTGGAAAGTGTCTAGCGTATGTTCAATTGACACTTTCCACAGAACTGCTGTTTATTTTGCGGATAATAGCTCGTAGAGATACGGTGCGGAATGCATAGCGTAAACCTTTTGTTCCATTATGCCATTTCTAATTAAAACAAGACAAGGAACGCTTGTTACCTGCCACTGTTCAAGAATTTCCGGAATATAATTGCCATCCACTTTGCCTACTGGGTAAATGGCACCTGTCTGCTGCACAATATCAAGCATTTTTTCAGCGACCTGACATGTGCCGCAAAAAGGTGTAGTTACTAATACAGATAGATTTTGTTGTTCTACAGCAAGCAGCTTTGTTATTTCCTCTCGGTTTAGCTCCTGCAGCGCCATGATGCAATCACCCCTTGCAGTTTCATCGTTACCATCCTACAGTATAGAGCATTTTCGGTTCAACAAACAACCAATAGCAAACAGACTGCTCATCGCAAGCAATAAAAATATTGAGAATAATTTTCAATAAACCATTGACAGTACATTTATTTAAATATACATTTGTATACGTAATGTTTAAAAAACGTTGTTTTAAAGAGGGTAAATATTGGTCGAAAGCTTGACGTTGCAGCTTTGGAATAGCAAAGATTTGGAAGGATAGAGGAGGGACAACATGAAGCTGATGCGTCGTTTTTTTGGTTACTATGCACCATATAAAGGTCTGTTTATGGTCGATTTTTGTTGTGCAGTTATTGCAGGTCTGCTGGAGTTGGCTTTCCCGATAGCAGTGAGCAAACTGATTAATGATTTATTGCCGTCTGGAAACTGGGCAATTATTATAGCGGCAAGCGCAGGCTTGTTGGCAATATATGTACTGAACACCGTGTTGAATTATATTGTCACTTATTGGGGGCATATGCTTGGTATTAATATCGAGACAGATATGCGTAAAAAGCTGTTTGATCATATTCAAAAGCTGTCATTCCGTTTTTTTGACAATAACAAGACTGGTCATCTGGTAGGAAGAGTTACGAATGATTTGAATGAAATCGGCGAACTCGCCCACCACGGCCCAGAGGATGTTTTTATTGCAGTAATGACATTGATCGGTTCCTTTGGACTAATGGCTTATATTAATTTGGAGATGGCGTTGCTAACCTTTATTATTGTGCCGTTAATGGCATGGCTTATTATTGTATTCGGCGGCAGAATGACGACTACATATCGCAAGTTGTTCAGTAATGTGGGCAGCTTTAATGCGAGGATCGAAGAAAACGTAGGCGGTATTCGCGTGGTACAATCTTTTGCTAATGAAGAGCATGAAAAAAAATTGTTTGACGTAGATAATCAGAATTTTCGTGAGACTAAGCTTATGGCTTACAAAACGATGGCAAAAAGTATTTCTGTGAGCTATGTTCTTATGCGATTAATTACGATTTTTGTTATTGTTTGTGGGGCATGGTTCTTTATTAAGGGGAAGATCAATATTGGGGACTTTATGGCATTTTTGCTATTATCCAATATTTTCTTCCGCCCAATAGAGAAGATTAATGCAGTTATTGAGAGTTATCCCAAAGGCTTTGCCGGTTTCCGGCGTTATCTTGAAATTATCGATACAGAACCTGATATTGTAGATGCGAAGAATGCAAAGGATGCCGGCACTCTACGAGGTGATATTTGGTTCAATAATGTCAGCTTTGGCTATGATCCGGATAGAAAAATTTTGGATAATATTAATTTGGTTATCAGTCCAGGAGAAACGATTGCCTTTGTAGGTCCTTCAGGTGCGGGTAAAACAACAATTTGCAGCTTGCTGCCGCGTTTTTATGATGTGAATGAGGGCAGCATTACCATCGATGGGAAAGATATTCGCAGCGTAACACTGAAATCTTTGCGCAAAAATATCGGCATCGTGCAGCAGGATGTATTCCTGTTTTCTGGAAGTGTCAGAGAAAATATTGCATATGGTGATTTGCGCGCTACAGATGAGCAGATCTGGGAAGCGGCAAGAAGAGCCTCTCTTGAAGATACGATTCGTCACTTGCCAGATGGTATGGATACGATTATCGGAGAGCGGGGAGTTAAATTGTCCGGCGGACAGAAGCAGCGGCTTGCAATTGCACGGATGTTTTTGAAAAATCCTCCCATTCTTATTTTGGATGAAGCTACTTCGGCACTGGATACAGAGACAGAAATGGCGATTCAGAAATCATTGTCGGAGCTGTCAACAGGCAGAACGACGCTTGTTATTGCTCATAGATTGGCAACGATCAAAAATGCGGATAGAATTATCGTCGTCAATGAGAATGGTATTGCGGAACAAGGCAGCCACGATGAACTGATTGCTGCTGGCGGGATTTATAGCAGATTGCATGAAGCTCAATATCAAATGGCATGATTTTAAAGAGAGTATATTCAGAAGTAGATTAATCGAAAGTAGAGTAATCAAAAAGTATAGTAATCAAATAGAAACTTGCAAAGCAACCAATTGGCGTGTTTTGCAAGTTTTTTTATTAAAATTGATTTGCGTTTTATTTAAACCAACATAAGTTAGTATCCACAGTATAATTAGACATAGGTTGTTTTATTGTAAGCGATATGGTAATTTACCCCAATTGATGTATGTGTTAACATATAGGGGAATGTTCAGAGAGACGGGGAGTTAAAATTCACTAGAATGAAAGGAGCAGGAGATGAATTGGCGATGAGTTGCAACCAAGAGAGTTAAAAAAGTATCGACATCTATGTCGTTGCTACTCATATTGTTACAGTATTTTTATCCCAATACTTATCCCAATACTTATCCGTCACTTTAATCGAATAATTCGTACGAACTATGTGATTTACTCGATTGTTGCTTATTATTTTTGTAGTGCTCTTAACAGCTTGTTTCTCCGAGCCATAACCAACATTTTTTATTTAGCCGCTGTGGCAACCGTAAGACTTTAGGAAGTTACTTAGAATGTAGCAGTAGGAAGGGGAGGATTAATTTGTCTAAAAAAATAAAAGCAAAGGAAAAATTGCTTATTATTTACGGTGCAATTATGTTTTTGCTGACAATTGTGTTTGTACCTGTTTTTGAGGTTTGGGGAAGAGAACAAGAAATTATAAGGATGGGGCATCTTTTTTTATTTCTATCCTTTAATGGAAATGGTAAAGTAAATGGTTTTGATACATACTATGTCATTGATTATTTAAAAGCGTTGTATAGAGTAGGTGCTGTTACCTTGCTATTTGCAGTTATGTGGAAACTTCTGTCTGAATGGGAGAAGTCGGATAAGACGCAATAAGTAATTGCAGCTACTGATGAACTATAAAGTAAAGTTCAAATGAGTGAAAGGTTAGAACAGGCAGCTAGTAGTGAAGGAATATCGTCAGTAGACAGAACCAGAGGGGATTGTACGAAAAATCGTACAAACGCCGCCATTGTGTGCGCGAAAGGGGTAGCTTTGTACGAAAAATCGTACAAACGCCGCCATTGTGTGCGCGAAAGGGGTAGCTTTGTACGAAAAATCGTACAAACGCCACCGCTGTGTGCGCGAAAGGGGTAGCTTTGTACGAAAAATCGTACAAACGCCGCCATTGTGTGCGCGAAAGGGGTAGCTTTGTACGAAAAATCGTACAAACGCCACCGCTGTGTGCGCGAAAGGGGTAGCTTTGTACGAAAAATCGTACAAACGCCGCCATTGT
>JBEBPB010000020.1:0-94328 GCA_040396195.1 Paenibacillus nanensis
ACTGGAGAAACAGGAGCCACAGGTGAAACAGGTGCCACCGGGGAAACCGGATCGACTGGAGAAACGGGTGCCACAGGAGAAACAGGAGCGACCGGAGAAACAGGTGCGACTGGCGAGACCGGAGCCACAGGAGAAACAGGTGCGACTGGTGAAACCGGAGCGACTGGCGAGACCGGAGCCACAGGAGAAACGGGTGCGACTGGAGAAACAGGTGTGACTGGAGAAATCGGATCGACTGGGGAAACGGGTGCAACAGGAGCCACAGGAGAAACCGGATCGACTGGAGAAACCGGTGCAACTGGCGAGACGGGGGTCACAGGAGAAACGGGTGCGACTGGGGAAATAGGTGCAACTGGTGAGACGGGAGTCACAGGAGAAACAGGTGCAACTGGCGAGACAGGTGCGACCGGAGAAACGGGTGCGACCGGAGAAACAGGTGCAACAGGTGCGACCGGAGAGACAGGTGCGATTGGAGAAACGGGTGCGACTGGTGAAACAGGTGCCACTGGAGAAACCGGTGCCACTGGAGAAACGGGTGCGACTGGAGAAATCGGATCGACCGGAGAAACAGGTGCAACTGGCGAGACAGGTGCGACCGGAGAAACTGGAGCGACCGGAGAAACAGGTACAACCGGCGAGACCGGATCGACTGGGGAAACGGGTGCAACAGGAGCCACAGGTGAAACTGGATCGACTGGAGAAACGGGTGCGACTGGCGAGACCGGAGCCACAGGAGAAACAGGTGCAACTGGCGAGACCGGAGCCACAGGAGAAACAGGTGCTACTGGACCAACATTTGTATCGGACTTTCTAAATACGCATACATCATCGGACACTAGTGCACAAGTTGGTGATGGTTACGTTTTAGATGTAAACTATGTGGCGCCCGGAACGTATATCACACATACGCCTGGTGCAATTGAAATTACTTTGGCAGCTTCTTCTGTATATATGGCATCGTACACTGGAAATGTAGTCGTGACAGATAGCAATGGGACTTATGGACTTGGATTTAAATTGGATGATAATATAGTACCGAATTCTGTTTCTAGCGTAACTGGATTCGATACAACAGGGGCTAATATTTCATTATCCAGCTCGGTTGTTTTTACTGTAGGGACTAATCCGGGAGTATTGGTAGTATACAATGCAGGTGGAGCCAGTCAGACTGTTGAAAATATTGGTGTATCCATTATGAAGCTGCTCTAAGCGTTAAAAAGCGCAGATACAGGAAAGTACACTTTCTGATCTGCGTTTTTTGGTCTGTTAAGTTAATATTAAAAGTGAAAAACTCTGTAATTGATTTTTAATGGGATAAATTATTAACGATTATATTTAAAACGGTAAAACTATAATTTTTGGTGTAATATACTAGATTATTTATTTGCTTTATTTAGAGGAATCGTGAATTATGATGAATTTAAAAATGCGGATTAGACAAGTTTCAGAAGGGGGTTAATATTTAGAAAAAGAAGACCGTTTTGAACAGGATGGTTTTAACACAATAGGTTTATAGCCTGGCTGAAAAGGAAGCGGCAATGATGGTCGATACTGATTTAGCTTATAGGTCTGGGCAAGCTGGGTATTATAAAAAATAGGTTGCATTAAAATGGCAACAGTATTATAATCCTACATATCCTATTAGTTAAGTATGAATTAAAAATCAACAGACTAAATTGGATATGTAGGTTTTTGTTTGCTTAGTTAGAGATTTAGTTTGTTAATCGTTTTGCATCACCATAAAGGAGGTTGATGATTAATGAATGAGAAAACAATTTTGGGCATCTGCTGTTACAGACAGAGGAGCCTTTTACAGAGGGATCATCGATGTTGATGGCAACATAAACTTTTAATAGTTAATTAATAATTTTTTTTATTTGTAATCCTTAGTTTTCGCATAAGAATAGTTAAAATTGAACTTTTACTTGAATTGATTATATAAAACCTTAATATTAGGGAGGATTTTTTATGTCAGAACAAAAAAAGCGTCAGCTTCATTTAGGTTTCTTCTTGTTTGCATCTGGTTATCATCCAGCTGGTTGGAGACTGCCAGAAGCCCGAACGGACGGGGCATTTGATCCTAATTTTCTGCATGACATTGCAAGGAAGCTGGAGAGGGCAAAATTTGATTTCTTTTTTCTAGGTGATCGTTTATCCACAAGTGCTGCTTTGCAGCATCAATTCCCATCGCAGATGGTTCGGCTTGAGCCATTTACGATGATTGCCAATATTGCAGCTGTTACTGAAAAGATCGGACTAATTGTAACGGCAAATACAACTTATGCAGAGCCATATCATATTGCAAGAATGACGGCATCGCTGGATTATTTGAGCAAAGGGCGTTTGGCATGGAATGTAGTAACAGGAGCAGATCCCGAGGCTGCGCTTAATTTCAGTCGAGAAAAGCATTGGGATAATGCGAAGCGATATGATTATGCGGATGAGTTTGTCGGAGTGGTAAAGAAGCTGTGGGATTCATGGGAAGATGATGCTTTTGTACGCAATAAAGAGAATGGTACGTTTGTCGATGGAAGTAAGATTCATAAGCTAAATCATCAAGGAGAGCATTTCTCTGTAGCAGGTCCGCTTAATGTAGCTCGTCCGCCGCAAGGGCAAATACCGCTATTATCTGCTGGCACTTCGGATCGCAGCCGTGAACTTGGGGCAAGAGACTCTACTGCTATTTTCACAGGTCATATTCTGGTTGAAGAAGCTCAAGAATTTTATAAGGATGTAAAACAGCGCGCAAAAAAGTATGGCAGAAATGCAGAAGAACTATTTGTACTACCGGGCTTGGTGCCGATTGTTGGCAGAACAGCGGATGAAGCTAGAGCTAAGTATATGGAGCTAAGCCGATTGTTAGTGACGGATTTTGATTTGACAGGAATTTCACGCCGTTTTGGTATAGATTTGACTAATGAGGAGCTGGATGCTCCGCTCCCAGATCTATCATTTGCAGAGCATGCAGAGCTTGCGCAAAACTTTGTTAAACTTGCCCAAGAAGCGACAGGAACAGCCGATATTACACTGCGGGAATTATTCTATTATTTTACTGCCTCAGCAAGAGGACATCTTCTTCTGGTTGGCGATGCACAATATATAGCTGACAAAATTGAAGAGTGGTTTGTCGGAGAAGCTGCCGATGGCTTCAATATTAGCCCGCCGTATTTGCCGGATGGTCTGGATTTATTCTTGGAGCATGTTGTACCTGAATTGCAAAAACGCGGGTTGTTCCGCACAGAATACGAGAGTAGTACGTTCCGGGGACATTTCGGTTTAGAACGTCCTGAGAATCAATACGCTTTGGCACAAGTTGGTAGATAAGGGCGGGGTTATTATGAATAAGCAATTCATACGAAATAAAAGTTACCGATTCAAATATGTAGCGGCGAGTTTATTTGTATTACTAATTTTAACAGCATGCTCCTCCGGACAGTTGTCTAATCAAGAGAAGGAACAAGAAGATGGAGATAAAAAAGAGGGAGAGACACTGGAAAAAATTCGCTACGCAGCATTTACTGGTGTAAGTGGCTTGGCAGTACGTCTTGGAGCAGAAAAAGGTTTTTTTGCTGAAGAGGGGCTGGAAGTTGAATTTGTAACAACACAAAATCCGGTGGAGGGCTTAGTGAGCAAGGAAGTGGATATTGCGGATGTCCCAACAACCGTTGCTATCGTTGCAGCAGGCAAAGGTGCTCCGCTTAAAATTGTATCTTCGTTATTTAGAACAAAAGGACCTTTTTATTTGGTCGCTCAGCCTGAGATTGAGTCCGTTGAAGACTTAAAAGGAAAGAAGGTTGGAGCAGGAGCATTTGGAAGCGGACTAGATGTGTATACGCAGACGATTTTGAGTAAGCATGGATTAAACAAATCAGATGTTAGTTATATCGCTAATGGAGCGCATGAAGCGGCATATGCCAGTTTGACTACAAAGCAGGTAGCAGCCACGATTATTCATGAACCGTTCGCATCTTTAGCGGAAATTAATAAAACTGGGAAAATTATTGCCAAAGGATGGGATTACTTGCCGACTTTTCATACTGGTGTTATTGCTGCGAATGACTCCTTTATTGAAAAGCATCCCGAAAAAATTAAAAAGGCATTGCGCGCTTATTTCAAATCTCAACAATACGCCAAGGAGAATATGGACGAATATCGAACTTACTTTTTACAGCATGTAAAAGTCGATGAGCAGGCGGTAGACAAAGCTTTTGAGCGGGAAGAGGTATTATGGGAAAATAACCCGAATGTTGATCAGCAGATGTTGCTTGATACCCAGCAGATCCAGGTGGAGCTAGGTTTTCAGGACAAAGTGTATGATATTGAGCAAATAGTTGATCTAAGCTTTATTCCTCAAGGACAGCCATGAAACAACAGAGAAATGGTTGGCTAAATCGCGTGCGTATCGGTCAAATTACTTTATTGGTAGTGATCTTGGGATTAATTGAACTTTTGGTTAGACAAGGGGTTATCGGCAGACTATATTTGCCGGAGCCTACAGAGGTAATGAAGCAAATTGTTGTTCTGCTTGGTGATGCTGCAACCTATGAGCATATCGGAGTGACGTTGGCGGAATTTTTCATTGGCTTTATTACAGCAGCAGCGCTTGGGATTGCGACTGGAATGTTTCTTGTATTAGTGAAGGGGGCGGAAGCACTGCTCCGTCCTTTTCTTGGCGCACTAATGGCTATTCCGAAAGTAACCATTATTCCATTGCTTGTGCTCTGGATCGGCATGGGAGTTACGCATAAGATTGTTGTTGTTTTCTTGTTTTGCTATTTTAATATCGCATTTAATACCATTAGCGGCATTAAACAGACGGCTGAAAATCATTTGAAGGTGGCTAGAGTGTTAGAGGCTTCTCGTGCGCAAACAATATGGAAAGTTATATTGCCGTCAGCAGCTCCATCCATCTTTGCAGGGTTAAGAGTCGCGGGTGGTACAGGGCTTGTCGGTGCTCTATTTGGAGAGATGATTGCTTCTACAGGAGGGCTTGGCAATTTGCTGGTGCAGGCAACTTCACTTTATGATACTGTGCAAGCTTTTGCTATTATCACGATCGTGACAGTATTATCGGTTATTGTCATTGCTATTATAGATCTGATTGAAACGAGAGTAGTACTGCGCTGGAAATCGAAAGAGTAGGGAGGAGATGGGATGCCTGGCTTTACAATAGAAAATGTATCAATGGTTTATGGCGGCACATCACCGGTTCAATCGCTTGCCTCCATTGAACTAACAATTAAAGACGGAGAGTTTGTAACTGTTCTAGGTCCTAGCGGATGCGGCAAAAGCACGTTATTGGATATTTTGGCAGGGATTCAAACGCCAACCAGCGGGCGTGTTACATTTGCTGGCGAGCAGATTGTGGGGACGGATAGACGGCGAGGAGTCGTATTTCAGGACCCATCTTTATATCCATGGCGTACCATTTTGCGTAATGTTGAGCTTGGGCTTGAGCTCCGCGGCGAAAATAGAAAGGAACGTAAATCAGCTGCTGAGAAGGTATTGAAGCTGGTTGGATTGGAATCATTCGGCGACAAGTATCCGCATCAGTTGTCCGGTGGTATGAGACAGCGGGCAGGCATAGCCAGAGCGTTGGCTAATCGTCCAGAGGTGCTTTTAATGGATGAACCCTTCGGAGCGCTGGATCATTTGACTAGGCTGCAGTTACAAGATGACTTGCTCACAATTTGGGAGGAGGAAAGAAAAACAGTAGTGTTTGTGACACATGATGTGTCAGAGGCGGTATATTTGGGTGACAGAGTTGTGCTGCTTTCTCCAAGACCTGGGAAGATAGCAGCTCAGTTTAATATTACAAAGTCTCATCCCAGAAAGCGCGACGATCTTGAATTGTTAGAGATTCAAAACCAGATTTATGCAGTACTGAATGAAATAAAAACAGAAGATCAAATTGAGTTTTTAATATAGAAGGGATGAGGTGAACAATGAGCAGGACGACGGTTGTTGAACCTTCCTGGCTTGCTGACAAACAAGCAGCAGAAGAGGAAATTATTGTGCTCGATGTGCGCTTTGTACCGCGGGATGTAGATTATGGGAAAAGAGCTTATGACAAGGGGCATATTCCCGGCGCGCTTTTTGTTAGCTTCAAGCATGACTTGTCAGTATCACCACAGCAGCATGGCGGCAATAATCCATTGCCGACCGTAGCTCAACTCGCTCATACATTCGGGCAACTTGGTATTACTCGCAACAGTACAGTAGTAGTTTATGAGGATGTTATCGGACCAGCAGCGGCAAAACTATGGTGGGTACTGCGTTATTTGGGAGTTGAGAAGGCTTATGTGCTAGACGGTGGGATTAATGCTTGGTATGAGGCGGGCTTGTTGCTTACTACAGAGGTGCCGCAAATAGCAGAGACGATTTTTGAGCCTGTTATACAAAAAGAATGGCTGGTTGATGTGGAGGAAATAAGGCGGGTTAGCACACATAAAACCGAGGAAGCAGATACCGCTTTGGATCAGAAGGATGGGAACTTCTCAACTCAACCTACTCAATCTGTTCGATCTGTCCAACTTATCGATTCACGCGATATCGGGCAATATAGTGAGGGGCATATTCCTAATGCTGAGCATTATTTTTGGAAGGATATACTTGATGGGCAAGGGAGATTGCTTCCCACTGAGCAGATAAAGCAGCATTTTGCAGCGCTGGATTCGGCGGATGAGTTTATCGTTTATTGTGGCTCGGGCGTATCCGCTGCAGTCAATATTTTGGCATTGAAGGAAGCGGGCTGCAATCGTTTGAAGTTGTATGGCGGAAGCTGGAGCGATTGGGTGAGTTATGAGGGAAATACGGTGGTAAGCGGTACATGAATTGGCATAAAATTTATCGGAATTTTAAAAGTTACCGTATTTAAATATAGTCGTTGTACAAAAGAGGGGGGAGTCGTGCTTGAGCACGATTCCTTTAACTGTAAGAAAAGAGTAATTAGTTATATAGATAGCTCTTCATACAATATCCCTCTGTTTTAATTGTTACAAGCAATTCAATTTGTACTCAAAACTTCCCATATTATATAAGTTCCCCAATAACGTTCTGTCGGCACCAGCAATTGCATCTGTTCGTCATTTGAGAACAGATAATAACCATTTATTTGTTCTACTAGCTGCATATCCCAGGTGTTTTCAATATGCTTTATCATTTCTTCGTACTTGCTACTTTTTGTCAAATAAATGTTATAGTTACTGTGTTTTATATTAACTAGTGCAAAAGGAGCATCACTGTTTAATTTTAAAGCTGCGGAAATATACGGAATAGGATTCCCTCTGTTTATAACTGCCGGAGTGCTCAATGTTACTGCGGTAATGAAAAACATTATTAAGAGCGCAGCTACGGCCAATCTCCCTTTTCTTTTCATACGCTTTTTGAAAACGCGTAACGGCTGTACTACGTCAAGTTTTGCGTCGATGTTATCGGGAATTATTGTAGGTTGTTTTAACAATTCAAGTTCTCTTTTGCAAATATTGCAATTGGATAAATGTTCTTCAATAAGAGCTTTTGTTTCGTCACTCACAACACCATCAATATAAAGCGGCAAAATGTCCTTAATAATGGCACAATTTATTTCATGCATCCTGTTTGCCTCCAATATGCTCAATGATTTGCTTTTTGGCGCGATAATAAATTACGCGCGCCCAGCTTGCGCTTTTACCAAATAACAAGCCTATTTGTTCATAAGATAATTCGCCAAATAATCGTAATGTAAAAATCTCTTTGTATGGTTCACTCATATTATGCAAAAAACGGTGGATTTGAAAGGCAGTTTCCTCGTCTAAAATACGATTAACAACAGGCGCTTCTGAAGCTTCTGTGTTCTCGTCAGGCGGTTGCCCCGTGTAGATCCTGTGTCGCTTGCTGTATGTAAAATAAGTATTCTTAGCTATTGTAAAAAGCCATGCTTGTACATCTTTTCTACCGTCAAAGCGATCAATCGCTTTCATGGCTTTTACAAATGTTTCTTGAGTAATTTCTTCCGCTATACTTTCATTATGAGATATTCCCAACATATATAAGTAAACATCCTTGAAATAAGATTGATAAATGCTATCAAAATCCACGTTTTTCCCCCCTCACTCTATTAACTAACAAACTTAAAAAACGTTTCAAATATTTTTAAATCTTTATTTTTTCGTCGTCCGTCGGCGGGCTTTTGTTCGTCCTTTCATCAATCATATCAATATTTTTTAGGGGAACACGAATAATATAAATAAACAATTTATAAATTATTTATATTATCCACGTAATATTTGTAAACATTTCTAATATTCCAAACTCAACAGAATATGGAATGAGAAGCGTTGTGCCTTTTGAGAATAACAATGCTTTTCTTGTTTGTTTTTTAAAAATCTATCCTTTCCGTTGTTGGGGAGTGCCTTCCCCAAACCCTGCAACTTCGTGCCAAGACGGCCTTAAGTATCGCTAGTCAGATACAGAAATACCACCCAGCTTGTCCAATTGGGCGGTACCCTGTGTAATGTGCTCATATTTTATTTTGTTGCCCTTGTCTCGGGCCATTTTGCAGTTTCCTATTATAAATGGCTCCACAGGTGCTGGTGGGGTGACTGGAGCTAACGGAGCAACTGGAGCGTCGGGTTTATCGGCATTCAAAGAGTTATTTAATGGTAAAGCATTTAGAAGAGTTAATGAGAAAAATTATATTCAAATTCCAATTACAGTAGATGAGTATAAAGAAGCGAGACAGTAAATGATATTAGATATGTTCCAAGCGACGCTTCTTTTATCTTAATCCCGGGTTATATTTATCTGCAAATAGGGGCGTCTGTAACAGTTACAAGTTCTTGCCTTTATTGATGTTGTTGATGGTTCCGATAAATTAATAATAGCTGAGATAAAGCCCTTCAAAGGAACCGCTTATCTACAAGCAAAAGGAATGTTACTCGTTACACCTGATATGGCATGGGGTTCAGGATTTCGAATCAGAATGATAAGTCTGGTAATACTACCTGAATTTCAATATATAAAAAAGAGCTTGTGGAATTATTCCGCAGGCTCTTTTTTATATAACTTATAACAAAATCAATTATGGTGATGTCAGTTAAAAGAACTTTACTTATATGCAGTGATCAAGTGTGCAGTGATCAAGAAAACACATAGGTAGGAAGTACAGAGGAAAAAAGTAGCTGGATACTGCCAAGCAAGGCGTGGCAATATCCGTTGATTATTATGAGTAACGATTTAAAAAGATCCTTTAAACGCTTTTACAAGTTCATCGGCACTCTCCGAGATTACGAATAGAACATAATTGCCATGGGTTACAATTTGATAGTTTTTGGCATTCTCATATTGATCAGGTAAATAGGATTCAAATTGCTTTTGTACATCCTTTGCCCGTTTTTCCATACCTGTTTTGATGGCTTTGACATCGGAGGCTGTTTTTGCTTTAATTACAGCGACTTCGTTTGTTTTCACATTGATCATTGGTATACGAATGGAAAAATCCTCTACAATGCTCATATCAATACCATAGAAATCCTTTGCCTGTTCACTGGTTAATTCAACCAAATGTGGTTGCTGCACTTGCTCCAGCATATTAGCAACTATAGTGTGAGTGCTTAATTCGGGAGCTTTACTTGGTTCCGGTTGCTTCGTTGGTTCCGGTTTTTTTGATGGTTCTGGTTGCTTGCTCGCCGTTGGTTTTTTAGTCGGTTCCGGATGTTTACTCGTTTCAGGTTTTTTGGACGGTTGTGTCGGTTGTTTGCTTGCTTCCGGTTTCTTGGATGGTGCTGGTGTTGGCTTTAAGGTTGGAGCAGGCGACTTTGCTGCTGCACCCTGATCTTTATCCTTATTGTCATTGTCTGGTTTTAGTTCAGGAATGGTGCTGGTTGTTGGATTGGCACTGTCACTGGACTCGGGAGCTGCACTTTCGTTGGGTTCATCCTTATTTGCAGAGCTATTATCGTCTGTATTATTGACCTCACTATTATCGGAATTAGATGAATCGCTTGACTCCGGTTCTGATGATACAGGGGAACTGGCTTCTGTTTGTTTTCCATTTTGATTGCTTGGCTCAGGGTTATTGTTTTTGCTGGAACATGCGCCAAGCAAGCTGCCCAATACTAATGTCACCGCCATTAAGGCGATTATTTTCTTTTTCATGTTGTACAATCTCCTTTGCTGTGGTGCAGTTACCGATAACATAAATCGATTAATTGCTACTCAGTAACTACCTTGATATACTTTTTTTATACATAGCCAGTAGTTTAGACGGGTAATAGGTAAGAAAGGTTCCACATTCCAAGTAAAAGTGGGATGGTTAGCAAGGAAGTCGGTAAAGTTTGCAAACGAATTGCTCTTTTTGCGGAGATGTTGTTTACTCATTGGTTAGTCGACAGCTTAAAGTAAGGACTTCAGAATCAGTTGGTTATTCGGCTATAAAGAGCGCGCATATTAGGTTTCCACATTGAAATAGTGTAGAATAGAACAAGTATGATTGTAAAAAAAGGAGCGGCTACATATGCAAAGCAAAGAGACAATTTTGACGAAGGAAGGCTTGGAAAAGCTGGAGCAAGAGCTTGAGGAGTTGAAGGGACCTAAGCGCAAAGAGTTGGCTCAACGACTTAAAGTTGCGATTAGTTATGGTGATTTGAAGGAAAATAGTGAGTATCATTCAGCTAAGGAAGATCAGGCGTTTATGGAGACGCGCATTCTTACTTTGGAGCGGATGATTCGTACAGCACGTATTGTAGAAGCAGCAAATGACGGGGCAGTCGGTGTTGGCTCAACGATTGTGCTGCATGATGTGGAGTTCGATGAAAAAATTGAGTATCGACTTGTTGGTCCTGCTGAGGCAGATGTAACTAATAATTTATTGTCTTATGAAAGCCCGCTTGGCAAAGAGCTAATGGGCAAAAAAGCAGGCGCACGCATTACGGTTAACGCACCAATGGGAGATATTACGTACGAGTTGCTTGATATTAAGTAACTAATTAGTATCTGGCTAGCTTACGGAAACAAAAATAGAACTGTAGAAGCGCTCGTATCCACGTCTGCAGGCAACTCAAGCTGTCTATTCACGGCTAATCGACGGTCCCAGAATGTTTGTTAATGGGGATAGCATCGATTAGCTGTTTGTTTTATGTCTACGATTTCGTTTTAATAGGAATGATCTTTCTCAGTAGCAAGGGCATCTTTTATAACATAATCAGTATGCTCTTTATCCTTTGTCTCGACATTTCGGCTCATATGGTTATACTTAAATCATAAGCAAGAAACTGGATACTGGAGCAACAGTACCCGATCAAACTGAAATGGAAAAGGACGTATCATAGTGAAGAAACCGATTACTATACATGATATTGCGGAGATGGCCAATGTTTCTCCTGCAACTGTATCAAGAGTGCTGAGCAATAGCAATTACCCAGTAAGCAAGGAGCTGCAAAGTCGGATTCGCAAAATCGCCGAGGAAGCAAACTATATTCCGAATATGCTGGGTAAGCAACTGAAAAAAAATACAAGTACAACGATAGCGGTTATTATACCGTCTATTAGCAACCCGTTTTATTCATCGGTCGTACTTGGCATTGAGGAGATGGCAAGAGAGAATAATTATACGGTTATCACTTGTAATTCCTTGCAAGATCCGGCTCTTGAGGATGAGTATATTCGCACGATTATGGAGAAACAGATTAAGGGTCTGATAATTTCGTCGATCAGTGAGGACAAGGCGATGCTACGCAGCTGTATGCAGATGGGATTGAATGTTGTGGCGATTGACCAAATGATGGAGGAGGATCGAGTTTCGCAAATTAAGTTTAATTATGAGAAAGGCGGATATATTGGCGCCAAGCATCTGATTGAGCATGGTCATTGCAACATTATGTATTTGACTTCTAAATTGGACAGACCGAGCCGAAAAAGTATCTATCAGGGCTATCGTGTTGCTATGGAGGAGGTGGGGCTGACGCCAGTAACAGTGCAAGCAGGCGCAGAGGAGCCTTATAACGCATTATATGATTTTGATTTGGGCAAAAAACTTGCGAGTAAGGTGTTAGATTCCAAGGAAATGCCGACAGCTTTGTTTGTTTGTAACGATATGATGGCGTTTGGCGTCATTAACAGATTAGCTGAACAAGGGATTCAGGTGCCGCAAGATATTTCTGTAATGGGCTTTGATGGTATTGATTTTGGTATGATGATACATCCACCGCTTACAACGGTTAAGCAGCCAGATTATGAGATGGGGAGAATGTCCTGCAAGCTACTGTTTGATAAGCTGAAGGGAGAAGCTATCTCGTCATACGATATTGTGCTGCAGCCTGAGCTTGTTATGAGAAGCTCAGTAAACAGAATTTGATGTTTTTATTTTATATGGACATTATTTATGCAAATCCCTATTAAGCACTCACAATTTAGCTACAAATTTATAAGAATTATGAAAAATTCAAAAAAAACTAGACATCATGCTGAGAGTTCGGTAATATACGTTATAGAAATCGATTTCTTTTTCTGTTTGTTGTTTCTTTAAGAGAGGTGTACAGAAGCATGATATGGAGAGGCAAAAGGGCAGACACAGGAGAAGCTGTACAGATTATGACAGAAAACGGAAGGATTGCTGGCATAATACCGCTGGCACCATTGCCGGAATATAGTCAGCTTCCCCTAGTATCAGCCGGTTGGTTTGATTTGCAGGTGAATGGCTTCGGCGGATACGATTTGAACAAGGAAAATGTTTCTGAGGAAGACGTTGCAGGTACTGTGAAAGCGCTTTATAAAAAAGGCACAGCTGTTTTTTTACCAACAATTATTACAGGATCTATGGAAAGAATGAAGAAGGGGCTTTCAGCTATTGCGAAATATCGTAATCAATCTCGAGCCAAGCAGGCATCAATTCCAGGCATTCATTTGGAAGGACCATTTCTGTCAAGTGAGGATGGATGCAGGGGAGCTCATCCAAGAGAACATACTTGTAATCCGGATTGGAACAAATTCGAGCAATTGCAAGAAGCTGCTCAAGGATTGATTAAGATGGTTACTTTGGCTCCCGAGCGGAAAGGTGCGCAGAAGTTTATTGAGAAGCTGGTTGCCAATGGTGTTGTAGTGGCGATCGGTCATACGATGGCATCTGAAGAAGATCTCGATATGGCTGTTGCTGCAGGAGCTACGATATGTACACATTTGGGCAACGGATCACAGCCGATGCTGCCGCGCCATCCGAATTATATTTGGAACCAACTTGCAGATGACAGATTGTGGGCAGCCTTCATTCCGGATGGACATCATTTATCACCAAAAGTATTGCAGGTTATGTTGCGAGCAAAAGGAAAGCGCTCTATTCTTGTAAGCGACACTACCCAATTTGGCGGGATGGAACCGGGAGTTTATGACAGTTTGATCGGCGGCAGAGTACGGCTGACTGATACGGGAAGATTGCATACCTTGGAAAATCCGCAAATATTGGCAGGCTCAGCAGCCTCTTTCGAAGAAGGTATAGCGACTGTGTTGAATTATACGGATTGGAATTTGGCAGAAACGATTGAAGCGATGACAACAAGACCCTACGAAGTAATGGGGCTGGGCAATGAATCAGGAGCTTTGCAAATGGGCATGGTTGCAAACCTGACACTGTTTCATCTGGATAAACAGAATAGACCCGTAATTGAGGAAACAGTCGTAAATGGAGAGACGGTGTTTAAAGCAGGACTAAGCGAGATATAATATTTCTACATTTTTTTATAAAAGTAATCGATTTCTGAAATGAATAATTTAGCAAGAAAGTTTAATGGCAAAATATCATTTTAGTTTTCACATCTATTAGCAAAGCTTGTTTGTAATAAGGATCAAAGAAAAAAATGTATTTTATGAATGATCTTAGGTTATAGCTAAACAAACAATAAGCTATAGTGCGGTAGAAATCGATTACTTAAAGGTGCAGGCTTCTTCAAAAGGGGGCATTTTTCTCACCGATGTAATCGTTCTCAAATATAAAAAGGAGTGATTTCATTGAAAAGAAGAAATGGCTTAGTATTTATGGCTTTAACATTCATGCTGGTACTTGCAGCTTGTGGAGGTAAAAGCGGTAATAACAATCCGCCAGCGAACTCTAATGAGCCTGGAACGACGGGAGAAGAAGCAACAAATACTGAAAAACCAACGGGTAAGAAGGTTAAGCTGAAAATCGGTTTGCCAGGCAGTTTTGATGTCACTAGCAAAGAAATTATGGATAAATTTATTGAATCACACCCGCATATCGATGTAGACATCCAGGAAGCTCCGTGGGGAGACTTTACTTCAAAGATTGCAACACAGATTGCAGGTAATACAGCGCCTGATGTTTGGTTCCAGGAAAACGCAGCCATTCTGGGCTACGGCAAACGCGGTGTAGCGCAAGATTTGGCGCCTTACATTGAGAAGGATTTGAATGCTGGCGAGTATATTGAGGGGTTGTTCTCCGCACGTACTCCTGAAGGTCAAGTATGGGGTGTGCCGCATGGGATTAACCCGGTTGGGCTAGCTTATAACAAATCAGCATTTGAAGCAGCTCATGTAGACTTGCCAACGGATGAGTGGACATTTGCAGATCTGATCGAGGCTTCCAAGAAGTTGACAATCGGTGAGGGCAAAGATGTGAAGCAGTTTGGTTTTATCGGTTCCTATGCGATTACGAACGGCTGGTATCCGTGGATTAAACAAGCAGGTGGCTCCGCGTTGGATAGCGAGCTGAAAAAATCCAACTTTGACGATCCAAAAACTGCTGAGGGTTTGAAGCAGCTTCGCCAAGGCATTGAGGAAGGCTATTTCACAAATAACGACTATGTAAAAGCTAATGGCGGCGATCTTGAAGTATTTGCTGGCGGTAAGGCGGCAATGTTCTTCATGCAATACAGCTTGCAAGTGAATATGAATGAAAGCTTCCCGAATACAGAGTGGGATGTTGTGAAGATGCCTAGGGCCGTTGATGGAAAGCGTTATGTGCCAATGGTAGCCAACTCTTGGTTGATTTCTTCCAGATCTTCAGATGAGGCGAAAGACGCGGCATGGGAATTTTTGAAGTTTTATTTGGGTGATGAGGCTCAAACAATTGTAGCAGAAAGCGGTTCTACATTACCGGTTAAACAATCTGCGTACGAAGTAATTGAAAGCAGCACAACGAAGCCAGCAAATAAAAAAGCATTCACTGATGGCATTGCAGAAGGCGGTACTACGCTAGATGAGAATGCATCCTGGAATGAGTGGAGACTGGTTGTACAGCAGCAAGTAAACGAAGCGATTGTTCATGGCAATATTACGGTTGATGAGGCTGTAGCTGAAATTCATAAAAAAGTCCAAGAGGTATTGGACGAGAACCAATAGGTGTAACGGATACTATTAAAATTGATTGGCAGCATACAAAGTATGGATTCATACGGCTTTTATTAATTGACCGCTTTTAAAGTTTTATTTTGCAGACGGCTGTTCCTTAAAAGCAATAAAGAAAATAGACAGATATAGATAAATATATAGAACTGCTTTTAGGGCGTCGTCTGTAAATCTTCTAATTTGTGCTAATGAGTTTGAGCTTCAGTTAGTATGGAGATTTTTTTGGAAAGGCAGGCAGCCTATGCATAAACAAGGGTATTGGGGCTATATTTTTACATTTCCATTCGTACTGAATGTGCTTGTGTTTTTGTTGTTCCCAATTGCGTTTTCTGCTTATATATCGTTTACGCAATGGGATTTGTTCAATGCGCCCAAATGGGTTGGGCTTGATAACTGGATAAACGTTTTAAATAAGCGTGAGTTTTGGATTTCTATCCGTAACGTATTTGTGTTTGCACTTATTTTTGTTCCGCTTCAGACGGTTGGAGCATTTCTAATCGCATTTTTGCTAAATCAAGCAATACGAGGAAAATCATTATTTCGCCTGTTTTACTTTTTGCCGGTTGTAACGCCTTGGCTAGCTGGTGGTGTAGTATGGGCATGGATGTTCAACTACCAATACGGTGTTATTAACTGGGTGCTTGAATGGTTCAGTATTGAGCCGATCAAATGGCTGGACAACAAGAACTGGATTGTCGTTATTACGAGCATCGCATTGGTCAACGTATGGAAAGGTGTCGGTCAGTCGATGATTATCGTGCTTGCCGGTATGCAGAACGTGCCAAAGGAAGTACTGGAGGCAGCACAAATAGATGGCGCCTCGGGCTGGAAGCAATTGACGCATATTGTATTCCCAATTGTAACGCCAATGATTTATTTGGTCATGATTCTATCTACCATCTCAGCATTCCAGGCATTCGACGTATTCCTTGGTTTGTTTGGAGGTATTACAACCGGTATACCGGAGGCAAATATGGTACCGAACTTGACCATTTACCGAGATGCGTTCCTGTTATTTAAGATGGGACCTGCATCCTCAACAGCATGGCTATTGTTCTTTGTTATTTTGTCCATCACTTTGTTCCAGCGCTACTTTGAGAAAAAGTGGGTGTACTATGACTAGAAATACGCCAATTGCAATTAAACTTGTTCTCTATGTGTTGTTAATTGTTGGCGCTATTGTAATGGTTTTTCCGTTTGTTTGGATGCTGTCTACTTCACTGAAAACGGTAGGAGCTATTGCAGAGATGCCGCCGAAGCTAATTCCGAACCCGATCGATTTCAGCAACTATGAAACAGCCTGGAATAAGGTCAACTTTGGTCGCTATACATTTAACAGTTTTTTTATCGTTGTGTTTGATATGATTGGAGCGCTTTTATCCTGTGCCTTAGTTGCATTCGGATTGGCGATGTTCAAGTTCAAGCTGCGCGGTCCTATCTTTGTCGTAATGTTGGCAACATTAATGGTTCCGGGACAAGTCACGATGATTCCGACTTATTTTATCTGGAAGGAATTCCGCGGTTTGGACACTTATATGCCTCTTATTATTCCAAGTTACTTGGCAGGGGCTTTCGGTATATTCCTGATGCATCAATATATTAAGTCTTTACCGAAGGAATTGTATGAATCAGCAGTTATTGACGGTTGTTCGCCGCCGGGTATATTTTTCCGAGTTTATTTGCCGCTCTGTAAGCCGGCACTTGCTGCACTTGGGGTATTCACCTTTATGGGAGCATGGAACAATACGCTAGGACCGCTAATTTATTTGCAAACAAAAGAACTGTATACGCTGCCGCTAGGGCTGTTGTATTTGAAGTCCGAAAACGTGAACCAGGCGCTGCTGATGGCGGGTGCTGTTATAACAACACTTCCGGTTGTTATTGTTTATTTGTTTGCGCAAAAGCAGTTTGTTCAAGGAATCGCATCAACAGGGTTAAAAGGTTAAGGTCAGGAGATGAAAGCCGTTATGAAGAAATACGTGCTTGTAGGAGCCGGCTCAAGAGCGTTGTTTATGTTTGCCAAGCCAATGTCTAATGAATGGAAGCAAGCAATTGATTTTTGCGGTGTATTCGATACGAATATCGTGCGCTCCCAATATCTTAGCGAGGAATGCGGAGGCATACCAGTATATGATGACTTTCACAATATGCTGCAGCAGGCAAAGCCGGACATTGTTATAGTCGCTAGTACCGATTATACGCATCATTACTATATTGTGGAGGCTTTAAAGGCAGGCTGTGACGTTGTTTCAGAAAAGCCAATGACTACAGATGAGGAAAAATGTCGGGAAATTTTTGCAGCAGAGAAGGAAAGCGGCAAGCAGGTAACGGTAACATTCAATTTACGCTTCGCTCCGTATTTCTCCAAAGTAAAGGAGCTTATTAAAGAAGGAGCGGTCGGTGAGGTTTTCCACATTCATTTTGAATGGTTCCTGGACCGTGATCATGGTGCTGACTACTTCAGAAGATGGCATGCAGAAATGAGGAAGAGCGGCGGTCTGCTCGTGCATAAATCCACGCATCATTTTGATATTTTGAATTGGTGGGCGGATAGTGCTCCCAAAAGATTGCAAGCCTTTGGCGCAAGACGGATGTATGGCGATCAAGGGCAGCCGAAGGGCGAGCGCTGCATGACTTGCGACTATACAGCAGACTGCGAGTTTTACAAGGACATTACGAAAGATCCGTTTATGCAAAAGTATTATGTTGGAGCAGAGCAGGAGGACGGTTATTGGAGAGATCGCTGCTTGTTCGACGAACGGGTTGATATCTACGATACAATGAGTGTCAATCTGGAGTATAACAATGGCATCATGCTCAACTATTCCCTGGTCGCTTACAGCCCGTATGAAGGATGGCGGGCAACGATTAATGGGAGCAAGGGCAGGCTTGAGCTGGGCAATATATATCGCAGCGCGGATATGAATGAGGCGGATCAGAATACGATCAAGTTGTATAAGCCGGATGGTACGCTAGATAATATCGTGGTTGTTGCAGAAGCAGGCGGACATGGCGGTGGAGATGCGAAGCTGCATCGAGCCATATTTGAAGGTGGAGTAGCTGATCCGCTTGGTCAACAGGCGAATAGCTCGGCAGGTGCGGAGTCATTAATGATAGGTGTTACGGCTAATCGTTCTATTGCAGAAGGGAAATTGCTTGCTGTACCAACAGTGAGCGAGCTGCGTGCGTAAGCTCGCCTGATAGGAGCTATGACGATGACCAAACAAGATCAGCAGTATTCAAACGATTTCGATGATGTTGCACGTTTGGAGAAATATATTTGTACGCTGTATGACACGAAGGATCAGCTTAAAGAGCATATATATCGGCGTGCTGATCAAGCCTTTGCAGCAGGAGACGAGGCGCGGGATCGTATAGTAGATTTGACCGAGCTGCAGAGCAGGCAGCAGGCTGTACGCCAGTTCTTTCTGGAAACGATCGGTGGATTGCCTTCTTCTGAGCATCCATTGAATGCCCGCATTACGAAGACGACCAGACACGAAGGCTACATGATAGAGAATGTGCTGTTTGAGTCTCGACCCAAGCAATACGTAACGGGGCTAGTCTATAAGCCGTCAAATTCGTTGCAGGCTGAACATGTGATGAAAAAGCAGGATGCTGCGAAAGAGAAAGCTTATCCGGCTGTACTGTTCCTGAGCGGTCATGAGTATGAGGCGAAGCATTCCCTTTATTATCATGAGATTTGTCTTCGGTTTGTGGAGGCGGGCATGATTGTGCTTGCCATCGACCCGCCAGGTCAGGGGGAAAGAATCGCAGCTTTGCAAAGCGCGGATGGAACAGAAGTATGGGGGACTGCTGAGCATCAGCGCCTTGGTGTGATGAGCTATGCTGTGGGTTGCAGTGTTGCCCGTTATTTTGTTCATGATGCTATGCGTGCAGTTGATTACTTGCTGGAGCGAGAGGATGTTGATGCCAGCAAAATTGGTGTAACTGGCAATTCCGGGGGCGGTACACAGACCACGATGATGATGATGGCGGACAGCCGGATTGCCGCAGCAGCGCCAGCAACGTTCATGATGAATCGCAAACAGTATATGCATGCTGGCGGAGTTCAGGATGCTGAGCAGATTTGGCATGGGTTTACAGCAAAGGGCTATGATCATGAAGATATTTTACTCTCATTCGCACCGAAGCCAACGCTGGTTTGTGCTGTAGAGTATGATTTTTTTCCCATTGAGGCGACACGTCTAACGGTAGAGCGCAGCAAACGATTTTGGAAAATATACGGGCAAGATAGCAAGCTGCAATTGGCAACGGATCAATCGGTGCACAAATATACGGATCGCTTGGCTGAGCAAGCCGTTGCTTTTTTCAAAGAGCAGTTTGCACGATCGCGATCGGATGATGCGCAAATGACGGATCACTCATTAATAAGACGCGATTTGCAGCCCGCCGAGAGGAGCAGCTTGCTCGTCACGAAGACTGGACAAGTCAGAACGGACTTCACGGATGCTATTATGCTAAGTCAGGAGCTTGCTAAGCTGGCTGCGCAGCACAGAGAAGAACGGGAACAATTGCAGCTGACATCCGCAGCCGCCTATGAAAATCGTTTGCAGCAGTGGTTGAAGCGGATTGTGCTTAATGACGAATCGCGCAAGCCTTCAGAGTTCAATCCGCGCTTTGTTAAGCTGGAGCCGGCAGACGGTTTGTGCGTTCAATACGCTCTATGGTGGTCACAAAGAGATGTGATGAACAGCGGTTACCTATTCTCGTTGCCAAATGCAGCAGAAGGAAAAAAACAAAAAATTGCTATTGCGGTATGGCCGAGAGGAACACATAGGCTTCATCCTTATTGGAATTGGGTGAAGAACCAATGCCAGGCAGGCTATACGGTGCTTGTACTCAATGTGTCGGGAGACGGTCCACATGCTCCTCATTTGCTGCATCAGAAGCCTAATCATTATTTTTTTGGAATGGTGCATAAGTTGGCAGACGAATTACTGTGGCTTGGTGATAGTTTAGCAGCATTAAGAATCTATGATGTTTGGCGAGCCATTTCTTTTGTGAAAAGTAATCTTATTGCTGTTAATTCTAATTTCAATTTTGTTTCCAATGCGAAATACAAGGATAATCTGCTAGGCAAATCAGAACAATCCATTGAATTGCATGGTGCAGGGTTATATAGAATTTATACGATGCTTGCGGCAAAACTAGCAGCACAATTTGAGCAAGAAACGATTAAAGAGTATTCGATTGATAGTGAGCAGGATGAAAGAATGCCGCTTAACAACATTGAGAAATGGCTGCATGAGGGCTCTATGCAGGAAGAAGATGCGATGGCGGTAATATTGCCCAATATGTTGCAATATATTGATTTTTCGGATCAGTCTGAAAGGGTGGGAGAGAAAAAATGAGCAAGCCGATTACGATTACGTTAGTTGGAGCCGGTCTGCGCGGTATGATTTATAGCAAATATGCTTCGGAGCGTAAAAACGGCATGCAAATTGTTGCTGTTGCAGAACTAGATGAATTCAAGAGAAACCGTGCCAGGGAACAGTTTGGAATTGATGAGAAGTGTTGTTATAAAAGCTGGGATGAGCTGTTTGCACAGCCAAAGCAGTCTGACGCTGTATTCATCTGTACAAGAGACAAAGATCACTTTGTTCCGGCGATCAAGGCGTTGGAAGCAGGCTATCACGTTATGTTGGAGAAGCCGATGTCTCCGGATTGGCAGGAATGCATTCAAATGGAGCAGCTTGCGGAAAAGCACGGCAAGGTACTGACTATTTGTCACGTACTTCGCTATTCACCGTTTTTTCAGACGATCAAACAGTTGCTTGATGACGGCAGAATCGGCAAATTGATGTCGATAGCCCATAATGAAAACGTTGGCTACTGGCATCAAGCGCATAGCTACGTACGTGGATATTTCAATCGCACAGAGGATTCCAGCCCAATGATTCTTGCAAAAAGCTGCCATGATATGGACTTGATTCAATGGTTTGCAGGGGGTGCTTGTACAAGCATATCCTCCTACGGTCATTTATCGTATTTTCGTCCCGAAAATGCGCCTCCAGGAGCACCAAAGTATTGTATAGAGGGGTGCCCGGTGCAAGAGTTCTGCGTTTACTACGCGCCTGACACTTATATGATCGAAAATGGCGGCTGGAAGGCAGAGGCGGCTACTCGGGATCAAAGCTATGAAGCCAAGCTGAAGGCTATGCAGGAAGGCCCGTTTGGACGTTGCGTATTCCAAAGCGACAATGATGTGGTTGATCATCAGGTAGTAGCGATGGATTTTGACAATGAAGTTACAGCAGTGTTTACAATGAGTGCATTTACAGAAAAGTGCAATCGGACCTTGAAGCTAATGGGAACAGAAGGCGAAATTCGCGCAACAATGGAAACCAACGAAATCGAAATTCGCCGGTTTGGCAGCGGTCAGCAGGAAGTGATTAAGCTTGTTGATCCAGAAGGACATGTTGGACATGGCGGCGGCGACCAGCGTCTTGTTCAGGATTTTGGCCGCACAGTACGTAATATCGAAAAATATAAAAGCGCAACTTCTGCAAAGGATTCCGTTCAAAGTCACCTGATGGCATTTGCAGCAGAGCGTTCACGGGTAGAGAAACGAATGGTCCGAATGGACGAATTCACATGGGGAGGAAATGATTAACGATGCAAATTAATATTTTTGATACAGCAGACAGAAGTGGTTTGGAAGCAGCACGCGCGAGTGCTGACATTTTGAATAAGATTATTGCAGAGCAAGGCAACGCTCGGATCGTGTTGTCGACGGGGGCATCACAATTTTCTTTTTTAGAGCATTTTATTAAGATGGATATACAGTGGGGTAAAATAGAAATGTTTCACTTGGACGAATATATTAATTTGCCGGAATCGCATCCTGCGAGCTTCCGCAAATATTTGAAGGAAAGATTTTTGCAGTTTGTCAATGTGAAAGAGGCTTACCTGGTAAACGGCGAGGTTGATCCCGAAGCTGAGCTTAAGCGTCTGAACGAAGAAATTACGAAAGCTCCGATTGATTTGGCATTAATCGGCATTGGAGAAAATGCACATATTGCATTTAATGATCCTCCTGCTGATTTTAACGAACAATCTCCATATAAAGTAGTGAATTTGAACGATACTTGCAAGATGCAGCAGGTACGTGAAGGCTGGTTTGCGACCAATGATGATGTGCCAAAGCAGGCGATTACAATGTCTGTGCAGCAAATATTAAAGAGTAGGCATATTATATCCGTTGTTCCAAATCCGTCGAAGGCTCAGGCAATTGCAAGTACAATGTCGAGCAATGTTAATCCGCTGGTGCCTGCGACGATTTTGAAAACACATGATAACTGGCAATTATACCTGGATCAATATTCTTCATCCCAAATTTTCCAATGGTGCGAATAGAGGGTTATACCAAGTGGCTCCTGAAGTAATCAGGAGTCATTTTTTATTTGCTTTCATTTTTTATTTGCATGAAATAGTAGAAATTTTATCAAATGGTTGGAATGAAGAAATAGCCAATAGTATAATAGAAACAATCTGTAAACAGAGTTGGTGATTTTATTATGTACAAATTGTTGCTCCGCAGTATTCGCGATTTTAGAGCGTCCTATTCCAAGCTGCTTGTGTTCGAAAGCTTTTATTTTATGCTGACGGGTATGATGGTTATCCCGCTTATTACGTTTATCTTCAATCGAATTTTAACGGTCGTAGGCTCTGGCACGCTGCTGAACACCGAGGTATATCGGATTGGTATGAGCTATGAGGCGATTGCAGGTCTTGTCTTAATAGGTCTTGTTGCATCGTATGCTCTTTTTATTGAGCTGTCAGTATTGGTTCTGCTTGTTCAACAACGATATTTCGGCAAAAATTTGGCTGTATCGGATGCATTGATTACTGCTTTGCGAAAAACTCCGCGTTTAATGGGATTTGGTTTAGTGCAATTGTTGGCAGTACTGCTGCTGCTTATCCCATTTATAGATTCACCGTTGTCAGAATCTTTTTATGAGTTGTTTAATTACACCATTCTTTTGCAAAATCGTGTGTTTGATGCTTCTGTGCTATTGACTATTTTGTATATAGTTATTGTTCTGCTTATTATATATGCGGTGTTGCGCTGGATTTTTGTGCTCCATTTCATTATGCTGGAGGGCAAACAGGTATCTATTGCAATGAAAATGAGTCAAGCATTGACCAGAGGCAGAAGGGGCAAGCTGTTTTTTTCATTGTTTTTATTTAATGCTGCTGTGTTTGGAATCGGCTTTATGATTATTAGTTTAATTTCTTATTTGCCAGTATGGCTTGATCTGGATGTATTAAAGGCATTTTCCAACCACTATTCCTTGCCATTGTCTACTGTTCTTGGTTATATGTTGGCTATGCTTATTATTCCGGTAAATATTATATTTTTAACCCGTTTATTTTATTTTTTGGGCTATGGCGAAGGAAGAAGACCAACTGATCGAGCATTTGTTTACTATACATGGGTTGGGAAAAAAGAGCTGAAGCTGACTGGTATAGTAGGCGGATGGAGCAAGAAGAAGGCATTCTATATTACGCTTGCCTCCTTGTATTTGGTACTGGCATTGATTGTTGGCTTGAAAGCGAACGATGGGCTTGTTTATGCCAAATGGACGGTTAATATTGCGGCGCATCGGGGGGATGCGGAGAATGCACCTGAGAATACCTTGCCCGCAGTTAAAAATGCTCTTGCCAAAGGAGTGCAGTCCGTAGAGATTGATGTTCAACTAACGAGTGATGAAGTTGTTGTGCTGCATCATGACCAGACGCTTAAAAGACTTGCCGGCTCGCAACAGCTGGTTTCTGGCTTAACCTATGAGGAGTTGCAACAAATACCGCTTGGCTATGATCACGAGGGGGAACCTGTCTATGCATCAACCTTGTCCGAGGTGCTGGCAGAGGTGAAGGAGAGCAGCAACAGAGCGATGCTGTTAATTGATTTGAAGCCTTACGGACAGAGCGAATCGCTCGTTAACGAGGTTGTGAAGCTGATAGAATGGTATGAGATGGAAGATCTGGTGCATATTCAGGCGTTTGATCAGAGTGCGCTATTGCAAATTAGACAATTGAATCCGCAAATTAAAATTGGTCAAGTGATGTTTTTTGCTCTAGGCAATCTGCTGCAACTGGATGTTGATTTCTATACAATTGAGCAAACGATGCTTACGGAATCATTTGTCAACCGTGCTCACCGCAATGGACGCGAAGTATGGGTTTGGACAGTGAACAGTAAAAACAGTATGAAAGAAGTATTGAGCTATAAAGTAGATGGTATTATTACTGATTATCCGGCATTGGCACAGTCGATGATTGAGCTTGATCTATAGTGTAGAAATAGATGCTGGGATGATAAGGAAGAGGAATTGATCATATGTTAAGAAATAAATCACTTCAAAAGGTGACAACAAAAAATCGCGGCAGAACCTTGTTGCTTGAAAGAAGCTTTCAAACGTCCCAAGCGGCTTTATACAAAGCCTATACAGAGGCTGAACTAATCAAGCAGTGGTGGGGGCCTCATGGCTGGCAACTTGATTATAGTACACTGGAGGCTGTGCCGGGGGGCACTTGGCATTATTGCTTGAAATGTGTCGATGAGTCCAAGGAATACTTTGGAAAAAGCTCCTGGGGAAAGGCAGTTTTCAAAACCATTGAGGACAAGAAAATAATACAATACGAAGAGTATTACTCAAATGAAGCGGGAGAATTGATCTCCCGAATGATGAGCTTACTAATAACAGTTAGATTTGTGGAGGAGAAGGGCAAAGTTAAATTGGTTAATGAAATCGACTTCAAGGACAAAGCCTCCCTGCAAAAAATATTAAACATGGGCTTGGTCATCAGTTTGAATGAGGGCTGGGACAAGCTGGATCAACTGCTTAAGCGATAGAGAAACATAGAAGGAACATAGAAAGAACATAGAAAGAACATAGAAAGACCGTAGAGCACCTGAATGCGCTGAACGTTTCTATGTTTTAATTTTACAGCACCATAAGCACATAAATGAGAAAAGCCCACGAATGCTGTAATACTAGCATTTATGGGCTTTTTATTTTTATGTGGGTAAATACTTCGTTAGAACAGCCCTTTTTGCCCCTTCAGTTTCACCAGCGCCTCCAAGAAGTAGTAGTCGCCGTAAATAATAGGTACGTTCACATGACGGTTTACCGGGTAGGAGACGGTACCCTTGGTCAATATTGCATCCTGTGCATTACTAAAATCAGTATAGTTGGTATACAATGCTTCGAGCAGCATTAGTGCGCTATTGTGGTAGAATGCTTTTTCGGTTTCATCTTCAAGCAGCAAGCTCAACTCAAGCAGCCCGCTTGCTGTACAAGCTGCGGCAGTCGAATCGCGAACAAATTTATCTTTGTCGGCTGTGCGGAAATCCCAGTAAGGTACCTTATCTTCAGGCAGATGCGACAAGAAATAGTTAGCGATATTTTTGGCTGCTGTCAAATACGAAGCATTTCCTGTTTCACGCGCGGCAATAGCAAAACCATAAATAGCCCATGCTTGTCCTCTAGACCAAGCTGAGTTCGGTCCCAAACCTTGCCCGCCCAAATTTTCAATTTTTTCTCCTGTTTCAGGATTAAAGCTGACAATATGAGGAACAGTCCAGTCATCGCGTACAAAGTCACGCAAAACGGTATCGGCATGAGCGATTGCAATATGCTTGAAGCGTGGATCATTTTCCTCTTTGGATGCCCAAAACAATAAGGGAAGGTTCATCAAGCAGTCAATAATAGCCCAGCCAGTACTGTTGGGATCTACGCGATCTGTCCAGGCACGGATAAATTGCCCGCTTAGATTAAAGCGTCCAGCAAGATGGCTGGCAGCAATTAATCCGCTGCGGCGTGACTCTTCATTGCCAGTCAGCTGATAGTGAATAACGGATGTCGGCAAGTACATAAATCCTACATCATGATGAATATCATAAAATTGCTGCAACGGTACATTAAGCTGCTCCTCAATTTGTTGAGCAGTTACCAGTAGTGATTCATCTTTACTCTCCCGATACGCAAGCCATAACAAACCGCCCCAAAATCCGGATGTCCAAAAATCAACTCGTTCGCAATCATAATTACCGTCAAGACAAACATGCGGGAAACTGACACCGATCTTTTTGTTGAGCGCTTTCACTTTATTGAGCGAGGCTGTGTAAGCGTGTTCGATCCAATCCTGTTGTTTTTCTTCTACCATGTTTAATAATCCCCTCTCTTTATAAATATTCCATAATAGACTAGTAGACAAATAATAGCTCGATTAAATAACAGTTCATTTAAAAATGTTTGAAAATGCCTGCAAAGTTGCTTACATATGATCGCTGATAGACTCATATTGTATAAGTCTGCTTACAAACCTACTGTCTGCAGCAACCTTATTGTATATGCATACCTGTACACTAATTGTATAAAGCGGGCTGCATGGCTGTAAATCGGCACTATTTGATCTATCATCAAAAATCATCCTTCAGATGATCCAAGGAGTGAAAAGGATAAATAATGAGGATAGAATAAAAAAACGTGATCGCTGATTTATCCAAGATTTTTCAAATATTCTCCGGGAGACACACCGATATATTGCTTGAAGATCCGAATAAAGGTATTTGTATTGTTACAGCCGACAATAGCCGCGACCTCATGTACCTTGTATGTTTTTTGACTGAGCAACTCTTTAGCGCGCTTTACCTTTAATGTGTTTACATATTGTTTGAAATTAATGTCCAGCGAGTTTTTCAACAGCTTGCTAATATAGCTTTCTGATAAATTAAAGTGGTTGGCGATGTCAGTCAACGACAAATCTTTGTCAAAATGCTGATGAATATAAATAAAAATTTGAGAGGCTGTCGAGCTTTCCAGGCTAAATTTGTCTTTGTTGCAAAAGTTGAAAATTTGCTCATACAAACTGAAGGCTGTCTCACTGAATTTATGTCCAGACGCTTCCATAAAAGCATCAACAGCTTGCGGATATTCTTTGACAAAAGACTGTAAAGTTTTATTGTTTGCATTTAAACAGCGTTTGCAGGTCGTAAGTAACGAGTGCTTCAAATTGGACAAACCAGATGGGGTGGACAAAGCCCGTTTTTCATTCTCATCAATAATATGACGCAATAGTTCATAAGCTTTGCCAAGCTCATTTGTATTTACATAGTTGATAATATGGTTCTCAGCATCAATTGGATAATAGCAAGCGGCATCCTCAACCGGCTGAACATGCGACGAATCCAATACTTTTTCGGTTGCGGCATATTGAAAGCCGTTCAAACGCAGCACCTCCTGCAAAGCAGAAGTTAGCTCGGCAAGCGGATAACTGTCAGATAGAAAGGCAGTAATATCCAAAGGCAGCTTGTCCTCTAGTTGATCTATGATATCCTTAGCAATTGCAGCAAGCCTTGATTTATCTATACTCTGCAAAATAATACCGTACTTATTCTGATCCAGAGCCAACACAAAGAAATTTTCAGCCCCAATATGTTCCTCAATTATACTGCGGAAGCTGGCAGTCAGATTGGGCATAGGCATTGTGTTATGCAATGTGGTAAGACCTTCCATTTCGAATAGTGCCAACTGCAGCTCCGTGTAAAAACGCTCCAGCTTAATGGCGGCTATATTTTCTTGAATATAGTCCTCGCTCGCTATCCCATAAATAACCCGTCGGAAAAAGTCCTCCTGTAAATGAACAACCGAGTGGTCAAGCTTGTGCTGCAAAGCATGATTCAATGAATAAATTTGTTCAATGCTGGATTGTATATAGGCAAGCTCATGGACAGAATTGCTGCGTCTCGTTGTTGCCTGACCCAGCGGCTCATCGCCGGAACTAGCACTGCCTTGTCTGGCTTCGTTATGCTCATTCAGAAACTGCAGCAGCTGCTTGATCGGTTTATAGCTGCTTCTGGTTGCCAGATAGGCAAGAAGAAAGCCCATAACAAGCAGGAGCAGACTAGGAAACAACGCCGTTTTCCAAACAGCTGCAAAAATCGTGCCAAAGCTGGTTAAGCTGCTGGCATACATATAGTGGAGATTCGGAATTACTTTAGAATGGTGCATGTAATTTACGGATGATCCAATTTTCTCATGATAAATGTTGCCGGTCGTGCTCAGCAGAGCACTGGCAGTCTGCTCACTCATCTTCAACTGATTGTTATGGATATAAGAAGCGATTGCCTCATCTGTAAACAAATATAAATTGCCGTCTGGTGAATCAACCGTTTTAGGAAGCACGGAGACACTGTCCATTACGATAAAAAAATAAAGTGGTGCAAACTGTGAGTTCACCGTTTGGTGAATAAGCACGATTTTACCGGAAGATAGCATTAGTGATTCTGGAACAACATAGGTTCCCGAAGCAAGTGTTTCACTTTGCTGTTGTTGAAATCGATCCAGAGCTTCCGGCTGCACGCCAAGCTCTTTCAAATAATTTGCGGTGCTGAATGTTCCGGTACCAGTTACGACAAGATTATCAGACAGCTTTGTAATGCCAAGTGTAAATCCAAGCTGGCTAAAGCCTCTTAATTGTTCAATCAGATCTTTGTAAAGGCCTGCAATAGTAAGGTAGTTTGTTTTTTCACTATAGCGATAATCAATCAAACTTTGCAGTGTGGATATTTTATAGACAAACTCCATGGCGGTCTGAAATTTAAAATCCGCATAATTACTGCTTTGATCGATGAAGAGCTGATGGTTATGGTTATTTTGTGCATCGAGCATTTGACTGCTTTTATAGAAGATAATGGATGATGTAATAGCTGTGTACACGATAACGATCACAATAAACAGAGTTAGTACCTTATACAAAAACTTTCTTCTTACCACCATTTTATGAACGCCCCTTTTGTCTTTTCTTCTGGTGTGATGGTTGTCCCGCACTCTCTGTATATGCTGTTTTATCTTTTTTCTCTATCTCTATTTTTATATGTATTTTGCAGCTGGCTGCCGCAGTTCTGTCATGGTTAAGTCTACATCAGTTTAGCGCTTTCTTCAAAAGTATAAAGTTGTAAAATTGGCGTATCTTCAATTCTTGACTACCGTGAAAACATTGATAGTAAGCGCTTTTATAGTAAATCAGCGATACTTATATCGATTTTTTGTCATCCCTTGAATTGAGGATAAGATCAATGTTTTTTTCCTTTAGTTTGCAAAAAGTAGATAAGGACAAATATTAAAGATATCGCTTTCATGACAACTCTTGTAGGATGCAGGTAAGGCAAATGCATGCAAGCTGAACAAGCGAGTCAAACAAGTTATTACACAACAGTCCACAACATGTTAAAACAGAATCTGGCAATCGGGAGGTGAACCATTACTATGAGTATGAAAGGACAATTGGAGACTGGTGGAGACGGGGTTATTATATTGAAGCCTAGAAGAAAGTTTGGATTATATCTTACTGAACTAAAAAAGGATATTTTTCGCGATAAGCTTCTTTATGTACTGCTCGTACCTTTCCTGCTTTGGTTTCTTATTTTCAAATATGTTCCGATGTGGGGAATCCAGATCGCCTTTAAGGACTTCAGCTTGTTTAAAGGAATAGGAGCAAGTCCATGGACGGGCTTCGAATATTTTAGAGAGTTTATTGGAAACGAATACTTTTTGCGAGTGTTTAAGAACACAGTCATCATTAGTTTATACGGGTTGATTATTTGCTTCCCGGCACAAATTATATTGGCAATTATGATTAGTGAGGTTACGCGGAAAACTTTTCAAAAAACGGTGCAAACACTTACTTATTTGCCTCACTTCGTTTCCGTTGTTGTAATTGCAGGTATTGTCACTACGTTTTTATCGCCAGAAACGGGGTTGGTCAATCTTCTACTTGAAAAGCTAGGCTTTGAGAAGATTTACTTTCTGACGAACCCGGATTATTTCCGCGGTATTTATACGCTTATGAATTTATGGAAGGAAACAGGCTTTGCCTCTATTGTATTTATTGCGGCGATCGCCGGTATTGATACTCAGCTTTATGAAGCTGCGAAGATGGATGGTGCCAATAAGTTCAAGCAAATTATTCATGTGACTTTGCCTGGAATACTTCCTACTATCGTTGTTATGTTTATTATGAAAATCGGTAGTTTACTCAGTGTCGGCTATGAGACGATTATTCTTTTGTACCAACCGGCAACTTACGAGACCGCTGATGTGATCAGCACTTATGTATATCGTTCCGGGCTTATTGATGGAAGATATGATTTTGCAACAGCAGTAGGATTATTTAATTCTATCGTTGCGCTGGTGCTAGTTGTTTTGGCAAACAGATGGAGTAAAAAAGTAACTAATGCAGGCTTATGGTAGGTGACAGATATGATTGAATCAAGGGGAGAAAAGGTATTTAAAGCCATTAACAATGTGCTGCTGGCAATAATGTCGATCGCAGCGCTCTATCCTTTCGTCTATGTACTGTCAGCGTCAATAAGCTTGCCGTACAACGTCGTTACAGGTAAAGTGCTACTGTGGCCCAAAGGCTTTACGTTCGATGCCTATAAAGAGGTTTTGGGTAATTCTGATATTTGGCTGGCGTATGGAAACACGATATTCTATACAGTGGTAGGTACAGCAGTCTCGATGTTTTTAACGATTTGCGGCGCTTATGCCTTGTCGAAAAGAAGACTTAGAGGACGCAAATGGTTTACTATCTTTGTTACGTTGACACTTTGGTTTGATGCGGGGATGATTCCGTTTTATTTGACTCTAAGAGATTTGGGGCTATTGAATAGCCGAACAGGTATTATTATTGCTTTTGCCAGCAATGCCTTCAAGGTGATCTTGCTGCGTACCAGTTTTGAGGCGTTGCCGGATGAGCTGGAGGAGTCGGTGAAGGTGGATGGGGGCAATGATTTTCATGTTTTGTGGCATGTTTACTTGCCGCTTGTGAAGCCAGCGCTTGCTACTGTTGGTTTGTTCTATGCGATAGAAAGATGGAACGGTTACTTCTGGTCAATGATTATGCTGACCGACATGAATAAAATTCCACTTCAAGTGCTTTTGAAAAAAATGATTGTCGAAAACGATCTGCAGTCCGAATTTGCAGCGGCGCTTGATTTCACATCGACCGTATCCGCAGAAACGGTAACATACGCTACTATTATTGTATCGATCTTGCCAATTGTACTGGTATACCCTTATATTCAGAAGTATTTTATAAAAGGAATGCTGGTTGGAGCGGTAAAAGGATAGCGTGTGCAGAGTAAAAACTAATCATATATAATTGGGGTGCTATTAAAATGAAAATTAAAAAACTTCTAATTGTACTAGCAGCAACAACGTTGTTAACCGGAGCGCTTGCCGCTTGCTCCTCCTCGCCAAAAACGAATGAGCCTAAACCGTCACAAGCGGTCGAGCAGAATGCAGGAGGAGATAAGGGAGAGCAGTCTGGAGAGGAAGCGGTATCCTATCTTGCTTCTGAAAAAGCGCTTAAAATGACAGTGCATATGGGAACGAAAGATTCAGGGGTATTCAAAAATGATTGGGCCATTTTCAAAAAAGCGGCTGAGCTTACGAATATTACACTAGAAGGCACATTGCCTAGCACAGTAGCTGATTTTAGCGAA
This sequence comes from Paenibacillus nanensis, assembly GCA_040396195.1. Classification (GTDB taxonomy): domain Bacteria; phylum Bacillota; class Bacilli; order Paenibacillales; family Paenibacillaceae; genus Pristimantibacillus; species Pristimantibacillus nanensis_A. Next base: position 31,877 of record JBEBPB010000020.1, read on the forward strand.
ACATTCAGTATTGTTATTGCTTCAGGTAATATTCCGGATATTATGCAAGCGTTGTCTAAGGACTTTTTGCAATATGGTCCTGAAGGGGCGTTTCTGAAACTAAATGATTTGATTGATGAGCACGCTCCTCATTTGAAAAAGTTTTTGGAAGATAATCCGGATGTAAAAAGCGCTGCCTCCGATAATGACGGAAATATTTGGTTTATTCCATTTGTAGCAGATGGAGAAGCAGAAAAGGGCTGGTTTATCCGCAAAGATTGGTTGGAGAAGCTGGAGTTGGAAGAGCCCAAAACAGTTGATGATCTTCACAATGTACTTACAGCATTTGTGAATAATGATCCAAACGGCAACCAGAAGAAAGATGAAGTAGGCTTTTTCCACCGCAATACGTCAGTAGGCATTGAAGGCCTGCTTGCTCTTTGGAATGGCTATATGGATTATCGTGCATTTGATGGAAAAGTAATCTTCGGACCGTTAGAGCCAGAGTATGGCACCGCAATGGAAAATATGGCGAAATGGTATAAAGAAGGATTAATCGATAAGGAGATCTTTACGCGCGGCAGCAAAGCAAGAGATATTTTGCTTGCGGATAATTTAGGCGGCTTGACGCATGATTTCTTTGCATCGACAGGTAATTACAACGAACAACTGGAAGGTAAAATTGAAGGATTCCGCTTTGACCCCATGCTGCCTCCAGCAGATGTGAATGGACAAGTTAAAGAGCCGTCCAAGCGTGATCGGGCGAAAAACTACGGCTGGGGAATTGCACACAGCAATCCAGATGCGGTAGCAGCAATTAAATATTTTGACTTCTGGTTTACAGATGAGGGAAGACGTATGGCAAACTTTGGTATAGAGGGCGATACTTACACAATGGTGGACGGCAAGCCAATCTTTACAGACAAAGTGATGAAATCAGATAAAGCACCAGTTGATGTTATTCGCGAAACAGGAGCGCAATCCAACTTTGGTTTCCAACAGGATTATTTCTATGAGGAGCAATGGACATTGCCGCTTGCAACAGAAGGAATTAATGAATACAAGGAAAATAACGTGTTTATGGACAAATATCCAATTCTAAAATTTACAGATGCGGAGCAAAAAGAAATTCAAAAAATTAATCCAAAAGTAGAAACTTATATTGTAGAAACAAGACAGCAATGGATTTTGGGTGCCAAGCCTGTCGATCATGCTGCATTTGCAAAAGAGCTTGAGAAGCTTGGCGCGAAGCGCTTAGTTGAAATCAATCAAGCAGCTTATGATCGCTATTTAGCTGAAATGAAGCAATAGTATAGTGAATAAAAAGAGACTGCCTGCAAGTTTGAACTGTTCATTGCTCATATTCATGATGGGATGAAGCAAACGCGGCAGTCTCTTCCTAATAAAGGAGGGTTTATTATGGAATTGCAAGCATGCTTGCAGGAGCCGCTTACTGCCTCCGAATTGCTTGCCCGCTTACGTTCAAGGTTAGAGCCTATTCAGGAGAAGTCAGCTTATATTAGGGAGCATATGCCGGATTTAGTGCGTGAGACGATAGACAACGCAGAGCTTGCATATAATGGCTTGCTGAAGCTGCCCGGGACAGGCGGTGTAAGGGAATTTATCGGCAATCCTCCCGTCTGGCTAGAGCGAAGACATAATGACAATGAATTTCTGTGGCAGCTCAACCGAATGAATCATTGGCAGGATTTACTGGAAGCGTATTCATTAACGGGCAACGAGAAGTACGGACAAAAAGTCGTATCTGAGCTGCTGGATTGGATTGAGCAAGTACCGATTACAGCAGAGATGGAGCAGAAACCGCTCGAATGGTTCTCGCAATGTCATCCCTTGCGTGCGCTTGAGCTGGGCATACGCTGCTATAAGACATGGCCTTTGCTGTTGGAGCATTTGGGAAATACAGCATTGCTTACAGAGGAAGTGCTGGAGAAGTACGCGGTAGCGGTATATATGCAGATGAAGCTGCTGCGCAAAGCATCGCCATTGTTATGGCCGAAGGCGGATCATAATCATTTTCTGATGGAGTGTCTTGGCATATTGACTACGGCGCTTTACTTTCCGGAATTTAAAGAAGCCGACGAATGGAAGGCATTTGCGATTGATGGTATTGAACGCTGTTCTGAGGCTCAGCTGACAGAGGATGGCGGACAAATTGAAGGCTGCCCGTCTTATCATAACGGCTGTATGTTCTGGTTTGGGTTGGCTGCTGTATTAGCTGCACGATTTGGTTTTCAATTTTCACCGGCTTTTATGGAAAGGCTGCGTCATAATCTCGATTATTCTATCTATTCGCTGCGTCCAACTGGCAAATCTGTTCCTGTAGGAGACTCACATGCCAATCATTTGGCTGTTATGGGCGGGGTATACGGATTTTTTGCACTGAACGATATAACTTGGGTGGCGCTTGCTTCCAATTGGATAGAAAAGCCATTAGTTCAAGAAGAGGCACTTAAGCATATTTGGCGGGCTCCTGATCTTCCTCAATTTAAAAAGGAGCTGGATATCGTTTTAAGCAGACAGGAAGCTTATAGCTGTGACAAAAAGACTATGTTTTGGAATCGAACGCTTCATCAGGCGATTATTCGCAGCAGCTGGGATAAAGAAGCGCTCAGCTTTTTATTTACTTGTCGCGCTCCTGTTCAAAACTTTCATGCTCATATTGATTTGATGAGCTTTGATTTTACGGCATTGGGAAAAGTTATGGTTGGCGATCCGGGTATTTTCTGTTATCGCGATGATGAGGATCGCAAGCAATTCAAAAGTACAAATTTTCACTCTACTATACTTGTTGACGAGAGAGATCAGTTTGAATATTTGGGTTCGTTCAACTATGGGCCGCAGAAAAAAGGCGAAATCTATCATGTGGAGGACTGCGGTTTCTATCAAACAGCAAGTGCCGAGCATTATAACTATGAGCCGATTGTCCACAGACGCCACATCGCCTTAGTGGATAATAGTTTTGTTTTAATTGCAGATGAGCTTGAAGGGGTGGGGCAGAATAACGCCGAGCGGATTCAGCGCTACTTCCATTTGGATTTTACGGACGTGCAGGTTGACGATGCTGGAGTGTTTGCCCAAAGCGATATAGCGAATTTAGCTATTTACACAAGTGAGATGGGAGAGACTTGTTTATTACCAGGACGGATGTCTGATGTGAATGATACAGCAAGATACTCTGTTCGCTTGAGGTATGAGCATAGTGCTTCACAATTGAACAGCAAAAATGCAAGGTTTGTCACCGTGTTATTGCCTTATCAAGGGGAAAAGCCTGTTGCCTCAATAGCAAAAACAAGCGAGGAAAAATTTCTGTTTCAGTATGGGGCATCATACAGCATTGCTATTCACGATAGACAATTATCGATTACTAAATCCGTTTGAGAGGAGAAATAGAAATGCGTAAAACTACAAGAATGAAAAGAAAGCTCCATCTGTTTTTATGTTCTGCAATTGCTGCGAGTGCAGTGTTTGGAGCTTTGCCGCCTGACCCGGTTGCTGCCAGTGCAAATGAAGAAGAGGTGGTGCTTGATGAGCCGGCACTAATAACAGAAACAGCCGACATTCAACCAGTTTCTTCTGAAGTTCCTCAGATGACTGCGATGAATCAACAAAGCATTGCTGTACATTTGTACACGGATTTTGAAAACTACAATAAGATAGGTTCTCCGCCAAGCGGTTTTGAGATGACAGGAAGTGCGGAGGTAAAGGCGACTAGTGGTGCGGTGAATGATTCAGACACTGAACCCTATGGCACTAGTATGGCACTTCATATAAAAGAATCGGTTGCTGCCTCACCCGATGTCGGTCTTGGCAAGCGCTTTGGAGCAGATGATTTAACGGGCGAGCTCATTTTTGATTTTGATGTATTGCTAAAAGATTTAAACGGCAGCAGATTTATTGAAATAAAAGATAGCAGTTCTAACAGAGGTATGACTCTGGCGAGTATTGGGACGGATGGAAAGGTCAAGGTCGGTACGCAAAGCGTAAAACTGGAAACAAATGAATGGACGAGGCTGTCATTTGCATTCACGATGAATACATCAGCAGCCATAGTTTCCTTGTATGTCGATGGAGAGAAAAAGCTGGAGGCTGTTCAGGTAGATAATCTTCAACAAGCTGAAGGCGTCAATTATATTAGAGTCCGTGCCAAAAGAGTGGAGCAATCCAAATTGCAGGCAGATGCAACTGGAGAAAAGAGCTTTACTACCTGGCTGGACAATATGCGTTTGTATACAGGCACAGAGCCAAAATCAATGGAGGAGCTGGCTAATCTCAATAAGCCTGACTCTTTAATGAATGTCAATAATGATTTGGGAATATCGATAGAGGATCGGTTGGCTGGCGCGCTAGCAATGATGCTGAATAACTCCAATTTGTTATTTAATAATGAAAGAATGAAAAATGCTTTTGATGAAAGTGATATGCCGCAAAAAATCGATGGTGTAATTGTTGTACCATTACGAAAAGCAGCAGAAATGTTTGGGATACCCGTTCAAATTAGCGGAGATAGCGCAACTGTACAAGTAAATGGTCAATTGAGTACCGTTGAGCCGGACAAAGTAACCGTTGCAGGAACAGCTTACCCATCAGAGCAAATTCGTTTTATGCCAAATGAAGTGATGATACCGTTGCAACTTGCTGCAGCAATGCTGCAAAAGGAAGCCTATAGCGACTACAAGGGCAGAGGTCTTATCGTTATTGGTGAATCGGAGCAGCCGTTTAATGACGAATTGGATAAAGTAGATGAAAAGATTAAGCCGCAAGATAATGAGAAGTTTTATATAGAAGAAGCGGTGAAGCAAATTGTCTATGACCGCCCAGGCGGCGAGCAGGCTATGAATTTATTGGAGAGCCGCAATACTGCTCATCCGAGAATAGTAGCAACAGCATCGGATTTCACTCGTGTAAAAACAATGATTCAATCAGGAGAGACGACGATTAACAAATGGTATGCTGACATTATCAAACAAGGCGAGAAGCATTTGGCAATGCCAGTGCCTACTGATGATTTGCCGGACGGCAGAAGGATGATAGGGTCCAGACAAGTTGGGCCGCTCGTTCTTAATCTGGGCATGCTATATCATTTGAGCGATGATCCTGTTAAGAAGGAACAGTATAAAGCAAGAATTTGGTCAGAGGTGTACACGGTATCACAATTCCCGAGCTGGAATGAAGATAATGAGTTTCTAAATACAGCAGAGTTTATGGAAGGCTTGGCTATTGCCTACGATTGGCTCTATGATGCGTGGACAGAGGAAGAGCGGGAATTGCTGGAAGAAGCGATTATTCATAAGGGGCTTGTAAAATCATTAGAGGCGTACAACAAAAATGTATGGTGGATTCATACTTACCCGCGTACAAACAATTGGAATGCGGTAAGCAACGGCTCTACAATTTTGGCTTTAATGGCAATTGGTGATGTAGACAAGCAAATTAAGCTTCCTTCCAATGAAACGGTTTCGATGCATCAATTTGGCAGCAAAATACTGGATGTTGCCTTTAATGCGCTTGAGGATTATATATTGCTGGAGTTTACACCAGATGGCGCATGGGCGGAAGGACCGAGCTACTGGAAATATACGTTGGAGTATATTGTCCGTTTTATTGCTGCAATGGAATCCGCATTAGGTACTAGTTATGGCTATGATCAAACGCCAGGCTTGAGTAAAACGGCATACTTTCCGACTTATTTGAGCGGATCGGTTGGATCATTGAACTATGGTGATGCCTCTAATAATAAGGTGATTTCTGCGGAAGAGCTGTGGATTGCCAAAAAGTATGAGGACAAATTGCTGGCTTCTATACATTTGGATAATAAAGTGAAATACCGCAATGCTGGCTCGGAACTGGAGATGCTCTGGTATGAGCCAACCTTCTATGTGCCAAATCAGAGTCTGGAGCCGGATCAGTATTTCAGCGGGACAGAGGTAGCGACATTCCGAAGCAAATGGGATGATCCTGCTGCAACATTTCTCGGTCTAAAAGCAGGCAATAATGTGGTTAGCCATGGTCATTACGATCTTGGAAGCTTTGTATTTGAGGCGCTGGGACAGCAATGGGCGATTGATTTGGGCAAGGACGATTATAATTTGCCGGGCTACTCTAATTATGAAAAAGAGCGTCTAACCTACTATCGTTTGAATCCTGAAGGGCATAATACGCTAGTAATTAATCCGGATGGCACAGCCCAGCAAAATATTAAAGCATTTTCCAAAATTGAAAAAACAGAAAGTAAAGCGCTTGGCGGATATGCTATTGCTGATCTGACTGAGGCTTACGACAAATATGTGACAGAAGCAAAGCGGGGCGTTATGCTCGCCTCCAATCGGATGAGAGCGACGATTCAAGACGAGGTAACCTTCCTTGCTCCTTCGACGGCTTATTGGTTTATGCATACAGAAGCAGAAATTGAAGTTAGCGAAGATGGACAAACTGCTACATTCAGTAAGGGTGGGGAGAAGCTTTTGGCTGTTCTAGACAGTGATGCACGCAATGCTTCAGGAGCGCAAATTGCTGCCAGCTTTGCAGTAATGGATGCGAAGCCGCTATCAATGTCTCCAAATCCGCCAAAACAGCATACAAATGATGGTATTCGCAAGCTTTTTGTGAAGCTTGATGAGGTCAAAGAGATGAGATTGACAATTACGTTGATTCCGATTGTTGGCGATGAGGAGGATACCAATACGGCAGTAACTGTAACTGATCTTGAGGAATGGAGCATTGCTGACGGGGAATTGATTATTCCGGTTATTCAAAATGCTTCTGTGGACGGTACAGCACTGACATCCTTCTCAGAACAAAACTTTAACTATGATATTGCGTTGCCGCTTGATTATACGGCCGTGCCTGAGCTGACTTTTGTTTATGACGAATTGCTATATGAGGTTCAGATGGTGCCAGCGGCTGAAGTACCTGGAGTGACCAAGTTGATTGTATCTTCTGTACAAAGCCCGGAAATTAAAAGTGTCTATCGCTTCAATTATAAATTGATTCCTCAAAGCGGCGAGGATAATACTTTGGTCGAGTTGCCTATCGTAGCAGTGTCTGCAAGCACATCGCAAGCAGAGCTTGGCAATACGGAGGATAAGGCGATTGATGGCGACTTTGCTACTTACTGGGGAGCTGAGGGTGACCAATGGATCAGGTTTGATTTGGAGGAAGCCAAAACAATTAACAGTGTCGGCATCGCTTTTATTCGCGGTAATGAGCGCAGCTTCAAATTCGATATTGAAACGTCTTTGGATGGCTTGAATTGGTACAAGGCTTATTCGGGGCAAAGCAGTGGGGAAAGCCTGGACATAGAAAAAGTATACTTGCGTCAACACGTTGCAAAATACGTGCGTATTATTGGTCATGGAAACTCTGTTAACCAATGGAACTCATATGCTGAAGTGCGTTTGTATCAATTGCCGCAAACAAATCCCGTAGATCCGGGCAATGGGAACAATGGAAATAATGGCAATAACGGAAATGTTGAGAATAGCGGCAACGAAAATGAAAATGAAAATGAAAATGAAAATGGCAATACCGAGGGCGGTGGAGAGGAAGGAGCAAATAATCGCGAGTTTCATGATATTGCTGGTTACTGGGCAGAGGACGCGATTAAGAGAGCGGTTGAACTGGGAATAGTTACTGGCTATACAGATCATACCTTCCGTCCTCGAGAAAAAGTAACTCGAGCAGAGTTTGCCGTTATGTTGGGCAAGACCCTCAAGCTGGATAAGAATGCAGAAGCAGAGCTTTTATTTGACGATATGGCTGCCATTCCCGGCTGGGCGGCGGGATATGTTGCGCAAATTGCTAAAGCGGGTTTAATTAGTGGATATGAAGATCACACCTATCGTCCTGATAAGGCAATCACTCGCTCAGAATTGGCAGCTATAATCGTAAGGGCACTTGATTTGCCGCTCATAAATCATGTGGAAGCTACATTTGAAGATGCTGATCAAATAGCAGATTGGGCTAAGCCCTATATAGCCGCGGCTGTCAAAGCAGGGGTGATCAAAGGAAAAGGCAATAATCTGTTTGCACCGAATCAATCAGCTTCGCGGGCAGAAGCAACTGTACTGGTATTAGCATTGCTGGATAAACTTTAAAGATTATGATGGAATTCAAAGCTAGTGGCTGCCCTAATTAGGGCAGTAACTTAGTAGGGGTGTATGCAAACTCCGAAGGGAGCAGATTTGCATACACGCCCTGGAAAGTAGAGGCTTTATGCACCAGCCTAATATTTTATTTATCATGTCGGATGACCATGCCTCGCATGCGATCAGCAGCTATGGCAGCCGTATAAACCAAACACCGAATATTGATAGAATTGCAGAAAATGGCATGCGCTTTGACAATTGCTTTTGCACGAACTCCATTTGTGCGCCTAGCCGGGCAGCTATATTAACAGGGGTTTACAATCATCTTAATGGAGTGAAGACACTAGATGATGAGCTTGATGGAAGATTAGTCAACTTTCCTAAACTGCTTCAAACAGCTGGCTATCAGACCGGCATAATCGGAAAATGGCATTTGGGACATGGCGGTCATGCTGATCCGACGGGATTTGATTATTGGAATGTCCTTCCGGACCAAGGCGATTATTATAATCCGGAATTTATTGAAATGGGCAAAAGGATCAAATTGCAGGGATATGTAACAGAATTAATTACCGATATGTCAGCTGCATGGATAAAAAAACGGGATAAAACAAAGCCATTTATGCTGATGTGTCATCATAAGGCGCCGCATCGTCCTTGGTTGCCCGCACCCAAGTATATGAATCTTTATGAGAATGAGGATATTCCTGAACCAGTTACGTTCAAAGACGATTACAGCACACGTTCCGAAGCAGCAAGGGAAGCGAGAATGCAAATAGGACGTGACTTGCAAAAGCAGGATGTGAAAGGCGAACCGCCTGAGGGCAGTACGCCGGATCAAGTGAAAAGCTGGAAGTATCAGCGATATATAAAAGATTATTTGCGGTGTGTTGCTTCCATCGATGAGAGTGTCGGGGGATTGCTTGACACATTGCTGGAAGAAGGTGTATGGGAAGATACTATTGTCGTTTATACATCTGACCAAGGCTTTTTCCTCGGGGATCATGGCTGGTTCGACAAGCGGTTTATGTATGAGGAGTCCTTACGAATGCCTCTGCTCATACAATATCCAAAAGAAATCAAGGCAGGAAGCATGAACAAAGACATGGTGCTAAATGTTGATTTTGCTCCATCTTTTTTGGAAGCAGCAGGTGTTGCATCACCTTGCTCCATGCAAGGGCGCGATATGCGCCAGGTATGGAGCGGGAGCACTCCAGACGATTGGCGCAGTTCAATGTATTACCGTTATTGGATGCATCTGGACAAAGAGCATTCTGTATATTCACATTATGGTATACGGACACATGACTTTAAATTGATTTATTATTATGCGGATGCTCTTGGCACAAGCGGATCGATAAATGTGAGACGGCCTGCAGAATGGGAGCTTTTCGATTTAAAGCAGGACCCCTATGAATTAAATAATGTATATGACAATCCTGCCTATACTGCGCTTATCCAACAGTTGAAGGAGCAACTATTAAGTCTGCAACTTGCTGTACAAGATACGCCTTACGAGGAAGCAGGGCATAGTTAACATTAAAATGCCCTCCATCTTCTTATAACGCTTCATTGCAAAGAAAAAACGATTATGTTAATATCCAATTAAACACACTAAAATACTATGAATAATTGTTTTTTGTTATTTTGGAGAGGTGGTCTGAAGATGCGGTATAGAAGATGGGGACGCACAGGGTTGCAGGTGTCAGAAATAGGTTTGGGAACAATGGCTTTCGGGCGCTGGATTGATAGCAACACATCGGCACAAATCATTGATATTGCACTGGATCAAGGAATCAATTTAATTGACACTGCAGATGTGTATAGCAGAGGGATGGATAATGGTGATCATAGCTTGGCTGGGGAGTCGGAAGCTATTATCGGAGAGGCACTAAAGGGGCGAAGAGATCAAGTAGTCTTGGCTACAAAAGTCAAAGGCACGGTGGGTACCGGGGTTAACGATCAAGGGTTGAGTCGCTATCATATTTTCAGAGCTGCGGAGAACAGTTTGCGTCGATTAAATACGGATTATATCGATATTTATCAGGTACATGGATTTGATCAAAATGTTCCGCTGGAAGAGACGCTAGAGGCGCTAAACGACTTGGTTAGACAAGGAAAGGTACGTTATCTGGGTTGTTCCAATTACGCAGCCTGGCAGCTGGCGAAGGCTCATGGAGTCAGTGCCTTGCATGGCTGGAGCAAATTCGAAGGTGTGCAACCGGAATATAGTTTAATTACTAGAGATATTGAGCGTGAATTGGTTCCTTTTGTTCAATCTGAGCGGGTTGGGGTTATATCTTACAGTCCGTTGGGCAGAGGAATACTAACGGGCAAATATCGCAAAGGCGAGGCGGCTCCAGAAGGATCGCGACTGGCAGCAGGAGAAAAGCGCCTGGAACTGCTTCTTGAGAACAATCCAGCCTATGAGCTTGTAGAGGCACTGCTTCCGTTTGCAGAGAACAAAGGCTGGACACTTGCCCAGCTTGCCCTAGTTTGGGTGTTGAGTCATGATTATATTTCATCGGCAATTGCTGGAGTATCGAAACCTGAACAATTGATCGAAACATTGCGTTACGCTGAATATCGCCTATCCAGGGATGAGTTGGCGGAGATCGACCGCATCATACAGTCACCTCGTTAACGAGTGTAGATGGCCTTATCAAAATATTTAGCCCTCTTGTACACAGCAGCATAAGTATGCGACTGCTGGCAGGAGGGCTTCATGCTGTTTATGCTTATTTTCTCGGGAGAACTGGTATGTAGATCTCAAATCCTCATTCAAATAACGGATAGCTTTTCATTTGAAAACTAGTCTTGCAGAATGTATTTAACTAGGTTGATATTATATTTCGACACGCTCAATGCTGCTTTTATTTTTTGCAACATCTGTCGACAGTACATACCATTAACTGTATACTTATAAATGTATCTATTTATAAAATGAATATGGCGGTGAGAATCATTTGGTATTTGGTTGCATTCGTATTGTCACTAGTCACTGTACTCGTTCTTATACCTCCATTTAGCAGACTTGCATTCAAACTGGATTTTGTGGATAGACCGCAAAAGGATGTTGAACGTAAATTACATAAACAGCCTATCCCGTTAACCGCAAGCTACGCTATTTTTATTGGATTTTTTCTAACCTATCTTATCATTGCAAGAGATTTTTCCATAGAGACTGGAGCGATATTTTTAGGTGGAATACTGCTTTTGGCAATAGGAACGGTAGATGATTGGTATAAAACAAAAGGCAAGGATTTTCCGGCGCTGCCAAAAATGATTGTGCAGATGTCTGCTGCGGTACTTGTATACGCATCAGGAATTTCGTTTACCGGTTTTTTCAACCCTATTTCCGGCACATATGTCGAGCTTCCGGCAATTTTACAATTTATTTTAACGATACTATGGATATTTGGAGTTACGACTGTCATTAATTTCTCTGATGGATTGGATGGACTGGCGGGCGGGCTTTCCGCTATTTCGGCTACTACCCTTTTTGTCGTTGCAACAGTGATGGGGCAGACTAACTCGGCTTTTATGGCTGTTATTTTAATAGGCGTTACGCTGGGATATTTGAAATACAATAAGCCGCCGGCAAAAATCTTTATGGGAGATGCGGGGGCGACCTTTCTTGGGTTTATGCTTGCTGTTATTGCACTGGATGGTGCATTCAAGCAAGCGACGGTACTATCAATATTTATTCCAATTCTAGCATTGGGCGTACCAATTTTTGATAATATTTTCGTGGTAGTCAAGCGGTTTATGCAAGGGAAGGCGATTTATAAGGCGGATGCCAGTCAAGCCCATTACCGTTTGTTGCGGGCAGGGTTGAACACAAAGCAAACTTTGATGTTTCTTTGTCTGGTTAGTACATGCTTCGGACTATCTTCTATTATTTTGTTGCTTGTCCAGTTGTAAAATTGTAATGCTCTTTAATAGGACCTTGGAAAATTGCCCCCAATAATTAGACTTTGTCTAATTATTGGGGGCAATTTTATTAATGAGCTGCGGTTCTGGCATTGTCGATGAACTGTGAGCAACTTGGAGCAAAACAAAATGCTAGCTTACGGAAAGCGAAAATGGAACTGTAGAAGCGATAGCGTCCGCCTTTATGTGCAAATAAAAGGTCAGTTCAGTAAAAAAGTTTGAATATAACAGCGGTCGGAAGTCCATTCTTGTTTGTAGTGACGATTGGATTTTTCAGCTAAGCTGTTTATTCACAGTTAATCGATAGCCACATGTAGAAAAGCAACAATGATAAGGAGCTGCTGCATTTAACAGTGGCTGTTTGTGTTTTATCAGGAATGGAAATACTACTATTCATAGTGGAATATATGAGTCTTTCGCAATAAAGCGAGAACCAATAAATCCTTGTTATTCGAGAAAGGACAGTAACTATGAAACTTCCTCAATATCCAGAATCCTATTGGCTGAATTCAATCGAGCTTCCAAGCTTTCCTAAGCTGGAGCAGCATTTGAATGTGGATGTGGTCATTATAGGAGCAGGCATTACAGGTATAACAACAGCATACTTGCTTTCGAAGAAAGGTCTTAGTATCGCATTATTGGAAGCAGGAAAGATACTAACTGGCACAACAGGTCATACGACAGCCAAAATAACGGCACAGCATGGTTTGATCTACGATGAGTTGATTGCTCATTTTGGAGAGGAACAGGCGAAGCTATATTATGAGGCAAATAATGAAGGGTTGCAGTTTATAAAGAATATGGTAGAAGAACATGCGATTGATTGTGATTTTAAGGAAGAGGATGCGTTTATTTATACTGCTGACGATTCCTATATAACTGCGTTATCGAAAGAAGCAGATGCTTATCAAAAGCTTGGAATACAAGGTGGTTTTGTACCTAAAGTACCGTTGCCCTTTTCTATAAAAGCGGCTATTGTTATGAATAAGCAAGCTCAATTTAACCCAGTGAAATATTTAGCTGCTTTAGTAAAATTGGCGGTAAGGCAAGGCGTTCAATTTTTTGAACATACGACAGCAGTATCCGTTGGAAAAGAAGAGAAGGCATCTGCAAAAACATTGGATGGCTTTACGGTTTCTGCCGATGCCGTTGTATCTTGTTCCCATTTTCCGTTTTATGACGGGGGTAACTTTTATTTTGCCAGGATGTATCAGGAGAGATCGTATGCTCTTTGTGTGCAAACGGATATTGAATTACCGAAAGGAATGTATATCAGCGCCGAGGAACCCGTAAGATCAATTCGTTCTGTTATGGTAGATGGGGAGAAGAGGCTTATCATTGGTGGCGAAAATCACAAAACGGGGCAAGGGATTTGTACGATTAAGCATTATGAGGCCTTGCAGGCATTTGCTCAGAATATGTTTGGTGCAAAAGAAATTTTATACCGCTGGTCAGCTCAAGATTTAACTACATTGGATAAGCTTCCTTTTATCGGGAGAGCGGATTCTGATTATCCTAATTATTATGTTGCTTCCGGATTCAAGAAGTGGGGAATGACTACCGGCACTGTAGCCGCCTTGTTAATTAAAAGGCTGATAGCAGGTAAAAAAAGTGCATACGAACAGCTTTTTACCCCATCCCGATTTTATGCCGATCCGACCATCAAGCAGTTTATCAAGCAAAATACAGATGTAGCGGTGCAGCTTGTGAAGGGAAAGCTGGAAGTATTGAATAGATATCCTGAACATTTGGATAGGGATGAAGGAGCAGTAGTTGAAGTAAACGGGAAGAGGGCAGGGGCGTACCGCGACTTAGAGGGCAAGCTGCATATTGTGGATACAACCTGTACTCATATGGGCTGTGAGGTAGAATGGAATAGCGGTGAACGAACTTGGGATTGTCCGTGTCACGGTTCCAGATTTTCATTCGAGGGCGAAGTAATAGATGGTCCTGCCAACAAGCCGCTAACTCAAATAAATAGCTATGAGAATAAAAAGAGAGGATAGAAGCTGTGTCTAGTATACGTTTATTTGCAGCCTTGCCGATTCCACAACATATTTCGGCAGTATTGTACAAGTGGACGGTTGCGGAGCGCTCTCAAATAAATTTTCGCAAATGGGCGCATCCGCAGGATTATCATATAACATTGCAGTTTTTAGGGGATGTCAGAACGGAACAACTTACACAATTGATTGCTGCTCTACGTCTGATCGAAAGCAGCAGCTTGCAGCTGACTATTGGAAAAGCTGGCATTTTCGGCTTGTCCAACTCACCACGCGTGCTCTGGTCAGCGATTGATGGAGATATAAAGGGGTTGCATGCTTTGCAACAAGCCATTGTAAAAGAGACAGATCAGCTTGGTTTTGAAGAGGAGAAGCGCGGCTATCATCCACATCTAACAATTGCTCGCAAATATATTGGAGCGGAACCATTCTCCAGTGATGTCGCAGAAACGATCCCGTCCAATCTCAGTTGGCAGGCTGATCATTTTACACTGATGAAAACGAATATGAATGCGTCGCCGATGTATGAAGTAATAGGGGAATTCGGCTTATATAAAGGTTAAAACTCAGGTGAATATTTATTTCATTTAGCTGCAATAGGCAAATAAACAATGTCTATTGCAGCTTTTATTTCATTAGGTCGGCGAAATTTGTTCTAAATTTGAATAATAGTTGGAATTTTGTGTAATTTTAGCTATGCTATTGTGAGAGTATTATATAGCAGTGCTACGATAAGGAGAGTTTGCAATGCAAATATTGATCGTGGAAGATGATAAGACGATTGCTGCAGGTTTGGAGTATTCTTTGCAACAAGAAAAATATGCAACCGTCCTTTGTCATACAGAAGCTGATGCGAAGGTGATTATCAAACAGGACTTAGAACAGTTTGCCCTGTGTCTGTTTGATTTATCCCTGCCTGATGGCAGCGGTTATGAGTTATGTCGCTTGGTGAAGGAAAAGAGTGAGATTGTTCCGGTTATTTTTTTAACAGCAGTTGATGATGAGGGCAATATTGTAATGGGATTGGATATGGGGGCAGATGATTATATCACTAAGCCTTTTCGAATTCGTGAGTTAATGTCCCGTATTAAATCAGTGCTGCGCAGATATCAAAAAAATGCTCCTGTACGATCGATTGTAGATATAGAACATATTCGAATTTATACACTTGAAGGCAAGGTATATAAGGCGGGGGAAGAGGTTGTGTTGACAGCTCTGGAGTACAGATTGCTGCTTATATTTTCCAATCATTTGGGGCAAATCTTGTCTCGGGCGCAGTTGCTGGAGCAAATTTGGGATTCCGCTGGAGACTTTGTAAATGATAATACATTAACGGTGTACATAAAACGTCTGCGTGAAAAGTTGGAACTTGATCCGCAGCAGCCAACTATTATTAGAACAGTAAGAGGCTTAGGCTATAAGGCAGGTGAATAAGATGCTTCGGAATAAGGAAATTCGTCAGTATCTTGTTGCTACGGGAGCCGCCACTCTTCTTATCGTTATTATTTCCAGTTTTTTTGTATCCTACAATGCGGTTGTGCTGATTATAGTATCCTCTGTTCTTATTGTATCGATCAGTTATTATTATAAAATTCAGCGCTACAAGGAGATTGAGATGCTGTCAGGTTATCTGCGTCAGATCAGTGCCGGAGATTACGGCTTGGATGTGCGTGATAATTATGAAGGTGAATTGAGTATACTGAAAAACAATATTTACAAAGTAACTGTTATGCTGGCAGAGCATAATGAACTTTTGCACAGGGATAAGCTGAAGCTGCAAGATGCTATATCCGATATATCTCATCAATTGAAAACACCGCTTACTTCGATGATGATGATGATTGATTTAATGAGCGAGCCGCAGCTACCAGAGAATAAACGAAAAGAATTTACTAATCATGTCCAAATCCAATTGGAACGAATTGAATGGCTGCTTTCATCCTTGCTCAAAATGGCAAAAATTGATGCAGGTACGGCTGGATTGAAAAATGAAGAGGTTCATATGCACATGGTTGTACGAAAAACTTTGAACTCTTTGGCAGTTCCTATTGAACTAAAAGAGATTGAATTGATTATTGCAGGAGACGAGGATGTAACGTTTACAGGAGATTTGAACTGGACGGCGGAGGCGGTGCTGAATATATTGAAAAATAATGTGGAACATGTTCCACATGGAGGAAAGCTGGAAATTGCCTATTCCGAAAATACATTGTTTACGCAGCTTATGCTGATCGATAATGGCATGGGAATACCAAAGGACGAGTTGCCTTATTTGTTTCAACGTTTTTTCAAAGGCAAGCATGCCAGTGATGGCAGCACCGGAATAGGGCTGGCAATGGCACACAGCATTATAACAAATCAGCGGGGTGTTATTGAGGTACAGAGCAAAGAAGGGGAAGGTACTGTTTTTACAATTAAATTTTACAAGCAAGATGCCATATAGGTGACTAAATTGTCACTTTCAAAGTCACTGTAGTGTCATTCAATGCATTTATACTGAGTTCATCAGCCTTACAATGGAGGAATTAATGTGGAAATTTTAAAGATAGAACATTTATCGAAAATGTATGGTAAAGGTGAAACAGCAGTAAAAGCATTGGATGATATTTCATTTTCAGTGAAGAAGGGAGAATTTGTTGCCATAATTGGCCCATCAGGCTCGGGAAAGTCGACTCTCCTGCATTTACTGGGTGGTGTGGATCGTCCAAGCAGTGGAAAAGTTATCGTAAATAATACGGATATTTATAAGTTGGACGAAACGAAGCTCGCTATTTTTCGCCGTAGGCAAATTGGTCTGATCTATCAGTTTTACAATTTGATTCCGGTGCTTACAGTGGAAGAAAATATGACGCTGCCGCTTTTGCTTGACGGGCACACAGTAGATAAACAGCAATTGGGTGCCATCGTTGAGAAGCTGAGTCTGGGCGAGCGATTGCAGCATCTGCCCAATCAATTGTCAGGCGGGCAACAACAAAGAGTTTCAATTGGACGTGCACTAATTAGCAACCCGGCGATAATGCTTGCAGATGAGCCTACCGGTAATCTCGATAGTAAAAATAGTAAAGAAATTATAGATCTGCTTAGAATGTTCAATCGCACTTATAATCAAACACTAATTGTTATTACTCATGATGAGCGGATTGCTCTGCAAGCTGATCGCATTATTACGATTCAAGATGGCAAACTTGCCTCAGATGAGGTGGTTCGGCCATGAATATTGTAAATAAGCTTACGCTCCGCAGCTTGAAGCAAAACAAGCGCAGAACGTTAGTCACTATTTTTGGCGTTATTATTTCAGTTGCGATGATTACAGCTACTGCCTCGCTAACAGTTTCATTTCTTGATTTATTGAAGCGTAATGCGATAGAGAATGACGGTTTATGGCATGTTTATTATCCTGCTTTGAATAATGAACAACAAAATAAATTGCAACAGCATAGTCTTGTCAAAGACGTTAGCTTATCTCGGGATCGCGGATATGCCTACTTGGAGGGCAGTCAAAACAATTACAGACCCTATTTGTTTGTGAAAGAGTTCAACCAGGTTGGGCTCGATAATTTTCCGATTACGTTAAAGGATGGACGGTTTCCACAAACCTCCACCGAGCTTTTAATTTCAGAGGAAATTTTAAAAACATCCGAGGTTGACTTGCGGATAGGTCAGCAAATTGATTTGGAACTTGGCATTCGCAAAGGCATGGTCAATGGTGAAGAAAAGATATTGGGGCAAGAATTCCCTTACATGAGGGAAGAAGCCGCAGTACTCGAAACTTTTACAAAACAAAGTAAAGAAACGTATACGATTGTCGGCATAATGGAACGCCCGAAATGGGAGGGATGGGGGGCCGGCTATACTGTCGTTACAATGCTGGATGAGCAAGCTCCAGTAGTAATGGGAGAAATGGAATCTTATGTTGTAATGAACAAAGTGAAAAAATCCATTTACAGAGATGCAGAAAAAATTGCCGGCGAGCTTGGAGTTAACCCGAAATTTATTAAATACAATAATGAGCTGTTGCGGTTTTACGGCTTATCCAATTATGATGGTTTGCAAACTGTAATGTATTCGTTAACAGCTATTATTATGGTCATTATAATCGTTGGCTCGGTATCATTGATTTACAATGCGTTTGCGATTTCGGTTTCGGAACGCTCCCGTTATTTGGGCATGTTATCAAGTGTAGGTGCAACTAAACGGCAAAAACGAAATTCGGTCTTTTTTGAAGGAGCAATTATTGGGGTTATCAGTATTCCACTAGGCTTTATTTTTGGACTTTTGGGAATAGGTATAACTTTCCTGTTTATTAATAACATGATTAAAGAAGCTTTCGGATTAGGACAATCCTTAGTAGTAACCGTGACGCCAGAAACTATAATTATAGCTTGTGCCGTCTCTATTATGACTATTTTTATTGCTGCTTATATCCCCGCCAAGAGAGCATCACAGGTAACGGCAATCGATGCAATCAGGCAAGCAACGGAAGTGAAGCTTACAGGAAAAAAGGTTCGAACCAATCGTTTGGTGCGCAAGCTGTTTGGCATAGAAGCTGAAATTGCACTGAAAAATTTAAAAAGAAATAAAAGAAAATATCAAGCAACAGTCGTTTCGTTAGTAATTAGCATTGTATTATTTTTGTCAGTCAGTTATTTTACAAGCAGTTTGGAAAAATCGCTTAGCTTAACACAGACAAATTTGGAGTATGATATAAGCTTGTCGTTGCAGGAGAAAAACAAGGCAGAGCTGCTGGATAAAATCGGCTTAATAAGCACAGTGACCGAGTACAGTGCTCAGCGCGAGATGTATTTTGAGGCAGAAATCGATCAAACGATGATTAGCGATTATATAAGAAAAAATTATTTGGACACTTTGGGTATAGCAGAGGATGGAAAATTTAAATATGATGTTTCTGCTTATATGCTTGATGAGCGAACTTTTGCAGCATATGCCCAAAAGATTGGGATAAAGGAAGAGGAATTTACTGACCCGAACAAGCCCAGAGCGATAATTGTTAATAAAATTCAAGTTCAGGATGAAGTATTAAATAAATATGTGGAAACTGAATCTATTAAAATTCAAACTGGAGAAAAGCTTCCTATTCTTAAAAATGATGATGAGGAGCAGAAAGCCTCAATTTATCAAATGGAGGTAGGTGCTTTAACGGATGTATTGCCAGTAGGTGCTAGAGGCAGATTAAACAATATTACAATAGTTATTTCTGAGCAAGCTGCCAGATCGTTAGTTTCTGAGGAATCGTTTCAAAATATGGCTACACGAGTTTATGTAAACAGCAGTGATCCGATGAAAACACAATATGCAATCGAAGGTCTGTCAGAGGATAATTTGGGAATATACAATTATCATGAAGGACGAAATCGGAATCATCAGATGGTCATGCTGATGTCAGTATTTACGTATGGCTTTATATGCCTCATTACTGCTGTATCGGTTGCTAATATATTGAACACAATCTCGACTAGTATCACATTGCGCAAGCGTGAATTTGCAATGCTCAAATCAATTGGAATGACTCCCAAGGGCTTTAATAAAATGATTAATTACGAAAGTATGTTTTATGGAATTAAAGCATTGCTTTATGGCTTGCCGATTAGTTTTCTTGCGATACTTGGCATTTATAAATCTATGGGGCCAACGTTCAGTTATGCTTTTGCCCCACCTTGGTTGCAATTCGCCATTGTAGTAATAGCTGTCTTTGTTATCGTAACAGCAGCAATGATGTACTCCATATCGAAAGTGAAGAAAGAAAACATTATTGACAGCTTAAAGCAGGAAAACCTATGAGTTTTGCTATGCAGAAAATCGATATATTACGACGTTATGAACGGCTTGGTTATCAAATTGCCTATTATTTGCTGGAAAATGAGGAGCTATCTATTTGTGCATCCAAAAAAGCTTTGATTGAATTATATGTCAATCATGAGTTTTTTGAGCAGGAAATTGCTGCGCAAAAGCAGATAGTCAAAAGGGTATTTGCACTGCAAGCATTGAAGCAATTGGAGATACCGCACTCTGTTGAAAATGAAAAACGGTCCGTTAATTTCTAGCCAACCATGTTCAAGAGCACCGCTAGCTCTCTAACGTAATGTAGAGAACAAGCGGTGCTCTTTATACTTGATTCATTTAGGAAAGCTTGAATTGATCGGCTTGCTTCATTAATCCCTCAGACATCGACTTCAGTTGATCAGCCGATGAAGCTATTTCATCCATTGAAGCCAATTGCTCTTCTGCAGCAGCTGATACATTTTGCGCTGAACCTGCAGTGCGCAATGAAATTTGCTCAATCTCATGTACAGCAGCTGAAATTTCCTCAGCGCTGGCTGACATTTGCTGTGACGCTGCGGATGCTTCTTGAATTTGATCTGTAGTCAGTTGAGTAGCTGACATGATCGAGGCGAAGCTTTCGCCGCTTTGCTTGATGGTTCGAACAGCTTCCTCAACATCCAGCTTGCTTTTGTTCATGGATGCTGTAGTCAACGTCATATTCGCTCTAATCTCGTTAATAAGCGATGCAATCTGCTCGGCAGAACGGTTAGACAATTCAGCCAGCTTTCGCACTTCGCCTGCGACTACTGCAAAGCCGCGTCCATGCTCTCCAGCTCTAGATGCTTCAATCGCGGCATTAAGTGAAAGTAAATTGGTTTGACTGGAAATTTCTTTGATCGTATTGACGATTTCTCCAATTTTCTCTGATTGCATGCTAAGTCCTGAAACTGAATTGCTCAGATCAGCTACAGATTCATTTACGGTATTAATTTGCTTGACAGCATGATGAACCATTGTATCTCCTGCGATAGCTTCGTCCATAGCAGCCAATGAAGATTCGTGAGCGCGAGTTGCAGCATCAGCAACCCTTGCAATTCCTTCTGTCATTTCATCCATTGCTACTGCTGTTTCTTGCGTTGCCTGTGCTTGCATTTCATTATTGTTGGCTACTTCCGAGATTGCTGTTGTTGTATGGGTAATAGCTTGTGTTGTTTCATTTGATGTAATAGACAATTGAACAGCATAGGAAGCCAAAGTGTGAGAGCTCAACGACAAATTTCCAATAATCTGTTTCATGTTTTGGGACAATACAGTAAAGGAATCACTCAGTCGACCAATTTCATCACGATTGCGAATAACAGGCGGCTCGCCGCTCAAATCGCCTGCAGCAAGTTTTTCTGCCGCTTGTTGTATTCGAATAATTGGTTTAGATAAATGCTGAGATAGTCCAAAAATTAAAACGATTCCTAATAATATACAGATAATAAGAGTAATGATGATGGCACGGAAAATATTATCCTGTCCAGTATCGAAGTCTTGTACATACGATCCTGCAACGACAATCCATCCCCAGGCAGGAGCAGTTTTGGAAAAAGTGATTTTCATTGCTTCCTTCGTTGAATCTGCATCCCCTTCATTTGCCAATGGCCATAAATAGTAGGTGAATCCACCTTCAGGTTTTAAGCCGGATGCGATAACATCCTTTATGTAATAGGTTCCGTCAGACGCTTGCTTATCGATAATAACCTCGCCCTCTTGCTTAGGATGGGCAAGCAGCTCACCATTTTGATTCAATATATAGAAGTAGCCATGTTCACCTAAATCGAGACGTGCATTAATAGGTCTGGTACCATCTTCAAGACGCTCGCCCAAGATCATTTCTTTAAGTTGTTCTTCCGCATCGGTTTTGCTAATCCGATTTTTTTGCACGGATTCATCTAAAGTTTCAATCATTTCAATAACAAGCTGGACATTGGAGCTAAGTTTGCTGCTGACCAGCTCTTCAGTTTCTTTTGTGGAAACTTTGTAAGCAGTAATTCCCAAAGAAGTGATAGGGAGTAGTAATAAAATAAGTGAAATTGCAATTAATTTTACGCGAATAGTTAGTTTGGAACTCTTTTTTGTGACTTTACTCATAAGTAGTCGCCTCATTCTGCTCTGTTTTCTAGTCTGATTATACTAATATAATAATAGAAGAAATAGATGGCAAGAGAGAATCATCACAATCGAATAAAATATAATAAAAATATTAAGTTTATGTGAAAGAAAAGGAATAAACAAGAATAATTAACCAGAAAATGCAGGGGATTAATGTAATTAAATATAAAGATACGCTTTAGTGTTGTATGAAACTGTACCATCATATATATCTTGCAACGCTAGTGAAAGATACCTTTTCGCCATCTGTTAATTGACCTGCTTTGCAGTACATGTTATGGTTTTGAATAAAAAAGAGTATGAAGCCCTCCTGCTGTACTCTTGTGAGAAATGTCGAAAGGATTTGAGATCAATGTTCCCATATAATCGAATAGCGATTATGAAGCCCCCCTTTCCCTAGCGAGTCTGCCTTGAACTAATCCAATAATTCAAATGTGAAAAAGATTAGGCAGTAGGCGCTGCTGTTTTTTGTTAATTGCGTCTACAATAGGTTAGGCCTGCAGGAGGGCATAGATATGAATAATAAAAAAATTCCACCGCTTATTTTACTGATGGCATTAGTTGCATTCCCGCAAATAAGCGAGACGATTTATACACCGTCATTGCCGCATATTGCACAAGGACTTCTTGTTCCTGGAAGCATGGTGCAATTGACGCTTAGTATCTATTTTATTGGTTTTGCATTTGGTGTGTTTTTCTTTGGCTGGCTGTCTGATTTGACAGGTCGTCGACCTGCCATGCTGGCTGGTCTTGTAGTTTATGGAATTGGCAGTATGATGTGTTATTGGTCAGGCTCGATTGAATGGCTGCTTGCAAGCCGATTAATTCAAGCATTTGGAGCTGCAGTAGGTTCCGTAATAACTCAAACCATTCTGCGAGAAAGCGTGTCAGGTAATAAAAGACATGCGATGTTTGCACAAATATCGGCTGTTATCGCTTTTACGCCGGCAGTCGGTCCTCTTATTGGGGGATTTACAGACCAGCTATTGGGCTATAAGGCTGTCTTTATTTTGCTTATTGCAATGAGTGTGCTATTGCTTATTTCCACTTATGCGGCATTGCCTGAAACGATGGCACAGCAGAATCGGATTCGTCCGGCAGTCGCTCAAGTTGCTTTGCGAATGCTAAGGTCACCACGAGTGCTCGTATTCGGCGTGCTAATAGGCGGGATTAACGGCATTATTTTTAGTTATTATGCTGAAGCACCGTTTATTTTTATCAGTTACTTTCAACTGACGCCAGGTATGTACGGATTTCTGGGAATCATTGTAGCGTCAGCTGCTGCATGTGGTGCGGCAATCTCTAAAAAGTTGCTAAATCGCTATACGCCAGTAAAAATCATTCATTTGGGCTGTTTTGTCATGATTACAGGTGCTGTTGTGCTTACAATAGCTGCTGCATTCGTAGCTCGTCCGGGAATGATCGAAATGCTGACTATGCTGGCAGCAATGTTCGTATTGCTGCTAGGTGCAGGCATAGCATTGCCAAACTGCTTAAGTCTGGCTCTCAATTCCTTCCAGGATGTGATTGGGACAGCAGGAGCAATATTCAGCTTGGGCTATTATTTGCTCGTTAGCTTAATGACATGGGGAATAAGCTTGTTGCACAATGATTCCTTGCTGACAATGCCTGTATACTTTTTGGCGCTTAGTCTGATCATGTATGTACTTGGCAAAAAATTTATTACAACTGAGGAAAAAGCAAATGCTTAGTTAGAGTAGACTAAAGAGCAGAAAAAATAGATTAAGATGCAAGCTAAGAAATACAGTAATAAACAAGCTTGCGAAATTTTAATTTAATGATTAATCATTTATTAATGAAATGTATTTTTATATAAAAAGGGAGAAAAGTCCCGGGGCAGAAATCCGTCAAACTTGGTTTGGCGGATTTTTTTGGTCTACATTGCAGTTGCGGGATTGAAGTTCTAACGGTTGCAGCCGCGCCTAATCGCCCTAAAAAGTAGAATTTGTATTTCTGGAGACTACCACAGGGGCTGCGAGAAATAAACAGAAATTATGTTAAAAACGTGATATAGCCGCTGCCACAACCGTAAGAATGAGAAAGTGTTCAAAAACCGACGAATAGCCGTTGCGACAGCTCCTGCTATTGAGCATAGCTGACTTCTGAAATGATTTGCGTCTTTACCATTTATTAAAATCCCAATAACACTCCGTTAATAGTTGAATCCTACAATGAGGATGCAAGGACAAATAAAAGAGATACGGACAAATGAAGCTTGGGTGGAGACGATGAGAAAACCCTAAGATCACAGTCTACTGAAGGGTCTTGTGCTTTTCCTGTGCTGTGAAATTAGGCTTTTTTGTCGTTCCCTCTTGTTTGTTACATCACATAAAGAGAGGTTGAACAAATGATGAAAGTGAATCAAATCGGGGCAAGCAAAGAAAGAAAGGGTTTGTTTTTTCAGCAAGGTAACAGAGGGTTCAAGGGAAGTCTATTGTTGCTAATCACTATCATGTTGGTACTGTCCGCATGCGGTGCGGGAGGAGGCAGCAATAACAAGCCTAATGCCAGCAATAGCAATGCAGCAAGCTCAACGCCAGACTCCGATGCGAACAAAAAGGAAGGAACGGAGAAGGATGAAATCGTTAATCTGACTTTTGCTGCTTTCGGTAGTGATGAAGAGCTGGCAATCTATCAAAAAGCAATTGATGCTTTCGAGAAGGAAAACACATCGATTAAGGTAGAATTGAAATCATTCCCGCGAGCTGAATACAATCAAAAAATGCTGACAGAGCTTGCCGGCAACAATGCGGCGGATGTGTTCTATGTAAAGCCGGAAACTTTGGCAAAAATGCGTGATAGCGAATCTTTGTTAGGCTTGAAAAGTTTCTTGGATAGCTCGGAAAGCTATGTAAAAGCATCTGATTTCCCGGAAGGCTTCTGGGGCGGAGCTAAAGCGAATGATGAAATTTATGGTGTAGCGGTTGATGTTAACCCAATGGTGCTTTACTATAACACAGCTATTTTTGAAGAGCTTGGCTTGAAGTCGCCGCAAACTTACTATGACGAAGGAAAATGGACATGGGATACATTTAAAGAATTGAGCCAGAAGGTTGTAGAGTCCGGCAAGAAGGGCTATACCCTCGATACGTATTGGGCTACCGTTCATAGCTGGATTTTCTCTAACGGTGGACGAGTATTTGATGATAGCGGCATTTATGTGCTTGATTCCAATGAAAAGGCACAAGAAGCACTAACCTATTTGGAAAGCTTGGTTACAGATAAAGCAGCGGTATACACTGGCTCATTGACAGAAGGACTTTCAACAGAAGCGCTAATGATGTCTAATCAACTTGCGTTTAATGCTGTTGGTCGCTGGATCACACCAACTTTCCTTGCGAATGATTTTAAAACATTTGATTATATTCCATTCCCGACCAAATCAGGAGAGCCATTAAAAGAGGTTGCGACTACGATCGTATTTCTCGGTGTAAATGCTAAAACAAAACATGCTAATGAAGCAATGAAGTTTTTGTCCTACTATGTGTCTACCGAAAGTCAAAAAATCCGCTTGGCTGGCGGCAACGCTGTTCCATCTGTAAATGGGGCAGAATCACTTATTACGGATGCTACTGTTCCGGCGCATGCCAAATATTTGCTTGATATGCGTGAAATTTCTTATGCGCCAAGCGGTCCGCAAATGAATGAGTACAACTATGCTGGATTGGATGCAGAAATTAAAGCTGCTTATGAAATGCTGCTTACTGGGAAAAAGAATGTGAAAGAAACAATCGAACTGATTTCACAAAAAGTAGACGAAAAGATGAAGGAATAACGAGCTGTACAGCCGGAGAGGTTTAAGCCCTCTCCTTGCTTTTTATATTCGAGGAGGAGATTAGTTGCATTTTCGCAATCGAAAAATGTGGGGTTATCTTTTTATACTTCCTCAGGTTATTGGATTGATTATTTTTCATATTATTCCGGTGTTTTGGGCGGGGCTAATCAGCTTTACTGATTTTGACGGATTCGGACGGAACAACTATATCGGTTTTAATAATTATAAAAGCCTGTGGAATGACGAAGATTTATGGACCTCACTATTTAATACTTTCTACTATGCATTTTTAACTGTAGCGATCGGTGTAACGACGGCATTATTAGTAGCTGTGGCGTTAAATGTGATGAAGGGGAAAAATATATATCGGGTATTTTTCTTTATGCCAGTTATTACAAGCACCATTTCAATGGGAGTTATTTGGGTATGGATGCTGAATGGAGAACTCGGTATTATAAACTATTTGCTCTCCTTGATCGGAATTGAGGGACCGGGCTGGCTTATTGATGAACGCTTTGTTATCCCGTCGATTGCTCTTGTCGGCATCTGGTCAGCTCTAGGCAAAGATATGATTATATTTCTTGCTGGCTTGCAAGGCATTTCTAAAAGCTATTATGAAGCAGCCGAAATCGATGGAGCGTCAGGCGTAAGAAAGTTTTGGCATATTACAATGCCGCTTTTATCTCCAACGACTCTATTTATTACAATACTGGCGCTAATTCATTCTATTCAGGTATTCGATCAGCCGTATGTTATGACAGGCGGCGGTCCCGGGAAGAGCAGTTATACGCTAGTGTATCTTATTTATAATCAAGCCTTTGTTGAGTTTAATATGGGACGTGCCTCAGCAGTAGCGATGATACTATTTGTTGTTATTCTAGCTATTACGTTATTGCAGTTTGTTGCTTCAAGAAAGTGGGTGCACTATGAATCCTAATTCGAGCAAGCAACTATTTAATCGGATGCCATCATTTTTATTGCATATTGTTATGGTGGTCGGCTCGTTTTTAATGATTTTTCCTTTCCTTTGGTCGCTGAGCAATTCGTTCAAATCAATGGGCGAGATGTTTTCATATCCGCCAGTATTGTTGCCTGAAACGATTCGCTGGAAAAACTATTTGAATTCCTTCACAGCTATGCCATTTGATTTGGCTTATATGAATAGCACTTATATTACGATCGCTATTGTAATTATTCAGCTAATTACATGCACGATGGCTGCCTATGCGTTTGCGCGGATTCAATTTAGAGGGCGCCACACCATCTTTATGCTAATCTTGGCGATGCTGATGGTACCGCATCAGGTAACGATGATTCCAACTTATCTGATTATTAGCAAATTGGGCTGGCTGGACACGCATTGGGCGTTAATTGTTCCCAACTCCATATTTTGGGCATTCGGCGTATTTATGATGCGGCAATTTATGATGAGTATTCCGTTTGAGCTGGAAGAGGCGGCTATGGTCGATGGTGCTTCTCCGCCACGAATATATGGACAAATTATGCTTCCGCTTGTTCGCCCTGCATTAGCAGCGTTAACGATATTTTCTTTTTTAACAAACTGGAATGCATTTTTATATCCCTTGCTCTATTTAAGTGACCGCAAGTTATTTACGGTACCACTGCTGCTCAATGCTTTCAAAGGACAGTATAGTACCGATTGGTCTTTGGTTATGGCGGGAACGATGATTTCTGTACTACCGGTACTTATTGTTTACCTGTTTGCCCAAAAGCATATTATTGAAGGAATTGCGATGACTGGAATTAAAGCTTAGCGGTATTAAACTGACGAAGGAACGAAGAAAGGGTGAGCAGCATGAGTAACGAGCAGCGGCAATATCCTTTGATCGCCGCAATTACACGTACTGAACAAATTTCGGCGGCAATCAATAGCGATGTGCGCCGCATTAACTTGATGGCAGGGGATATATTGCAGCTGGAAAGTATTGTGGAGCGTGTACATGCGGCGAATAAGCAATTGTATGTTCATATTGAAATGGTCAATGGTATTAGCCGGGATAGCAGTGGCGTACATTTTCTCGCAAAGTCGTTTAAAATAGACGGCATTGTATCCACTAAAAGCAATGCGATAGCTTCAGCGAAGCAAGCTGGTCTTGGTACAACACAACGTATCTTTGCCATTGATACAGCAGCGATCGAAACAGCGCTAAAAATGATGAACAGTACAATGCCAGATGAGGTTGAGCTAATGCCGGGGTTAATGCCGCGAATCATTTCGCAAATTCGTGCTTCCTGGAATAAAACGCTTATAGTTGGCGGCTTGATTCGCAGTGAGGAAGAGATTCGGTCGGCGTTTGAGCATGGCGCCGATTATGTATCGCTGGGAGACTCACAATTTTGGTAATTATTTAAATAGAATAGCTGGCATGAAAAGGTGGAGATGATGAGAAAACCTGGCCAAAAAACAACTGTTTTTTGTGTTCTGTTTTTTTTATCATCTCTCTTTTTATAAATAACAAGGAGGCATATTTTATGACAGAACCAACCGTTACTGAACA
Source organism: Paenibacillus nanensis (assembly GCA_040396195.1). Lineage (GTDB taxonomy): Bacteria > Bacillota > Bacilli > Paenibacillales > Paenibacillaceae > Pristimantibacillus > Pristimantibacillus nanensis_A. The sequence goes on from JBEBPB010000020.1 coordinate 60,150, forward strand.
AAAGATCAGCAGAAGAAAAATGATTACGATGATGGGGGCATCCATCCTTACTGTGGCAGGCGGTTCAACTCTGCTCAAAAATGCTGCAGCGGCGGCTGAAGCGTTAGATCCTAATGCTTCTGATGCGACAGAATCGCTGGCGCCAGGGCTTGTCGAGCAAGGTGAGAGCACTCAAGCAACAGGAGCAACTGCAGCTGTATCCTTTTATAATGTAAAAGAGTTTGGAGCTGTTGGTGATGGAGTTGCCGATGATACTAATGCGATTCAAACCGCACTAACCTTGGCGGCAAGCGCAGCCGGGACAGCGTCTATGGTGTTTATTCCAAAAGGTATCTACCGTTTGACACAAACACTCAGACTCTATGCGAGAACCTATTTGAAGCTGGATCAAGGGACGAGAATGGTTCGACATCATTCAAGCTCATTCCTTATAAATGGTGATTGGAATGCAAGTTATCCGGGTTATGACGGGCAAGGGCAAATTGTTATAGAAGGCGGCGTATGGGACGGCAATATTTTGCAATATCCTGATATGTTCAATGGTTTCGGCTTGGCAAGAGCGCGCAATGTTATTGTTCGCGATTTGGAAGTGAGAGATATTGTAACTGCTCATGCGATTGATATGAATGCTTGTGACGATGTTTTAATTGATAATTGCCGTTTTCTTGGCTATAGAGACGGAACGGTGGATCAGTCCAGAAATTATGCTGAAGCTATTCAGGTTGCCAATCATACAGAAACCGGATTTAGCGATTTTGGGTCATTCGACGGGACGCCATCACGCAATATTAGAGTAACAAATTGTTATTTTGGCGCAAGCGGAACAGCGGGAACACAAGCATGGCCTGCAGGCGTTGGCAATCATTATGCGGTTCATGATATTTATGTATCGAATTTTGTATTGGAAGGAAACACATTCGATGGCATGACCTTTGCTGGCTTCCGTAGCTTCAAGTTTGCAGATGTTGTAGTTGCCAACAATGTTTTTCTAAATTGCCACAAGGGCATTATGTTATCAAACCCGGCGGCTAATACTGAATCATCGAAAACAGCAGCCGGCGTTCAAACCGGGCTTCCGCAATCTAGCCATAATATAGATATCCATGACAATGTTTTTAACAATACAACTGGTGATGCTATTTATTGTGTGGGCTGGCCGAAAAGCAACACCGTTTATGCGAAAGTGGAAACACTCTCCATTCATAACAATGTGTTCGACACTAACTCTGTGAGCAATAGTTGTCTAACTTTGAAGTGGGTAAATAATGTACAGGTCACGAATAATCAGTTCCGCGGTGTTTATCGCGGTGTATATGTGGCGTATGGCACCAATGTTATCATTAGCAACAACCATATGAGCAATATAAGAGTAGAGGGTATTTTTATTGAGGAGCCGGATGCAGCTTATAGTGGATATGAGCATACAGGAAATATTATCGTGAACGACAATATATTCAAACAGTGCGGTAGATCAGCCATTAATTTACGTGCGCTTCAGCATTTTGAAGTTACCAATAATTTAATTGAAGCTGCTTGTACTGAAACGGACAATTCAAGATCTAGCATTTCCCTTAGTACTGGAGCTATAAACGGAATGGTGTCAGGCAACTCGGTTATGATGGCAAAGAGCGGGAATAAAAACCAGTATGGCATTCAAGTATCAGGTACTTGCTCGCAAGTTCAAGTATCCAACAATCGACTTGAGGGGAAGAGCGGACGAATCAAGATAGAAGGGGCTACTAATTTTGAAGGCTTGTATATGTATAGCCCTAATGGAAAAAGATACCGTGTTACTGTGAGTGATAGCGGAATGCCAGTATATACAGAAGGCTAATGATGATCCCGAAACTGCTGCACTTGCGAAGGGAAATCTGCATAAATAAGGAAATTGTCTTGCAGTCGTATCGATGGTATAAGTTTATAGGAAAAGAGAGGCTCTGATCATGACCAATACACAAATCTGTGTTTCTGATTTATTGCTATTATCGCATCAATTGGAGGTGAAAATAGAAAAATTGCAAGCAGCCGGCGTTACCTATGTCGAGCTGCTGGTAGACGGAAAAGCATGGGATGATACAACTGTTTGTTATGAGAAGTATGCTCCGTATTTGTTGTCTACGGGATTGAAATTTAGCGTTCATCCTCCAGCATGGGATACAAATTTGACTAGTGAAAATAAAACGATTCGTGAAGCCACCTACTTGGAATATTGCAAAGCGATTGAATTTGCGCAGCTGATTGGCGGCAAGCATGTTGTGATCCATCCGGGCTTTTGCTATTCACCTGGATTTGACAAGGAGAATGCCAAAAAACGGGCGCAAGAGCTTGTAAGCCGCTTGTGCATGACTGCTAAACCACTTGATATCATGCTGGCTATAGAAAATGTTGGCTATAACGGTTCATCCCTGTTCACGCAAGATGAGTATATTGCCTTTGTAAGAGAGCTGGATTCCAGTGCAGCCTATTTAATTGATACGGGTCATGCCCATCTTAACGGTTGGAATATAGCAGAGCTGATAGATAAGACGAAGGATCGGTTATGCTCGATTCATTTGCATGATAATTTTGCAGATGGCGATACACACCTGCCTATTTTAGAAGGAAGCATTAAGTGGGAGCCTGTATTGACAAGTTTGCGTGAAGCAAAGACATGTTTGCCTATTTTGGAATATGCGCCAGGTACAGATCTATCAAAGGTTGCACAATCAATTGCTTTTCTGCAACAACAGTTGGGTGAAGGAGTAGCGACTTGATTATTGAGCAAAATATCCGACTTGTCGTCAGCGATCTTGATGGGACTTTATTATCAGCAAGCAATGAGCTGGAGACAAGTGTATTACAAACAATTGAGAGCTATCGTGCACAAGGCGGCTACTTTACAATCGCTACTGGCAGACCGCTAGTGACTGCAATGCCGATAGTAAAAAAATTAAAGATTGACCTGCCTATCATTCTCTGTAATGGAGCTGTTATTGTACAAAGTGGACAAGTAATTGAGCAATATAACTTCTTACTTTCTTCCTTGACAGATTTATTATCTGAGGCGCATCATAACGGTCTGGCAGTGCTTATGTTTTGTCAAAGTCATGTGTATATTTTTGGGCATACATCAGATACGGTTGTGTATGAGGAGAAAGAAGTTATCGCTTGCGAAAAGCTGTCATTTGATCTTGGGAAGTGGCGTGAGCTTCAAGCTGAAAAGGTCATACTGATGGGAGAATTTCGTCTGTCCCAGTCGTTATGGGAGAAGCAGTGCTCAGTAACAAAAAGTCGTTTTGAAGCTTTTCAGTCTGAATACAACTATTTGGAAATTGTTGATAAAAAATGTAATAAAGGCAAGGCAGTTGCTTTTGTAGCAAGTAAGCTTGGTATAAGGCGAGAGCAGATTATGACGATTGGCAATGAACGGAATGATTTGCCGATGTATGCCTATTCTCGAATAGGCGCAGCTGTTGCCAATAGTCGGGAAGAACTGCTGCAGGCAGCGGATTATATCTGTTCAAAGCCTTACGGACAAGGTGTGATTGAAGTAATGGAAAGGTTCGCGATGAAAGAAGCTTTTATGTCTGGAAAGAAAAACAAGGGAGATGACGCATAGTGTTAGCTGGACTTGGAACTACAGGGATAATATTGCTGGTCTTTGCAGCATTGCTATTGTTTGGACCAAAAAAGCTGCCTGAGCTGGGCAAGGCATTCGGCAGAACAATTAGCGAGTTTCGTTCAGGCTCCAGAGAATTGCTGGAGGACAAGGAGCAGTCTGCAGCAAAAGAGTAATGATCTTCTCAACGCCGAGCCGCTGTTGATTCTCTTATTTTACTGCTCTTCATTGTTTCTTTCGTTCAACTTATATAGAGTTGGTGCCTTAGCAGAGAATTAGCTAAGATGTTGCGCAAATAGCCTGTAACCCAGATCGCTCATGCGATTAATGGGTTACAGGCTTTGTTATATTTTGAACTGATAATCTTGGAAAATAGTTACTCCATTCATTCCATCACTGCGTATTCCCGCTTTGCATACGATACTGGCTTGGGCTGCAGCTATATTCCCGACGAAACACTTTGGCAAAGTGGTTTGTATCCGAAAAGCCGGTTTGCTCCGCAACTTCTTTTACAGCAAGCGTTGTCGTCCGCAGCAGTTCTCTTGCTTTATGCATTCGTTTTCGGTTCAAGTATTTAAGCGGTGGCAAAGAGAAATATTTATTGCAGCAGCGCACCAAATAGTTGGGATGAAGATGAACGTGACGTGCCATTTGCTCAAGGGTAACAGGCTGATCAAAATGCTCCTCGATAAATTGCTCAATCATTTGCAGCCTTTCCCAATCTTGAGAACGATGCGGAACGAATTCGAGCTGATGCTCAGTCTTTTCAAAGAACAAGGCGATAATCTCCAGCAAAATCGCTTTTTCTCTAATTCGGGAAATAAGGGAAGGGTTGGCATGGGCTTCGGACAAGGCAGCAAACAGTGATTGGAATTGTCCAAAATGTTCACCAAGCGTCAAGCATATCGGGGACTTTATCCATTGAAACAAATCTAGTCCCCCCATTGTTGCTTGAAAATGACACCAATATTTTTGATAAGTATTGCTATTGATTACAGAGTAGGATTGCTTGGTATAAGCAGGCATTAAACATAGCTGCCCTGCAATAGGATAAAGCTGCTGACCATTAACTTCAATGGTGCCTTCGCCGGCGCATATTAAATAAAACTTACTGAAATCCGGAACATAGTCTATTTCTTGCCATTCTGGATAACAGTGAGTGTAATGAGCTCTTTCCAATTGAACATGCATGTTTTGCAACAGATCAGAAAGCAGCAAGGAGTGATCGGAGAGCGTTGCCATATTTGCACCTCGAAAAGTTAATTTCATCCCCTAACAAGCTAATTGCTTGCCTATTGATTATAACAAATTATTGTTACACTTTGGGTATTCCATTGAAGGGGAGAGATAGCTATGGATCATCAAAAAAATCAAATGACTGGTTCACAACTGATAGAGGAAAGAACGGCAAGGACGAAATGGTTTCAAGAGGATCGCTTCGGCATGTTTATTCATTGGGGCTTATACGCCATTCCAGCAAGAGGCGAATGGGTGCGAAGTGTGGAAGAAATCAGCTTGGAGGACTATCAAGGTTATTTTGATCAGTTTAATCCACAGCGCTACAATCCTCGTGAATGGGCAAAAGCAGCCAAGGCAGCCGGCATGAAATATGCGGTTCTGACTGCGAAGCACCATGATGGATTTTGTCTTTTTGACAGTAAGTTAACAAATTATAAATCTACTAACACACCTGCAGGACGCGATTTGGTCAGAGAGTTTGTCGATGCTTTTCGTGCCGAAGGGCTGAAGATCGGCTTGTATTATTCGTTGATTGACTGGCATCATCCTGACTATCCGGCTTATGGCGACCAAATCCATCCGATGCGCAATAATGAAGCATTCAAAAGAGAGCCTGAGCAGTTCAGCAACTATTTGACCTATATGCATGGACAAGTACGGGAATTGCTGACCAATTACGGCAAGCTGGATTTAATGTGGTTTGATTTCTCTTATGGTGAAATGGCGGGAGAGAAATGGGAGGCTACAAAATTGATCAAGATGATGCGATCCCTGCAGCCTCATATTATTATCGATAATCGTTTGGAAGTGAACGGAGAGAAAAACTCCGGCATATATACTTCCAACCCGTCTATATACTCAGGGGACTTTGCTTCTCCCGAACAAATTATACCGCCGCAAGGCGTGTCGGATGAGACTGGAAGCCCGATCCCTTGGGAAGCATGCATTACTTTAAACAATAATTGGGGATATGCATCAGCCGATCATTTGTACAAAACGTCCAAGACCGTTATTCGCAAGCTGGTTGAATGTGTCAGCAAAAACGGTAATTTGCTTTTGAATGTCGGACCTGATGCGCAAGGTGAAATACCAGAAGCTTCACTAAGCATACTTGAGGAAGTCGGTCGCTGGATGCAGCTTAACGGTATTAGTATTTACGGATGTGGAGCAGCCGATTTGCCTAAGCCGGATTGGGGACGTTTTACACGAAATGGTGATAAAGTATATGCACATGTATTTGAAGAAATGGTTGGGCCACTTTATTTGCCAGGTCTTGCCGGCAAGGTGAAGCAGGCACGCGTGCTCGCAGATGGTTCGGAAGTGTTTGTAACCGTCCCTTGGAACGCGACCATGTTTCCTGACTACGCATTCTTTAATATAGCTCTGCCTGCACACTACAGTTATCCGCTCCCTGACAGCACAAATACAGTAATTGAGCTTATTATTGAAGACTAGTCGCTTATCAAAAACTGCTGCTAGACAGCGAAATGAAAAAAGCAGGATGAACAACTTGTTGTTCGTCCTGCTTTTAATGATTAATGGGTTCTATAGCAGCAAATTATGGTGCTGACGGTTGAGGCTGTCGATAAACTGTGAACAACTTGGGCAAAACAAAATGATAGCTCACGGAAAGCAGAAATGGAACTGTAGAAGTGTTAGCGTCCGCCTTTATATGCAAATTTTCACCTTTAAAAGGTCAGTTCCGTAAAAAATTTGAATATAACAGCGATCGGAAGTCCATTTTTGTTTGCAGTGACGAATACATTTTATGCTTTAAGTTGTTTATTAACAGTTAATCGACAGCCCTGCCGTAGGGGCTAAATACGGACGGTCCTACGGAATATCTAGAGTATCAAGCGTTAGCCGCGCCGACGCTTTGTGCAAGCCAGTGACCAGGCAAAACTTCAATAAAATGCGAGTTGTCGAGCCCATATAGATCCGGACCGGATTGATTGCGTGGAGGCAAATGCTTCTTCTGCGATTCCACCTTTGGATCAGGGATAGGAATAGCCGCTAGCAACGATTTTGTGTAAGGATGCAGAGGATTGCTGTATAGCTCCTCGCTTTCTGCAAGCTCTGCAATTTTTCCTTTGTACATAACGGCTACTCGATCGCTAATATGCTTAACCATAGATAAATCATGCGCAATAAACAAATAGGTCAAACCAAGCTTTTGTTGTAACTCCTCGAGCAGCTTGACAATTTGAGCTTGAATGGATACATCGAGTGCAGACAATGGCTCGTCACATACGATAAATTCCGGCTCAACAGCCAAAGTACGGGCTATGCCAATCCGTTGCCGCTGACCGCCGGAGAACTCGTGCGGATATCTAAGCGCATGCGATGCATTCAGCCCAACCATCTCGAGCAATTCCTCTATTCGGTGCTGCCGCTCTTTCTTGCTGCCAGCAAGCTTGTGAATATCGAGCGCCTCCCCGATAATGTCAGCGATACGAAGCCGTGGATTAAGCGAAGCATAAGGGTCCTGGAAAATCATTCCCATATACCTGCGCATCGTTTTAAGCTCTTTGCGATTTAGCTGTTGCAATGGAATACCCTTGTACAGCACTTCACCGCCAGTAACTTCATTCAGACGCAGTATAGCTCGTCCTGTAGTCGATTTTCCACTGCCGGATTCCCCGACCACTCCAAGCGTTTCTCCAGCATTGATCGAGAAGCTGATATCATTGACAGCTTTAATAATCTGTCCCTTGCCTAGATCAAAATGCTGCTTCAAAGAGCGAACCTCCAACAGAGGTACAGTATCTTTTTTTATCATCACTTGCGGAGCTGGCTTGGTTTTTTTCTTCTCGTCCAAGCGAGGCAGCGCGTTGAGCAACTTCAAAGTATAGGGATGCTTTGGATTTTCAAAAATTTCTTCGGTTGTTCCTGTTTCAACAACCTCTCCATCCTTCATAACAACGACTCGGTCACACATACCTGCTACAACGCCCAAATCATGCGTAATCAAAATAATGGATGTACCAAGCTGCTTTTGCAAATCTTTCATTTGATTCAAAATTTGAGCCTGAATCGTAACATCAAGCGCTGTTGTAGGCTCGTCCGCAATAAGAAGGGACGGGCGGCAAGCCATCGCAATAGCAATCATTACGCGCTGACGCATACCGCCGGAAAACTCATGCGGGTATTGCATATAACGGGCTTCAGGATGAGGGATGCCGACCATTTTGAGCATTTCTATTGCCTCTTTGCGAGCATCCTGTTTATTTAAGTTGCGGTGCTTGATCAAACTTTCCTCAATCTGCTTGCCGATACGCATTGTCGGGTTCAAAGAAGACATTGGATCCTGGAAAATCATACCGATATCTTTGCCTCGGATGCTTTCCATTTGCTTGTCGGTTTTATAGGCCAGATTTTGACCATTGAACCACACCTCTCCATTTTTAACCAGAGAAGGGGGAGAGGGGAGCAAGCGCATGATCGTTCGTGCAGTTACACTTTTGCCGCTTCCGGATTCTCCGACAATGCCCAGCGTTTCGCCCTTATACACATCAAAGCTGACACGGCGGACAGCTTCTGTTTCTTTGCCGTGCGAGAAGAATGACACGGAAAGATCTTTTACCTGCAGTAGAGTGTTCATAACGTCACCTTGTAATGTTCATATTTTCATTAAATCCATGCAATAATAATGACGGACAAGCTTTTTAAAGTTATATCTCTATCTTATTATATATTGTATAATGATTGAAGTGTCGAAAAAAATATTATTCTATTGACTTTTTTCGATCTCTTTCTTAATATCTACTATATCTATCGGAATTATGCAATTTCTAAATTGCGCCGAAAAGGAGCGGACAAATGTGAGCGGACAAACTGCAGCAGCGCGTAACAGTGTTAGCAATCAGCTTGCGGGTATTAGCCGCAAGATGTTACTGCATCCAGCATATCGATTTTTATTGTTGTTGGCAGGTGCTCCAGTAACAGTTATTGTTTTTATTTCTTACCTCTTCAGCAAATCGAATAATGGATACAACAAGCTAGCAGAAGAAATGAAGCAGCAACTGTTGAGCCAAGGCGTAATGGAGAAATTGCTTGAAGAAGCAAAGGATCAATTAACGAGAAAATATGCGTTTTTTGGGCAAAGCGTAGCTGCGGATCGACTTGAGCGGGAAGTTGCTGCATTGGCTTCCAAAAGGTTCGAGGAAAAGCTTACACAATTCATGTCTGCTCAAGCAGGCGATAAAGGATATAAAAAAGTTACATTTGCATCAACCTTTGAACGGCTAATCGAGAATCCAGTCATTTTTGGATTGTTTTTTGTAATCGGCTTTCCTATGTTTATTTTGATGGGCATATATGTAAATCCGTTTTTGAAATATATTGCTGAACGTTTGTTTATGACGATTTTTGTCATATTCGGAGTAGCATTTTTGGTGTTTACTATTTTATATATTTCACCGATGAATCCAGCAGCGAATTTATTGGGCGAGACCGCTACCGCTGAACAAATTGCAAAATTTAATCAGCTTTATGGTTTGGATCAGCCTTATCTGACTCAGCTGTGGAACAATGTAAAGGGCATTTTGACATTTGATCTGGGAAAAGCATTTACAGGGAATGAGCAGGTTACAACAGCTATTGCCAACAAATTTCCGGTGACATTGACGCTGACAACAATCGCTACCGTAATTGCAGTATTGATTGCACTGCCTATCGGGATTGTTTCTGCGACAAGAAGAAACTCGTTCTGGGATTATACGTTTATGTTTATTGCGTTAATCGGACTATCGATTCCGAACTTTTGGCAAGGTCTGATTTTTATATTGAACTTTTCAATTAAATTGCCTTGGTTCCCGGCAACATATAGCCCAAGCAACTGGATGTCTGCTGTTATGCCGATTATCGTGCTTGGTACAACGCTTACCGCATCGGTAACGAGAATGACAAGATCTTCAACGCTGGAAGTTATTCATGAGGATTATATTACAACTGCAAAGGCAAAGGGGCTTTCGCGCCAGGTTGTGCTTTGGAAGCACGCTATTGGCAATGCTCTGATCCCAATCGTAACAGTAATTGGGTTGCAGTTTGGGGTTATGCTTGGCGGAGCCGCTGTTACAGAACAAGTATTTAATATTAGCGGTTTGGGGAATTACATTGTGGAGAAGCAATTTATTCCTGATATACCTGCTGTAATGGGCGGTGTCGTATACACAGCGATTACCATTTCTCTCGTTAATATGATCGTTGATTTGCTTTATGCTTTCTTTGATCCAAGAATACGTTCTAAGATGAAACAATACTAAGGCAGGTGTACTCATGACATCTATTGCATTGAAAAAGCAAGAGATACAATTTCGCTTAAAGTCCAGTCAGGAGTATGCACAAGCCAGTTTTTCGGCGATTGTTACTCTATTGCTCGGTGTTATTCTGCTCATTAGCAGCTATTCATTTGAAACGAATGGTTTTCATTCTATTACTTTAATGATTAGCGGTGCATACATCTTGTTTGCATTGCTGGAATTTGGCGTTTGGAGCAAAATTCGCAGTGATCTGATCAAGCATGGCAGCATTGCTCGCTCTACCCGAGCACTTGGCTATCCGATGTTATTAAGCTTGTTGACTGCCAACGTTTTTATAGCAACTTCTTCGTTTCAGCTTATCAAAGAAAAGAAAAATGCTGCCTATACATTGGCTGTTTATACATGGCTTACAACAGTTGCTGTTTTTGTTATATCTGCGTTTAATTTGTTTAAGTCTTATGTTGCAGATTACTTTATGATCGGCATGGGACTGCTTATAGTTAGCTCAATTGTCCAATTGATTGTGATTGTGCTGATAGGCAAGCATGGGGATAAGCTGGTGCTGCCGGGCTGGATGAGAATAGTTGCCTATGTGCTTATAGTAACAGCCTTTTTAGGTAATCTGTTTGCGCTGTTTCTTGGTGTGTTGCTTATTACGCGCATCAGGGACAAGGATCATACCTCCGGTTCAAAAATTTCTGATGTTGTAGAGCAAATATCTAAAAGCTCTACATCAATGCTGGGTATGTTCTTTATATTCTTCTTGGCAAATTTATCAATTGCGAGTTACTTAACCTTTGATTATGATATGGCTATCGTTAATAATTACAGTACAATTTTGCAAAGCCCTAGCTTGGAATATCCGCTTGGCACAGATAATTTTGGACGCGATATTTTTTCCAGAATTGTGTTTGGGGCAAGAATCTCGCTTACTGTAGGGTTGCTATCAACAATGATTCCTTTTATTGCCGGTGGCGTGCTTGGCGTAATTTCTGGTTATTATGGTCGTCAAACGGACAATGTAATAATGCGTGCGCTTGATATTCTTTATGCAATTCCGGGCATCTTGCTGGCGATTGCGATTATTGCTGCTTTTGGCGCCAATACATTCAATCTCATTATGGCTCTAAGTGTCGGAGCTATTCCAACGTTTGCAAGAACGATGAGAGCCAATGTTTTAACCGTGTCGACGCTTGAATATGTACAAGCTGCCCGATCATTCGGCGCAAGTGATTTCCGCATTATGTTCAAGCATATTGTTCCAAATTCAATGGCACCAATGATTGTGAAATCAACACTAACTATTGGTACCGCAGTTATTGCAACAAGCAGTTTGAGCTATTTGGGACTTGGTGTTGAGCCGCATATTCCTGAATGGGGGAATATTTTGAAGCTGGGCAGCGCCTATCTGGAGACACATGCCTTTACAGCGATTTATCCTGGACTTGCCATTATAGCGCTTGTGCTATCGTTCAACTTTTTGGGCGACGGATTACGTGATGCACTTGATCCACGACAGGATTAAGCGGCAAAGCCATAACCTTGTAACTCATTCACATTTCGTGGTCAGTGTATAAATATAAAGTCAAAGACCAGTAATGAATGTGAGTTAGATATATATAAACAACAGGAGGGGTATTAATGAAAAAGCAAAGAAGAATAATTACATTGCTAATGTTAAGTATTGCAATTATGCTTAGCGGCTGTAATGTAAAGACAAAAGGCGAAGTAGATGAAAATAAGCCGGAAAACGGCGGTACAAACGTAACAGACAACAGTAAAGTTACAATCGAATTGCTTGGAATGAGCTCAGGCGAAGATGATATGAATATTATTCGCGATCAGCTAGTCAGAAATGGCTTTGATGTAAAACTAAGCATGCAGCCTGATTACGGTTCTTTTAAGGCGCAGCAAGATGCAGGTAATTATGATATTGCTTTGACAGCCTGGACTACTGTAACTGGAAACCCGGACTATGCAGTTCGTTCGTTGTTCAAGACAGGCGGGGACTACAGTATCTTGTCCGATTCTGAGATCGACGCGTTAATCGATAAAGCAGGCTCTGAAACACCGGAGCTTTACAAAGAAACTTACAAAGAATTGGAAGAAAAACTAGTGTTTGAGCATGCCTATATTGCTCCATTGTATATTTCTCGTAAAGCTCAAGGTATTAACAAAGAAGTTCTAAACGTAGACAGCGTACGTATTTCCAAATCCCGTTCATTGCCTTGGGAAGAAGTGGACTTCAAAGATACAGCTAATCGTGAAAAAAGAGATTTGGTTCTCCAATCCGCTATTCCTGTATTGACATCACTCGATCCGATTAAAGGAAACGACGGTTCCATCAATATTATTAATACAAATATGTATGTTCGTCTTGTTAACTTGACGGATGACGATCAAGTTACATCCAAAGGCTCCTTGTCTTTGAATCATGTAATTGCTGACGGCAACTCGGAGTACTACTTTATTCTTCGCGATGACATCAATTTTGCTAAAGTAGACAATAAGCAAGCTGTTGATTCTGGCGAGCGTGTTGGAGCCGACGATGTTATATTCTCATTGAATCGTGCCAAGGATAAAAACTCTGTTCCTGACCACCGTACATTTACGTTGCATGAGCATATTAAAGACGTAGAGTTTATAACTGATCTTGCTGAGCTAGAGAGTAAAAATGTTTCAGGAGGCGGCGAAACAGTAAAAGCAGCACTTGAAAAAGGTTTGCCATCCTCCATTGGAGAACTGGTTGCAGATAAAACTCAATCCAGCAATAAAGACGGTAAATACCAAGTAGTTAAGGTAACAACTACAGAACCATTCCCGCAAGTATTGAACTATTTGGCGCATCAATCAGCTGGTATCGTATCCAAGAAACAAGTAGAGAGCATCAACACTTATGAAGTGGACAAGTTTGATGTAAACAAGGATATTCCTTATGGTGATCAAAACACTGTAACGGAAGGCAAAGATTATAATAATACACTTTACACAAGCGGTCCGTACATTTTGTCGCATAAAAACGATTATGAGGGCATGTTCTACAAAAACCCTGCTTATATGAAGGGAACAGAGCATGAACCAAGAATCAGCAGTGTGAAAATGCGCTTTATCAAAGATGCGGACAGCAGTTTGTCAGCACTGCGCAGCGGCGAAATTGATTTGTTCTATGGTATTTTGGAAAATAAATATGATGTAGTTGAAAATGACAGCAAGCTGCACTTGCAGTCGATCCCAAGTAACGCAGTTTCCTACTTGCAGTTTAATACAAAAAACCGTGAGGTATCTAACAGTGTTGATCTAAGAAAAGCAGTATTGTACTCTATTGATCAGGATGCGTACATTTCCTTCTACGGCGGAAATAAAGTAAAAGCAATGACTACGCTGAGCTCCATGATCGATACTGGATTGGAACTGAAAGCTGATCCTGCGAAAGTGAAAGAACATTTGGCTGCTTACAAAGCAAGCAAAAAATAAGTAACGAATTGAGACTGCGTCCTGGCTGGTAAGTTATCGGCGCAGTCTCTTTATTCATATTGTGTACAATGTTATAGTAGTTGTGTACAAGAAAGGGAGAGTGAATTGCAATGACAGCTGTTAAAGTTAAACTATCTCAATGGGATGCAATTACGCTGGAAGCACTGCGCGTTCATGGCTGGTCTGATGAGGAACTTATTTCACGGATCAAGTCGGGAGACTTGCCCGAAGATAAGAGTGCGTTTAAATTTAATTATGTAGACCTTAGAAAATTGGCAGACGAAGAAGAGGAAGTGCTTGTGTCCGCTGTGAAAAACGGATACACCATTAAGTTCAATACAATTCGCGGTATTGAGAGCTGGATTTTGTTTGCTTTGAATGTGCAGGGCGAAGCAAGCTTTGAGCCGGGTCAAGAGATGGTGCGTGTTAGCCTGACAGATGATCAGAAGGGCATCGTTGAGGAAGTACTGGCTTATGGCTGGAAGTTTGTGCGAGATGAGAATGCAGAAGTATCAGAGGGTGCAACAGCTTATCGTATAGAACCGTTGGAGCGCCCTAAATTTCAATAAATTAATTTTGTTAATAATAAACCGATGTTGGAGACAAGATGGAGCAGTCCATCAAAGTTTTCCAATATCGGTTTTTTTATTGATCAGATAACCACTTGTCAACTCCTATCATCTATCGCTATAATTTTATTATCATTGATAATCATTATCACAATGATAATGGAGTTTATGGGGGAGTGTTTTATGATTCGGATAGTTAGTGACTCAATAACTTTGCTTCCACTTATCGGACTGCATATATATACAGTCAAGTCAGGCTGGCGCAATGAAGTCATTTTACCAAGTGAAACGGCGTTAATCTTATATGCTGCAGAAGGAAAGTCGGCGATTACTACATCATCAACAGTAGAACTGCTTCATGAAGGAGAGCTTTTATATATTAATTTTCACGATCAGGCACTGCATATTGAACCTGTAATGGGGAAAAGCAGACTGGTCGCCATATATTTTACTGGGCTGGAATTAGAACGTACTGAGGTAAACAGCTGGGAAGCCAGACGGATAGAGGGATATCGCGCAGATCAACAAAAGCTGCAAACTAATTCAGTGATTAAGCAAAAAGTTGAATTGCTCGAAAAACTATGGAATGAGAGGACGCAAGGCAGATTTGCTTTGAAAGAATGTACCTCTACAATTCAAATGACAAATTTTAAAAAAATGCAGGGTGCTTGTAATCCGCAATTGCAAATTTGTTGGTTGGAGTTGCTTGAAGCTGCTGGCAAGGCATTTGAAGAGGTGCATTACAATGTAGAGCAGTTTGTTCAAGAGACAATCGAGGAGATGGATGAGCGCGCAGAACAGGAATTTCAGGTAGAGCAATTAGCCAAGCGTTCAGGAGTTGCTCCAACGGTTTTCTATCAGCAATTCAAAGCCAAAACTTCACTCAGCCCATTGCAATATGTGACCAAAAAAAGGATAGACTTTGCCAAGCAACTTCTTGCCGTCGGTAATGTTGAAGTACGTGAGGTGGCAGAAGCAGCAGGTTATCCGGATATTTACTATTTTAATCGTGTATTTAAAAAAACAGCAGGAGTACCACCCTATCGCTTTCAAAAAGCAGTAGCTCGCAAAATAGCCGTGCTGAGCCCTGCATTATATGGTAATCTGCTTGCTTTGGGTGCTGCTCAATCACAATTAATACCTTATTGGGACAAGCAGCAACAAAAAATAAGCTATCAGCAAATGGATACTAATGAGCGGGAATTGGAATGGTTGTCGAGATTAAAACCTGATCTTATTGTTGGGACCGATCATGCGGAGCATGTCAAAGAACAATTGGAGAAAATAGCACCTTCTATTCTATTAAAATTTAAACCGAGCAGTTGGCAGGAGCATCTGTTGCAATTGGCTGCAGCGCTGGGAATTGAAGAGGCTGCTGCCAAATGGCTGTCTTATTATGAACAGAAAGCACTTAATGCGGGCAGGCAAATACATGAACGATTGGGAAGGCAAACTGTGCTGGCTGTACTTCATCATAATGAGGGTTACCGTGTCTTTGGCTCCGAAAGGCGGAAAATTGGACAATTGCTTTATCATGATTTACAGCTGAATGCACCAAAAGGCATCGAGCAGTTTATGTTTAAGGATGTAAACCAGATGGAGCAACTTAATGAATTTGATGCGGATCATATTCTATTGTTTCAAACAACGCCAAGTTATATTGCCGGAGTAGAGTCGCTGCAAGCACAAATTCATTTTTCCGGTATAGACCCCTGGTTTCATTACTCTGCTTATGGACATGAACGGTCTGTAGAGTTATCTGTAAAATATTTTGGGTAACGGTGCTGCAGGATTGTCCAAAAAAAGAAATGGGAATAGCTATTTCTTTTTGATAGAGAGCTGTATAAACTGTTATTGATATTGATTATCAATATTGATAATTTGAAAATGGATAACAAAGGAGCGTTGTTTACATTATGGGGGCTGCTGAGGCAAACACAGCGAGCAGCAGACAGGATAAGACGATAGTGCGTTCCAGACCGCTTGTAGCCACATTTATTATTGTGGCAGGCTTGGCTGCTATTTTGCTAGGTATTGCATTATCTGTGGCGGCTGGAACTGCAAATATTTCACTGAAGACGATTTGGCATACTTTAACTGATTTTGAGGCTGGCAATGAACATCATTTAATTATATGGGAACTGCGTATTCCACGCGCATTGGCAGGGGCATTAGTAGGAGCAGCCTTTGCAACTGCAGGTGCAATTATGCAAGGTATGACCAGAAATCCTATTGCTGACACCGGATTAATGGGAATTAATGCAGGTGCCGGATTTGTGCTCGTACTAGTATTTGCTTTTTTTCCATCCCTCCCGTTTGAGGGAATTATATTGTTTTCTTTTGTTGGCGCCGGTTTGGGAGCAGGGCTTGTCTATGGCATAGCTTATATGGCACGCGGAGGAGGAGGCTTGTCTCCTTTAAAGCTGGTGCTTGCCGGAGCGGTTGTCGGCTCCTTAATTACAGGGATCAGCCAAGCATTGTCCCTGCTTTTCCAAATTAACTACGATCTTGTATTTTGGTCAGCAGGCGGTATTTCAACAGCTAACTGGCTGCAAGTGAAGGTGATGCTGCCCTGGATTGTTGGCGGACTGCTGGTTGCTCTTATTCTATCTCGTTCAATTACCGTGCTTAGTTTGGGTGAAGAAATTGCGGCAGGCTTGGGACAGCGAACAAAGCTGGTCAAAGGAATTGGAGCGGTTGTTGTTATGGTGCTTGCCGGTGCTTCCGTAGCAACAGTTGGAGGTGTCGCCTTTGTCGGTCTTATGATCCCTCACGTTGCCAGATACTTGGTTGGCGTCGATTATCGCTGGATCATACCTTGCTCAGCCGTGCTTGGAGCAGTGCTGGTGCTGCTGGCGGATATTGGTGCAAAGTTAATATCGGCACCCTATGAAACGCCGCTCGGCGCTATTATTGCGGTAATCGGTGTTCCGTTCTTTCTTTATTTGGCACGTAAAGAGAGGAGAGAGTTATGAGGCTGCAACAAACAAAAGACAGACGCAAACAAAGTATAGTAATCATTAGCATTTTTGCTGCTCTGCTGCTTGTCGGATTTGTAGTTAGTATGAATATTGGCAGATATAGTATGGCTCCATTAGATGTATGGAATACTTTGATCGGCAATGGAACAAAAAAACAGCAAATTGTACTATTTGATTTGCGTTTGCCGCGAATGATTATTGCCGTGCTGATGGGAGCAGGCTTAGCGGTATCAGGAGCTGTTTTGCAAGGTATTTCACGCAATGGACTGTCTGACCCAGGCATATTGGGCATTAGTTCTGGAGCAGGCTTGGCGGTGCTGTTGTTTGTTTCCTTTTATCCGTCAACTACAGTAGCACCACCTTTTCTAATGCCATTCCTCGCACTGATTGGAGCGGGTCTTACGGCGCTTTTGATCTATATGCTGTCCTATAAAAAAGAACAGGGAATCTCGCCAACACGCTTATTGTTAACAGGAATTGCAGTTGGCGCTGGATTAAGCGCAGTTTCTATTATACTAACTTTGCAGCTTAATCCTCGCAATCTGGAGTTTGTTGTCACATGGCAGATGGGTTCCTTATGGGGGGCTAATTGGAAATTTGTACTTGCTCTGTTGCCATGGATTGTTGTTCTATTGCCAATTGTGTACTGGAAGTCGAGGACGCTCAATTTATTAAGCATGAATGAACAGCTGGCAGCGGGACTTGGTGTTTCGATCCACAAAGAAAGACTGCTTCTGCTTGCTGCATCGGTTGGACTGGCGGCGTCAAGTGTAGCAACTGGAGGGGGAATTGGCTTTGTAGGCTTGCTTGGTCCACATATTGCCCGCCGACTTGTTGGTCCTCAGCATCAATATATGCTGCCTGTAACAGCAGCAATCGGCTCATTGCTAGTGCTGGCAGGAGACACGATTGGGCGCAGCTTTATGCAATATACTGAAATTCCAGCCGGGATTGTTATATCACTGCTTGGAGGTCCTTATTTCGTTTATTTGCTTATGCGCAAGCCCAAATAATAGGTTGGGATTTAATTTGGGGAACAACGGTGATTAGAAGGCATATCAATTTTTGTTGCAAACCGGTTGAAAGAAAATTAGTTCAGCCTATATAGAAATTAATTAATTTAGGATGAGGAGAGATTTAATTATGTTAAAAGCAATGAAAATTTCTACAGCTATTATTATGACGGCTATATTATTGGCAGGTTGCGGAGGCAAAGCTGATGGAAACAAAGAACTGCCTAGTAAACCGCCAGCATCAGAAGCTGCAGCAAGCAATGGAGCCGGCGCTTCTGACAAAGAGGGTGCGAGTAATACAGACGGGAAGGAAGACGCTGCCTCAGTACAGGAAAATAACTTTCCTCGTACGATTGAGCATGTAAAGGGAACGCTCGAGCTGAAAAAAACTCCTGAACGCATTGCCAGCGTCGACATTATGGCTACGGATTATTTGTTGGCGCTAGATATTGCTCCAATTGTATCAGAAGGTTTTTCGACAAAAGAGAAATCACCTATTTTTGCTCAATATGCAGAAGGTAAAGAAGTTGTTGATTTGGGCGGAAAAACCAATTTGGAGACGCTGCTGGAGATGGAGCCGGATTTAATTGTTATTAGCAGTACCGGTAAAGGTGATCGTTTTGAAGAATTTAATAAAATGGCGGATACGGTTGTAATCGACTATAGTCTGGATGCACCAGCAAGACTAATGAAGTTCGCGGAGTTGGTTGGGAAAGAGGACAAAGCGAAGGAGGTTATAGCCTCCTTCGAGCAGTTAAAAGAGGAAGCAAAGACAGCAGTCAAAAAGCATGAAGGAGAAACAGCGCTGTTTCTAGTATCGAACGGTAAAGATTTTACTGTCATTCATCCTAAGAACTTCCCTGTTTTTTACGAGGAGATTGGGCTCAAAGCGGTGGAGGGCTTGCCGGAGGATGGAAAAATTGGCGGTCGCATCGGAATCGAGGCATTGAGCGAATTTGCGCCGGATCATATTTTTATAGCGGAGAATCGCAGACAAATGAAAGCAGAGGACCCGGAGGGACTAATTCATATATGGACAGATAATCCTGTTTGGAAAAACCTTAAGGCCGTTAAAAGTAATCAATTGTACAAGGTGGATACATTGGTAGGCGACACTTTTTTCCTTGGTCAAATTGCCGGTCTTACCGCAATTCGTGACAATCTGGGCAAATAATATGACAAGGAAAAGATAGATACGGAGGGGAGCAAATTGAAAGAAAAAGCAGGATCGACACTAACCGCAAAGCAGGCAGAAACACTATCTGTAAGTGAGGCGATTGTGGCACGGAGAACAATAAAACAGTTTAAAACTGATAAGGTATCAGAGCAAACAATTTTAGCCTTGCTGGATACAGCGGTTTGGGCGCCGACCCATGGTATGCGCCAGCCCTGGAGATTTATAATGTTTGTTGATGAGGGCAAGAAAACGCTGGTGGAGGCAATTACTGAAAGTGCACTAAAGACCAAAGATCCTGAGCGTTTATTGGCAATACCGGCATATGTGGCAGTCGTGATGCATGAGGATTGCAGACAGCGTGAATGGGAAGAGGATTTGATGGCATCAGCAACTTTGGTGCAAAACTTCCAGCTTGCGGCATGGGAAAAAGGAATCGGTGTGAAATGGCTGACGGAACCGTATACTTTCCAACCAAAATTCAGAAAGAAAATAGGTGTTCAGCCAGGAGAAAAGCTGATCGGCTTGCTGCAAGTCGGTTATCCGGAAACCGTGCCGGAAGGAAGAGAGCGGACGAGTGCCGCAAACAAGATGACAATAGTCCGAAAATATGAGCAACTATCCTAGCATCTTCATCACAGCGAATATATAGTCAACTTCGAATTTGGTACAAAAGCCAAAAAGTATAATATTATCTCCGAATCAATATATAGTCTGCTGCATGCAAATGGTACAGTGGACTTAATAAGCGCCCGTACAAACATACGCGCAAGCCTGCGTAGCTGCCGCGGCTGCAAATAAGGAGAGTGGCATAATGATACAATACCCGGTGTTGACTGATGAGGAGCGCATTTCCAAGCTGCATCCTCCGCAAGGAAGAGTTAAAATGGTGCTTGATACGGATACTTTTAATGAAATTGATGACCAGTTTGCAATCGTTTATACGTTGTTGTCCAAGGATCGTCTGGACTTGCAAGCAATCTATGCAGCACCGTTTTATAATAGCTTGTCTACCGGTCCCAAAGACGGGATGGAAAAGAGCTATGAGGAAATCTTGCATATTTTGCGCCGGATGAAGATAAATGAGCAAGGTTTCGTATTCAAAGGCTCCGAAAGTTATATGACAGCGCCGCATACGCCGGTAGACAGTGCTGCCGCCAGGGATTTGGTAGCCAAAGCAAGAGCGGCTTCTGAACAAGAGCCGTTGTATGTAGTGGCTATTGGCGCAATTACGAATGTTGCCTCAGCCATTGCAATGGCTCCAGATATTATAAAAAATATAGTAGTTGTTTGGCTGGGCGGGCATGATCTGAATTGGCCTGATACGAAGGAATTTAATTTGGTGCAAGATTTGCACTCAACAAGAGTCGTATTGGACAGTGGTGTACCGCTGGTGCTATTGCCATGCTTGGGCGTTGCGGATCACTTGATTACGACATTGCCAGAGATCAATTATTTTGTTCGTGATAAAGGCGAGACGGGCAAATTTTTAGCTGAGCGCTATGAATCATGCTCTCCAGATCATTTTGGCTACTCACGCGTAATTTGGGATATTGCAGTAACAGCGTGGCTTGTATGCCCAGAAGGGGTTATGACTTCGCTTGTGCCAAGCCCGATTCTGACAGATCAGGTGACGTGGAGTGTCGATAAGAGAAGGCATCTTATACGTGTAGCCAACCATATTTTCCGTGATGTTGTATTTAAAGATATGTTCCGCAAAATGGAGCAGCTTCGTGACTTATAAAATTGTAGGGATGTTTGACGAGTCAGTTAAATCTGACTTGTCGGACATCCTTTTTTATTGCTTGGATATCCCTCACTGACTTTTTATTTTGAAGTACGCAATCTTGTCTGCTTTGGCGGTTCTCCGAAATAAGAGGAGAAGGCTCGTGTAAAAGATGCAGCATTTTCATAGCCCAAGCTTAAACTGATGTCAAGCACTGAGCGGTTCGTTTGCTTCAGTAAGTATTGTGCTTGTTCCATACGCAGCCGCCGCAAATAATGGGAGGGGTTTATACCTGTGTGCTCCGTAAACAATTTAGAAAAATAAGCTCGATGCACACCCATATGTTTGGCTACATCGTTTATACCGATCGGCTCTCCAAAATGGGTTTTCATATATTCAATGCTTTTTGGTATCCAATTTTCGGGACCTTCATGAATTGATACAACAGCTTCCTCGGGAAAAGGGCAAAGCAGCATAAACAGATGCTGCAAGCTGGAGGCAAGCAGAAAACGATAGTAGGGCTGTTGATGGCGTGCGGCAAGCAGCAGCTTTTCCAGTGTGTTTTTTAATTCCGGATCAGGCTCCCGACGAAGATATGGCGCTGATGGACTAAGTCCAATCCAATGCATAATTTGTTGCGCTTGTGGACCACCAAAGGCGATCCAGGTCATTTGTAGAGGTATCTTATTCGGCACCATTTTGTAGCTATATATCTGTTGAGGAAACAGGCAAAAACAACTACCTTCCGAAAGTTGTACAGTCGTGTTCTCAAATCGCAATTCCACAATGCCGCTTCTTACAAAATGCAAACTAAAGTAGGGGACGCTGCGCGGCCCTGCATGGTAGCCCTGCATCGCTATATTACTGCCGAATCTAATTGGCATTATCCCCGCATTAAGGTCAAAGGAATCAGGGACAAAATAGTAATTTTCAGCTATTTCGCGATTTCCTTGCTTATCTATTTCAACCGACCTCCAATATCGCAACAGTTCTTCCCATTTTACAAGATACCTTACAAAATGCAAAGAAGTCGCGACAGTCTGTTATTGTCTCTGCAAATCGTCTGTTTCTATAATTAAATGTAAGATGAATCGAAGGAGAGGTTAAGCAGTTGACATCAAAACGCCCTAATATTCTACTAATAACAAGTGATCAGCAACACTGGAATACTATCGGTGCATTCAACAAGGAGGTATCTACTCCCAATCTTGACCGTTTGGTAAAGGAAGGAATGACATTCAATCGAGCATATTGTCCTAATCCGACCTGTACGCCAACACGTGCATCTATTATTACTGGAAAATATCCAAGTCAGCATGGCGCATGGACGCTGGGCACACAATTGCAGGCAGATCAACCAACGGTAGGGGAATTATTGCAAAAAAAAGAATACAGAACGGCATTAATTGGAAAAGCACATTTTCAGCAAATTAATCAAGCAGAAGGTTATCCAACAATGGAAGGGCAAGATACACTGCATGACTATGCAATGTGGAGGCAGTTTAAAGGACCGTATTATGGCTTTGAAACTGCAGAAATGGCGCGCAATCATACAAATGAATGGTTAGTTGGACAACATTATGTGCTGTGGCTGGAGGAGAAGGGTTGCTCAAACTGGCGTGATTACTTTACCGCTCCCACAGGGACGATGGATGAGAAGGAGCTATTTCATTGGCAACTGCCGGAGGAATTTCATTATAATACCTGGATTGCAGATCGAAGCAATGAGCTAATTAAGCAGTATCAGCAAGAGGACGAGCCGTTCTTCCTCTGGGCAAGCTTTCCGGATCCGCATCCGCCTTATCTTGTGCCAGAGCCGTGGGCAAGTATGTATGATTCGAATAAATTGACTGTACCGCAAATAACCCCGGGAGAGCATGAGAAGAATCCGCCTCATTTTGCAATGACGCAAGAAGAAAGTCCAGACTTTTCAGGCTATATGGAGTCTGGCTTCGCCATTCATGGTTATCATTCGCATTTGGTATTTACAGAGGAGGAGCACAGAAAGGCGATTGCTTCTTATTACGGAATGATCAGCTTTATGGATCAGCAGATTGGGCGTATATTGGATCAACTGGATGAGTCGGGGCTGGCAGAGGACACACTTATTGTATTTACAACAGATCATGGTCATTTCTTCGGACAGCATGGATTGCAGTTTAAAGGGGGCTTTCATTATGAAGATTTGATCAAGGTTCCATTCCTAGTTCGTTATCCGGGAGTTGTACCTGCTGGTGAACAGTCTGAATCATTGCAATCATTAGTGGATTTGGCGCCAACCATTCTTGGCTTTGCCGGTGCTGCCATACCTGGCGCAATGAGTGGGGTAAACCAAGTGGATGTTTGGAGGAAGCGGGCAACTGATGCAAGGGATCACATTGTATGCGAATTTCGTCACGAGCCCACCACGATCCATCAGAAAACCTATGTCAACGACAGATACAAAATTACAGTATACTACAATCAGACCTATGGTGAATTATTCGATTTGCAGCAGGATCCGGGTGAAATTGCCAATCTGTGGGATGATGAAGACAGCAAGGAATTGAAGGCTGAGCTGCTGCTCAAATATATATGGGCTGAGTTGGGCAAAGAACCGATGCCGATGCCTCGTGTTTCGCACGCATAAACGGTTTAGCAGCATTTGTACGTCAGTCCCCCACCCAAGAGGGGCAAATAAATATGCGGCATTCGTACCAAGCAGTCTAAGCTTAATGTCTTACTATGCAGACGCGCTTGGTACGCCAGGCTCCGAAGATGAGCCTTATAGGCTGTAACCAACTGAGCAAAGTCAGTAGAAGAAGCCTTTAATACTGATTGGAGCGGGATTGATTGCTAAGCTTGCTTTGTTCGCGATATTGCAATGGGCTTACGCCGTATTCTTTTTTAAAAAGCGAGCAAAACTGTGGTGCGTTTGAAAAGCCGCAGTCCAGTGCGATAGAGGTGATCGTATCTTTTGTACGGCATAAGAGCAATTCAGCTTTGCGAAAGCGCTGCTTCATAATGTAAGGCATGGGAGCGAGCCCGGTGAACTCTTTGAACAGGTGACGAAAGTAGTCGTAGCTGTAGCCTAATGTACTGGCAAGCCCGGGCAGATTGATACGGTCAGTTGCCGCATATTGTTCAATATAGCTTTTGGCGTACAGCAAGCGGTCCTCCGGTTCCTCCTCATCGAACCTTGTCCCGGATATTCTACCTAATTGCACGATCAGTTCCATCAGATGACAGCGAATCATAATCGAGGAAAAGCTGTTTTTATTCATTAGCTCCTTGCTTATTTTTTGCAGCAATGCTTTTATCGGCTGTCCTTCAATATCGGAATATAGATGATTGCCAAGCGCAAACGGAATATTGTTAAAATGAAATACCATGCAAATTACACCGGTATCAAGCTCACGATATTCGTCATGGGGACAATTTGGCTCAATTATGGAGAAGTTGCCTTTTTTATAGTTGTATTTTTGTTTGCCAAGTGTTGTTGTGCCCTGACCGCTCGTATAATAGACCAGCTCAAAGCCGGTATGTGTATGGAAATCAATCGATGTATCCCTCTTACGCATATCCTGGAAAAAGAAATCAAGACCGCATGCTGCTTCCATAATAAACACCTCTGGACTATAAAAGTGGAAATAACAATTCGCAGAAAAAGCCAATACATATAAAATTTTTTGATTACTGTCATTATAAAGGACAGGCAGGCGGAAAGCTATTATGGAATCTTGACTGTTCACTGTAGCTGGAATTCGATATAGTAAGCGTATACAAGTGTTGCATCATGAAGGAGGAAGAAGATTGATGAAATTGCTTGAGCCACAGCCTATTGATGGAACAGCTTCTATATTGGGAGAGGGGCCGGTTTGGCTGGAAGCTAGCTCTGAGCTGGTATGGGTAGATATTGAGGGTTGCAAAATTTGTTATATGAATATGAAAACCAGAAACATTCGAACAATACAGACGAAAAACAGAATTGGGGCTGCTGTGCCTCATCGTGATGGCGGTATGATATGTGCGATGGAGGATGGCATCTATCTGTTTGATGGAAAAACCAGTAAATTCCAACAAATATCAAATACGGAATCCGACCAGCCATCCAATCGTTTTAATGATGGAAAATGTGATCCGCAAGGCAGATTTTGGGCAGGAACGATGTCATTAGTCGGCGATCGAAGTGCAGGAGCACTGTATCGGATGGAGCTTGATGGGACAGTGAACAAAGTTTTGGGCAATATCGGCTGCTCCAATGGTTTGGCATGGAGTGTAGATGGTGCAGAAATGTATTATATTGATACCTTCAGCGGCAATATCAAACGGTTTGATTACTGTCTGGCTACCGGTGAGATCAGCAATATGCGAGTAGCGGCTGCAATTCATACAGATTTTGGCTATCCGGACGGGATGACGATTGATTGTGAAGGGATGCTCTGGATAGCTCATTGGGGCGGGGGAAGGGTTAGTCGTTATAATCCGTATACTGGCGAATGTATGGAGGAGGTGCATTTGCCAGCCAAGCTAATAACATCTTGTTGTTTTGGCGGCGAGGAGCTGGATGAGCTGTATATTACTTCAGCGCGTGTCGGCTATACGGAGAAAATGCTGGAGCAAGAGCCATATGCAGGATATATATTTAAGTACAAGCCTGGGGTAAAAGGGCTTCCTGTTCAACTGGCGGATGTAACAATATTAACAGACAAATAGTAGTGCAGAAGATTGTTCATTAATGTTTACACTATTTTTATAAAACATCATTATTCATATTTGCTCGATTAATTTACAATTAAATAATAAATGAAAAATTTAGAAAAGAGAGCTTTTATGGCTCTCTTTTTTCTTGTTCTAACTGTAAGGGAATATTAGCTATTATTTAATTTATTCCTTATAAATAAAAGGTTTTTTCGACATTCCTATTAGTTTTTTTAAACGCTCGTAATTACAATTTCAAAATTAATTTTGTGTAAAGTTTCAAAAAATGCATTGACATAAACTGTGCTCGAATTTATGCTTTATGTAAGCAAAACAAAACTTAAATGAACATAAATGTGCATAATGAGACTGAAACGGACAATAGGTTTACTAGTGATTACTTGGTTGGAAGTGCAGTTTATCATTGGCATAGATAGGGATGCAAGAAGGCGGATGGAGGCGGCTCATATGCTTGCAGTTGAACGAAAAGCGAGAATCATTGAATATGTGCGCAAGCAGCGGGTAGCGACAATTGCAGAGCTTGCTCAAATTTTTTCGGTGCACGAAGCGACTATCCGGAGAGATTTATCTGAAATCGAGCAGGATGGTGTATTAAAACGAACGCATGGCGGAGTCACGATAGAAGAATGGGCAAATTCGGAAGCTTCCTTCAATGATCGGTATAACGAACGATTGGATCAGAAAATGAGAATAGGAAGAAAAGCGGCAGAGCTTGTGAAGGATGGCGAGCATATCATTTTGGACTCGGGTACTACGACATTGCATTTGGCAAAAAATTTAGTGCATCGCTCCAATCTTTCGGTAGTGACCAATGATATGAACGTCGCTGCAGAGCTGCGCGATTCTCCTGGTATCAAGGTTATACTTACCGGAGGGGATTTGTATCCCTCCAGCTATATGCTAAATGGCATGTTTACGGATTTAGTGCTTGAATCGCTGCATGTACACAAAGTTTTTTTGGGAATTCCTGTACTCCATCCCCAGCATGGTCTTATGCATCCTGAAGCCAAACTGGCACAAACGAAGATCGGCATGATCCGAGCGGCACAGCAAACCATATTGCTTGCAGATTCCAGCAAGATTGGCAAGGTGTCACTTCATTCCGTTGCGCCAAACAGTGCTGTTCATACGTTGATTACGGATAAGGGGGTATCTGAGAACGATATCAAGCAGTTTAGGGAGCATGATATTGATGTCATTACAGTCTAAAGCTTGCAAACCCGAATTAGAGCCGGGCGGAGCGAAGCTTTGACAGCCAATCGGGGAGGTGCAGCCGTTAGGTTAGCATGAAAGGGATGAGAGAGATGGAAGTCAGTTCAAAAGTATTTCGTTTAAATCACCCGGGGGAAATTGCGGAAGTGAGGATAGACAGAGCTGTTCGAGAAGGCGAAGTTGTTGTGGAGACAGAGATGGCAAGCATTTGTCATGCAGATTTGCGTTATTTTACAGGTCAAAGGAGGGCAGAGGCGCTAGCCAAAAAACTGCCGATGGCATTGTTGCATGAGGGGATTGGGAAAATTGTTTCTAGTCGGTCAGAGCTGCTCGAGGCAGGCGACAGGGTTGTAGTAGTACCTAATTTGCCAGGGTATTCACTGCAGCGGATGGATAAGGAAGAGTGCTGTTTTGTTTGTCAAAAGGATATTGGGGACAATTACTGCCTGAATGGCGGATTTCTTGGCAGCGGCATTGATGGTTTGGCACAGAGCAGGCTCGTTATCGCTCAGGAAAATGCAGTGAAGATTCCAGATCATATACCAAATGAAATTGCCGTGCTTGCTGAACTGTGCTCTGTTTCACATCAGGCGCTGGCGATTGTAGCGAATAAGCTGGCATGGGGAACTGCAGCGGTGTTTGGAGATGGACCTGTAGGTTACTTGACTGCTGCGATGCTGCACCACAAATTCGGTCTTGACGCGGATCGCTTGAAAGTATTCGGAGCGATGGAGGATAAGCTGGCACATTTTGAATTTGCTGAAACCAATATGGTGCAAACTTATAATTTTGCAGACAATCCGCAAGTTGATATTGCGATTGAATGTACAGGTGGAAATTTCAGCGAAAGTGCGATCAATCAGGCAATCGATTTACTCGCTCCTGGCGGACATTTGATATTAATGGGCGTTACCGAGGAAAGAGTGCCAATCAATACGCGCGATATATTGGAGAAGGGAATTACGGTTCATGGCAGCAGCCGCAGCACTGTGCGTGATTTCCAGGAAGTCATTACGGCAATGGAGAATGAAGCTTATCAAGCAACGTTAAGAAGAATTGTACCGGAGCAATATGAGGAAGTGAGCACAGCAGCCGAACTCGCCAAAGTTATGGAAGCTGCTGCAGCCCACCGAAGCTGGGAAAAAACGATTATTCAATTCCAGTGGTCGCTGTAAAGAATAAATCGTCATCCATTTGCCTGTTAAAGTGACAAGCAATAGACACCCAAGCCCCATGCCTATCATACAACAAAGTTGAAGCAGGATGAAAGTCGTTCACAAAACAATAACGTGCGCATAGTGATCCAGCTATGTGTACCAGACAGTTTTGCAAGCGCTTTACACAAAATTAATAATTGCTTTACATGGCAGAAGGGGTACGCTCTTATGCTTGCATTGAAGCATGATGAGACAAGGAAACGAGGGTTCAGCATTCATTGAAACTGCTGAGCTAGGGAGGTTGAAGTTGTGGCATCGATTGAATTAAAGAATGTAACAAAAGCATTTGATTCCCACAAAGTGATTGAAAATCTTAATTTGACTATTGAGGATGGCAAATTTACTGTTCTGGTCGGCCCGTCCGGCTGCGGGAAAACAACCCTATTGCGTATGATTGCAGGTCTTGATCCGCAAACCTCGGGTTCTGTAATGATTGGCGGAAAAGATGTATCGCAAACCGCTCCAGGAAAGCGTGGCTTGGCAATGGTGTTCCAAAACTACGCAATCTATCCAACGATGTCTGTTCGCGAAAATATAGAATTCGGTTTGCGCAACAACGGGGTTGGCAAGGAGGAACGCAAGGAGCTTATTGAAACGATTTGTGAAACGGTTGGTTTGATTGACTATCTGGATCGCAAGCCGTCAACCTTGTCGGGCGGACAAAGACAACGTGTTGCTCTGGCTAGAGCAATGGTGAAAAAGCCAAGTGTCTTTTTAATGGATGAGCCACTATCCAATCTGGATGCGAAGCTTCGTGTACAAATGAGGATCGAACTGATTGAGTTGCACAAACAGCTGGGCTCTACTTTTGTTTACGTCACCCATGATCAGGTAGAGGCAATGTCGATGGCAGACAAAATCGTACTGATGAATAAAGGTGTTATCCAGCAAGAAGCGCCTCCGTCGGTTATGTACAGACGTCCCAGCAATCAATTTACAGCTCAATTTATTGGTGTGCCGCCGATGAATATTGGGGCGCTTGAGAATATGGAGGGAAGCTTTGGCTTCAGACCAGAGAGCGCGCTGCTATCACCCTCGCCTACAGAAGGCGCATTTCGGATGAAGGGGCAAATTGTTACTCGAGAAATGCTGGGCTCAGAAACGATCTATCAGGTGAAAAATGATACGCATACCTTTATGGTCAAGGCACCTGATGATAGATATGAAACAGATCAAACGATCTATTTGGGCGTTTCTGAACAGCATCTTCATTTCTTTGATGCCAATGAAAATCGTCTTGATGAAGCGGGAAGCATGCATCAACAGCAACTAAACCATTTAAGAGGGCTTAATCGTGAATAGGTCAAGATTTCTAGAGTTGCTTCGTCCGTACCTTTTGATTGCTCCCGCAATGGCAGGCATATTTGTTTTTGTTATGTATCCAATCGGTTACCTGGTCTACTTGAGCATGTATCAATACAATCTGATGAATAAAGCGAAAAGCAAATTTGTAGGCTTCGATAATTTTAAAGAGATTTTAGGCAGAGAGGACTTCTACAAATCGTTAGGCAATACAGCGGTGTATACGGCTGGTGTTGTATTGCTGACCATGCTGATTTCACTATTGATTGCTGTTTGGCTCAATAAAAATACGCGCTTTAATCGTTTTGTGCAGGCGAGTATTTTTATGCCGCATATTGTATCGATTGTGTCAATCGCGCTTGTATGGCTATGGATGATGGACCCGAATATTGGATTTTTGAATTATTTGCTAAAGACGCTTGGCTTGCCAACGTCGCAATGGCTGCAAAGCTCCAAAACGGCATTGATTTCGATTATTATCGTATCGGTTTGGCAAGGGATCGGCTACTATGTGCTCATTATAGTTGCTGCTCTGCAAGGGATATCTCCTTCCATTTATGAGGCTGCAGAATTGGATAATGCGAGTAAATACAAGGTGTTTTATAAAATAACCTTGCCGATGATTTCGCCGCAACTATTCTTTATCCTCATTATTATGACCATCGGCTCCTTCAAAGTGTTTGACACGGTGCGGGTGATGACGTCCGGCGGTCCCAATAATGCAACTAATACACTCGTTTATTACATTTACGAGCATCGCACAACGAATATCGGCTATGCATCTGCTACCGGCATTGTGCTGCTGGTCATTATCTCCATTTTAACGCTGGTTTATTTTAAATTACTTGCAAAGAAAGTCCATTATCAATAGAGGGGGAGAGAGAATGGAAAAGGTACTGCATAATTCCAGGGCTGTGGCAGCCGTTATATTAAAAGTGTTTCTCGTTCTCGTATTTATCTTCCCTTTTCTATGGATGATATCTACTTCGCTGCAAACTTTTCGCGAAACACTTGCGTTTCCGCCGACAATTTTACCTAGCATTCCGCAATTTATCAACTATATGGACGCGATGAAGGCGGGACCATTTCTGACCTATTTCAGAAACTCGGTAGTAATCACGCTGTCTATCCTTATCATTCAAATGCTTGTTATGATTCCGGCTGCTTATGCTTTTGCAAAGTATCGATTCAGGGGAAAAGGGATTTTGTTTAGCATGGTGTTGCTTGCTTTTATGATCCCTGGTCAAGTTACCTTTATCCCTGTTTATCTGATGATGTCGGACTGGGGCATTCAGCGGACATTATTGCCGCAAATAATACCGTTTATGACTAATGCCTTCGGTATTTTCTTGCTGCGTCAATACTTTATGCAAATTCAAAATGAGATTGTCGAGGCTGCGCGGCTGGATAATGCTTCTGAGTTCAGTATTATGCGGAAGATTATGCTGCCAATGTCGCTGCCGGCATTAGCTACGATCGCGTTATTCAGCTTCGTTAGCCACTGGAATGATTACTTCTGGCCGCTAGTTATGACGGATACAGCTAATGTGCGTCCGCTCACAATCGGTATTTCGATGCTGCGAGAGACGGAAGGAATAAGCAACTGGCATATTATTATGGCGGGTAACGTGGTGCTGGTGCTTCCAATACTGCTGGTGTATTTGTTTACATCCAAGCAAATTGTTAAAGCGTTTGTCTATTCAGGAATTAAGTAGGTTGCAAGTAGGTTGTGTAGTAAGTGTGTGAAAAAATTAAAAAGTTAATTTATGGAGGGAAAGAAGATGAGAAAACTAAGTTCGATGTTAATTATGCTTGTCATGATCGTGGGGTTAGCTGCAGCATGCGGTCAGCAATCGACAGGAGGCGGAAGCAACGGAGGCAACGGCAGCAATACGCCGACAGATTCTGAGCAAAAGCCGGAACAAACGAGCAGCGGAAAAACTAAAGTTCACTTTTGGCATTCAATGGGCGGGAAAAATGGCGAGCGTGTTGACGAAATGATAAAACGTTACAACGATTCGCAGGATAAGATTGAGGTGGTAGGCACATTCCAGGGCTCTTATGATGAGGCGGTAACGAAGTATCAACAAGCGATTGCTTCCAAATCTGCCCCTGAGATCGCTATGCTGGAGCGCGCATATGTGCAAATGTTTGCCGACTCTGATGTATTGGTTGATTTAAAGCCGTTGGCTGATAAAACATCGTTGGATATTAATGATTTTACAGAGGGCCTGATGGGACATTCTTATTTTGATGATAAGCTCGTATCCTTGCCGCTGAACCGTTCAACACCTATTATGCATATTAACAAAACGATGCTTGATGAGCTTGGGTTAAGCATTCCGCAAACATGGGCGGAAATGGAGGAGACTGCAAATAAGCTTGTTGTAAAAGAAGGCAATGAGATTAAGCGCTATGGTCTGTCTATGCCATATGATACTTGGTACCCGATTGCGATGATTACACAAGCTAAAGGAACATTCTTTAATGAGGAAGGAACAAGCGATGGCTTTGTAAACAACGGTATTGGCATGAAAGTATTCAGTCAATTGAAAAAATGGCAGGATTCCGGTGCTTTGTACTATCCGCCAGCAACAGATTCTGGCAATATTGTTGGTTCGATGTTTAATGAAGGAAAAGTTGCAATGATCTATCAATCCACAGGTTCTATCGGCGGATTTCTTGATGCAGTTGATTTTGAGTATGTGACAGCATTTTTGCCAAAGGATGAAGTGTTCGCGACGCCTACAGGTGGAGCTAACGTAGTGATGTTTGAAGGAGCGGGCAATCAGGATGAGGCTTGGGACTTTATGCAATGGATGATGACAAGTGAGCAAGGAGCATTACCATTTATTCTGGATTCTGGCTATCTTCCATTTACAAAATCAATGACAGAGTCTAAGGAAATGCAAGAGCTTTGGGCAAAAGAGCCAATCCGCAAAACGGCTTATGAGCAATTGGATTATGCAATCGATACAAATAAACATGTAGAATGGCCAACAGTTATGCATGAGTTTTTCTCTGCGATTGAAGCGATTATGTATGACAACAAGGATATAGCTGCAACGCTTGATACTTTCCAGAAAAA
The DNA here is from genome assembly GCA_040396195.1 of Paenibacillus nanensis. Classification (GTDB taxonomy): domain Bacteria; phylum Bacillota; class Bacilli; order Paenibacillales; family Paenibacillaceae; genus Pristimantibacillus; species Pristimantibacillus nanensis_A. The sequence goes on from JBEBPB010000020.1 coordinate 92,705, forward strand.
CGCAGAACGGATTTTAAGCAAGTAATGAATGGATAGGAGTGCGAGCAGATGCCAATGGATCAAATTAAGGATACACAAACGATAGTTGTTTCTGGACATCGCGGTTTTAAATCAGCTTACCCGGAGAATACTTTACTTTCCTTTTATGAAGCGATTCAAAGAGGGGCGGATATGCTGGAATTCGATTTGCGCATGTCCAAAGATAAGCATATTGTTATTATCCATGACGAAACAGTAGATCGAACAACAAATTCATCGGGCGAGGTGTGCGAATTTACATTGCAACAGCTACAGTCGATGGATGCTGGCGGCTGGTTTGATCCAATGTTTAAAGGGTTGAAAATTCCTACCTTTGAAGAATTATGCGAATTTCTCAAGCCATATCCGAATCTGCTGTTCAATATCGAAATAAAGCCAAGCCCGGATGCTATCGAAATAGCCGATAGAATTATGCCATTACTGAAGCAGTACGGTTTAATTGAAAGGTCTATCTTCACAAGCTTTGATGCATCGGTGTTAGGTTATCTGTTTGATCGCTACGGCTTGAAGACACAAGGCTTTATCGGCTCCGAAATGAAAAATTTCAATGCTGATGAGCATAACGGTACTTACTCCAAAATGTGGGCAATCGGCATTGAGATGAAGCTGCTAACCCCGCAAATAGTCGAGCGTTTCAAGGAAATGGGACTGCAGGTATGGAGCTATTGCCCAGATACTATGCAAAAAGTACATTTCTCTATTGGCTGCGGCGCGGTTGTTCTAACCTGCAACAATATTATGCCGGCATTAGAACTTAGAAGGCTGTTGGCATTAGCAAAGCCAGAATAACTGTAGTAGCCAGGGAGTGAAAGTAGCTAGAATAGCCAAAGTAGCCAGTATAGCAAGAAGAACAAGAAGAGTAAGAAGAGTAAGAAGAACAAGAAGAGCAGGAAGAGCAAGAAGAGTAAGAAGAGTAAGAGTAGCAAGAATAGCCACAGTAGCTAAGGGGTGTCCAGTTAGCTGCAACGAAAACGAAACAATTTACAAAAAGTGCACAGCCACAGCTGACAAGAGGGTACAACTGACAAGAAGGAATAAAAAAGCACAACTGATCCCAGTTGTGCTTTTTTGTCTGCTGTGTGCTTGAAAGAAACGATTAAACAATTAAACGATTATTTACTGGAACGACTAGAGAAACCAAATCTACATAGGTAATAGTATCGTGCGAATGTGGCTGGTTTTTCGTATAAAGTATGGTCGGAAGTGGCAGAAAGCAGTGAATGTGGCTGGTTTTTCGTACAAAGTATGGTCGGAGGTGGCAGGAAGCAGCGAATGTGGCTGGTTTTTCGTACAAAGTATGGTCGGAGGTGGCAGGAAGCAGTGAATGTGGCTGTTTTTTCGTACAAAGTATGGTCGGAAGTGGCAGAAAGCAGTGAATGTGGCTGGTTTTTCGTATAAAGTATGGTCGGAAGTGGCAGGAAGCAGCGAATGTGGCTGGTTTTTCGTACAAAGTATGGTCGGAAGTGGCAGAAAGCAGCGAATGTGGCTGGTTTTTCGTATAAAGTATGGTCGGAGGTGGCAGAAAGCAGCGAATGTGGCTGTTTTTTCGTACAAAGTATGGTCGGAAGTGGCAGAAAGCAGTGAA
>JBEBPB010000021.1:0-91546 GCA_040396195.1 Paenibacillus nanensis
TAAACTATCCCAATTAGAAAAACTGGATTTATCCGATAACCATTTTCATGGCAATTTGCCAAAGGACATAGAAAAGCTTCAGCATCTGCAAACTTTGTTGTTACATCATAATGGTTTTAGTCATGCGATACCTGAGGAATTGGGGAAGCTGACGAAGTTGCAAAACTTGGATCTTGCAGGTAATCGCTTTACAGGTCAGGTTCCGAATCTATCGAAATTGACGCTATTAAAGCTATTAGCTCTTTCGGGAAATCTTTTCGATGAACAGCCTTTGCCAGGTTGGTTAGACGAGCTAACAGAGCTTGAAGTTTTGATGCTGTGGAATAATCGCTTTACAGGAGCACTTCCGACAACAGTAAGCAAACTGACGAAATTGAAAGTGCTGGATATCTCGCAAAATAAGCTGACGGGATCATTACCAAATGAGTGGTCAGCACTGACAAAGCTTGAAAGATTTGCTGCACACGAAAATCAGTTAACAGGCGAATTGCAGGACAGCTATCGCAGTTGGGGAAATTTAACGGTGCTTGATTTATCTCATAATGCTCTGGAAGGTTCTATTCCACCAAGCTATGAGAATTTGAAAAAGTTGCAAGTTTTTGATGTATCTCAAAACAAGCTGCAAGGAACGATACCTGCGATTTGGGGGGATATGCCACTGAAGGTTGCAGAGTTTTCCTATAATCAATTCACTGGACATGTTCCAAGTGAACTTGCAAGCAAAGAAAGAGCGGGAACGCAGGTTCATATTGCCTACAACTACTTGACCGGAGCTGCAACTGCGGGCATAAAGAAAAATACAGATAATTTTATCGATGGCGTGACACAGGGACAGCTGCGGCTGGAGCTTCCGGCTTCTATTCGATTAAACGTGGATGAGAAAATAAATATCTATGAGCAGTTTAAGACACTTGAGGCGCGCAATGGAAAAATAGCTGTGAAGCCAAAGCTGCAGCCTTCCGCCTATCAATTGATTCTGCATGGGATCGATGACGATGATGCAGATGATTTTATGGAACTATCGCAAGACAGCAAGGGCTTGTATATCAAATTATTGCAAGAATTGCCCTTTAAAGAGGGTGTAGCAATAGAACTTGCCATCAAAGACAATACCGGATCTGCTTATTCCCGAACAAAAGCAAAAATAGGCAGTGATGTGCCGCCAACAACAGGTGGGGGTACGCCGGGAGGTTCAGGAGGAGGGACAACTCCATCAGAGCCGGATGAGGATGAAGATGAGGAAGAGCTGCCAGCAAATATAAAGACGCATACACGTTATCTATATGGTTATGCAGATGGAAGCATCCGTCCAGATGCGTTATTAACGAGAGAAGAAGTTGCGGTGATGTTGCATCGTATTACGGAACAAGAAGGAGGGAAAGCGCCTTATCCGATTACGTTTACGGATGTAGCTGAGGATCGCTGGTCAGCTAAAGCAATAGAGGAGGTCAGCGGACGAAAATTAATGGTTGGCTATCCAGATGGTACATTCCGTCCCAAAGCTCCCATTTCTCGTGCGGAGGTAGCTGTATTACTTGCAAGATGGGTGAAAGATGCAGAGGAAAAGGAACATAACCAATCTATCTATTCCGACGTAAATGCTTCCTATTGGGCGGCTAACGCGATTGCAAAACTGAGTTCAACGGGTTGGATGAAAGGCTATTTGGATGGGACGTTCCGACCGAAATCCTGGATTACCCGCGCTGAGTTTGTGACAGCTATGAACAAGGCACTGGATAGAACGCCTGATTCGTCAGCGATTAAGCAATTAAAGAAATCTCCCTACCATGATTTATCTGAAAAACATTGGGCATATGCCCCAATGCTTGAGGCATCTTTGACCCATAGCTATGTGGCGGGGGATCAGGAGCAATGGCACAAGGTAGAAAGAGATTAGTCAATAAAAGCATGAGAAAAATAGGCTTAGACTAATCATTAGTGCTTGACATAAAACAAAAAAAACGGAGGGAAGAGGGACTCTGGAGAAATGTCAGTATTCGCCTTTAAAGATAGATTATCACTATATTCGCCAGAATAATGGAAGGAATCGGTCTTTAACAGCGATCGGAAGAACCCTCTGTCCGCAGTGTTCTATCTCGTTTGAGGTCAAGCGCTAGTTTCTGGCACGAGCCGGAAAATAATAGTTTTTTAGTGGAACTCGAATATAAAAAAATAGGAGCGAAGTAAAGATGTCGTCTACGTTTACACTAAGATTCAAGCGGCTGATGAGCTGCATACTTGTATGGGCTTTATTTATTTCCTTGCTGCCTCCGCTAGCCAAAGTAGAAGCGGCAAGTGTGGACGAGCAGTGGAAGGCCATGCTGCTGTACAATCCACAAACCCAATCCTTTAAGTCATTCACAAACGTTGCCAATCGCAAGCACTCCCATGAAGACTATGCGATTGTGAACTATGACGTGGAACAAGTCCAGATTGAATTTAATCTGGAAAAGTCTCAGTTTGCCAGTATTGAGCTTTATCGACTGAAAGACGACTATAGCCTGCGAGATGAGCAATTAATAGGAAATCTAGCGCAGCCGTTCCATAGCATAGCACTAGGTAAGGATAAGCTCCTTCTGCCAGGAGCATTGGATCAGGCGAAGTCTCAGGTTCTGGGCGAGCATCTGGGGACCATTGTGGATGCAAGCGGAAAAACCGTGAGAGGCGTTTATTTTGAAGGATATAGCGGGCAAGCTGTGCTTCCGCCCGAACCGCCAGAGATAGATGATTTGTTGGACGGAAAATCGCTATTGACCAAACTGATGTCATCAGAAGAAGAAGGGCAAGAACAGGAAGAACGTGTAGAAGAAGGGCAGTCTGTTGCGGAAGAAGCTCTTGAAGAATCAGCAATCGAGCTTGACGAAGAACTAACTGAGCTTGATGAAAAACCAATTGAGCCTGAAGAAGAAGTAGTTAAGCAGGAGGCTGTTCAACCGGCTGCCACCTATGAATTTGCTCTGTCTGCTGCGGAGAATGGGGTGTCAAGCTATCTGCCTGACAGCTTGAAGATGCAGACGATTTTGTGGGATGGAAAAGTCGAGAAAAATGGCAATATTGACTATCCGAACCTCCCGGATCCGATCCCTCACCCGGATGGGCAGGATGAACCAGGGTATGTCCCATGCGTCATTGTCGTTCAGCCGCTAGGAAGCTCTCCGGCGTTAGATAATGAGCCAACCGAAAGATTCCTATCTTTTATGGGTGTGATGATTAATCCCTTTGCCCCACTTGAGCAGTTGGGACATGGCAAGAAGGATCTGAAAGGGATCGTTCTAAAAGCAGACCCCATTAATATGCTGAATGGGAACTTCGTTTGGTCGCATCTTGACTTGTCGGTTGCGGCTAAATATCCGCTGGAATTTACGCGTCACTACAACGCGCAGGATAAAAACAAAAGCGAGTTAGGCTACGGATGGAGACATAGCTTCAGCTATGATTTGGCAGAACGAAATTATTGGACAAGCATTCAGCTTCCTGATGGAGAAAAAATAACGTTTAATTTACTGCCGGACGGTACCTTCCATTCCCCTTCAGGTAGCGAATATAGACTAGTAAAGCAAGGCGGTTTGTACACCTTAGCTGATGAGACAGGCTGGCAGTATGTTTTTAATGGACAAAAGAAGCTATCTCATATTTCTTACCAAGGACAAACCATTTATACCTTACGCTATAGCAGCGACGTACTTATAGCAGTAGAAGGCCAAGGAACCAGCCTTACGCTAACCTACGACGCTGGCAAACTGGCGCAGGTGTCTGATCCATCAGGAAGAAGCGTACGTTATAGCTACGATGCTCAAGATAACCTGATTACGATGACGAATCCGGACAGTGCGTCTATGACATTCGGATACGATGATCGTCACAATATCACGACGATTTCTGATTTGAATGGCCAAATCTATTTAACAAACACGTACGATACTGAGGATCGCGTGACCAAGCAGGAAGTAGTAGAAGTAGGCACTTATTTGATTGCCTATAACACGGTGGATCAAGTCAATACCGTGACTGAACTCGATGGCAGCCAGACGAAGTATTACGTCGACAAAAAAGAAGGACGTATCGTCAAAATCGAAGATGAAGACGGCGGACGAACCGTAGAGTTTGCCAATGGCAATATTACGCGCGTTGTGGATATGCTGGGGCGTGAAACGAATTATGACTATGACAATCAGTGGAGACTGACAACCACCATCTTCCCGGATCAAACAAGTGAGCAGCATGAGTATAATCCGAACGGCTTGCTGACTAGGATCGTTTTCCCTGACCATTCAACAGAGTCGTATACCTATGACAGTAGAGGAAACCTGTTAAGTGTCACGGATGCACGGGGCAATAAGCAAGTGTACAGCTATGATGCCAATAACCATAGGGTAACCTCTACCGATGCGCTTGGAAACATGACGCGTTATGAGTATGATGCGCAAGGAAATATCGTGAAAATGATTGACCCCCTCGGCGGGATTTCCAACATGGTATACGACAAAGCAGGAAATCTGCTGAAACAAACGACGCCTGAGGGAAATGAGCTGAAAATAGCGTATAGCCCGGCAGGAAAACCAACGGAGCTTGAAGATGTATTTGGCAATAAAACGAAATTGGAGTACACGGCTTCAGGTGAATTATTACAGGCGACAGATGCATTGCATAACGTGACAACGATCGAGTATGACAAAATGAACCGTCCATTGACGGTAAGCACTCCTGACGGCAATACCATCCACTATACGTATGATAATAAAGCGAATATATTTACGACAACAGATGCGCAAGGCAGCACGGTGACAGAACAGTATGATCAAAAATGGAACTTGCTAAGCGAAATCGATCCATTAGGCAATCAAACCAGCTACACCTATGATGCTGAGGGGCAATTAGTCAAAGAGAGGGATGCTGCAGGCAACGAAATCGACTATGGCTATGACGTGATGGGCAGACTCGTTTCTGAAAAGAATAGTCGTGGCGCAACATATACGTATCATTATGATACAATGGGCCGTGAAATTGAACGAATCGATCCTTTAAACAACAGAACTCGTACGGAATATGATAAAAACGGGAATATAACCAAGCAAATCGATCCAAACGGCAACCCGACACATTTTGCCTATGACAAAGAAAATCGTTTAACGACAATCACCAATGCTGCCGGGGACACGACAAATATTACTTATGATAGCCTGGGACGAGCAACCTCCTATACGAATACAGAGAACGGAACAGAGCAGATTGCCTACAATCTGGACGGAAAACCGATTAAGCGAACAGATGCGTTGGGATTCGAAACCGCATGGTACTATGATCAAGCGGGCAGACTTGTACGGAAAGTTAACGCAGATGGAACGTCTGTGCAGTTTGAATATGATGAGAAGGACAGAGTGGTACGTATACTGAATGAAGACGAGGAAGTGTTTCACTATACGTACGACTATGCGGATCGGCTTTTAACGGAAAAAGATCCGCTGGATGGAGAAACGACCTACACGTATACGCCAAATGGCTGGTTATCCTCCGAAACGGCGGCGGATGGAGGCGTCACGACTTATGATTATGATGCAAATGGTCAATTGCTTGAAGTGATCGATCCGGAGGGAGGACGAACTTCGTTTGGCTATGATGCTTTAGGACGTATTCAGACCGTGACGGATCCGCGCCATTCGCAGTTGACCATTTTTTATGATGAAGCATCGAATATTGTAGAAACGGTCTTTGAGGATGGGGGCAAGCGCAGTTATACCTATGATCTGATGGATCGATTAGTGAGCGAGACGGATGAAGCTGACTTTGAAGAAACAAGAGAGTATGATGCCAACGGCAATGTCACTAAAGTGACAGATGCACGAGGCTTCTCCCAGCAGTTTACGTATGATCGTTTGAATCAGCTTGTTCAAGTAGAAGATCCGACAGGCGCAGTGGAGAGCTATCGCTACAACAAAGAAGGCCAATTGCAACAGGTAACCGATGCAGAAGGTGCTGTGACGAAGTATCAGTATGATGCAGCTGGACAGCTTAGCTCTATAACAGATGCACTCGGTCATGCCCGCACGTACAGTTATGACGCTCTTGGACGTTTAATCAAAGAAACGGATGAACGCGGCAACGCCACACAGTATGCCTATAACCATACGGGGAACATCAGCCAAATCACTGACCCGTTTGGCGCAACGACGATGTATCGCTATGACAGACTTGGGCGAATGGTAGAAGTGATCGATCCGGAAAATGGCAAGCGTCACTATACGTATGATGCACTTGGCCGTGTTCTGCATGAAACCGATGAAAATGGACATAAGCAGTTTTTGGAGTATGACCGCAAGGGCAGAGTGACCTCAGTCAAAGATCGCAATGGACAAACCCTGCAGTATGCGTATGACGAAAATGATAATGTGACTGCGGTGACCGATACGCTGGGTAATCGTACAGAACTCACCTATGATGCGCGAAATCGTCTGATTCAAATGGATCGTCATCAAGTCGATGACTCGGTGGATACTCATCAACAAACCATTTATGTTTATGACAAGCGCGGGTTAGTGACCAAGAAAATCACGCCGCTTGGAGAAGAAACGAATCTGCAGTATGATGAAAATGGAAATCTGGTGGAGCAGATTGATGCAGATGGTTACGTCACAGCTTTTGAATACAGCGAAACCAATCAGCTTCTGCATGTCAATTACAACCATCAAAAGCAAGTGACATTGGCTTATACAAAAGCGGGCGAGCTGCGTGAAGTTCGGGATTGGAATGGCACCACCCAAATCGAGGTAGATCCGTTAGGACGTATACAGCGCATCGTTGATTTCAATCAACGGCAGCTTGCCTACGAATACGACCAAGCAGGCAACCTGTCGAAGCTCATCTATCCGGATCAGTCTGTTTTAGAATATGGTTATGACAAAGCCAATCGTTTGACCCATGTGCTGGAGCAGGATGGCAGTGAAACGAGGTACAGCTATGACCGTATGGGCAGATTGATCGAGCAAGCTTTCCCGAGCGGTGAATTAACCAAGCATGCCTACAATCGCAAATCTCAGCTTGTTCAAACGATTGAGCTGGATAAAGATGGCGTAACCCGCCGCCATTACGAATACAATTATGACGATGAAGGCAATCGCATTAAAACCTACACCACAGGCATCGGCATCCATAAACAGCAAGAGACGACGTATTACCGATATGATGAACTGAATCGTCTTATTGAGAAAAAGTTTGAAGGCGAAACAACAGCATATGTTTATGATTCGTTAGGCAACCTGATCGAAGAACAAAGTAAATTAGGAACTACCACCTATCAGTACAATAAACGCAATCAGCTCATGAACAAAACAGCGCCAGATGGCGTCTACACCTATCGTTATGATAAACGGGGGAATCTGCTTGAGGAACAAAAAGATCATAGCACCCTGCGAAGCTATGTCTTTGATGCAACCAACCGTCTTGAGCTAGGCACGAATCAGCTCGGCGAGCAAAGCCGCTACAAGTATAATGGCGTAGGCATGAGGGTTCGAACCGAACAGCTTGTGCTGAACCGCAACCTAGGGCATCAGGATGGAGAAAACAGCAGGGGCAGCTCCTATATCGGCTCGATTGAAGACTTAATAGCGCAAGCAGAACAGCATCCGGAGAAAACCTGGACCAACGATGTAGGGACAACCCGTCAAACTTCACTGGCCAAGGTGAATCGTGATTACCTCCATGATTGGACCAGTCCGTATGCTACCGATCTGATGGTCTTCGATGAGCAAGGCTACCAGCAGCGCTTTGTGTTCGGCTTATCTAAAATTGCACAAGAGACAACCCATATCCCAGGTCACACAGAGCCAGGCAACGAAGGCGCCAACATTCGCAGCCATATCGCAGCTGAGCTAATCGGCAAGCTGTATGTGCATGAGGACCTGCTCGGTTCGCCAGCCTACTTCACCAAAGGCAACGGACAAATCTTTGCCTATGCCCAGCTTGATGAGTGGGGCAAACCACTCACACCTGAAGTATTCGGCATGAACTATAGCGGACTGGACAAAGTAGCCGACTATACCGGTCATACCTATGACCGTGTACTGGAACAATATTTCGCCCAAGCTCGTATGTATGACCCTGTGAATAAAAGGTTTATTTCAGAGGATACGTATAAAGGGGAATTGGAAGATCCACTGAGCTTGCATCGGTATGCTTATGTGCATAATAATCCGCTGATATACATTGATCCCAGTGGGAACAAGAAGTATCCCCATCCTGAAGATAGTACAAGAATGATAGAAATTGAAGACTCGGCGTTTTTAGAAGAATTAAGAATTCAACTACCACATATCATGACGTTGCGTGATAATTCCGATGAATATTGGAAGCAACGATCGAAGTTTGGTAAAGCTTTCAGAGTAGTATACAATGATAAAAATAATAATCAGTTTAAGTATTTGTATGGTCTTTTAACACAAACCAGTCCCAGTGGTAACTCTAACAACAAAGCTGAGTGGGCAAGACAACAATTGATTGCTGATCTTGAAAAATATCACGTAGAATCTGAGATTAGAAAGTTTGAAGTTCAGTCAATGTTCCCAATTCCAGATCCAGCTGCAGCAATTAGTGGAGGTAAAGCTTCGGGAGGTAGTATAAAATCAGGTTCTGCATCAAAAAGTCCATCTAAGCCTAGCGTAAGTACTACAAACACTAAAGTAAAGAACGATTCCAATACGAAGACTCCATCTAACAATTACAAGCCTCCTAGCTCTAAAAATCAAACGAGTGGAGGTAGCTTCTCCAAAGGATGTAATTGTTTCACGGCTGGCACTAGAGTTTTAACAGACGAAGGGGAGAAGAATATCGAAGACATTGAGGTCGGAGATAGGGTTCTCGCCAAGTCTGAATTTGATGCTAATGGTGAGTTGGCTTACAAGGAAGTCACGGCTTTATACCGCAACCAACGTGATGATATTATTAAGTTGCATGTTGGAGAGCAAGTCATTGAGACAACAGATAACCATCCGTTTTGGGTGGAAGGCAAAGGGTGGGTCTTCGCTGATGAACTTCAAGTGGGCGACAAACTCCAAAAAGCTGACGGAAGCAATCTGACGATTGACAAGGTAGAGTTTGTTAAACTGGATGAGCCAGTTACGGTTTACAACTTTACGGTTGCGGACTTCCATACGTATTATGTAACGGATATTGGGATTTGGGTGCATAATACGGATTGTCCTAATCCAATTAGTGTATCGGATTCGAAGATGTACCAACTTGGTGACCATTTTAATAAACATGGCAGAGGTATGGGGTATGCTTCTAAAAAGGAATATGATGCGGCGGCTAAAGAGTTTGCCAATACCTATCAGAAGAACCCTAATGCAACAATTCTTGAGGGAACATGGAATGGTCCGGGAACTTTAAATGGTGCAAGGCAAAGAGCAATTACTTATGGTGGGAAAACTGTGGTAATTGATGTGAAATCAGGACAGGTAGTAGATTTCTTTACCGGAACAGAGTACAAGGGAATAAATGTTACCAAATTACAATGAGTAAAGAGGTGATACTTGAAAATATGATTATTAACGGAGTTAGCATGGGTTCTTATCACCTTGGATGGGGGCTTCAAGAACTAAAGGAAAAAATGAAAATCATTGGTTTTGTTGAAGATGAGCTAGACAATCACTATACCTTAACAACAAAAGACATTAAGTTTTGGGTGGAGAAAGAACAAAAAGTGATTACCCAAATAACTGTGTTTGGGAAATACGAGGGAAAATTCCTGAAAAAAATCGGTATTGGTAGTAGACTGTCTGACCTTAATGTTTTAGGTATTAGATGGGTAAAAGAGGACTATGTCTACAAACTTCCGGATTATCCCGGAATATGTTTTGAGTTAGAGGATATTGACGATTGGGACGAGTTAGCAGCACCAATAGAGTTTATTTCAATTTATTCTTAGTTATTGTTGACCTTGAGGGGACTACCTTCAAGGTCTTTCTTTTAGCCCCACCTAGTGCCGAATGAATGAGGCGGCTACGTCCATAAGAACTTAACCTTCATCACCTCCGTATGATATTTCTCCGAAATAACTGTACGCACATACAAAATGCTTGAGAATATAACCCTTTTCTCTTAATCTACTTCCTCAACATGGCTTTAAAATCGTCAGATACCACCGTATTTGGATGCTAAAACCTTACCTTCGATTTCTTACGGTTTTTTCAAAAAGTAAGAAACGTACTAATTGTCCTAAGATGAAGCCGCAACTTTGGACTAAGGTAGACCGACCACTATAGCAAGGAGAAATAAATTTGAATTTCCTCCGCAACGATCTGTCCATATGCCCCGATAGTTACTGTGCAAAAGCAATTTGGTGACGACCAGTTTACACATACAGGTAAGGCAACGTTCAGGCTAGCCGCCTTGCCCTCTAATTATAGACGGAAATTCGTTAAAAAATTTCCGGGTGGGGGCTGAACATGGAAGGCGTGAAAGTATCAATAGACCGTATTGTTGTGGATTTTATGAATGTACAGTGGACGTTCTTTAATCCACTTCGTCAAAGGCTGTGTCATTACTACAATGCCGCATTCTACGTGAAAGATAGAGGATTTAAGTATCATGTACGAGTGAGGGAAGGCAGTTATTGGGTACATCTTTCGTATCAGCTTGTCTATGCAAAAATGGCAAGGAAGCATACGCTTCGACTAGAATGTCCGCCTGAATCGCTCATTCACTTCCGTTCATGGATTACTGAGATTGGGAATCATGCGACAGACATTCTGCTTGTTCGTTCCGAGGTAGCCTTTGACATCCCTTTATCTTTATCTGAACTATTCGTACTGTCGTTGACTGGGCGGAACATGAAGAAAAGAAAAGGAACATATTACTCCAACGAGCGTTATCAGCGACAAGTAGCCGGATATTGCAGGGTCTATGACAAACGATTGGAGTTGTTGCAACGGCGAGGGGAAGCCATTGAAGGCGAACTAACGAGGTTTGAAATCGTGTATAAGCCGGACGACAAGATACTGATGGACAAACTTGTTCAGTATCCGCCGCAGTTTAACCGATTGTATCTATGCGCCCATGCAACTGAACTTGAACCATTAAAGCCTAAGGTTTTGCGGCAGGTTCAAGGCATGATGCGTGGGGAACTGGAGCAAAAAGACGTGACCTACTATTATCGGAGTCAGATGAAAGCAGAGATGAACAAACGTACCGTTCTTGACTTCGATAGGGTAGCGGCAGAACAGTGGGAGGAAGCAATAACCATTCCATGTGCGATTTTGGGCGGCGTAATCAGCAAAGTTCCTGTCGCATAGTAAGGCTAGTCGTCCTCCATGACAATCAATTCTTGTAGTTGAATGTTGAGTGTTTTGCATAGTTGCTCCAATGTGTCAAAATAAGCGGCATTAACTTTATCGGAGCAGAGATGACTAATAGTATTTGGGCGGACATTCATTAGCCGAGCCAATTCCCTTTGAGACATTCCTTTTTCCTCAAGGATTTCTTTTAACCGCAGTCTTACAGGCATATAAAATTTCCTCCAGTAGCGTTTTTATAACTATATACCGTTACAGAACGAGATTCAACAAAATAAGATTGATTATATCGGTATTGCGATATATAATTACATTAATATCGGAATACCGTTACAAAAATCAAAATTATCGTAACGGTGGGGGAGGAACAGCATGAAAGTCATCGGATATGTCAGAGTTTCAACAAGTGGACAAGCGAAAGACGGTTACAGCTTGTCCTATCAGCAAGACGAAATCCGTTCCTACTGTCGGGAGCAAGGATGGGACTTACAGGACATCTTTACGGATGAAGGAATCAGTGGGGCGAAGGTTGACGAAGATGCGCTAGAGGTGGACAGAATGGGCTTTCAGACGATGCTAACCGCTATTGCCGCCCAAGATGTGGATGCAGTCGTCGTCCTCAATACGAGCCGTTTATGGCGGTCTGACATTGTAAAGGTGCTTGTGCATCGAGAGTTCAAGAAGTACGGCGTGGATGTCAAGAGCATCGTACAGCCGACCTACAGCATCTACAAGAAAGACCCAAGCGACTTCTTAATCAATGGACTTATGGAATTATTGGATGCGTACCAACGTTTGGAAATCTCGATGAAGCTAAGTCGAGGACGGAACAAGAAGGCACAGCAGGGCGGCTATGCAGGTGGACGAGCGGCGTTTGGATACAAAGCTACTAAAGGACACAAGGCAATTGAAATCAAACTTGATGAAGCATTAGCCGTACAACGAGTATTTGAACTAAAGGAATTATTCCCTGATTGGTCATTATCCCAATTGGCGTATCAGATGAACGATGACCGTTTTACTACGGCTCAAGGCAAGAAGTTTACGAAAGTACAGGTCAAACGAATCCTTGACCGCAAGGCGTTCTATCAAGGACTTTATCTATACGGCGATATTCAAGCCGATGGGCTTCATCAAGCCATTATATAGGTGGTGGTGGCATGGAGAAGATGGAGACTTATAACCGCTACGTCGAACAGGAAGACAGCTACTACAAACAATTGGAAACGTTGGAGCAATGCCAATGTGCCATGTTCGATCATATCTTTCGGTATGGCGATCAGTTTCATAAACCGATGGTCGAGGAAGTATTACTGAACGTCCATCAACTGGAAGTGAATGTACGATTGGAATTATTGTATCTACGCTTGGAGAAAGCCTTTCTAGCGTATGACATGGAACATCACTAACGCAGGTCTTATAGCGTTTAATGAGGAAGAATGGACACGCTTACCCTTCAATGTACGTCTTCGGGCGAATACTAAACAGACGATGCGGCTATTCTTTTTCCCTAAACGCTATAAGGGCGAGGGGGACAATAACGATGAGACACCGTAAAGAACAATATATCTATGTTGGCGTTGATTTACATAAGCGGACGCATACCGCTGTTGTTATTAACTGTTGGAACGAAAAGTTAGAAGTCATTGAGTTCGATAACAAGCCGTCTGCATTTCCGGCAGTGGTAAACAAAGTCAAGAAGCATGTGCAGGATGGCATGACGATTGTATTTGGGCTAGAAGATGTGGGTGGTTATGGCAGGTCATTAGCTGTTTACTTGGTCGAAAATCATTTCCTTGTCAAAGAGGTCAACGCCGCTTTATCGAATTGGAAGCGTCGAAGCTACGCCATGACAGAGAAGCATGACAGTTGGGATGCGGAGAACATTGCCAAGCTGTTACTGGATGAGTTGGACAGATTGCCGACGGCTCAACCGCATGATGATTACTGGATTCTAAAACAGTTGGTTATGCGGCGGTATAGCTTACGAGATACGCTTGTCATGCTCAAAAATCAGCTTCATACGCAATTAAGCTACAACTATCCGAGTTACAGCAAATTCTTCTCCGAAGTGGATGGGAGAACAGCGTTAGCCGTATGGCATGAATATCCTTCACCATATTTATTGGAGGGTGTGACACTGGAAGTCTTGGCGGATTTTCTAAGGAAGAACAGCAATAATGTATGTTCAACGAAGAAAGCTACGCTCATCCTTGAGAGTGTTCAAGCGGACGGCAATACGAAACGGAACGGTCAGGAATACCGTGATTTCCTTGTACGAAGCCATGTCAACCAAATTCGTGACGTTCAACGTGAAATGAATGACGTTGAGGACAATATACGTGACATCATGCAGAAGCTAGATTTTAAGCTGAACACGTTCACTGGCATTGATAACGTAACCGCTTCGGCTATTGTGGCGGAAATCGGGGATATAAACCGCTTCACAAGTGCCGACAAGCTAGCGAAGTACGCAGGACTGACACCAAGCCAAATGAGTAGCGGCGGCAGAGGTAAAGACCGTAATCAGCGGCAAGGGAATCGAGCGTTGAACAAGATTCTGTGGGGGCTAGCTGTTAGACAAGTCCAAACGGCTAGAACATCCAAGAAGCCACTCAATCCGCTTTTTCATGCGTATTACGAAAAGCGACTAGGCGAAGGAAAAAAGAAGAAACAGGCAATCATCTGCATTATGAGAAGGCTTGTAAGCATTCTTTACAGCATGATGAAGAACAAAACGGAATATAGGCTTACTTATTTACCCGAATCTCTGGCAAGTTGAGATATAATGGCGGTAGCTGAAACAGTTGCCGCCTTCATTCTTCCTTGAATCAAGTTTATAACTAACGAAGGGGAGAAGAATATCGAAGACATTGAGGTCGGAGATAAGGTTCTTGCTAAGGATGAGAATGACCCTGATGGTGAACTGGCTTACAAGGAAGTAACGGCTTTATATCGCAACCAACGTGATGATATAATTAAGCTGTACGTTGGAGAACAAATCATTGAGACGACCGACAACCACCCGTTTTGGGTGGAAGGTAAAGGGTGGGTCTTTGCAGATGAACTTCAAGTAGGGAACAAACTTCAAAAGGCTGGTGGAAGCAATCTTACGATTGATAAAGTAGAGTTTGTAAAACTAGATGAGTCAGTTACGGTTTATAACTTTACGGTTGCAGACTATCATACGTATTATGTGTCTGGTTTGGGGATTTGGGTTCATAATACAAAGTGCTACAATGACTACCATAAGATTCAAAAAGGTGATAATTCAACTTATAAGATATTAAAGGAAGATACTAATTGGATGAAAGACAATGGCTTAGTATTTAAAGGTACGGATAACAAAAGAAAAACTTGGTTTGACGGTAACAATTGGTATAAGTGGGACAGTCAACATGGAAGATTAGAAGTTTGGGATAAGAAGAAGAAAAATCATCTAAGAGAAATTGACCCTGTTACAGGGGTGAAAACTGGTGATGGTAAAAGTAATAGAAGATGGGAGGGTTGATATGATTCATGGGACAAGGTTTCTGGAGCAGTATCCTAAGTATAGAGAGGTACTGGAAAAACTATACTTAAAAAGAGAGTTAGATCATTGGTACACTAGCGAGTGTAGGAAGAAACTAGTTCTTCCAAACGAATTATTCAATATAAAGAACACTCAGGTTAAAATACAAGATGGGTTTAATCCGTCAGTTCATGTGTATCTGACCTTGGAAGAGTTAAGTGGAGAGGGTGATTTTTCTCTAGTTCAGGAGATTCAATTGACTATTTCCAAAATAATTCCTGTTTATCATTATGTGCTCTTGCATAAAATAAAGCACTCATCATTAGATGGTATTCTTGGTCTCGTAGGTCCTGCTAATTCTTTTTCTTTTATCGAATTAGAGGAATGCGTCAATGAAATAATGAGATATAATGGTTATCAAGAGTTATCTGATGAATATGATATGTTTGATACAGTCTATGAGTGGGACAAACTAAGCAATATTGACCCAGTGAATAGGAGACTTATCTTAAAGGATGCAATATTTGTAGATATATTGGAACTCTGTGAAGATTAATTCTTAGTATTAGGCACTAGAACTTGACTGAGAAAAATCTGGGAGGAGTACCGATACAATAAACAGGTTGATTATGGTCAGATACCACCATGATTGACCTGTTTTTTGTTGTGTTCGTTTATTCACAGTTTTTTTGAAGTCAATCGCAACTGTAGAATGCGCT
This sequence comes from Paenibacillus nanensis, assembly GCA_040396195.1. Classification (GTDB taxonomy): domain Bacteria; phylum Bacillota; class Bacilli; order Paenibacillales; family Paenibacillaceae; genus Pristimantibacillus; species Pristimantibacillus nanensis_A. The sequence continues at coordinate 15,516 of JBEBPB010000021.1, forward strand.
GCCCCGATAGATAAGCTGTCTTAGCCATCGCACCTTCTAAGAGGGATATATCGACCATTAATATTGTCAGGACTTATCTGCAAATTGTCCGCATGAAAAAGGTGAGAAATAATCCTGATATTCACCTTAGTTCGGATGGTACAATAAGAATAATGTCTAGGGATGGCAAAAACTCGTTCGATACTAATTGGAATATAAAAGATTTCTTACCGTAAGAAAGGTGAAGGTTATGTCATACGAAATAAATTTATTAGTGGTTAATCAGGATCAACCGTCTACAATTCCATATCTTTCTCGAATAGAAGTAATTAATGAAGTAGAGGATGAAATGGAGTTGAGGTTAAATAACACATGGAATTTTATGAGCAAAACAAATGGGATTTGGTACTCACTAGTTAAAGAAGAAGACGGGATTAAAAATGCGTTTTTACTTTGTACTTCTGATTTTGATTCAGACTCAAAAGTTTTGCCATTACCTTTTTGGATTAATGACGAAGATGTTATTTATAACTTGACCCCATTAATAATTTATAGAGAATATGTGGACGAATTTGAGAAGATATTAAAATTTTTGGTGAAACAAACCAATACTCTAATGTTCTTAGCCAGGTATCAAGGTGGTGATCATGAAATTACTCAAGGAACTATCTCACTTAGTAATTTTATTCAACATCTAAAGAATAAAAAAATATTGTTTAATGTGTGTTATATAATCACTTGTGATTAATTGAAAGCAACACTCAACAGACCTTGACTGGCTTCTTGCCTTTCAAGGTTACTTTTTCGGTGGGGCTAAACAGTACCTAATAAATTTATATTTCAACCAGTATAGCTAAAACGCATATGGCGACAACTCTGGATGTGGAGGCTTGCAGCAGGCTCGCTCAGCTGATTTCGTGAGAAGTTAAGAAGATGGATCTCATTATTTTAGATGAATGAAGTGGGTCATATTCATTAACCAAACGGGTTCAGAATTGTTGTTTAATGTGATAGCCGATTGTTACGAACAGCAAAGTGTGATCGTAACATCTAATTTGAAATTTGGCCAATGTGCCTCCATTTTTGGAGATAAATTGCAACACAAGAGACAACCCATATCCCAGGTTACACAGAGCCAGGCAACGAAGGCGCCAACATTCGCAGCCATATCGCAGCTGAGCTAATCGGCAAGCTGTATGTGCATGAGGACCTGCTCGGTTCGCCAGCCTACTTCACCAAAGGCAACGGACAAATCTTTGCCTATGCCCAGCTTGATGAGTGGGGCAAACCACTCACACCTGAAGTATTCGGCATGAACTATAGCGGACTGGATAAAGTAGCCGACTATACTGGTCATACCTATGACCGTGTGTTGGAACAATACTTCGCCCAAGCTCGGATGTATGACCCTGTGAATAAAAGGTTTATTTCAGAGGATACGTATGAAGGGGAACTGGAAGATCCGCTGAGCTTGCATTGGTATGCTTATGTGTATAATAATCCGCTTCGATACGTAGATATAAATGGGCATATTCCAACAGCTGTAGAGGCTGCAGAAATGGCATCACATATATATTCTCAATCCGGGGATCTTTCAGGGGGGTGGACGTTTGTCAAAGTCATCTCTGGTGGAGATAATATGGTGATGGGAGTATATCTTAGAGTCAATCAGGATCACTCCATAGAATACGCTCTTGTCAACAAAGGTTCTGATACTGCGAGTGACTGGAAAAATAATATTCAGCAACCGTTTGGCTACTCAAAAGATATGAAATCGTCAATTGCCAAATCAATGGATTTTGTAAAAAACAATAAGTATAATGAAATAACTATGGTGGGTCATTCAAAAAGGGGGGCTGAAGCAGTAGCAAATGCAGTTGCGAATAATAGAAATGCCATTACATTTAATCCTGCAACGCCCAAATTGGAAAAATATGGTTTGGATGATCGAAATTATACCGGAAATTTAAAAAATTATGTTGTTACGGGTGAGGTTTTAAACGGACTTTTGGGTGAAGTGTCAACTGGGACAACGGTTTATTTACCACAGCAAGTTTTCTTTGATAACAATAATGTTAGAACAGAGACGTGGTATAATAAGCCGGCTGTAATATATGATACAAAGAAGGAACAAGTGAGAGTAGCAGTAGAAAACCACTCGATGGATTCAGTAAAGCGTGCTTTGAAGAAGAAAGGGTATAAATAATATGAAGAAGCTATTGTTAGTACTCGGTATCCTGTTGTTGTTGGCATTTGCATTCATAGTGTATATTGCTTGGCCTTGGATTCTTCTATTCACAGGAATTCAATTAGGTCCGACTCCTCCAAAACCTGAAATCACATATGGAGAATTTCCATTTCGTTTGGAATATGAAATTAACGGAGAGCGAAAGGTTATTCAAGATACGTTAATATGTGAATTTGATGGTTTTGACGCAAATGAAGCCTATGGAAAATTTCGCAAATGGAAGGAACGCCTAGCTAGTGGGAAGCAAAATGTACTTTTATTGAATACTGATGGTGCTCCTGGACTAGTATTTGGAAACAAAACTGTAGAGCAAGTAATATATTATGATCCTGGACCTGCCTGGTATTACATGGGAGATAATGAACGTGGTGGTGGATATGAGCATACTTACCCCAATGCTTCGTTTTCAGAACAATATCAGGATGGGAGCGGAGCAAAAGGTATAATTCAAGCAGATGAACTATTAAAAAATTACAACATCAAATTAATAAGTTGGGTTAGTACTCCACCTATTGTCAATAATTTTCCTAAAACCAAGTAGTATTTAGAATATTTATTGTACTATCAGTTAACCTCACCACATGCGAGTGCAACAACTCCATGTGGTATTTTTTTGTATAAGAAAATCCCCGGTTCGACCCGGGGTTCAGGGAAGCTTATAGCTTCCGAATACATTCGCAATTAGCTGACGGAGGATAAACAATACGAACAACTCACAATGAAAGAACTGTTCGACCCGTTTACGGGTGAAGCCTGAGACCTTTCGAGGTTGGCAGACTTGCAATGCGCCTTATAGGCGCTGGCTAGTAACATGCCCTTATAGGGCTGATGGAAGCCACCGGCTAAGCCGGTGGTTATGACTATAAGTTCAACACACTCCATGAGGTTTTTATAAACATACTTGGTTGCACAAGTTATGGTATGGGTTTATCCAACTAAGTATGTTTTTGTATCTAAAATCAAATATACTAACAAATTTTCATCCACGTATATACAATGGTCTGGTAAATATGAAATTGATTCAAATAATAAAGAAAAAATCAAAGTTGAAGTGGACGTTACAGATCTTAGTAAAGGAACTCACTTATTAAGAAAGGGACAAAAAGCTGTTCAAATTGAGATAGTAAATGATGGTGGAATTAGTAATGTTCAATATAAGAAAAAGTGGTCTAAAGACAATCCGGGTAAAATGACTATTTATACAGCATTCGATAATAAGACTGTAAGAACATCTGAAGAGTTTGGATATACCGCTGCGCATGAATTTGGTCATCTCTTGGGAATCGGAGATGCTTATCCGGATAAAGTTCAGCCAAACAAATCTAAAGGGAATGATATGATGTGGTGGAATAATGGAGTGATTCCCGTAGTTTCAAATTTAGATTTGATGATGGTTCTTAATGCGTTTTCACAGAATAAATTTCAAGAATTCGAAGTAATAAAAAAGGTGGGGAAATAAGTGATGAACTATAGACTAGTTATTGTTTTCGTACTAGTAACCTTAGTTATTGGACTGGGCGCAGGATGTAGTTCTAATTCTCAGAATAAAGATAGCGAGGGTGAAGATGACGTTATGTTGTTCCCAGTTAGCATAAAAGAAGATTACGGATATGTGGATGAAAACTATAACATTGTCATACAAGCAAAATATGATAATGTGAAATACTTCTCTGACGGACTCGCTGCAGTTCAAAAAAACAGCAAATGGGGTTTTATCGATAAGAGAGGAAAAGTAGTCATTCCTATGCAGTACGACGGTGCATTTGGATTTAAAGATGGACTTGCCGTGGTTGTAAAACGAAATAAGAAAGGTGAAGAAAACTGGTTTGTTATTAATAAAAAGGGTAAAAAGGTTATTGAAACAGATTACTATAGAATGAGTTACTTTTCAGAGGGATTATCTGCCGTAATCTTTAATGAGGGTGGCTACACGGGATATATAAATAGACAGGGCGAAGTAGTAATAGACAAGCAGTTTAAGTATGCTGAGGCATTTAATGAGGGTCGAGCCATAGTTTCTAAAAACGATAAGTTCGGATATATCGATAGTACGGGAGAAATCGTAGTTCCAATTATTTATGATGATGCCTTAGCTTTTACGGAAGGTCTAGCACCAGTGAAAAAAGGAGAGCATTGGGGATTTATAAATAAGGAAGGACACTTGGTTACAGAATTTGAATTTGATGATGCAGGTCAGATGTTTGAAGGTTTAGCTGCTGTAGAAAAAGATGAGAAATGGGGATTTATTGACCATCAGGGGACACTTGTAATACCTTACCAATACGATGCTACTCGAAACTTTTCAGAGGGTTTGGCAGCTGTACTTGTTAATAATGAAGGCTGGGGATATATAGATCGGAAAGGAAAAGAAGTGATACGTCCCATATATTTGGAAGCCTATAATTCTGAGAATGGCATCATGATAGTTAGTAAAGAGACTTTATTTGAATATGAATATATTGATCAATCAGGCAACAATGTAGTTTTTTTAGAAAAAAACTAAGGAACATAAACAATATCGAAAACAACCACTATGTAATAAAATTGCAGGTGGTTGTTTTTTTACTCCTTGCTTTAGATATATACTGTAGGAGAATTATTTTTAATTATTCAGTCATCGTTTATTTAGTTTGTCTATTATTTTGTATTTGGGCAAACCGGTTTATTTTTAATTAGAAAATGATTGGCTTGAGAATTACCAATCCATTTTTGTCTCAATTGTTAACCTACCCGTTTGTAGTTGGATTTACATTTGGAATACTTGCAGTAATGTTTTTATCTTATGATTGTCAAGCTAAGTGCGATACCTCGTACATGAATGCTTCTTGTGCGATCTTCCAGCCGAGACATTTTCGAGGGCGATTATTAATCAAGTCTAGGGCACATGCAAGATCCGATTCTGGTATATTTAGTATTAAATTTATATAATGGATATACATCTGCTTACTCGTTTTTGTTGTTTGGTCAGACTTACAGCAATATAGGGTGAGCAGATGTTTTTCTATTCGAAAAAGAATTGATTATTATGAGGTGATTTAAATTAAAAAAATAACTATTGCGATTCTGGTGGTAGTCATATTATTAATGTCTTTTGAAGCCATCAGGATGAAGATGAATCCACTTATCCAATCGGAAAACCAAATAAAAAACAATTTATGGGAGCAAACGCCAATTGGTACTTCCATGAATGAAGTTATTCAATTTATCAAAACTAAAAAAGACTGGGAAATTGAAACAATAAATTATGAGTATGGATTTTTAAGCCAACGAAGTAAGCCTATTAAACTTATTGGAAATAAGTCGATTCGTGTATACCTTGGAGAATACAGAATCTTTTCAAATTATTATTTTGTTACAGATGTAACTGTATATTATGGATTTAACGAAAAGGGCGAATTAATAGATATCTGGGTCTTGAAAGATACAAACTCACTTTGAGTAACAGTTTTAAAATAAGTAAATGGATTCTACTCAATCTTTCTGAAAGTCGCGAGGGAGTGAGGACCGCGTTTAACTTTAAATTATAAATTGAAAAAGAATGCATCAGATCCACAATAAGCTCTTCTCTTATAATTCAATAGTTTAATGAATAAGATTTGGCTAATGTGCTGGATCTTATTTCTTTAAGCTTTTTTCGTCAGATGACAAATAAATGTACAGATAGTTTTAATATTAACTCTATGTAAATTAAAGAGCTTGTATAGATGAATGTAATGGCATGGCGAGATTTTCGGGACAAGCGTGATTTTATTGTCTAAAGTCTGGTCTGAGACATGCGATGCTTGGAGCGCAAGCTGGTAAATAATATTTATTATTTGATGAAAATAAAAACTTTACATATCATTCCAAAAGTATCCAATTATAATGCTGGATGATACAATAAATAGGTAGAGATTGTGGGACAATTCTGCCCTTTGTTTATACACAAGTGATGATTTGTAAACTAGGATACGCATGCGGGGAAACTGGAGGATCCGTTGAGCTTGCATTGGTATGCTTATCTACATAATAAACCGCTTAGGTATGTCGATCTGAGTGGGCATGATGCCATTATAATTATTAATCCAGATCTAGCTCTTGGGCTTGGTCATACCTCGCTAATTATTCAAAATGCTGAAGATGAATGGTCATATTTTAGTATGGGGATAAGAGTGTTAAGTTCGAGAAATTGACCCGAGTGCTTTATCAAGCTTAGAAAAATTTAATGAGTGGGGGAAAGAAAAAAGGATTACCTGGGTTCGGTGAAAAAATTGCTTTTACTAAAAAAGAGTATCAAAAACAACTGGAAGCAAATCTGGCAGATTATAATGATGCGAATTGGATACTAAAGAAAATGACACGTGCTAACTTTCATATATATCGAATTAAAATTCTTCTTGGTCAAAACCCATAGAGGGGGAGTTCATGCATGTATAAAAAAATAATGATTAGTGTAGTCCTTGTTCTTATATTGAGCAGCACGATATATTTTGTTTATCAGAAAGTAAGTGGGTGGGTACTTGAGAAAGAGGAGTTCAAACAGAATGTGGAGTTATATTTAAAATCAGAATATCCTAATGTTATTTTAAAAAATCATGAAGTTAAATATAATTTCAAAGAGATGAAGTATTATTCGGTTTTGACGTCTAATGATAATGTGGTTTTTTTGTCTAAAACCGGATATGATGTTTTATTTTATTGTGACTATTATATTGCAAAGTGGGAGCAAGTTCTCAATGAAGAAATCGTTTCTTCGTTACAGCGAGAAGTTCCATTAGATGCAACTATGAAAGTTACAATTAGTTTAACGGAGGATCAAGCAAGGAACAACAGTGCTCAATTTAGTATTAATAATTTTTTAGAGAAAAATATGGATAACACTGAAATGATTATTGGCTATCACGATAAAGAAATCTCCGAGGAGCTTATTAAAAAAAGCTATGAGGTTATAAAATGGATGGGAAATCAAAACTACAATATGAGTTTCTTTTTTCTGTTCAAGGATCGTCGACATTCAATACAAATTAAATTTGAGGACATTACAAAAATAAACAAGTGGGATGATCTGAAGCAATTTATGAGAGCATAAAATTTTTTTGAATTATAAGGTTAGCCAGTTCAATTTGGTTAACCTCATTTTCAATTACAATAGCTGCAGCCAGAAAGAGAAGCTAGCGAACTATATCCACCTAGTTGAATCAACTTCATAATGCATCGCTCTAAATTTGTGTAGACTTCACCCATTCAAATTCAACGTGTTTTTTAAACTATGCAACTTGAGATGTTTGGACGCTGCAACAAGCACTGCTGAAGCGTCAGTTAATTGGTATGCCTACTAAGCCAGTCATACGTTCAGATATCGGGCCACAATTAAGGCTGTTCGATTATAAAATTGAAAAGCTATAAAAGAACGAGATTAAGAGAGTCTGTGTCCAAATTTAAGGGGTTAATCCGGTAGTTCTAATTCTCAGAATAAAGATAGCGACGGTGAAGATGACGTTATGTTGTTCCCGGTTAGCATAAAAGAAGATTACGGATATGTGGATGAAAATTATAACATTGTCATACAAGCAAAATATGATAATATAGATTACTTCTCTGAAGGGCTTGCTGCAGTTCAAAAAAATTTGAATACGACTAAAAAGGGAGAACGATAGAAGATATTGATTATGATAACCAAATGGAGATAATATCCATGTATTTCCACATAGTCAACTTGGGATTGGAAGTAGTGGTTCGGTGAAAAGAAGCAAATAATACATTACTTTTCTATGCTAGGAGGACGGAAGAAAATGCTTAATATTCATGACAATGAGATTGTTTCTTACGAAGTTAATTTCCAAAAGTCTCGAGTTATATTTCATACATTAGGTGGAAACGGGGACTCAGTTACTACAATTATCGAGTTTATTGATGTCCTGGTACATAGTTTTGAAACGCAACTGCAAGGAAGTATTATTTTTGATATTAGTACATTAGAAGTAAGTCGATTTCTTAACGGTAACAAAGATTTGTTGGAGAAACAGAAAAATTACGGATGGCCGATGCATTATGAAAAAATAGAGGATTTGCTTGAACATTTACAAAATGAAAAGTATAAGTATTATATAATTTCAGCTTCATATGGTCTTAATGGATGGATAGTTGCTAAGGAATATAGAGTTTATAATTAAGTGATTTTATCTCTACCAAGTAGTTGTTAATGAATCAAGAATTATAAAACTGTCCTAAAGCTCTTCCTACTTTACTAGTAAGTTATGATCAAGCATATGTAAATCAAGGGGATTACGAGTTCGATTAGGAGTGATTAAGTGAAATATTGGTTCATAGGATTTGTAATTTTTATAGTAATTCTCTTTGTATATAGCATATTTAATGGTACGCCATGGGGAAAAGAAAGTATGAGGAAAGAGTCATTAAGATACCTGCAAGATAAGTATGGTGATGAGATGACAATCGAGTCAGTAGAGTATGACTTTGATAATTCATCATATTTTAAGTATAGGTACTATACAGTAGCCCACTTAAAGAAAAATCCTCAAATTCAATTTCGGATAAGCAAATATAATGAGGGAGTAGTTGATAATTATTATATTTCCTATTGGAGAAATGAGGTTGAAAATGAGATTAAACAGCAATTTCCACAAATATCAAGTGTGTCGTTTCACTTAAGGTCTGATTTATTTCAGAGTCAAATCAAAGATGACAGCGTAATTCCACCTAGTTACCATGACCTGAAAAAAGAAATTAAGGAAACAGATATGCCTGAGTTAAGACTATGGGTTAATGTGAATGATGACAAGCAAGAGCAAATTATGAATACAATATTCGAAATCGTTTCATATCTAAAGGAGAAGGACTATCGTTTATCGGTAATTCGTATTGCGTTGGAAAATTATCCAGATCAGCAAGCATATTATCTGAGCGAAGAGGATTTAAAAGAAGTCACTGATCTTAATTCATTGAAAAACAGGCTACGCTAGTTTTTTAATTACCACATGAGAGTGTGACAACTTTGAAGTGACCCCGTAAAGTTAGGCTCGTTATATCATTAGGCAACTTGTTGGGCATGAGTTCGGTACTGTACCGGACTCATGCCTATTAGTTTTTCCTTAATTCGCTTGTGATTGTAATAAATAATGTATTTGGACAACTCTTGTTTAAAATGCTCAATACTTTCAAACTCCTTTAAATACAGAAATTCTGCAGATGCACGACGATGATGGAATACATCAGTAGGAGCTGTCATAATGAGTCCACATTGTGTTGCTGTAATTGCTCGATTTTACATCAGCTTTTCAGAATATAGTGGAAACGTTCGATCTTCCAACGTTTGACGCACTAGTCACGTTCTCTCTCGCTTCCTCTACGCTTGTAACCGAAAAAATGGTGACGAGGAACCACTATATTGGTTCTGATCCTTATTAAATATTTCATTATCAACTATCCCCAGCTTGTTTAGCCTTTTCAGCCATCCCTTCCTTCAGCAGCTTTGCCAGCACGGTGCCGGCAAGAAGCGACCAGACCGCAGCAGATATGCCGAAAAAGGAAATATTGGCGATTGATATAACAAAGGCAAATAAGACCGAGAATCTATAGTTGGTTTCTTTGAAGGCAGCTTGCAAGCTGCCGAGTAATACACTAATTAGAGAGAAGCCGGTCAGCAGTACGATAAAGTAGGAAGGCAGTATTTGAATAATGGCTATCAGCTTCCAGGAAAATAATCCGAACAATATAACGAGTATGCTTGATACCATACCTGCTTTGTAGCGCTGTTCTTTAATGCCCGCTTCCTCGCTGCTGCATAGCGCGGTCATCATGCCGCCGATATTAATCGATTGTCCGCCGAATAGTCCAGCGAGCATTGTGCCGATACCTGATGTTGCGATAGCTTTGGATGCGGGTGGCTCAAAGCCGTTTTTCTTTAGAGCAGCCAGTGCAACCGCCAAATCATTGCTTATGACTAGAATGGCAATCGGCAGTGCAATCGAGATAAAGCCGGTAAATGAAAACTGCGGCATTACAAATTGCGGCAGTGCAGGAGGCAAGCTAGCAGCCTGCGGGAATTGGTATACGAACAATAAACCGATAATACCAAATATAAGCACACCCAATAGCGGCGGCAGTGCTTTGGACAGTTTTGGTGTTATAAAGAAGCCAAGTACCGCGAGTCCGGCAACGATCGGCGATTCCTGAAAGACGGGCACAACCGATACGACATAATGCAAAATCAATCCGGCAAGCATCGCATCAATCATCGGACGCGGTATAAGATCAAGCAGCTTGCTGAATATACCGGTCAAGCCTAATACAGTAATAATTAGACCTGCCATCACATAGCTGCCTGCAAGCTCAGGCAAAGTCATTTGCATTGCACTGGTGCTCAGAAAGGCTGCCGCAGTAAGCGAGTGAGCGCCTGCGAACGGGATTTTGTAATACCAGGTAAGAGCTAGATTAACTAATCCGCCTACTACATAAACAATAAAAAGCCAGGAAAGCAGGGCTTCGTCCGAGAAGCCAAAGCGATCCGCTGCTGTAATAATCATGATGGCTCCGCCCGTACAAGCCATAAGGGCTGAAAGCATACCGGCAGAGATGTTTTGTGCGTTCATTATTTTACCTTCTATCTTTAACGAATTATGTTGATGTTAAAATACTATTTGTTCCTTTAGTTCAAAACAGAACTCAGTGATTGACTTTAACCGAGATGGAACGCTGCGTCAAAGGGTTCTGCCGATCGCTGTTAAAGTCCGATTCCTTCTATTATCGCGAGGCTATGGCTGGAATCGGTCTTTTAGTCTAGCTCGTCGTATTGCTTGAGTGCAAGGGTAGAAGCCTCGAGCAAGCGTCGTTTGAAATAATCTCCTTCAATCACACGAACACGCATGCCGAGAAATCTTAGTTTGGATAGCAGGTACTCGAATTCACGTTCCAGCAAAAAAATAGTTATCGTATATTTATCCTCATTCTCATCATAGGCGGTCTGTTTTTCAAAGCTGGAGAAAGCATATAAAATGCGGGACAGCTCACGATTATAGATAGGTATGATTTCAATTGTCACTTGTTTTTTTCGCTGCTTGATGCCCGCTTCTATTTTTTGAATAATTTGTTCAGATTGAATTTGTTCTTTGGAGCGCTTCAGATTAGCCGCTATAATTTTGCTCAGACGAATACTCATCAATGTTTTGCGCCGGAAATCATACCAGAGCAGATACCATTCTTTTTTGACCATGGAATACTCTAATTTGTAGGGTAAGCCGTCGTGATCTGTTTGGTTCACATGTTCTTGTGGCAAAACAGTGATAATGTCAGCTACAGAAGAAGCAGCGAAGGTATCAGTATTATGCACGGTACTACAGTTATCAACAGTATGAGCAGCATAGTGATCAGTCCTATGAACGGTACAGTTATCAACTGCATCAGCAACACAGGTATCAGTTGTATCCGCCACATTAGCAGTCCCAGCAGTATCAGTATCGGTAACTCCAGCGGTATCGGCAGTAATGGAATTATTATCAGCAGATGAATCAACTGGAAACTTAGAACTATCTCTATCTTGAGCGACTCCGTTTTGCCCGGAAAAGGGAGCAGGCGGCTGATTATGCTGAACGGTAATTGTAATTAATGCTTTGTCGGCAATATGTTTGCGCAAGATGGGCAGCATCGGATGGTACAGTTGTTTTATTTTGCTTCCTGCCTTTTCAATAATGAGAGTAGACAGTGCAATGGTCTGATCCTCCGCCAAAATTTGCTGCAACTGCTCTTTTGTTTCTGTTGTAAGTGCCTGCTGCGCATCGGGATGCTCAAGCATCGTCTTTAGCCAGGTTCTTTCCTGGCGGGATATGGCGATGGCTTCTGTATCATCGAGTCGGTTCAGCAGCTGATAGCTGAAAATTTTGTCAAACAGATTCATACCAGCTTTTCAGCTCCTTCCATTCAGCAATCATATCTTCACGCAGAGAACGAGGTTCCAGCACTTCACAGCTTGAGCCGAAGCTTCTTAGCCAGGGCTTGATTTCGAATGTGCCATTGACTTTGATTTCATAAATAAACGAAGAGTCATCCTCCTCCGTCATTTGACCCCATTGTCCTTGCTGCAGCACTCTTTCTTTAATAAAATTCTCTTTTTTTTTTTTGGATGAAAAAAGCGAGCCCGCACAGTAACCGTTCTGCCTGTATCAATCAGCCAGCTATATTTCAGCTTTTCATGAAGTGCCTTTTGCTGGGCACCAAATCTCTCATCACTGACAGCCTCCAGCAAGCTGAGATCAGTTATACCTTCTATTCTGTATTTTCTTATCCCTTCTCTGCCAGAGGATAGCAAATACCATCTGCCGTATTGGTGGTCGAAAACAATATTTAAAGGCAGTGTCACAATTTCTTGTCCGCTCTGCTCCCTCTCGAATAAAGGATTTGTATTTTTGGATGAATAGCTTTGTCCGCTCTTGGGGGTAAAATATTGAAAACCGACCTTGCATCTGCCCTCAATAGCTTGCAGCAGCGTAAAAAGATGCGCCTCATCCAATATTCTGGAATGATAGTGGTATTTGTACAAAAAAGGATCAATAAATTCATCGCCTGCCAGCTCATACTGGCGGACAAGATGCTTTTTTAAACTGTCGCGAAGCAAATAACCATGTACAGACGGGATTTGTGTATTTGCCATCATATCGATAAAATCAAAAAGCTCGGTCAGTTGCTCCGTTGTTAAACGGGTTATAATTTGATTGTTTAGCTTGTAGCGCTTCGGACGGGCATGATCAGCAGTGCTGATTACCCCAGCCTGTTCCAAATATTTTATATCGGAACGAATCGTTTTCTCATCAGGCGCAGGTTGATCAAGAGGCAGGCTGTTATAACAAATATCGAGCAGGTCTTTTACCGTGCACGCCTCTTTATTCATGGCACCGAGCAATAAAGCAATCCGCATTCCTTCTGATTCCTTCATCGATTTGGTACGAAACAAAAACAGAGCGAGCGGATCAGCCGACTCGTAGTAATCATAGTAAAGCATTTCAGCAAGCTGTTGTTCTTCATCAGAAGAGGCAGCTGCTACCGAAGCGGCAGCATCTTTTAGACGGCGCATTGTTTTATCAAAAGTATGAACCGAGATGCCAAGTCTATCCGCAAACTGCTGTCTGTTATATGCACCGCTAGTCAAGAGCAGCATGCGCAGAAATTGTATTTCTTTGTCAAAGCCCTCTTTTGCCATTGTTATCCCCCGATTTTCTTGATCATTCTTATATGTACGATTCCCGCATCCAAAAAAGTATCACTAGATTCTCGTTCGTATCCAAGCTTTGTATAAAAAGCTTCCGCCTGCAATTGAGCGTCTAAAATAATCATTGATATATGGTCGTTTTTGCGAATATCTTGTTCCATCGCTTCAATAATCTGTTTTCCAAGTCCAATTCCTCTATAGGCGGAGAGAACAGCAATTCGTTGCAATTTGGCTGTGTAGTTATTGTAGAGACGCCATCTCGCAGCAGCAACAGGTTCGTTATTGTTCTCACTATCTACTAATAAAAAATGATGGGATGCCGATACAGAACTGTCAAACTCGTCAATTTCCAATTGCTCGGGAACTTGTTGTTCGTGTACAAAAACCTCACGTCTTATATGGAAACAAAGCTGCAGTTCCTTGTCTGAAGTGACTGCCAGTGAAATAAAATTCATAAAAGAACCGCCTTTGCGTAATTTTGCGTAATGATATAGTCCTATCTTCTATAGTGAAATTGTAACATAGGAAGGCTTTTTTAGTGTAAGGAACAATTTTGTAATCCTTTCTTGTAATTTTTTCTGCAATTTTATTACAATTTTTTTGTAATACTTTCGCCATGTTCAATAAAACTATTTTGAGCGAAAATAGAAGCAGTAAGAGAATAGCAGCTGAAAGGTTGCGAATATTGATCAACTGTGATCAGTTGTCAGTTGTGTTCAGTTGCTAGCAAGCCGGAGGTGGATAAGATGAGCCGTACCTATGTGTCGGAACATATGAGAAAGCAAATTGTGGAGCAACTAAGGAAAATCGAGATAGAGGAGCAGGTAACTATTTTGTATGCTTGCGAGTCTGGCAGTCGGGCATGGGGCTTTCCTTCACAAGATAGCGACTATGATGTGCGCTTTATTTATATAAGACGGGTGCAAGATTATTTATCGATTTTTGAAAAACGGGATGTCATTGAAAGACCAATTAACGAGCAATTGGATATTAGCGGCTGGGATTTGAAAAAAGCATTGCTTTTGTTTCGCAAATCGAATCCACCGCTTTTGGAATGGCTTCAGTCTCCTGTTCAATATTGGAATATAGGCGACTTTGCTGATCAACTGCGGACATTGGCGCAACAACATTTTGCGCAAAAAGCCTGCATGTATCACTATCTTCATATGGCGCAGGGGAACTATCGGGAATATTTGCAAGGCGATGAAGTTCGCATCAAAAAATATTTTTATGTATTAAGACCAATATTGGCATGCAGATGGCTGGAAATAGATAAGACGTTGCCGCCAATCGAGTTTGGACAGTTGGCTGAGCTGTTGGTACAAGAGGAGAGAGAGCTGGGGTATACTGGTTTAAAGGAAGCTGTAGACACATTGCTTGCAAGGAAAATGGCAGGCGAGGAGCTGGATCTGGAGCTGCGAATAGATGTGATTAATGAGTATTTGGAAAACAGGCTGACTTATTTGAAGAATGTTGCTGCTGCTTTGCCGCGATATGCGGGCGCTGTGGATTTAGATAGCCAGCTGGATCAATTATTTTATGAGACGATAACGACGATAACATAGATAACGTGAATGGAGTGTATTTAGAAATGGCTTATCAAACGATAGACAATGTACGAGTATGGGGAAAGCCGGATGATGGAGCGATGTCTCAGGCTGTCACTTGTGCGCAGACGGGGCGGGTAGTCCAGGCGTTGCTGATGGCTGATCATCATAAAGGCTACTGCCAGCCAATAGGCGGCGTAATGGTATATGACGGACAAATTTCTCCGTCTGGTGTCGGCTATGATATTGCTTGCGGCAATAAAGCGGTGCGTACTAATTTAAAGCTTAATGATATGAAAGGTCAACTGCCAAAACTAATGGATAAGATTGCGAAGAAAATTTCATTTGGCATAGGTCGTGTGAATAATGAACGGGTTGATCATGAGCTGTTTGATGATCCGGACTGGTCTGTATACAAAGCTATCGGCAAGCAGGAGCATGATAAATTAAAGGAACTGGCACGCAGTCAGCTTGGAACAGTCGGGAGCGGCAATCACTATGTAGATTTGTTTGTTGAACCGGCAACTGAGCGCATTTGGATTGGCAATCATTTTGGCAGCCGTGGATTCGGACACAAAACTGCCAGCGGATTTATTAATATAGCTTCAGGCAGAAAATTTTCTGACAAAGCGCCGGGTGAGAAGATGGATCAGCCGCCGCAATTGCTGGAGCTGGATAGTGAAGCGGGAGAAATGTACTACCGTGCAATGAAGTTGGCTGGTCGCTATGCGTATGCGGGACGCGATTATGTTATTTCGGAAGTGTTGAATCTGCTGCAAGCGGAAGCAGATTTTGCCGTGCATAATCATCATAATTTTGCATGGA
The DNA here is from genome assembly GCA_040396195.1 of Paenibacillus nanensis. Lineage (GTDB taxonomy): Bacteria > Bacillota > Bacilli > Paenibacillales > Paenibacillaceae > Pristimantibacillus > Pristimantibacillus nanensis_A. Next base: position 31,315 of record JBEBPB010000021.1, read on the forward strand.
AAGAAGTGCACGACGGCAAGGAGGCAATCGTTGTTCGCAAAGGGGCGACACCGTCTGCGCCAGGTCAGCTTGGCTTTATCGGCGGCAGTATGGGGGATATATCGGTCATTGTAGAGGGCAAGGATACAGAGGAAAACCGTGAATCCTATTATAGCACCGTTCATGGAGCAGGTAGAGTGATGAGCCGCACACAGGCAGCAGGCAAGATGAACTGGAAAAAGCGTACGCGCAGCGGCGGACAAATTACTCCGCAGCAAATGATGGAGGCAGTGCGCAGCTTTGGCGTAGAATTGCGTGGTGCAGGTACGGATGAAAGCCCGTTTGTTTACCGCAAATTGCAAGAGGTGCTGGATGCTCACTCGGATACGATTGAGGTAAAGCATGTATTGAAGCCGATTGGGGTATGTATGGCTGGGGCGGATGAGTTTGATCCGTACAAGGATTGACTGCCAACTATTCATAAAACTAAAGGATGTCACAAAGCAAGTAGCTCAACTTTCGTGTCCCGAATTTCTGTTATGAGTATGTAAGTTGATCAATATACGTGAACGAATGAAATTATGGCATGCTCATTTATTGTCAAATTGGTCTATATGGTCAAATAATGAAGATTCAAAAAAAACTGCAACAGGCAAAAGGCTGTGCAGTTTTTTTCTGTTTTTTGATGGCTTATGCCGCTAGAAACGAGAGTTCGGAAGCGAAGTGCACATATATTGTTCCATTTTTAATGCAGGTTAAAAATTGGTCATTGTCGATTTCAAGACAGGTGGAGTAGCATTCAATTATGCCAAGTCGGTACCGCAATTGAAACAAGAGGGAGTGAGAGAAAGATGCTGCAAAGCTGGGGAAGAGGGCTAAGAAGAGATAAATATTTGTACCTGCTTGCGCTTCCAGGACTGCTGTTTTTTCTAATTTTTAAGTATGTGCCGTTATGGGGATTAGCCATTTCATTTCAAGATTATTCGCCATATCTGGGCTTTTGGCAAAGTGAGTGGGTGGGCTTTAAGTATTTTGAACAGTTTTTTTCAAGCCCTGATTTTCTAATATTATTCCGTAATACAATGGCGATCAGTTTGCTTAATATTGTTTTTTTCTTTCCATTGCCGATCGTGTTGGCGTTAATGCTTAATGAAGTACGCAGCTTAGCCTACAAAAAGATGGTGCAGACGATCGTCTATTTGCCTCATTTTTTATCATGGGTCGTTATTGTTGGAATTTGTTTTCTAATATTCAGCCAAGGCAGCGGTATTATTAATAATTTGATTACGGAGTCAGGCGGCAAATCAATAGCTTTCCTGACAGAGCCTAATACATTTTGGCTAATGCTGACAGCGCAGGTTGTTTGGAAGGAAGCTGGTTGGGGAACGATTTTATTTTTGGCAGCACTTGCCGGCATCAATCAAGAGCTTTATGAAGCGGCATGGGTTGATGGTGCAAATCGTTGGAAAAAGATACTTCATGTAACACTGCCGGGTATTCGAAGCACCATTGTTGTTTTACTTATTTTACGTTTGGGGCAGGTCATGGATGTTGGGTTTGAACAAATTTACTTGATGTCCAGTGCGCCTGTTGCCCATGTGGCTGACGTATTTGATACGTATGTTTATCGACTGGGTATTCAAAGCGGACGGTTTGGCTATGCAACAGCAGTAGGTATTTTTAAGTCTGTTATTGGCCTCGTGCTTGTTGTATTGGCAAATCGTGTAGCTAAAAAATTCGGCGAGGAAGGACTTTATTAATGGAACGGGGACTAGGAACCAGACTATTTCACATGGTTAACTACAGCTTGTTAACGGTCATTGCACTGACTACATTTTTGCCCTTCGTCTATGTCGTGCTCGTTTCTTTTACAGACCCGACGGAGTATATGACTAAATCTATTGTAATCATTCCTGAAAAATGGAGTTTGTCCTCTTACGAATATATTTTATCTACGCCAATGTTTGTGCGGTCGCTAGGTGTGAGCGGGTTTTTAGCAGTTATTGGATCGATACTAAGTTTGATCGTTACCAGTGCATTGGCGTATACCTTGTCAAGACGGAGATTAAAAGGGCAAAAGTTTTTCCTAGTTATTATTTTATTAACGATGCTATTCAATCCGGGAATGATTCCAAATTTTTTGCTAATTGACAGCTTGGGGTTAATGAATTCCTTATGGTCACTTATTTTGCCTGCCTTAACGAGTGCCTGGTATGTATTGCTTATGAAAAACTTCTATCAACAAATACCTGAAGAATTAGAAGAAGCGGCCAAAATAGACGGATGTTCAGATATTGGTGTGTTTTTCCGTATTATGCTTCCCGTTTCTATATCTGCTTTAGCGGCGTTTGGCTTGTTTTTTGCAGTTGCGTATTGGAATACGTACTTCAATGCCATTCTTTATATTAATAAGGATACATTGCGCCCGATGCAGGTGGTTTTGCAAATGATGCTTATTTCGGCTTCTACACAAATTGCCGATCCATCGATAGCGGCTATGCTGGAGAGCGAACAAAAAATGCCGCCCGAGGTAATCAAAATGGCTGCAGTTGTTGTCTCATCCTTGCCAATCGTGCTAGTCTATCCATTTCTGCAAAAATACTTTGTCTCAGGTATGATGGTTGGCTCTGTAAAGGGTTGATGGCTACAAGAAAAATTGGACTTTCGACCACATGTGGATATCGGGAAAGGGGTGATTGATGGCAAAAGATGTTCAATGATAAGTCAAAACTCGTATGAGGGAAAGAGTAGAATCGATTCACTATTTTGGGAGGTCATGAAATGAAGCAATTGGTGAAAAAAATGGTGCCAGGTATAGTTGCAGCTTTCTTACTATTGTCTGTTACAGCCTGTGCAGGTACCGAGAATAAGAAAAATAACCCTCAACCGACTAGTGAGGGGAAAGAAAATGTTGTGCCAGAGGCACCAGTGGACATTTCTGTAACAACGATTACTTATGGCAACTCGCCGTCCAGTGATTTGGAGGGCTTTCAAAAAGTTAACGAAAAATTAAATGTAAAACTTAATATCAATTACATCCCTGTAAACAATATGACGGAAAAGATGAATGCATTGCTTGCTTCCAAGGAATTGACTGATGTGATATTCATTGATAGTTTCAGCGAAACACCAAGCTATGCAACGGCTCTTGAGCAAGGGGCATTCTGGGATTTGACGCCTTACATTGAAGATTATCCTAATCTAGCAGCCTATCCAGAGAGTATTTGGGAGAATGCCAAATATAACGGAAAGATAGTTTCCTTGCCGCGCGTCAGGCCGCTGGATGGACATGTTGCGATGATTATTCGTCAGGATTGGCTTGAGAAACTTGAATTGAAAGCGCCGGAAACACTTGAAGAATTGCGTAACGTGATGGATGCATTTACAAAGCAGGATCCGGATGGCAATCAAAGAGATGATACCTACGGCGCCGTATTTATGGGCTCCCCTAGCCCTAACCTTCCGATGTATATTTTCGGAGTAGATAACGGCTGGCATATGGATGCCAGTGGAAATGTAACGCCGGAATGGATGATGCCGGAATTCAGAGAAGGCTTGAAGTTTTTTGCAGATGCGTTCGCTGCCGGTACAATTACGCCGGACTTCCCTGTGCTAAAAACACAGCAAGTGAAAGAAATGCTGGTGCAAGGAAAAGCGGGTATTGGATTTACAAATGTGATTGATGCGTATAGTTATACACTTGATTTGCAGAAGAGCATTCCAGATGGCAAACTTCAGGCCTATCAAATACCAATGGCAAGTGACGGCAAGCGTCATTACAACCAGGCGAGCGGCTTCTACGGTCAACTGTTGATTAACAAAAAAGTAAGCGAAGAAAAGCTGAAAAAGATTTTGGAGGTTTTTGATTATACAGCAACCAAAGAAGGCTATAATCTTATTTCCTACGGCATCGAAGGCGTGGACTATACTGTATCAGCGGACGGCAATATGGAGCAAACCGAGGATGGAAAGAAAAAAGGTTATCCAGATACCAGCCAGTGGCTATCAGGCTATTATAACCCGTATCAACGGGCTGAAACTCCAGGAATACCGCAGGATATCAAGCAATATAACTATAAGCTGATTGACGAGATTACACCGCAGTCCAAACCGGACCCGGCATTCGGAACAGCTGCTTCTGCAGCATTCCGAGAGAATGGCAGCGAGTGGAACAAGAAAAGATTTGATTTGACTACGAATATTGTAATCGGAAAAAATAGCTTGGAGGATTGGGATAAATTCGTGCAACAAATGAAAGATGACCCTGATTTCCAAAAGCATATTGAGGAAACGAATGAAAATGTAAAGCAAAAGAACGGCTAGCATAACGTTTTGACAGTGTTTTTAAAGCAAATAGCGGAGCCAGTGTCCACAAAACCTGGTTCCGCTAATACGATACGCAGCAGAGAGGATGAAATGATAAATGAGAACTTCGGAAAGAAACGGTAAGGCTGCTCGCAAGTTATTTTTATGGCTATTGATGGTTGCGATGCTATTATCATCAGTGTCCTCCGTATTTGCAGATGCGTCGCCAGCTGCAGAGCTTGAAGCAGTAGAAACAGCAGAAGTTGAAGAATCTGCAGGTCTGAATGTGTCCAGCCTGACGGCAGCTAATCAAACGGCAGCACTGGACGAGGTTGTGCTTGGTGATTTCGAGGATAGTTCTGAATCATGGCGATTAAGTTTGGGACCGGAGTTTCCGGGAGCCGTGGGTGGATATGAGCGTGTTGAGACGAATACAATATCAAACAGCTATGCCGCGCAGCTGAGCGGGAATTTTAATGCCGGAGGACAATATGTTTCGATGAGAAGAGGGATTGATAGTCTGGATATGCAGCAATTAAGCTTGTCGGTGAAAACAGAGGATTTAGGCAAGCTAAGACTGCGACTGATTGATAATACCGGACAAGTGCATCAACAAAGACTGGCTTTGCAGGCTGATGGCAAGTGGCAGACCATTACTGTTTCAACCTTCGCTGGCGGTGAAGGCTACGAGCATTTTAGCGGAGCAAATGACGGAGTATGGCATGCTCCCGCTCGTGAAATTGTTTTAATTTTGGAGCGCAGTGATTTGCTCAGTGGAAAGAAGCAGGGCGAAATTTTAATCGATAATGTAATCGCTTCCATACCGATGCCGCCATTGATGCTAAGGCAAAAGCAGCTAGGAAATATTTTTGTAGAGGGAGAGCAGCCAGCCATTGATATCGCAACTGCAGGTGATGCTGTTTCTTGGACGATATTCGATTTTTGGGGAAATGAAGCAATAAGCGGACAGAGTGAGCCGGTAAACGGAATCGTAAATGTGGTTCCTGCGCTTACTTCAAAGGGTTATTATACGATAAAGGTAACGGCTTACTCGGAAGGCACTTTACTGGATACAAAAGAAACATCGCTTGCTCTGCTTGCCCCATTTGACTTGCAGCAGATTACGGATTCACCGTTTGGGGTAGGAACTCATTTTGGGCAAAACTGGAGTCCGGAGCTTATTCCGCTCTTAAGTAAACTGGGTGTAAAAAACATTCGTGATGAAATTTATTGGGATGCTGTTGAAACGGCAAAGGGAGAGTACACTTTTCTGGATAAACATGAAGTGTTTATGGAGCGCCTGAAGGAAAGTGCTATTAAGCCATTTATTATTTTCTCATATACAAATAAGTTTTATGATCAGGGCAGTACCCCTTATTCGGATGAAGGCAGAGAAGGGTTTGCGAACTATGGCGCTGCTTTGCTGGAGAAATACGGAAGTCAGATGGACTGGGTTGAGGTTTATAACGAATTCAATCATCCGGGAGCAGGTAATATTGGTAATGGACAGGCGAATTCGAAGGCTGAATATTATTATAAGCTTTTGAAGAAAACCTATGAAGCAGTAAAGACCTATGATCCAACTGTGGAGGTCATCGGACCAGCAACGTCAGGCGTGCCGCTTCCATGGCTTGAAAAGCTCTTCCAGCTTGGCGGCTTATCCTATATGGATGCCGTATCAATTCACCCCTACCGCTTTCCACTAGCACCGGAGAGTGGAACAGCAGAGCTGCAGCAGCTGCAGGATTTGATTAAAACCTACAATGCTGGTCAAGCAAAACCGATATGGATGAGTGAAATGGGTTGGCCGACATTCGAGGATTACTCAGGAATCGATGAAAAAACACAAGCAGCTTTTTTGATACGCAGTACAGTGCTTGCTTTGGCAAACGGGGTAGAGAAATATTTTTGGTATGACTTTATGAATGACGGCGTAAATCCACTGAATAAAGAACATAATTTTGGCATTATTCGAAATGCCTCCAGTCAGCTTGGCAAAAATGCACCTAAACCAGCTTACGTTTCAATGGCAACAATGACACGAGCATTGTCGAGTGCAAGTTTTAAAAAAATGGAAACGGTTGCACCAGGTGTTTATAGTCTTGTTTTTGAAGAAACAGGTGAAGAAATTCGAGTACTATGGTCAGATACACCACAGCAGGTGACAGCAACAGCTGCTAATACTGTTACAGTTACGGATATGATGGGAAATTTACAAGACTATGAATCGTCTGCACTCGGTGCAATGAGCTTATTTGTTTCAGAATATCCTGTGTTTGTAAAAGGAAATGTAGACGATATACAAGCGGGAAGTGTGTTCAAGCTTTTAAACAGAGAAACCGCGGTGGGAGACCCGGTTGTGCTTACTCTGCAAATGGACCAGTCGATTGTTGGTACTGGCAATGTGCCGCTGGATGCCATGTTGGAAATAGAAGGACTCTCTTTTCCTTTCAAAGTTGGCGGCAGTGCCCCAAATCAAGTGAAGATAGAGCTTCCGGCAGAGTATAAATTAGGCGAGAAGCTATTGAAAGGTGAAGTATTTGTCGAGGGAAAACGCACTGCGCAGCTGAATACAACAGTTACAATTACTGCGCCGATATCACTTGAAGCAAAGCATACTTGGAAAAATGGAATGGATAGTCTAGATGTTTCGATTATCAATCATACGTTAACCGCCCGTAATATTAAAAGCCTTGATTGGACAATTGGTAGTATTACTGGTACGGAAACTATAGATAAGACTATTAATTCGCTAACCAATCTGATTGTTGAAATGCCATTAAAGAAACTGGCTTCTCAAAACTATGTGCTGACATTGACACTCCATACAGATCTGGCTCAGCCTACTACCTATACTGGAACTATTGTAATAAAAGATGAAAGCAGTTTTTATGATTTTGCTTATCAGACAATTAAAATAGACGGAAAGCTGGATAAGTTAGAGCAAGCCCCTGTTATTGATTGGGGAAAGGACGGTCAAGTTAAGCTGAATCCTTATCTGGGTGAGGACGATCTAAGCGGTAAAATGTATGTCACTTGGGACAAGGACAATTTGTACTTGTCTGCTCAGGTAAGGGATGATGTAATGGCTCAAACGCAAACCGGAGATCAGATTTGGAACGGGGATAGCATTCAGTTTGCACTTGCACCCGGTTTACCTGGGGAAGTCGAACAATGGTATGAAATCGGAATGGCATTAACGCCGCAGGGGCCGCAAATCTACCGCTGGAATGACAGGGGGAAGAAAGATGGGCCGATTACTACAGCAAAATTGGCAATCGAACGCAATGAGCAGCATGCTGAAACGATCTACGAGTTAGCACTTCCCTGGTCAGAGATTGATGCGATTGTGCCAGAGGATCGAATTTTCAGCTTCTCATTTCTTGTAAATGACAATGACGGACAAGGCCGAAAAGGGTATTTGGAATGGGGCTCCGGCATAGGAGCGTCGAAAGGTCCGCAATATTTTAATGCCGTTCGTTTGATTGGTGAAGTTCCTTCAAATAGCGGAGGAGATGGTGGTGGAACAACGTATCCAGAGTTACCTGAGCCATCAACGAAACCAGATGGAGGAGATGGCGGTGAATTACCGGATCCTGAATTACCTGAGCAATCGGGAAATGTCGATGCTCCATTTCCTGACATAATGGATCATTGGGCTAAAAACTATATTATAAAGGCTTTTGCTAAAAAAATAGTTGCGGGCTATCCTGATGACACGTTTAAGCCTGAGCGTTTTGTAACGCGAGCCGAATTCATTCATATGCTTATGAAAGCGGTGGAACAGGATGAAAAAATGATTGAAGAAGCAGGCGAAACTCCATCGACTCTGATATTTAAGGATGTTGCAGAGATAGGCAACTGGGCAAGAAAATCAATTGCTTTAGCTGTTCAAGCTGGTGTGGTTCAAGGTTATCCTGATGGAACGCTTAGACCAAATGCTGCTATCAGTAGAATTGAGATGGCCATGATGCTGGCTAAAGCAATGAAATTAAGTGTAACAGATTCCATAAAAACCAGCTTTTCAGATGATCATGAAATTCCTGATTGGGTGAAAGGTGAGGTTGCCGATTTACACAAGCTGGGTCTGCTTCATGGTAAAAGTAATAATCGCTTTGTACCTAACGCCGAGACCACACGTGCTGAGGCTGTAACTGTATTCATTCGTATGCTGGAATTAGAACATTAACGATGCACAATTTTTGTGATTAGAGTAGTATAAAAAATGTACCTTGTTCTCTGGCTGTGTCAATTGCTAGGATAATTACTAGGATAAAGGATTTTATATTTTAGAGTCAGTTGCCTCATGGTGACCGTGAAGCAACTGGCTCGTTTATGGTTGCGTTTGAGTTTTGTAAGTCCTTTAAGAAGGGGTTGTCATCTATGATTCGAAAGTTGCGGACTTTGCAGGGCAGAGTACATCACCCTTATCGAAAAACTATTTTTCGAAAAATTTTTATACTCTCATTGTTTGCAACGATTATTCCGGCTATTGCAGTGGGGGTAGGGAGTTACGCTTATTCCTCGTATTCGATCCAGCAAGAGGTCAATTCGACGAATGTGCGTATGTTAGACAATGCTGCGGTTTCTATTGATAAAATGCTGCAACGTGTGCAAGATAATGCGACACAAATGCTGCTCAATCCTATTTTCAGTATGAATACAGCAAAGACAAAAGCTAATGATTATGCTGGTTATTACTCTACCATAGATCGTTATTTAACCTCCTTGCAATTCAGTAATGAGGAAATAGGAAATGTTACATTGTTTTTGCTGGAAGATGGATACTTACTATCCCCAGATCAAGGAAGTAAACGTATTGATGAACAGGAACAAGCTATACTTATGCAAGAAATAGAAGAAAACCAAAGCTTTATTTGGACAGAAAAAGATTTCTCTTTTATACGGGGGATTGATCGGTATGGTGCAACTTTGGTAAGTAAAGTACCGTTATTTTCAAATCAACCTGTTGGTCTTTTATTTATCCATTTAAAACACGAAATGTTTCAGCAAATTTTTAGCAGGTTTGCTGGTTTCGAAGGGGAACAGGTTTATATCTTGAATGAAACAGGTCAACTCGTTTCGTTTACAAATGTGAAAAATGTGCCTGAAGGCTTAACTGAAGCAGTACAAAAAGCAGGGACAGAGAAACGGATATCTTTTAAATATAATGGTGTAAGTTACTTGGTTTCGCTATTGAAATCTCCTCAAAGTGGTTGGACTTATGTTGATATGGTCCCGATTAATAAGCTGAATGCCCGTTCTCAAGGGATTGCTGTAATTACGGTATCTATAGTGACTGTATTTATTTTACTAGGGACGGTTTTAGTATTGTGGGGAACACGCCGAACTTATCGTCCAATTGAAAAGCTGGTTACTTTTATAAGAGGCGGGGAATTTAATCATCCGGAGCTGGATGAGCTGGCAGTTGTACAAACACGCTGGAACCAGCTTTCTGACACAGCACAGGAGCTGCAAAATCGAGTGAATGAACAACTCCCTGTCATACGCAGTTCCTTTGCTTTGCAATTGCTGCAAGGACATTTCCTGCATTATTCTAACGAACAATTAGCTTTAATACTGCGACGCTACGGATTGCCGGATCATGGCGAGCATACGGTACTGGTAATTGCCAGTGATCACATAGAAGGAGCGGATGGACGCTTTGAAGAAAGCGACCGTGATTTAATTACCTTTGCTATTCATAATGTTGCGCAGCATATTTTAGAAGAGTGGGGAATGGAAGGTATCGTGCTGCATCTGCTTGATGATCAAATTGCTGTATGGCTATGGCATAATGAAAATACTGCAGTATATCAAGCTGCGAATGCTGTTGACAGGGAGACAGTGGAAGGTAATCTGAATTTTCCAGACTATGAGATTAAAGTATTTGCAGGGCAGCTGCGCAAGGAAATCGCAGGATATTTGAAACGGTCTGTAACGATAGGTATTAGTGACGGCACAGATACTCTTGTGGAGATGCCGGAACAATTTCAGCAAGCATCGATGGCTGTTCGCAGTCGGATCGTGGTTGGCGGCAATCAAGTCATCTGTCATTCCAGCAGTATGATGAACACGGATTTTCCGTTTCGCTATCCTGTGGAGATTGAAGTTCATTTTGAACAGGCTTTACAGTTAGGTGATGAGCAGGAAGCACGGCGGTTGTTGAGTGAATTTTCCCATCTGCTGCAAGGCGCACTAGCAGTTCCAGAGCTGGTTACAATGTCGTATAATCAACTGGCGACTAGTACGATTCGAACAGCTTATTTACTAGGAATGCAGGAAGAACGATTGTTTGCTGAGGGTGTTGATCCTTATGTAGAAATAGCTAAATATCATACATTGCAGGAGCTTAATGATTGGGCGACAAGCAGATTAATTGGGCCGATTGTAGAATTTGTACATAGCAAGCGAAATCAAGAAAGTAAACGCTCAATTGGCAAAGTATTGGAGTTTATAGAAGCAAACTTTCAGTATGATCTGTCCTTGGACCAGTGCGCTGAGGTATGTGGGTTAAGTCCTCATTATTTGAGCAAAATATTCAAAAAGACAATGGAGATTTCCTTTATCGAATATGTGACCTCTCTCAGACTTGAAAAGGCGAAGCAATTGCTATGTGAGACGGAGTTGACAGTTAACGATATTTCTGAAAAAGTAGGTTATCAACCGAAAAATTTTATTCGCGTGTTTAAAAAACAAGTTGGTATGACCCCTGGACAGTTTCGTTCATCCTATTCAGGATAGAAATTAGAGAACAGTCTCTAACGATGTATGGAGTGCTTTAGCAATCAGCTAATGGCACTCTTTTTTAAAATTTAAATAGGTGAATATTTAACAATTTAGATGTTCTTATCATGGTCACAATTGAAAGTCTTGTTTACTTTCTTCAAGGGGCTATAGTAGAATCGGGTTACGTTTTTAGATTACAGATGAGCTACAGCACATAAAGGGAAGTGAGCGATTTGTACAATCTTTTAATTGTGGATGATGAAATATATGCGGTCAATGGGATAAAAGCCGGGCTGGACTGGTCAATTATGGGGTTTGCATCTGTATACGAGGCATACGATATGGCAATGGCTCAGGACATTATAAACAGTGTAACGATTCATGTAATGATTTGTGATATCGAGATGCCGGGCAAGAGCGGACTGGATTTGTTGGAGTGGGTCAATGAACAGGGATTGTCGATCGAGACGGTGTTTTTAACTTGTCATTCTAATTTTTCTTATGCTCAAAAGGCATTGCAGTTAGGCAGCCTGAACTATTTGATTAAGCCTGTTGATTTTTCGGAGCTGGAAGGTATTGTGCTGAAAGCGCTTAATAATATTGTGAAGGAAAATGAGGCTAGTCATGTTCAGAAGGAGTACCGGAAATATTTACAGTTATGGAAAAGTCAGAAGCCGCTTTTTTTGGAGAAATTTTGGCAGGAATTGCTTGATCAAAAGCATTTGCGAACGGAAAACTGGATTAATGAGGAGCTTACCCGTTATGAAACGGAGCTGACAGCAGGCTCCAGCATCTTTCTGATTTTGATAAGCATTGAGCAATGGCATAAGGAAATAAGCTCGAAGGACGAGGAGGTTATGGAGTATGCGCTGAAACATGCTGCGGAGGAAATTATTTTGGGCAATCATGCCGGAATGGTGTTTCAAGATCGCGATGGAATGATTGTTATTTTGTTTTATGCAGGCGATAGTCGGTCTATTCAACAGAAGGTGCGATGTTGTGAAGAGTATGTGCAGTCATGCGCACAATATTTTTTTAGTACGGTGTCGTGTTATTTGGGCAAAGAAACGACTATACGGGATTTGCACAGGATGCACCAGGCATTGCAATTTACAGAGCAAAATAATGTAAGACGGACACCTAAGGTGATTTGTTATTTCAATGATTCTGACAATGAGGCAGAGAACGCGGGGCTATTGCCGGATTTTTTCAAATGGGCGGAGCTGCTGGAACGTGAAAGGATGGAGCAGTTGCGGGAAGCGATGAATCTTTGCTTTGCTCAGATGGAAGCAGAGACGGGGCTTACAGTCGCAACCTTGCACGCCTTTTTTCATGGCATGTTGCAGATGGTCCATTATTTGTTGCATAAAAAAGGTATCTTTTCTTCCCATCTGCATGAAGAGAGCTTGTATAAGAAAGAGGCGGCTACTCGTTCTGTTAGAGAGCTGCAGCTATGGACGGAGCAAGTTCTGAAGCACTTTACGGATGCTCTGTATACAGGCGAGGAAGATATTTCGCTGGTAGATAAGGCAAAGCAATATATTCAGGAGCATTTGACAGAAGATATGAGTCGGGAGAGAATAGCTGATCATGTATTTTTGAATCCGGGATATTTGTCCAGACTGTTCAAAAAAGAAACAGGCGAGTCATTATCAGACTATATTTTAAGAGAGAGAATGGTGCTAGCCAAACAAGCGCTGGATTATACGGATGAGCCGATTAGTAGAATTGCCCGATCTTTGGGCTACAATAGCTTGTCCTATTTTGGCAGAATGTTCAAGCGCATTTACCATATGAGTCCGCAGGATTATCGCAAAAACGTTGACGAGACAGGCAGGCAATTGTCATGATGAAGTATCGTTCGCTGCGCTTCAAGCTTACCATCGGCTTTATTGTTATTATTTTCCCCCTTATTTTGTTGCTGGTATATGGCAATTGGTATGCGATGAATGTGGTACGAACTCAAGTAGCAGAGTCGCAGCAAAGTCTTCTGAAAATGTATATTAATGAAATGGATAGCATATTGACTCAAGTTGACAACTATTTGCTCAGTGCGGCTTTTCAACATGCCGGTATTACTTCACTGACACTTAACGACCCAGACAGCGATGAATATACCATGACTAGAATCCAAGTGTTGAATCAGCTCAATGCTGACCAGGCAAATTATAAGTGGGCAAGCATGCTGTTCGTCTATTCCTCTCGCAACGGTGATCTGATGACTAGTGAGCATGATCGCACCTTGTCGAAAAAAGCGAAGGACGATATTGCCCATATGATGGAGCAGGTTGAGGACGATACTTTATTGCTTGAAGAGTGGAGAAGCGTATGGCTTAACGGAGAGGCATGGCTATTGAAGCTGGAGAAAAATGATTTCGACGTGTATACAGGCGCATTGATCAGTGTAAAGACGTTAATGAACCCGATACAGAATATAGACTTGGCTGGATCAGGACAAGCCTTTCTTATGTCCAAAGCAGGCGAGCGATTAAGTGATGGGGCGAGCTTTCCCGAATCGGTTGCTGATCACATTCGTCTGATGAGCGCTGCTAATAAAAACTACGATACATTAACGGTTGACCGCAACAAGATGCTGGTTGTTACAAATTCATCGCAGCAGTCTAACACTAATCTGATTGTGATGATACCAGAAGAACAACTCATGCAGCAGTTGGTGATTTTTCAGACTATTATTAGTTTTACACCTTTTGCAGCACTATTGCTGCTGCTTATGCTATTGGTGTTTCTAAGAGGAATTATTCTACGACCGATTCATCAGCTGATCAAAGGGATGAAGCGGATTAAAGACGGTGATCTGACCTATCGTCTCGAGCAATTCAAGTCACAAGAATTTGAGCAGATTACGAATAACTTTAACGAGATGGCGTCGCAAATTAGTGAACTGAAAATTAATGTTTATGAAGAACAACTCCGATTGAATAAATCAGAAATCAGGCAGTTGCAACTGCAGATTCATCCTCATTTTCTGTTGAATTCCTTGAATGTTGTGTTTCATCTGGTTGAAGCTAGGGAAATTAAATTAGCGCAGCAAATGATCAGATATATTATGAATTATTTCCGATTCGTTACTCGATCAACTGTAGCCTTTGTCAGAATGGAAGAAGAGCTGGAGCATATTACTACCTATTTGAACATTCAAAAGATGAGGTTTCCACAGTTTCTTGATTTTGAGGTTATTGTTGACGATGAGCTGAACAATGTGCTGCTGCCGCCTGTATTGTTTCAACCGTTTGTGGAAAATGCGATTATTCACGGTTTCCTGATCCGAAATCAAGTATTTCTTGTGAGAATTATAGTGGAGAAGGACCCGGACAATCCTGTTCGCAATGCTCTTATTCGCATATCGGATAATGGAGCTGGATTTACTGAGGAGCAGCTGAAGGATTTCAAGCTTGGTCACTACCAGCATGACCAGGAGCATCTGGGTATTGGCAATGTATATGAGCGTTTGCGCCTAAATTACGGAAAGCAAGCCAGTCTCCGATTTGATAATGCCGGGCAAGGTGGAGCAGAAATTATAATCACAATTCCAATACAGCTGGAATAAAGTTTGACTTGAAGAGGCTCTGATACAATCGGAGCCTTTTTTGGAGTTGTAACAAAAGTGATAGTGAAGGTAACATTCGTTCTATCGCTTATGATTTATGATAGCTTCACAGAGAAAATGGGAGTGTGAAGCTTAGATGCCCAAAACATTAATAAAGCACAAATCGTTATGGCTTATGATTTTACCGGGATTGCTGTATTTGTTAATTAATAATTACTTGCCCATGTTTGGAACAATCATTGCATTCAAAGATTTTAACTATGCAAAAGGACTTTGGAACAGTGCCTGGGTAGGCTTTAAAAATTTCAAATTTCTTTTCGATACACAGGATGCTTATATTATTACAAGAAATACGCTGCTCTATAATGCGGTTTTTATTATATTCAACCTTGTATTCGCTCTTTTAGTTGCCTTGCTGCTAAATGAAATTAAAAAAAGATATATGCAAAGCATCTATCAGAGCATTATCTTGCTGCCCTATTTAATTTCTTTCAGCATTGTAGGTTACTTGGTTTATAGCTTTCTAAGTATGGAGTACGGTTTTATTAATACGGCAATTTTAGAAAAGCTGGGACTTCCTCCAATCTCATGGTATATGGAAGCCAAGTATTGGCCAATTATTCTGATTCTGGTCAACGCATGGAAGTATGTCGGATATTCCAGCATTATCTATTTGGCAGCAATGACGGGGATTAATAACGAGTATTATGAGGCAGCAAGGATAGACGGAGCCAATCGCTGGAAGCAGATGACAAGAATTACGCTGCCGCTTATTAAACCGGTTATTATCGTGATGACTTTGTTGCAAATTGGTCGTATTTTTTATGCTGATTTCGGATTGTTCTATCAGGTTCCGCTCAATACAGGCATTCTGCTTCCGACAACCAATGTGGTCGATACTTATGTTTACCGGGCTTTAATCCAAACCGGAGATATCGGTATGTCATCCGCTGCAGGATTATTCCAGTCGGTAATCGGCTTTATTCTTGTACTGCTGGCTAACCAGATTGTTCGGAAATTTGATAAAGAGAATGCATTGTTTTAGGTTGTGTCTGAAAACCCGCTTTGGGGTATCTACTACTGCTTTTTTGCCCCCTGCTGCGTTGTATTGGTTTGACGTACCCCGGTATGCCTTCACCAACACGCCTTGCATGGAACAAAAATTCGGCAACATCGACTCCCATCGGGGTTATCAGACACGCCATAGAGCAGATGCAAGGAGGGCAATATAGTGAAGACACAAGTGAAACCAGTCAAGCCGATACAAGTAGACAGCCATAATCATATCCAGGAAAATTCAAGGATTACACAAATTTTAATTCATTGCTTTTTTATAATAGCTTGTGCTGCATGCCTAATTCCGCTTGTTTTAGTGACGATCGTTTCCTTCACTGATGAGCAGTCGATTTTGGCAAATGGCTATTCTTTCTTTCCTGAAAAATTCAGCTTGGATGCCTATCGTTATTTGTTTAATGATTCGAGCAGGCTAATTAATGCCTATGGTATTAGTATTGTTGTAACAGTAGCAGGTACGGTGACAAGTCTGTTTATTACATCGCTGCTTGCTTACCCGCTTTCACGCAAAGATTTTCCGCAAAGAAACACAATTGCATTCTTCGTGTTTTTTACTATTCTTTTCAATGGAGGATTGGTTCCCTGGTATCTGGTCTATACAAACCTGTTCCATATTAAAGACACCTTGTTTGCATTGTTGGTTCCCAATTTGCTAATGAGCGGGTTTTACATTCTAATTATGCGAACATTCTTTACGAACTCGATTCCGTCCTCGATTATCGAATCAGCACAAATAGACGGAGCGGGAGAATGGACGACTTATTTCCGATTAATTCTGCCCTTATCGCTTCCGGTGCTGGCTACGATTGGTTTGTTTACTACACTAGGCTATTGGAACGATTGGTTTAACAGTTTGGTGTTTATCTATAATGATCGTTTAATCTCTTTGCAGTATTTGATGACGAAAACATTACTAAGCATTCAGTTTCTGCAGAGCAATACGCAAAACTCCAATACTGGAAAGCTTCTTTCAGAGATGCCGACAGAAACGGTTCGTATGGCAATGGCGATCATTGGTGTAGGTCCGATTGCAATTGCATACCCGTTCTTTCAGAAATATTTGGTTAAAGGCTTGACTGTCGGTGCAGTAAAAGGTTAAATTCAAACATTTGATGGAGGGGTAAACATGTCAGATTTTGGAAAAAAGATATTTGGTACGATGCTTGTTATTTTAAGTATGAGTATGGCAGTTATGGGTTGCGGCAGCAACAATTCGGCTCCGAATCAGGAAGGGAACGGGCAGTCAAGTCCAGCGCCAACAATGGAAGAGGGGAAAGAAAAAGACAATTCTGGAAAGCTGGACCCTTACAAAATCACACTTGTGTATCCTGGCGATACACCTGATGATTTATTAGAGGTACAGGATGCGATCAGTGAGTATTTGACGGAGAAAATTAATGCTACGATTGAATTGAAGCCGATTGATTGGGGTACATGGCTGGAGAAAACAAATTTGATGTTTGCTTCTCAGGAGAAGTTCGATCTTATTGTATCGGGGGCGACTCTGGGATATTACAGCAATACTGCAAAAGGAGCTTATCTGCCACTGGATGATTTGCTAGCTAAGCATGGCAAGGATATTGTGGCAACATTGGGAGAGGATGTTCTTTCTGGCCTTAAAGTAAAGGGGAAAGTTTATGGAACGCCTACGAATAAAGAAGTTGCTGGAGCTAACGGTTTTCTATTCAATAAAGCATTGGTAGATAAGCACAATATTGATCTCGATCAGATTCATACACTGGAGGATCTCGATCCGATTTTGCGGATGATTAAAGAGAAGGAACCGGGAATTACTCCATTATTTGAAGGAAACCTTCGTTACGTCGGCTCGCTGGTGCTCAATGGTCAGTATGATGGATTGGGGGACGGCTATGGCGTGCTGGATAGAAACAGTGATTCTTTGACGGTTATCGATAAAACAGAAGTGCCGGAATATATGGAAGTGGCGAAGCTTGCTCATAAATGGTACAAAGATGGACTTATTAATAAAGATGCTGTATCTGTTAAGGATTGGGGATTGATGCAAGCTGGCAAGGCATTCGCTGTTCAACAAGAGCTGAAGCCGGGCAAGGATGCAGAGATGTCTATGGCATGGGGATTCCCGGTCGTTCAGAAGCAGCTGGATATTCCTTATACAACAACAGTGACTGTTGGCGGGATTATGCTGACGATATCCAAAACATCACAGGATCCGGAAAGAGCAATGATGTTCCTGAATTTATTGTATAGCGACAAAAAGCTGATCAATATGCTGGATTTCGGGATTGAGGATAAGCATTATGTGAAAAAATCGGAGACGATCATTGATTATCCAGAGGGTCATGATGCGATGTCCGTTGGATACCGCAATGAGGCATGGATGTTTGGCAATCAGATGAATACGTATCTGTTTCCGAACGAAGATCCGAATAAATGGGCTGCTTTCAAGGAGTTCAATGATCAAGCAGATAAGTCGATTGCACTAGGCTTTGCCTGGGATTCAGAGCCGGTGAAAAACGAGGTTGCAGCTTTAGTTAACGTATCTAAACAATATGAGGATGCGATTATATCCGGCTCTGTTGATCCGGAAGTTTATATTCCGAAGTATCGTGAGGCTCTGAAGGCAGCCGGTTTGGATAAGGTGATTGCAGAGAAGCAAAGACAGCTCGATGAATGGGCTAAAACAAAGTAAACAGTGTTTGAAAACTCCGATGGAAGCAGATTTTTAGACATTTTCACAGGTAAATATTTCTGGAGGGGCTGGCAGATTGTCATGCCCCTTTTCAATAAAATATTAGGACAATAACTATCTAGATTGAACAGGAGGGAATGTATGATGTCAATGGGCAAATCAATTCGCTTTTTTCGTACAATTTTAGTTATGTTTCTAGGGGTATGCCTTGTGGTAGGAGGGGGAGTAGCTGAGCGCGATACTGCATATGCAGCGGGAGGCAATGCATTGAACGTTTGGGATCCCCCCGCTGGAACGGGAGCTAATGCTACGTTTGAAGTACAGGTTCGCAAAGCCGGCGATTCCTTATGGACAGATTTATTCGAATATGATGTGAATGTTGGTCATCAGGATGGTTCGAAAGCTCCTTCTTCTATGGTTAATTTCGATTTTAACGGAAAAGTAGACTTGAAGGTTACCTACCTGGCAGGAACGATTGCGTCTTATGATCTTAGACCAACCTCTTATGGTATAACACCTGCGCAATCCGGTAATACACTATATTTCTCTTTGACACAAAATGAGTCCTCTCCACGAAAGCTTGTACTGCGTATTAATAACAGTTGGGAAGAGGATGTTCTACATATTGTAACTAACCCGATTGAGGATAATGCTGTATCGGAAACCGCATCTAATGTATATGTGATTGAGCCGGATGAGAACATTCCTTTAAGATTGCCTGCTGGCAAGGATACTTATTATTTCAAGCCCGGTGTGCATGAGCTGCCAAGAGGCATGTGGATTGAGCTGGATTTGGGAGCTGTATATTCACTCGATAGATTGACTTTAAATCAAGGAAAGGCTGTTGGTCCCGGCGCAGTAATAAATCCGCAAAAATATTATATCGAAACAAAGAAACATGAAGATGATGAGTATACGCTAGCCTATGATGGACGCGGCAATATGGAAGCGGGTACAATCTCAAAAACGATTCCTGTAACAGATGCGCGTTATGTTCGTTTAATGCTGTTGGGGAATAATGGAGCAGGGAGAGATTTTCTTAGCTCATTTGTGAATGAATTTGAGCTTTATGCTGTGGGCAGTACAGTAAATCTGGCTTTGAACAAAGCGATAGCAGGTGCAATGCCAGGTTATGAGCGAGCGGTTGATGGCAATGCTGCTACTCAAATGATATCTTCCTCCGAATATGGCAACTGGCATGCGGGAGAATCTTTTTTTCTGTCGCAGGATCATTACTCTATGTATATAGAGGCAGGTGCTGTCGTGAAAGGCTCGATTATGGCTGATGGTGTGAATGATCTCTCGATTAGCGGCAGAGGGATATTGGATGCGAGCGAGTTAACCCATTTTCCGACGACTCTGGCGGAGAGCAGGGCAGGAGCAATTTGGTTAACTAGCGGGAGCGATAATAAAATTGAAGGCATTACTATACTAGACTCGCCGATGTGGACGATTGTGATGAATTTTTCTGAGCGGCCGATTGTACGAAATGTTCATATTTTTGGCAGCACAATTAATGCTGATGGCATCCATATGAGCGGCAGCAGCAATGGTTTAGTAGAGGGAGTATTTGTACGAACAAATGATGATATTCTGGTCATGTACCATTATGGTCCTGGCTCTGGCAATATATTTAGAAATAGTGTGTTTTGGGGAGATGATGCTCATATTGTTCTGTTCGGGTTAGGGACTGCGGCAAATGCGGACATTATGGGCATCACGGTACAAAATATTGATGTACTTGCCCAGCAAGGAGTATATGATCTGAATAAATTCAACGGAGTGTTAAAGCTTTGGCCTAATGGCAGCAATGAAATCAAAAATATTTTGTTTAAAGATATTCGGATTGAAAGTTTCAGAAACGCTGCCGATTCAATGATTTTCCAATTCAGAACCGATGAAAGATTCCCGGGAGAAGGGGATGGGAAGAGCATACAGGATGTTGTTCTTGAAAATATTAGCTACAATGGCAGCGGGGAGCGGCAATCGCTTATAAAGGGAGCAAGCCCATCCTCATTTGTGAAAAATATACAATTTATCGATTATAGTAGAAACGGTCTGTTTGTAAGCAATGATTATGCGGGAAACATCACCAGACAAGGGGCTGTTTCTAATATATTCTACTCTCCATCCGGGATATTGCTAGATGACTCATTTGATAGCCAAAATGAGGGAGAAGCTCCTGCCGGATGGAACAGCAGCCCCGGAATTACTGTAGAAAATGTACCTAGCGCAGTCAATAAAAGTGTCAGAGTATACAAAGCGGGCAGCGGGGATATCGTAACTTCGAAAGCGATACCGGCGGCAAGCGGAATGGTTACTGTAAAAGCCAAAATCAATATTGCTGATAAAACAAATTGGAAATCGTTGCTTATCGATAATACTGCTGGTGCAGAACTATTGCAAATCGGTTTTAATGTCGGCGGTGATATCTATGCCAATAACGGAGTGATCTGGTCACCAGTAATGGGATATAATGTCAATCAATGGTATGAGATCGAAGTCGTTATAAATACGATAACAGATCGCTATGACCTCTATGTCGACCATGCTAAAATCGTGAATAATGCTCAATTGGAAACATCCACTGATGATGTTGGATATATTAAATTCGGCTCAGGAGAAGCCGCTGCTGGAACGTATTATTTTGATGATGTAAAGGTAGAAAACTAGAACTGGATTGCCCTGATTGAAGGGAGTGCCTTGGCAAAATTGCTGAGGCACTCTTTCTTTAATATTTAGTCGGGACGTAATCCCCGCATGAACAAATCGACGATTTCTACGGCAGCCTGTTCGATGCTTTGGGCAATCGTCATAAATTGTTCTCGTCCGCGTAATGTTAACATACTTGTAAAGAGATGAGTGGCAAGCAAAGGATCACATGATCGAATCGTTCCAGCATCTATTGCTTTCTCAAGTGCTGCAGCAATGGTCACATAAATTGTCTGTTCGGTATCGCGAATAAGCTTTATTTGCTCCTCTGTCAGATGGGGAGTTGCTTCACGCATCATTGTTTCAAATTCTATTTCTACATTGCGCATTCTGCCAACGGCTGCTTTAATTAGACGTTCTTGCAGGGAGCCTTCTCCATTAAGCAGTTTTCTAGTTTGGTCATTAGCAAAAGCAAGCACAAAGACAACAGATTTGGTGAAAAGCTCAGATTTATTATGAAAGTAATAGTAGATGCTTGCTTTTGTTACTTGACAGATGCTGGCAACTGTCCCAAGGGAGACGTTCTCATATCCTTGCGACATAAACATTTTGGCAGCAGTCTGCAAGATATGCTCCATCGTTTGTTTTGTTTCACTGGCTTTTGGACGACCAGGTTTTCTTTTCTGTGGTGTGTTTGACATAATGAGCATCTCCCAGCATAAATAAAATAGATGTAAAAAAACCGTTGATTAATTAACCTTCTGGTATATATAATTATAAAAGAAAAGCAACGTAGCAGGGGGCGAAAAGACAGTGAAAGATGCCCCTAAGCGGGTTTGTAAACACGCCATAGCAGAGAACGAATAAATTGAATGCTTAAGTTGTTTATAAAAACGATCTTCTTCTATTGTAAAGGATTATTCGAAGAAGGGGAATGGAGGATGAGAGATGCATAAATTAGCAGCACTGACAGCAGGGCAACGATCCAAATGGATAACAGTGGCGGTATGGGTTATATTGGCTGTACTGCTTACGGTTTTGTTGCCCAGTGTAAAAAAACATGAACGCAACAATGCACCGAATCTAAGCGACAATGAGGCATCAATTGTTGCCGCTAAGTTGATCGAAGAGCAGTTCCCAGGCTCTGCCGGGATTCCGGCATTATTAGTATGGCATAAGGCGGGCGGATTGCAAGAGCAGGACTATATTGTCATGCAAGGGCTATCTGAAAAGATAGAGCAGCTGCAATTAACGGCATTAACTGAAAGTATGCCATTACATAAAATGCCGCCACAGGCGTTAGAGGCAGTTACTACGCCTAACGGGGAGCTATTGATCCAGCCCCTGTTGTTTGAAGAAGGAACCCAGACAGAAACAATTAAGGATAGCTTGACGGCGATTAAAGAGGAAGCATCAAAGCTGGAGTTGCCTGAAGCTGTTAATTATGTTGATCCATTTGTTGTGGATATAGCTGAAACGAATGCCTTGAAGGTTAGAATAAGCGGACCGGCAGGCATATTGACGGATGCGACCGATTTATTCAAAAATGCAGACTTTGTGCTAATGGCAGCTACGGTTGTGCTTGTACTAGTATTGCTTTTACTTATCTATCGTTCACCAATACTAGCCATTATTCCTTTAATCGGCGTTGGCTTTGCCTATTTGGTCACTAGTCCGCTGCTTGGGTGGATGGCTTCGAATGATTGGATTACTGTTGATTCTCAAGCAACAGCGATTATGACGGTGCTATTGTTTGGAGCGGGTACGGATTATTGCTTGTTCTTCATTACAAGATTCCGTCAGGAGTTAATAAAGACAGAGGATCATAAAGCGGCGATTAAGCGAACTTTCTCCGGTGCTTTCGGCGCGATTGCGATGAGCGGTTTTACAGTTGTATTGGCGCTGCTCGCATTGCTTGCCTCCAAGTATGGTGCGTATCAGCGTTTTGCCATACCGTTTAGCTTGTCGATATTTATAATGGCAATTGCCAGCCTGACGCTTGTTCCGGCATTGCTGGCAATTATTGGACGCAAGGCTTTCATACCATTTATTCCACGTACGGAGAAGATGGAGCGGGAGTATACAGAAAAAACAGGAAAAACACACAAACGAAAAGATCCGGAGACAACATTCGGCAGCCGGGTTGGACGGTTAGTTGTAACCAGACCATGGACAACGGCAATATCAAGCACCTTATTGCTTGCTGTACTTGCACTGTTCACTTTGAGTATTCCATATAAATATGATTTGCTTTCCTCGTTTCCGAATAATATGCCTTCCAAAGAGGG
The DNA here is from genome assembly GCA_040396195.1 of Paenibacillus nanensis. Classification (GTDB taxonomy): domain Bacteria; phylum Bacillota; class Bacilli; order Paenibacillales; family Paenibacillaceae; genus Pristimantibacillus; species Pristimantibacillus nanensis_A. The sequence continues at coordinate 54,581 of JBEBPB010000021.1, forward strand.
CTTTGAGCTGATCGGCAGCGCATCTGAGCCGGGAGAGCTTGCTCCATTGACAGTTGTCGTTCTTCATTCAGAGGATGGCGAAGCAAAGGAGAGGCAGCAGCAGGCTGTTCGGGAGACGCTTGAAAGTATGCCGGCAGTCGGCAAAGTGGGTGCAGCACAAGAAGGCCAGCAATCCAATTTATATACTGCCTTTCAAGTAGTTTTGCACCAAAATCCGTATCAGGCTGAGGCCATGGCTGCTGTGCCGCAAATACGCAGTGCTGCTCAGCAGGCTCTGATTAGCAATGGAGTGGCTGAAGCTGATCAGCGTGTATGGATTGGCGGGCAAACAGCTGAACAATATGATTCCAAGCAAGTGAATAATCGTGATAGCAGTGTTGTGATGCCGCTAGTTATTATTTTGATTGCGATACTGCTGTTTGTGTACTTGCGTTCGCTTACGGCTACCATTTACTTGATTGCAACGGTACTGCTTTCGTTCGCCGCTGCACTTGGATTAGGCTGGCTTATCCTCCATTATGTATTTGGAGTCGAGGCTATGCAGGGGGCTATCCCGCTCTATACGTTTGTATTCCTTATCGCGCTGGGAGAAGATTACAATATTTTTATGGTGTCGAGTATCTGGAAGAAGAGCAAGCAGATGCCGCTCAAGCAAGCGATCAAGGAAGGCGTGGCGCAAACAGGCGGAGTTATCACTTCGGCAGGGCTTATTCTGGCGGCTACATTCGCTGTTTTGTCGACCTTGCCTTTACAGGTGCTGATGCAATTTGGTTTAATAACAGCGCTTGGTGTTCTGCTGGATACCTTTATTGTTCGGCCATTTCTAGTCCCGGCGATTACAGCCATTTTGGGAGAGAAAGCATTTTGGCCTGGCAGAAGAGAAAAACAGGGTGAGAGTGAGCGTGCTTTGTCCTAAGCATATTTTTTCAGAATGTTGCTTTCAGCGTTCAGCGTAAGGCAGCATTCTTTTTTTGTATTTTCATATAGAGATACGATTGCACTTTGCATAACAAATTTAACTCCTTTATTATAGAGAAATAAACAGTAGAGAGAAATAAACACAAGCAGGGAGGAAGTAATGAATTTTTTTAAAGATCAGCTGGGAAACAATGTAATGAGTGAACAGACGAAGTTTATTCAGAAAAAACTGCAGGATTTAGGTATGAGCGGAACAGCAACCCTTTATATGTCTAACATTATTATGATAGTTTTAATAGCTATCGGTTGTGTTGTCGCAAATTTTATAGCTAAAAAAATTGTGTTGAAGCTTATTATCCGCGTTATTCAAAGCAATAAAGTGAAGTGGGATAATATATTTTTAGAAAAAAAAGTATTTCATAAGCTGTCCCATTTGGTGCCGGCAATTATTATTTACTATGCAGCTTCACTATTCCCAACCTATCAGCCGCTTATTGTAAAAGCGTCGATTATCTATATGATTATTGTTTCGATTATGGTTATGAATGCTTTGCTTAATACCTTTGATGAAATATATCGGACTTTTGAAGTATCCAAAATAAGACCGATCAGGGGCTATATTCAGGTTGCTAAAATAATCCTGTTTATTATTGGCGGGATTGTAGTCTTTTCAAATCTGCTCGGTCAGAACCCGTTAATTATTTTAAGCGGATTAGGTGCTTTATCGGCTGTACTAATGCTTATCTTCAAGGATTCGATCCTTGGTTTGGTGGCGGGAGTGCAGCTAACCTCGAATGATATGGTGCGTGTCGGCGATTGGATTGAGATGCCGAAATATAATGCCGACGGTGATGTTATCGATATTACTTTGAATACAGTAAAGGTCATGAATTTTGATAAGACGATTACAATGATACCAAGCTATGCGCTAATCTCTGATTCATTCAAAAACTGGCGGGGGATGCAATCATCTGGCGGCAGAAGAATTAAACGAAGTATTTTTATCGATACAAACAGTATTGCCTTTTGTACATCCGGGATGCTGGAAGAGTTTCGAAAAATTCATTTTCTTGAGGAATATATTAACTCCAAAGTAGAGGAGATCAATACCTATAATACAGAACACCAGATTAATACGGAAAGTAAAGTGAATGGCAGAAACTTAACGAATATAGGGGTTTTCCGAATATATGTGCAGCAATATTTGAAGCATCACCCCAAAATACATCAAAACATGACGCTTATAGTGAGACAGCTGGCATCGGGAGATACGGGGCTGCCGCTAGAAATCTACGCCTTTAGCAACGATACGAACTGGGGCGTGTACGAGTCAGTACAAGCGGATATTTTTGATCATATACTTGCAGTGGCACCAACCTTCGGACTGCGTGTTTTCCAAAATCCAACCGGTTACGATATTGCGAAGTTGAAAGAAAACAGAGAATTTATGCAGGGTAATTATTGAAATAGGAAATATAGTAAAAAGCAATCTAATTAGCCCGAAAGAGCTATTCAGATTGCTTTTTTTATTATTGCAGTCAAGGTTTTATTCTGAGTTTGCTGTCTGTAAAAGTAGCTGTTATAATAAATAAAAGAACGTATGTTCCTGTTTTTATAAAGATAAAACTTTTTGTCTTGCCGCATCGTATGAAAGGTTGTAGAAGTACGGTCATTGCTCGAAATTTGGACTTTTGACGAATATACAAAGTGTTCGAATGTGGGCTATACTGAACCTCTTAAATGAAATTTAGCTTATCCAATTTGAATCGGTTTGATTAGGAGGTACATGATGTTTACAGTGACAGAAGATTTAATCAGCATGCTGGCTCCCAATGCTGCGGCAGTTACAAATGCCAAGAAGATTTCCCAGAAGGGTGGCTTTGTTGAGCTGCTTAAATCAGAAGATGGTTTGTTTTATATGGGTGAGTGCAAGGGAAGCGGCAAATCGAATTATTCAACGTACGTTGATGCGGTAAATCCTGATCAGCCGGTTTTCTCATGCAGTTGTCCAAGCCGTCAGTTTCCGTGCAAGCATGGGTTAGCTTTATTGATGGAGATTTTGGCTGACAAGGAGTTTGGCAGCTGTGAAGTGCCAGAGGCAGTTATTGAGAAACGCGATAAAAGAGATGCAAGAGAAGAGAAGAAGAAATCGGGCGAGCCGCCAAAAGTGAACAAAGCAGCACTTGCGAAGAAAATGAAGAAGCAACTAGAGGGTCTTGATTTGGCTGAGCAGTGTGTACAGGATTTGATTAGTGCCGGTTTCGGTGCAATCAGCGGCAATTCCCTTACTACATATAAGGATTTGGCAAAGCAGCTTGGCGATTATTATTTGCCGGGCCCGCAAGTGCTGTTAAAGCGGATTATTTTGGAATTGGAAGCGGTAAAGGAGCAGCCTGAGCAGGAAAGCGAACGTTATGCGCAGATGGTCAGGTATTGTATTCAATTGCATGCGCTGATTAAAAAAGTGAGGCAGTTTTTTGGGCAAAAGCTCGATGAGGGACAGATTGAAGTGGAGGATTCCACGCTTTATGACAGCATCGGCAATGTATGGAATACAGCGCAATTAAAGCAGCTTGGCTTGTACAAGGAGAATAGCACACAGGTACAGCTGGCGTTTGCTATTTACTTTGATGAGGCGCGCGGAGAATATATCGATACTGGTTATTGGGCGGAGCTTGGCAGCGGAACAATTAGCAGAACGATTAATTATCGTCCGCTAAGAGCGCTTAAGCGGGTGAAGCAGGACGATTCTACTTTTGGCGCAATTGATGCAAAGGAGATGTATTGCTATCCAGGCGATTTGAATAAGCGGGTTCGTTGGGAAGAGTTCCAGCTGCGTGATGTAACTGAAGCTGATCTGGCAGATATTATCGCCAACGCTCATCCTGATATTGCTGCTGCTGCCAAAACGGTAAAAAATCAAATAAAAAACACATTGTCTGACCACTATGCAGGAGTGATGATTCGTTTCAGCCAAATAGCCAGATCAGGGGAAGATTATGTGCTTGTTGACGATCAGGGGAAAACATTGCTGCTGAAAGATATGGAAGATCCCGTTAAAGATCAAACAACTGAATTGTTGGAGTTTGTTCCTGACAAGTCGTTTTTAAGCGGGCAAACTTTGTTTGGCATGCTTTACTATGATATGAAATCGAAAAGAATGGCGATGCAGCCTTATTCCATTATAACGAAGCAACAAATTATTCGCTTGTTGTACTAAACCGAATCAGGAAGGGAGAGAAGTGATATGAGTATTGCCGCACTTTATGAGCTGCAGGAACGTTTATATAATTGTGCTGTAGCAGGTACGAATATGATTGGCGAGGATTTTCGATTGCAGCGTGCAATTGAGCAATTTGAACAGTCAGCAGGAGCCGCACCCATCTTTAAAAAAATTGCTGAACAGGTAAATCAGCTGCGTGAATCGAAAAGTACATCAACCGCAACAGCGTTATTGGATGCTTTAGCTTTAATTGATGCTGTTTTATATACACAGGGTGCAACAGAAGTAGCCGGAGAGCGGAAAGAGCTGCCTGACAAGGCTATCGGATGTGATTATGTTGAGGCACGCTATAGTCAGCTGCATGGGTTAAAGCAGGCGCTTACTGAGAAGGGCTCGGGGCGATATGAAGTTGTAAAAACAGCGTTTGATGCCAAAATGCCAGCCCTATCCGACTTTCGCTTGCGCAGGGCTTTAATAACAGGGCTTGGCGATAATTTCGCAGAAATGGCTGACTTGGTAGTCGATATTTTGGCAAGCGGGGATCGAAGTGTAATTCCCCTACTGAAGGAGGGCTTTGATCCGAAAGGCAAGCGCGAGATGGCTCGTCGTGTTGAAGTGATTCAAAGATTGGCAAAGGAAAGCGAGAACAGCTTTTATTTGAGCTTGATAGATGGAAGCTCGGCAGCGGTTCGGAATGCGGCGATTCATGCCTTGCAGTATGACAGCAGCAATGCGGTACTGCTGATGGAGCTGGCTGAGAAGGAAAAAGGAGATGCTCGCGAAGCAGCTTACTCTTCTTTGTATGCCTTGCAGGATGTAGATAATAGAGATTTTTGGCTAAGCCATGCCAAGCAGCGTCCGGGTGAAGTATGCGGTTATTTGTTTGGCGATACAGGTGATGATGTTTCTGATTTAATAGCTGATAGTTTGCAGGAATTGCTTGCTTCCGTGCTGAGCGTTCCGGCTTCTGAATCCAAGGTGCTGGAGATTGAACAGAAAAATAAAGAAATACTGGATCATTTTATGTTTATGTCTACCAACAAATCCTCGGATAAATTGGTGGAAGTGTTTAAGCAAATGGGGGCACGCAAGAAGCAGCTGTCCACTGCAAAAGAGAAGAAAAGCGGCGATATATTAAATTTAGGTCGCGGCTACAAGCGAGATTTAATCCGTGAGGTCAATTTTGTGCTTGCCGGCGGTATGGTGTTGCAAAAAAATGATCAGATCGTTTCGATGGCAACAAACTTATATGAAACATGCGGCTTGCCGTATTTGCATGCCGGATTTTGTGCCGCGCTTTTGAGCCGTCCTGCTGCAGAGGTCTTTGAGCAGTTTTCTCCGTTTCTTTATAAGGCAGAGACAGCAGAAATACTTGTAGCAGCTCTTATGTATGTCGTTTACCGCAACGAGAAAGAAGCCTATCGTTTTCACGGCTCAAACTATGATGGCGGCCTGAGATTCAAGCATGATGAAGGCATTCCTTTATACGAGGAGCTTGATCCGCGTTGGATCGAATTGCTGGTTAATCCGGCAGTTCGAGGAGCAGCAAAGTATAAACTGCTGTCTGAGCAGCTTCGCTATACGATTAGCGGCTTTACTCTGGATCAGGGACGTGAGCACTACGATGTCATGTTAATGGGATTAATGAATGTGAATGATCCTGTTACTTCAGAGCTGCTCAAGGAACATTTTCTGCTTGGCGCCAAGGATCTTTACTCGGAAATCCCGCTGATTGCGCTCAGACGTCTAGGTGAAACGGATTTGCTAGACTATATTACAGGACTGTTCCAGCACAAGAAATATCAGGCGTACAATTTGCAATATTTGTGCAAGCAGCTGCAACTAAGTCTGGAAGAAACGATCGCTGTATTGGAGCGTCTGCTGCAGTTGACTGAACAGAAGCAATTGCAAAGCCGCTACTATACAAGTGCTCGTCTGGAAAGCACGATTAAACGTATGCAAAGCGGCGAAATGCCTGACTATTGGTAAAATAAAATAAGTAGGTGCTGTCGATTAACTGTGGACATCTTGAATTTCATACAACAGTGGTCGGAAGTCCATTTTTGTTTGTAGTGACGATTAAATTTTGTGCTCATGTTGTATGAACAGTTAATCTACAGCCTGAATTAGAGGGGGAATTGAAGATGTCAACTGCGACTGAATTTCAACGCTTGCCGGCAGAGGCTTTATATCAAAAAGAAATTGATGCGCTAATTGCAGCAGAAAAAGATCCGATTCCAGCGGGCTGGAGCATGTCGCCCAAATCGGTGCTCAAATATATCGTCGGCGGAGAAGCGAACGGTGTAGCGATCACTCCCAAATATTTGGGTCATGATCGTTTGGTAGAGATTGCAATCGCAACCTTGCTGACAGATCGCTCATTATTGTTAATCGGTGAACCAGGCACGGCAAAATCATGGTTGTCGGAGCATTTGACCGCAGCTATCAATGGTGATTCCACGAAGGTTATTCAAGGGACAGCAGGGACGACAGAAGAGCAAATTCGCTATTCCTGGAACTATGCGATGCTGATTGCACAAGGACCGTCTACTGAGGCAATGCTGAAAAGCCCGATTTATCGTGCGATGGAAAGTGGTACGATTGCTCGTTTTGAGGAGATTTCACGCTGTGCTTCTGAAGTGCAGGATGCTCTTATTTCTATCTTATCCGAGAAAAGAATCAGTGTACCCGAATTGTCCTACGAGCTGCCAGCCAAGAAGGGCTTTGCTGTAATTGCTACTGCCAATACACGTGATAAAGGCGTCAATGAGATGTCAGCAGCGTTGAAGCGGCGGTTTAATATTATTGTGCTGCCTTCTCCAGCTGATATTCAAACAGAAATAGATATTGTAAAAACAAGAGTTGAGCAATTGGCTGGCAGTCTGGATTTGCAGGCGGAGTTGCCTGGCGATGAATTGGTAGAAAAGGTAGTCACGATATTCCGCGAGTTGCGTGACGGGGTTACGCTTGATGGCAAGCAGAAGCTGAAGCCGACAAGCGGCGTATTGTCTACAGCTGAAGCAATTTCTTTGCTGGCGAACAGTATGGCGCTGGCAGGCGGCTTTGGAAATGGGGAAATTACTGATTATGATTTGGCGGCGGCACTGCAAGGAGCTGTTGTCAAGGATGAAGATAAAGACAGCATGGCGTTTAAGGAATATTTGGAAAATATTTTGAAGAAGCGCGGTGAGAAGTGGCGAGGCTTGTACAAGGAGTGCAAGGAGTTGAATCGATAGTGAGCGAGCCAATACTATTCGGTGTGCGGCATTTGTCCCCCGCAGGCTCGTGGCATTTGCTGGAATTGCTCAATCAAGTACAGCCAGAAATCGTGTTGGTGGAAGGCCCCAGCGACTTGACCAATCAGCTTGTTCATATTTGTGCCAAAGAGACAAAACCTCCAATTGCTATTATGGCATACAGCGAGACGGTGCCAATTCGAACTATTCTATATCCGTTTGCAGTTTATTCACCTGAGTATCAAGCGATTAAATGGGCGCATGAGCGTGGACGCGAATGCCGACTGATCGACTTGCCCTCCTCTGTGTTTTTGGCAATAGAGCAGCAGAGAGCATTGCGAGAGCAGTATGAGTTGGAGCAGGAAGCGGCGGACATAGTGGAGAACAAGGCGGATGAAGCGGATAGAGCCGACAAAGTTGACAAAGCAGGCAAAGTAGGCAAAGCGGGCAGCGTCAATCAGCGGATAGGTCCGACTGAGGCAGGAGATTCTGGAGAGGCAGCAACGAAAACGGATGCTTCTGCTTCACGTTCTCCAGCACAGCATATTGCCGAAGTGACGGGAGAGGACAGTCAGGAAACGTTTTGGGAGCGCCATTTTGAGCATAATATGAGCTCCGGCGCCTATATGGCGGGAGCCGCTGCATATGGAAGCGAACTGCGCGCTGTATCGGGTAAGGAACCGTATGATGAAGCTGAAAATATGCTGCGCGAGGCCTATATGAAATACCAAATCGAAAAGGCTATAAAAGAAGGATTCGCACCTGAGAAAATTGTTGTTGTCACAGGGGCATATCATGTTGATGGTTTGCGGGAAATTACACCGTTAACTGAGGCGGAGGTGGCAGAGCTGCCATCGATTCCTTCCCAATCTACCTTAATGCCTTATTCATATTATCGTCTATCAACCCGATCAGGATATGGCGCAGGCAACAAGGCGCCTGCCTATTATGAGCTGCTTTGGGATAGTCTGCAAATGGGCGATCCCGGGCATACAGCCTATGCTTATATGGCAAAAATAGCAGACGCTCAGCGAAAAGCCGGGCATATGGCTTCAGCCGCATCGGTAATAGAAGCCGTTCGCCTCAGTCAATCTCTTGCCTCGATGAAAGGTTTTTCGATCCCTTCCTTGCGCGATTTGAGGGATAGTGCTGTGACATGTATCGGGCATGGCCATTTTTCAGAAATTGCGCTGGCGGCTGCTGATACCGAAATTGGCACTAAGCTTGGCAATTTGCCTGAGGGCGTTAGTCGTACTTCGATACAAGCTGACTTCTATCGTTTATTGAAACAGCTGAAGCTGGAGAAATACAAAACGACGGTCGCTCAAACGCTGGAGCTTGATCTGCGTGAAAATATGCGTGTAAAGTCGGAAGAAGCGGCATTTTTGGATTTGTCACGCTCTTTCTTTTTGCATCGGCTGCAGATGCTTGGAATTAGCTATGCAGCCAAGCAGCGCACGGATCAGGCGAAGGCGACCTGGGCAGAGCATTGGAATATGTGCTGGACAGTTGAAGCAGAGATTCAATTGGTAGAATCGGCATTGCGAGGAGAGACAGTTGAGTTGGCAGCTGCCTTTGCTCTCAAAGAAAGAATTGATGAGAGTCAGACGATTGATGGTGCAGCTGCAATAATTGAGGATGCTTGTCTCTGTGGCATGCCGGAATCAGTTGAGCTTGCGGTTGCCGCTTTGCAACGATTGGCTGTTGATGCGGTATCGGTCAAGGAAATTGCCCATACCGTACATAGCTTGTCCGCTGTTATTCGTTATGGCAGTATTCGCCGGCTTGATTACAGCCCGCTTGTTCCAATTGTGCAGCAGCTGTTTTTACGGGCTTGTCTTATTATGCCGGATCATTGCAGCTGTGATAATAAAGCGGCAGGAGCAGTTATTGAAGCGATGACGATGCTTAATGAGGCGTCGATTAATCATGAGTTTACGGATGGCGAACGCTGGATTGCGTTATTGCTGGAGTTGTCTGAGCGTGATGATATTAATACAAAAGTATCCGGCTTTGCAGCAGCAATTTTGCTGGAGCGAGGCTTGATCAGCAATGAACAGCTTGCTACTGAAGTGGAGCGGCGGCTTTCAAAGGGGATTCCGGCAGACTTGGGTGCGGCATGGTTTGAAGGGCTTGCCTTAAAGAACAAGTATGCGCTAATTGCCAGAATCAGCTTGTGGGAGAAGCTTAGCGAATATTTGGATACGCTGGATAATGAAGCGTTCAAGCGGGCACTAGTATTTCTTCGTCGCAGCTTCGTGTCCTTTACTGCCAAGGAGCGCAGTGATATTGCCGAGAATCTGGCAGAGGTTTGGGGTCTCCATGCTGAACAGGTCAGTGACATTCTTAATCGCGCCACCTCAGAAGAAGAGCAAGAGATGCTCTCGGAATTGGATGATTTTGATTTTGATGATATATAGAAGCCAACATGGCAGATGGTTAAAACGATGCGGCTGGTCAGCTGGTGAAGGGAACAGTGTATTGGCAAAGGAGGTGCGTTTCTATGGAACAGTGGGATACAGCATCGGAGGATAATGTCTTAACTGCTTCTGAGGAGGAGCTTGCAAAAGAACGGATTACTCGCTGGCGGCTTATCCTTGGCGAGGACAGCAAAGGTATGCTGGAAAGTCGATCAGGCGGTGCATGTGAGCTTTCTCCTGAACAGCAGCTTATGGATGAGGCGCTGGCTGCGTTATACAATCAGACAAATGAGGGAGGATTTGGACAAGGAGGCGGCAAAGGCCCCTCTTCTCCCAAAATCGCCAAGTGGCTTGGCGATATTCGCTCCTTGTTTGATCAGGAGATGGTATCGATTATTCAGAATGATGCCATTGAACGAAAAGGGCTGAAGCAACTTATATTTGAGCCGGAGATTCTGGATAATTTGGAGCCCAACGTGAATCTTGCCTCAACGATGATGATGCTTAAGGATCATATACCAAAGCGTTCCAAGGAGAGCGTGCGCAAGTTTATCGGAAAAATCGTTGAAGAGATTAATAAGCTGTTGGAAAATGACATACGGCGGGCAGTGACGGCAGCACTCAACAAAAAACAGCATTCTCCCATTCCATCGGCGGCGGCCATCGATTATAAATATACAATTAATCGAAATTTGAAGAACTATAATCCGCAGCTGGGCACGATTATACCGGAACGTTTTTATTTTTTTGATCGTGCGAACCGCATGAATAACTGGACCGTTATCGTTGATATTGACCAAAGCGGATCGATGGGTGAATCGGTTATTTACTCGTCGATTATGTCTTGTATTCTGGCAAGTATGAATGCGATCAAAACAAGAATTGTTGCTTTTGACACGGAAGTTATTGATATGACGGAGAAATCGGATGATCCGATTGATTTGTTATTTGGCATTCAGCTTGGTGGAGGAACGGACATTAATAAATCGGTTGCTTATTGTCAGCAATTTATTGAAAATCCATCTAAAACGATATTTTTCTTAATCTCCGACTTGGAGGAGGGCGGAAACAGAGCCGGGTTAGTGAACAGGATTAGAGAGATGAAGGAATCCGGTGTTACTGTTATTAGCTTGCTTGCGATTGCAGATGGCGGCAGACCTTATTATGACGAGCAGATGGCAAAGCGACTGGCAGCGCTGGGTGTGCCAAGCTTCGCCTGCAGCCCAACTCTATTGCCGCAGCTATTGGAAATGGCCTTCAAAGGCTATGATTTGCAAGCCTTCCAAAAGGAGTTTGAGAAAAATACAAAAAAATAAATAGATGCCAAAACCAGCATTGGTATTAAAAACGTAATAGCGTCCCCTTGCATGCGAATATTTTTCTCCAAACAATTTGGAGTACAGGATATTTGCTTATGACAAGGGGGATTTTTTTATTGCCAGCAGTTGACTTCTGGTTTTTAATATGTCAAAATGACATTATTAAATAAGCAAGTTGCTTTATAAACAGGCAGGGCAGGTGAGGAAAATGGATCAGTTTACAGAGAATGCTTTCAATTACGATGCAGGCAAATATCGAACACCAGATGGAGCACCCGCAGATATTGTCATTTTTACGATTACATCATCTCCTCGTTCTACTAAAAAGAAAAGCTTGCCGCATCGGCAATTGGAGATTTTGTTAATCGAACGCAAAGGCTGGCCGTTTGCTGGACAGTGGGCTTTGCCCGGCGGCTTTTCAAATGAAAAGGAGACATTGCTTGATTGTGCCAAACGTGAATTAGCAGAGGAAACTGGAGTAGACGGTGTTCATATCGAATACTTTAATGCTTACAGTACGCCTGATCGGGATCCGCGTGGCTGGATTATATCGCATGCATTTGTTGCTCTTGTGAATGAGAAGTATTTGGAGAAGCGCAAGGCAGCAGATGACGCCGCAGATGTTCGTTTATTTTCTGTAGAAGAAGCGCTAAAGATGGAGCTTGCTTTTGACCATAGGCAGATTTTGCTTGACTCTCTTCAACAGATTCAACGCCAAATGTTGACGACGACGATTGCCAAGGAGTTTTTGCCGGAGGAGTTTACGATAGGGGAATTGTATCAGGTTATTCAGACCGTTGTGCCTTCCTTTGAAGAGAAGAACTTTATTCGCAAAATAACGGCAACAAGAAGCCGACAGGGTCTTATTGAGGAAGTACGTGGGCATGACGGTGAATTAAAGCAGTCCAATCAATACTCTCAACGAGCAGCCCAACTTTACCGTTTTACAGATTATGTGCCTCAGCTATCTATATACAGCTAGGCTTCTCTTTATCGCAATTGATATTGTCGTAATGATATAATTGAAGTGACTATATTGAGAAAACTGTGGCATGTTAATTAATTACTACTCAGATTCGACTTACTAGTAAATAGAGGAGTAAAAGATGGATTTACTTTGCAGGGGAGAGATAGTGATGAATAAACCTTATGTTATTTTAACATTAATGGCAGTTATGCTTGGAGTTGCGTATGCAACCTCGTCGACGACACTTGAGATCATTGCTACGGTGACAGGCTTAATTAGCGTTTGGCTGACGGCAAGAGAGAACATATGGGCATGGCCTGCCGGTCTTATTAATGTAGCATGCTTCTTTTATATGTTTTGGGAGGTAAAGCTTTACGCGGATATGACCTTGCAAGTTGTCTTTTTCATATTAAGTATTTATGGATGGATAATATGGCTAACGAATAGAGGGACAGCGAAGGTTCGTCCTACACGCAAAATAACAAGAGGAACCAGGCGGAGTCTCATTATACTGCTAGTTGCTGTATCTACTTTATGGGGGTATTTGCTGCAACAATATACAGATGCTTCTATCCCTTATATGGATGCATTTATTGCAACGCTAAGTTTGATTGCACAATATCTATTATCGCGCAAAGTGTTGGAGAACTGGTTATGTTGGATCATTGTCGATATATTGTCAATTGGTATGTATGCCTATAAGGAACTGTATACGTTGACATTCTTGTATGTTGTTTTTTTGGGAATTGCAACAATGGGATGGTTATCGTGGAGAAAGAATTATGGCTTGCAGCAAAAACGAATATTGAAATGAAATAAAAGAATGACTAGCGTAAATAAGGAGGGCTAGCTATGCATCCGATTGAAAATAAAGGTACCGATGCTAATCAGCGAAATGTAGAGAAGATAAGAAGAGGACTTGCATTAGGCAAATACGCTCCTTTCCATCGAGGACACCAGCATGTTATTGAAACGGCTCTAAAAGAAATGGATGAAGTAACAGTTATTATTTATGATTGTCCAAGCACAACGACTATACCTTTATCAGTAAGAGCAAGATGGATTAAAAGGCTTTATCCTGAAGTTCAAGTTTTGGAGGCGTGGAATGGGCCTGAGGAAACCGGCTATACGCCCAAAATAAAAAAGTTGCAGGAGGATTATGTGCTAGCTCTATTAGAGGGCAAGCGAATTACTCATTTTTACAGCAGTGAGCCATATGGGGAGCATATGAGCGAAGCGCTTGGAGCAGAGAATCGTGTGATAGATATGAAGAGGGAACGTTATCCGGTGTCAGGTACGCTGGTGCGGGAAAAACCTTTTTTGCAACGTTTGTTTGTTCATCCTCTTGTTTATCGGGATTTGATTATGAATGTTGTATTTTTGGGGGCGCCGTCTACAGGAAAAACTACATTGACTGCTTATATGGCAGAGCGGTTTGATACCGTCTGGATGCCTGAATATGGACGCGAATTTTGGGAGAAGCATCAGGTAGAGCGAAGGCTGACAAAGGAGCAGCTGGTGGAATTGGCAGAAGGGCATATTCAACGTGAAGAAGAAATGCTGCAGCGCGCTAATCGATACTTATTTACAGATACGAATGCTGTTACGACGTTTATGTTTGGGCAATATTATCATGGGGAGGCACATCCCCGTCTTACTGAACTGGCTAATCAGGCTGCTGCCCGTTATGATTTTGTATTTGTATGCGATGCCGATATTCCTTATGATGATACATGGGACCGTTCAGGTGATATGGAAAGGCAAATTTTCCAGAAGCAAATTATAGCTGATCTGCAAGAGCGGCGAATTCCGTTCATTATACTTGAAGGCAGTTTAGAAGAAAGAGCTGAGAAGGTAGAGTCTGTATTGAGCAGGCTGGAGAAATTCGTTAACATTGGGCAATGGCTGCAATGGAGCACAAATAGGGGCAGATTGCTATTAAAAGGGGACAGGGACAGTTGATGTTTGATCCAACAGTATTTGATAATTTGAAAGTTGCCTTCGAAAATGAGGTTTATGATCTTGATAATATAGAGCAAGCGATTACGGTGTCTGCTCGCAAGGATACGATTGAGCTAGCTGATATGAGCAGGGAGTTTAAGTTAAGGTTCTATTTGAATGGGGCGCCGAGTATTCAAGCAGAAATTTGTTTGCAGGCTTCTCTCAAGGAATTGGCAGCAGAAATTTTGGAGCAGCAGGGCGTGGAGCCAGGCTGCAGGCTGACTATATCCTTCCATTTGAATGTTACGGATGCGGAGCGTCAATGCGAGGAAATCGCCAACAAATTGTATACGGTTTGGCAGGATGCCGCTAAATTGAGGCAAACATTAAGGTATATCTGGGAGGACGGGATGGCATCGAAACCCTCAACAAAGGCAGAATTGCTATTTCATCGCAAAATTACTGAGGAGCAAATGGATGATATTTCAGAGCTAGTCAGCTACACGCTGCATTCGTTAGAAAGATTGGCGGATATTCATGTTAATCAATAATGGAACATAATTAGTGCATTCCAGGAAAAAGTAGTAGGGAGGGAGCAACAATGGAATTAGAAAGCAGGATAAAGGGAGGTTTATATGGTGTTGCCATTGGCGATGCATTAGGTGGAACGACAGAGTTTATGAGTCGGGAAGCAGTTCGCAGTCGCTATAATTATTTAACAGATATAATTGGTGGCGGAGTGTGGGAACTGGAAGCTGGCGAAGTAACGGATGATACGATGATGACCCTATGTGTAGCTGAAGGTATTCTTGATCAGCCATCTGCACCAATAGATGCTATAGGAAGACAGTTCTTGCAATGGCATCAATCTGATCCCAAAGATATTGGTAATATTATTAGACAGGTATTTCGCAATTATAAAGGAGACTGGTACGCTGCCGCTGAACTTGCCCATAAGCATCTGGGACAAAGCGCAGGCAATGGCTCGTTAATGCGTTGTTTGCCGGTTGCCCTTAGCTACACAAAGCTTAGCGAGGTTAATAATATATCCCGTTTACAATCGAAAATGACTCATTATGATGAGCGGAGCAGTGAAGCCTGTGAAATGTATAATCGAATTGTATTTCGAATGATAAATGAACAAGCTGCTCTTCAGGATGCAGTTAGGCTGGAAGTGCAGGCAACGGCATATGAGGAGACTTGGACGACAGAACCGGATTGTGAACCGAGCGGCTTTGTAGTAGATACTTTTCGCTGGGTATTGTATATCGTGATGACTTCACAAAGCTTCTCCGAAGTTGTACAGAAAGCCGCCAATTTTGGTGGAGATTCGGACACAATCGCCGCTATTGCCGGCGGCTTGGCTGGTGTGCATTATGGGTATGACCAGATTCCCAAAAGCTATGCCGAGCGGATATTAATCAAAGACAGACTGGAGATGGTTAGTAGAAAGATAGTGGAGCTAAGACATGATAGAGGTATGGAGGAAAGCTTCAATAATGAAGGGTGATAGCCGTGTTGAAGTGAAAGAAGATCGTGTAGATCGTGTAGCTGTATAGGGCTGCACGATCTTTTTTTGTGCCAATAATCAACGGAAAATAGGATCATAAACCAAAAAAGAGTAGCATCGCAAAAAAAGAATACAGCAATTTACCGATAAGGAATAGCTTCGTAAAAAGTGAGGATTTCGCTCGAAATGTTGGCATGTTAGCGTAGAAATCAATCCAGTTGCTTGCTGATAAATGTGGTCTGGCAGGTTCGGCAATGACATGGGCGGCAGTCGGTACGGAATGAATTGTGAGGAAATGGTTTGGATTTGAGACAGAAGGAAGGAGGGAAAATATGAAGCAAGTGATTGACAATGCTTCGACTGTTGAGGCTTATGAAGCCAAGAGAAAAAGAAGCCAGAATAAAAAAGAAAAAAATTTTAAAACCAAATTTTCCTGGGGCAAGGAGTTTAGACGTAATCGCTTTTTGTATATGTTGCTTGTCCCGGTAGCTCTTTATTTAATTGTATTCAAATATGCGCCTATGTTTGGCGAAATTATTGCATTTAAAAATTATCGTCTGGCAGATGGCATTTTGGGCAGTCCCTGGGTAGGATTTGAGCAGTTTGAAAAGCTGTTTGCAAGTAAAGAGTTTTATATTGTAATGAAAAATACGCTTTTACTGAATTTATATCAGCTGGTATTTGCTTTTCCGGTACCGATTATACTGGCACTGCTGCTTAATGAAGTGAGGGTGGAATGGTACAAACGAACGTTGCAAAATTTACTTTATATTCCGCATTTTATTTCATGGGTTGTGCTTGGCAGTATTGTAATCGCTTTATTATCGCCATCAACTGGTTTTATCAATTTTCTGTTAAAAGGCTTTGGCATGGAGCCTATATACTTTATGGCAGATAAGTTTTGGTGGCCCGTCAGCTTTGTTGTATCTGGCATATGGAAGGAAGCCGGCTTTGGCACCATTCTTTATTTGGCGGCGATGTCTTCGATTGACCCGACGCTTTATGAAGCTGCCAAAATTGATGGCGCTACCAGATTGAGACAAACCTGGCATGTTACTTTGCCTGGTATTCGCAGTACGATTGCAATTCTGCTTATTTTGCAGGTGGGCAATATGATGGATGTCGGCTTTGAGCAAATATACGCATTGCGCAACGATGCCGTTACAAGCGTGGCGGAAGTTATTAGTACGTTTGTGTATACGCGCGGATTAATTAATTTGCAGTATAGCTATACAACAGCACTCGGCTTATTCCAATCTGTTATTGCCTTGATAATGGTAGTTGCAGTGAACCGAATTATTAAAGCGATGGGTGAGCGCGGATTATGGTAATCGGCTGCAATTATGAAAGGAGAATGAGTTAATGAGCAATCAACCGTCGTCTCCGCTTTGGGCAAGATGGATGATTTATATATTTTTGGCGCTGTGTGCCTACACTACACTATTCCCGTTTGTCAATATTATTGCTACATCGTTTAGCAGCAGCCGGGCAATTAATGCCGGTGAAGTATTTATGTGGCCAATTGAGTTTACGATCGATGCTTATCATAACTTGATTCGGGATGGGCAGCTGATTATTGCCCTTAAAAATACGGTCATTATTACCATAATTGGTACTGCTCTGAACATGCTGTTCACAATTATGGCAGCCTATCCGTTATCGAAAAGCCGTCTTAAGGTGCGTAATGTGATGCTAATGGCAATCTTGTTCACTATGCTATTTAGCGGTGGACTGATACCCAAATTTTTATTGGTGAACTCACTTGGTTTGAACAATACGTACTGGGCTTTATGGCTGCCAGCACTCATCAGTGCGTACAACCTGTTCGTCATGAAAACCTTTATGGAGGGATTGCCGGAGGAATTGGAAGAATCAGCTGCTATAGATGGCGCTAGTGAATCACGTATCCTATGGCAGATTATATTGCCGCTATCAAAGCCTGTTATTGCAGCATTAACTTTGTTCTACGCTGTTACATGGTGGAACTCCTATATGAATGTGCTTATCTATATCCGCAGTACAGACAAAATGTCGCTCATGGTCAAGCTATACCAAATGATTGATTTGGTCAGTGACGATTTGCTGCGCGGCGAAGGGGTTATGCAAATCGTTACTACTCCTGAATCAATTCGCGCGGCTGCTATTGTGTTTGCTATTGTACCGATTTTATGCGTGTATCCTTTCCTGCAAAAACATTTTATTAAAGGTGTTTTGTTAGGTTCGATTAAAGGCTGACGTATAAGTCAGTCGTGTAAGTGATGCAAGATAATCGCTTGAAAGAATACTTTCGATATCTGAAGTGCGTTATATGCACTTTTTGATATAATAAAAAAGCCATTAGGAGGTCTAACATGCAAAAACAGAAAAAATTAGTTAGCAAGAGTTATTTGTGGATGACAGTATTAACTTTACTGGTCATGCTCGTATCAGCTTGTTCAAGCGGGGGATCGAATGGTCCAAATGAGGGGAGTGCATCTCCAAAGCCCCAAAACAGTGAGCCTGCTCAGACAGGCAATGAGGAGAAGGATCCTTATGAAGGGCTTCCCAAAAAAGTAAGCATTTCTATGTTTGATCGTGGTCAGGTGTCGAGCGATGAGGGAACTTATGAGGATAACCGCTGGGTAAAATGGATTCGTGAGCAATCCGGCATTGATGTGTCGTTCGTACCTGTTCCGCGTAATCAGTCGCAGGATTCCTTGAATGTGTTGTTTGCTTCGAATCAGGCACCTGACCTGGTATGGGAGTTTGACCGTTCATATATTGGCAAGCTAGTCTCACAAGGAGTAGTTCAGCCGATTGGTGATTATATTGAAAAATACAGTACTTCTTATAAAAAATATTTGCAGGAAAACCCAGAGCTGTTGCCACATTTAACTTTTAATGGTGAAATATACGCTGTTACGGCTAAGCGTCCTAGTACTGCGATAGCCAATCACGGCATTTGGATTCGACAGGACTGGCTGGATGAACTGAAGCTTGAGCAGCCTCAAACAGTTGAACAGCTCATCGATGTAGCTAAAGCATTCAAAGAGCACTTCAAAGACAGTACACCGATTGTAGGTCATACAACAAATGATATTATTGCCGCAATGTTTGGTGCAATGAATTTCATGTGGTATGTGGAAGATGGAAAAATGACATACGGCGCCACGCTTGATCGTTTTGGCGATGCTATCGCGCTTGAAAAGCAGTTGTATGAGCTTGGGCTTGTGGATCGTGAATATTTGACAGATAAGGATAATCAGCGTGCAAAGCAACTGTGGACAACAGGTAAGGCTGGTATTTATATGGGCCAATGGGGCGCGGGAAACAATGATATTATGATTCAGGATTTACTATCGAATAATCCTGAAGCTAAACCAGTTCCGATGGAAATGGTTGCTTCCCAATATGGCAAATTTGGCGCTTACCAGGAAGCATCGCCTAATATATTTGTAACCTTCAATAAAGATATGAAGAATCCTAAAGCGGCTGTAGAGTATTTGGATTGGCTGATTGATGGCGGCTGGTTCCCTCTTGCCTATGGTGAAGAAGGCGTTCACCACGAGGTCGTGAATGGAGTGCCTAAGAAGATAAATATGGACAAATTTAATAAGGAAGTTTTATATGCGGGCGAGTATGCTGTCCTGCGTCAACAAGTTATCAATCCTGAAGATTTGATTACGCTGGCTGCTGATGATGAACTAGCACAGAGAATTGCTCATCTCAATGTAGAATCAATTAAGCTGGCGCTGAAAAATGAATTCCGCAGAGATATTCCATTTCAGCCTAGCTTTGATGAAATTAACGAAATTCGCTCAACACTAGATACTTTTATTAAAGAAACACGTGCAACTGCGGTAACGCAGGGCGAGAAGTATAGTGGCCAATGGGCGCTCGATGAAATTCGTAAAGAATGGGAGCGTCTCGGTGGTAAAAAAGCAGAAGAAATTGCTCAGCAATGGTATGAAGAAAACAAGAGCAGCTTCTAAAGATTAGATCCATAGAGTTAGAGAGCATGGTATAAATGATAGAGCGTTGAAAGGGGGAGAGCGGATATGAAGTGGTTGAAAGATCAGAGACATTTGAAGGCGATCGTACTATTGGCGCTTATTCTGTTCTTCCTTGTCTCAACCTCTATCTTTTTTACGTATACCGTGTTGAATAACAAGCTTGAGCAACAATTGGTAGATACCAATATGGAACTGCTGCGGCAAGTTGACCATAAGCTGGACCATACATTGCAATATATTGACAAGCTGACCATTCAGTTGCTGAAAAATGATGAAGTGATTCGTTTTTTTGATTATGAAATGACAGAGCAGGAAATGAAAAATAACCAGCTGCGTATTTATAGTCTGATGACCAACTCCATACAGAGCATGGACAATATTTTTACCATTGATATGTACTCATACACAAAGCAGCGATTAGTATCCGGCAATATTTTGTCAGGTGATGATTTGGCGAATGATTTGCAGTGGATTTCACAGTTTGAAGGGTATGGCGGCTATTATAAATGGATTTCTTTCAAAAAAATGATTTTAAATCGTTTGGAGTACCCGACTTTCAAAAACGTAGTATCGCTTATTCGCACTTATCCACTTATTCATCCGGAGGGCTCCCGCAAAGGAGCGATTGCTTTCAATGTTAAGGAGGAGTCGCTGTATAGCCTGATTCAAAAGTCCGCAGAGGAGGCGGATGATGGGCAGACCTTTGTGATTGATAACGAGGGAGTTGTTGTGTTGCATGCGGATAAAAGCAAGCTGGGCAAAGATATTAGCGAGTTTTCCTATATCGATCGTATTTTGAAAAGCGGAAAAGCCAATGGTTCTTTTCTAACCGAGGTTGACCAAACAAGCTCCTCAATTTTCTATATTCACTCGAAGTATACGGACTGGACAATGATTCGTGTTGTACCGCAGGTACAATTGACCAAGCCACTTGCCGCCTTTAGAAACGGACTGATTTTGCTCGCGGTTGTTCTGTTTGTCTTTATGATGGTTTCGGCTGCCTTTGTTGGACGGTGGACACTCAGACCAATGGAACGTTTTATTCAGTCGTTGAGAGGGAAGCTTCACAAACCGGGGGCCAAAAAATATGCGGATGAGTTTCACTATTTCGAGTATGTTGTTCAAGATATATTGGATGATCGGGAACAACTGCATAAGCAGGTGCTTGAAAGCAAACCGATTATGAAGTGGCGTCTTATGACTGAGCTGTTTGCTGGTAAAGGCGGCAATCAAACGATGATGAAGGCGTATATGGACAAACTAAATATTTCCTTGTACGAGGATCAATATGTTGTGATGAGTATCGAGTTTGACAACAAGGAGCAAATTGCTTCGCTTCAGGATTTGCACTTGTATGCCTATGCGCTTTGCAATGTGGCTGAGGAACTGATGAACGCTGAAAGTCAGGGGATTGCGGCTGAGCTGGATAATGGCAAATGTGCGGTTATTATGAGCTTCGAGGGCGAAGAGGATCGTGAGCGGCACTATATGCGAGCGGTAGCAACGGCAGATTTGATGAAGGAGTTTGTAAGGGAGTACTTCAATCGTACGATCACAATCGGGATTGGCGGTCCGGTACAACGCTGGGAAGACATTAAACGCTCTTATAAACAGTCTTTGGAGGCTCTGAGCTACAAATTGGTTATGGGTGGAAATACGATTATTACACTGGATGATATTGCTAGTGATCCATCACCACAGTTTTATAAGCTAAGTGCCATGACGGATGGTATCGTAGATTCCGTTAAACTGCTTGATGCAGAAAAAGTACAACAGCAGCTTCATCGCTGGTTCGAAGCTATCGCAGACAATGGAGTTCCCTCCGAAATGATTATGCAACTGGTTGTACAGTGTCTAATGAAGACTGCTACAGTAGCTGCCGAGATTGGAGTGGAAACGAACGGAGTATTTCCTGATCAATCTTTATCAGAGATGCTGAATCAGTATGAACGGCTGGAGCAGCTGGAACTGTTTGCTGTAACCGCACTGCATCAACTTATTGACAATATTAAAGAAAAAAGAAGTATACGTGAGAAAAATGATGTGATTGATAAAGTTATTTCATATATTCAAGAGCATTATATGCGTAGCGATTTGTCACTTAATTTGATTGCCAGCGAGTTTCATATAAGCGTTTCTCATTTGAGCAAGCTATTCAAGGAGCAGGAGGAATGCAATTTTATAGATTATTTAATAGAAATTCGCATAGGTCATGCAAAGCGAAAACTCGCTGAAACAGACGAGAAAATTCGAGATATTGCGGAACAAGCGGGTTACTCTAACGTGAATAGCTTTGTTCGTATATTCAAGAAAGTGACGGGACTTACACCGACTGAGTATCGGGAACGAAATAATATGCAATAACAGAACAGGAGGGTAATGATGTTTTCTTATACTAAAATAGTATCTAAAGTGTCTACTCTTATTGCGATTGCTTTGCTTATTCAATTGATTATGCTGCCGGGAGGTTTGAGGGTTCAAGCTGCGGATGTTACAGGTATGGAAGCAGGCGATGTGGAAACTGCCCAACAGCTGACAGTGAATGCACTCGATTTTGACTATAGGATAACTGATTTTGAAGCAGGTGATGACGGCTGGGAATATAGCTTTGGCGAGCAGCCTGCCTCGGCTATTCAAGGCAGTCTCGAGATTATACAATTGCAGGACGCCTATGAAGGTGAGCACGTTGCCAAACTAAGTGCTGACTTCACAAAAAGCGCCAAAGATAAAGCCGCCTATACAGCGATGCGCAAGGATATTAACGGTTTGGAGCTTGGCAAATATGCATTTTGGGTGAAAACATCCGATTTGTTGGCAATACGTATACGTACTACTGATTCAACAGGGCAAGTGTTTCAGCAGAAAATTAATTTGTTGGATACAACCGATTGGCAGCAGGTAATTGTTGATCCAATTACATCCAGTCAATATTGGGGCGGTGCCGCGAATGGAAAGTGGAATGCGCCTGCTCAAAAAATAGCTCTTATGATAGATCGTAATGATATTAAAAATGGGCAATCAACGGCAAGCATGCTGGTGGATGAAGTAGCTGCTGAACTGGATCTTCCTGAATTAGCAGTTAAACAGACGGTGATGGGCAATATTTATTTGGATAGTGCTCCGCCAGTTTTTCAAATTACTGCACAATTTCCTGAAGTAGCGTGGCAAGTATACAATTTAAATGGTGCGCTTGTGGACAGCGGTACGGTGTCCATTGCAAGCAATGGACAGGGCAGCTTTCCTCTCCCCAATCTGAAACTTGGTTATTACACATTGGAATTATCTGCGCAAGCTGTCGGGCAAGCACCGGTTCGTCTAAAGACGCCTTTTGCTTTGTTATCCGATTATGATTGGGATTCGGTAGAAGATTCTCCGTTTGGCATAGCGGCGCATTTGCATCGGGAATCGTTTGGCTGGAGTGGCGACTTAACTCGATTAATTAAATATGCCGGAGCGAAAACAGCACGTGGCGGTTATGAATGGTCAATTGAGAAATCTTTGGGACAATATACGTTTACGCCGCAGCCCGAAAAGTTCATGTCTTATGTGGAAGCAGATGGCTTAAAGAGCATGTTTGTAAGCGGATACAACCATCCTTTGTATGATGACAACAAGACACCGTATACGGATGCAGGTCGGACTGGATTTGCCAATTATGTGGATGCCTACATCGAGCATTTTAAGGATCAGTTGGTAGGGGTTCAAGTTTATAACGAGTTTAATGGAGGCTTTGGCAAGAGGGGCAACAGCCCGGCTGATTCCAAGCCAGATTATTATTATAAGTTGTTGAAAGCAACCTATGAGAAAGTAAAAGAAAACCACCCGGATTTTGTCGTCAGCGGCATGGTGACAGCCGGTGTTGATCTGGACTGGATAGAGGAAGTGCTGAAGCTGGGCGGCATGAAATATTTGGACAATATTGCGGTTCATCCATACCGATATGGACGTGCTGTCCTGAAAGATCGTGAGCCGGAAGGTATGGCGGCAGAATTACAGCAGTTGAAAGATTTAATACGAGAGTACAATGAAGGCGAGTTGAAGCCGATCTGGATTTCTGAATTTGGTTGGCCAACGCATCAAGCGTCTAATGGAACAGATGAAAAAACGCAAGCAGATTTTCTGGCACGAGCTTATGTTATTGCCTTGTCGGAAGGCGTTGAGCGAATTGTTTGGTACAATCTGATGAATGATGGCTTGCAAGCAGATTACAATGAGCACAATTTTGGCTTGGTTCGGTTTAAAGATGATCCGCTTGGTGCACATACGCCGAAGCCGTCTTATGTAGCCTATGCAGCAATGACAAGAGAGTTAACGAATGCAGAATTCGTTGAGGAAGAAACGTATGGCGGAGATATAAAAAGCTTTTTGTTTGACCAGGATGGCGAGCCTCTTCGAGCTGTTTGGGCAACTGAGAATACGAATGCTGTTATATTGACCAACGAACCATTGCAAATTACAGATATGACAGGGAATACAGAGCAGTTCGTACCTGTCAACGGGAAAGTTTATGTAACGCTAAATGGAGAGTTGATTTATGTAAAGGGTAATATAAATGGAATTGCAGAGGACAGTACATTTGCGATTACAGGAGAAGAGAGCTTTATTGGTGACGAAACAGGCTTTACTGTACAAATAAATAATGAGCATGCTGATCATGAGCTGAATATAGCTTTAGAAGTGGAAGGCAGTAGCAACATTATATCTGTAGCTAAAGGAGAATTAGCTGCAGAACGTATTACGATTGCGTCGACAAGGGATACAACTTTCCGTTCTGCTGTGATTACGATTACTTCTGAAGGAAAGGCCGTTGGCCGTTTGCGCCATGCAATAAGCGCATCTGAGGCTAAGCAAGTGAAGGTGAAGCCAAGCCTTGCGCTTCGTGAAGATGGCGGTTTTGATCAATCACTGCAACTGGAAATTGAGAATCTGGGCAGAGTCAAGCCATTGGCGGCAGTTACTGCATCATGGTCTGTAGGAGATCAAACAGGCACACAACGATTAGAAGGAAATATTATGCCGGGAGAGACTGGCAAGTACGACCTTGCTCTTGGAACATTTCCGATGGGGACTGATTTGCCTGCTGTCATTCAGATTGAGTTTGAATCAGGCATGCCGTATCAATTTAGCGGAAACCTGAGCTTTAACCCCATTATGTATGGCGACGGAACTGCTGTATCAAAAGATGAGGCAAATAGGGAAAAGCGAACTGCAACAATTGACTTGTCCTCTGGGAAAAAGATACTGCAATCTGGTCATAGCGGCACAATTGATGTAACAGGGAATATTTGGCTGGAATATGACAAGGATAACTTATATTTGCTTGCCGAATTGGAAGATGATATTCATGCAGTGCCTTCGAGTGGAGGAGATATTTGGAACAATGACGGCATACAATTTGCGATCGTTTCGGGAGTTCCCGGTGAAAGTAAGGGATGGTATGAATTTGGTATCGCCGATTCGCCGGAAGGAGCGCATGTACATCGTTGGAGTAATTTGAAAGGGAAAGTGTCAGAGCATGTACAACTTGCGAAAGCGGAAGTGATTCGAGAAGAAGCTGATAAGCGAACGGTTTATAAACTCGCCTTGCCTTGGCAAGAAATCGAGCCGATCAAACCGGAACGCGGTGGAGTTATCAGCTTTTCTATACTTGTGAACGATAATGACGGCAACGGACGTCGCGGCTGGGTAGAGTGGGGCTCCGGTATTGGTGCTGAGAAGCGGGCATCCTTGTTCAGATCTATGCAGTGGATTCATGAAACAAGAGAACCGATCGCAGAGGAATCAGAATGGAAAACGAGTGAAGGCAAGGAAATTGCGGGCAGGCTTGCTGCCAAGCATGGGGAAGGGACTGTGCTTCGTTATGAGCTGGTGCAAGATGGTCAATTAGGAAAGGCATCTATCGACGAGCAGGCGGGAACATTTGTCTATACACCGAATAAAGGAGTAAGCGGTGAGGATCACTTTACATTCCGGGTTCATGACGGTTTTGGTTATTCCAATATAGCAACGGTTAGTGTTCAGATTGTCAAATCCCAGGTTGTTTTTCCAGGAGGAACGTCTGTCCCAAGCGAGTATATATCTACGGATGGCAAGCTGGATTTACCGGCTGGAGCAGCAGGCAAACTATCTTTGGAAGATGATATAGAATTGCTTTTCCCGGCAGGGACAACCGAACAATCAGCCCGATTTACGGTTGTTGAGCGGGATAGCAATCAAATTAAATTACCGCAACAGGCAATTGCAGCATTTAGTCCTATGTATCAGCTTTCTCAAAGTAACGAAACAGCACTTAAGCAACCGATTCGGGTAAGTGTAGGAGTAGATGTGACTCTATTAAAGCAAGATGAGAAAGCTGTGCTATTTGCTTATGACAGTGTCTCCAATAGCTGGACAGCATTGGATACAGCAATGGAGGGCGGACGGCTCGTTGCTCATTTATCCGACTTGACTGTGGCGGTCATGGCTCTTATTGTACCGGCAAATGCTAATCTGGGAGGAACGGACGGAACAGATGGCGAGGGTGCAGATTCAGTGGGATTTGTTGATATTGCTGGTCATTGGGCAAATGCAGCTATTCAAGAAGCGGCACAAAAAGGGCTGATGAAAGGATTTCCCGACGGTTTATTTCAGCCGAATAAGGCATTAACAAGAGCTGAATTTGCTGTTATGCTGGCGCGTGTGCTGCAGCTACCTGCTAAAACGAATACTGATGTGGGGGCGGCTATACCATTTACTGACGACCAACAGATTCCGTCCTGGGCGCGCAATGCTGTATACAGTGCGGCACAGCTTGGATTACTGCATGGCTATAGTGATGGATCATTCGCAGGACAAAAAGTTATTACTCGCTCCGAGTTGGCAGTTATGACGAACAGAACATTGCAGTTTATTATAAATAACAGGGATGCTGATAGAGAATCTACGGTATCTGCTATAAGTACTGGAGCTTACGAAAAAGGAGAGCTATCCGGGAAGCAATTAGACGAGGTAGATCATTTACTAAGTTTCGTAGATGCCGGATCCATACCAAGCTGGGCAAAATCAGCTGTGCAGTCTGCTTTCGAAGCGGGACTGCTGCAAGGACGAAATGGCAATCGATTCGCACCAGCTGCAGGGACGACAAGGGCTGAAGCGGCGGTACTTTTATTGAGACTGCTCAAGTATTAATTAAGCTTTATTCACATAGTAGTTAAGTCTTATCAAACATTAACCTAGCTAGTTTGCAGCATACATTGTATAAGTGAGAGGGGAGAAACGAAATGCTTACTGTGAAGGAATTTAAAGACAAACAAACTGGACTGACAATTCGTGCTTTGGGCAAACAGGGGATAAATACGGCACATCAATACTTTACGGCAATGAGCTGGATGAGCGACAGTCGCCATATTATTCTTTGTACACAAATAGATGACAATAACAGTGGGATTCATGTGAAAGCAGATATAATTGACGGAAGTACAGAGGTGGTGACGGGGCAGCATGCTTGGGGGAAAGGAGTAGTATCATCGCAGGATCGCTTTTATTACTATGAAGGCCATGTGATCTATGAGTTAGATCTTGTTTCCAGTCATAGCCGTACAATCTGTACCTTGCAGCCTGATCAAGTGTTATTCGGAGCATTGTCTATTAGCAATGACTGCAACACATTGGGGATATATTGGCGAAAAGGAACGGATTGGACGATCGGCATCGTCGATGTGCACAACGGGCAAGTGCAAGAAATAGCTACTCCCGGGTTTGCAGAACCTTATCCGATAGCTAACCATGCGATGATAAATCCGGAATATGATCATCTTATATTTTTCTCTCATGAAGGACAAACAGAGTATATTGCAGATCGCATTTATTTGGCAGATATAAATACAGGTACTGTGAAAAATGGTTATCAGCAGAAGAAGCTTGCAACTGGAGAACTGGTTGAGTTTGTTGGACATGAGATGTGGGCGGCAGATGGTGAGCATCTGTATTTTGTAAAATATCCGCAAAGTCCGCTAAAGCCTACTGGCGTGCACCGGGTAGACAAATGGAGCGGGGAAGCAGAATTTATTAATGGCGACTATGCCTATTGGCATGCTGCGCTGAGTCCTGACGGAAAATGGGCGGTAGCTGATACTATTGAATCGCAGGAAATAAGCAAAATCGTACTCATTAATTTGGAGGATCGTACATCCAGACTACTATGTGAAATACCTATTTGGTATCAGCATCCTGGTCATCCGCATCCTTCATTCAGCCCAGACAGTCTTAAAATCAGCTTTATATTTGCTGACGAGCAGGGCAGTCTTCAAGTAGGCATTATTGATCTGGCAACCATACTGCAAGAGGAATAGTCTTCTGACAACAGAACTGCAAGTGGGTAACGCTGATCTGATAGAGATACTGTACTGGTAAAGGAAGTGAAAGATATGAGTGATGTCATCAATTCAAGCACAGCAAATAATAACTCGGCTGGGATTTCGCGGATTATCTCCCAAATGTCTATTGTAAATGAGGAGAAAGAAGTAACTAGAATTACAAATTTGCTATCCTCTATGTATCACTATATGATCAGTGATCATAAAGGCAATTGGGGGATGGATATTGACCATTGGGATTGGGTGCCTGGCGTTGGCATCATAGCTATTATGGAGTATGGAACCTCTTTGAGGAAGGAAGCTGCAATCGCTTATGCCAAGGATTGGGTGCACCGCAACAAAGATAAGGCGGTAACTAATAAGGTCATTAATTCTATGGCTCCATTCGCTATATTTCCTGAACTGTATCGTCAAAACCCTAATATATGGTACTTGGAAAAAGCAAAGGAAATTGCGAATTGGATGCTGGATGAGGCGCCGCGTACAAGAGAGGGAGCCTTTGAGCACACCGTAACAGAATCAGCAGCATTTCCTGAGCAAATTTGGGCAGATACAGTGTTTATGGCGGTGTTATTTTTAGCGCGCTATGCTGCGTTGAGTGGAGATAAACGGGTGGCGGAAGAGGCTGTCAGGCAAACTCTGTTGCATATTCGGCTATTGCAAGAAGATGAAAGCGGGCTGCTATTTCATGGCTGGAACTGCATAAGTCGGAATCATATGTCAGCAGCACGCTGGGCGAGGGCCAATGCTTGGATTGTACTGGCGGTGCCAATGATTATAGCGGAGTTGACTGATTTGGCGGAGATACCTGAGGAGCTAATATCCAGATACACTGCGCTTGCAGCCGGTCTTCGCAAATTTCAGCCAGAGGATGGCCTGTGGCATACTGTGCTGGATAGACCAGATTTCTACAAAGAAACTTCTGCAAGCGCCGGTATCGCATGCGGATTTCTTAAGGCAGTAAAAATTGGGTTGCTGGAGCGGGAATATGCAGAAGCTGCGTCACTTGCACTAAAGGGGATTTTGCCATTAATCAATGAAGATGGGGCAGTGCTTGGAGTATCTGGCGGAACGCCTGTGATGGAATCAGAACAAGCCTATAACCAAATTCCGCAAATCGCAGCTTTATATGGTCAAGGCATGACGATGATGCTGCTTACAGAGGTAATAAGTTTGAGTAGATTGGAGAAAGGCTCACCGGAGAAATAAGCGTACGGGGATAAAGTTTTGAATGTAAAGTAACATAACTGAATTCTATACTAAAAATGGGTTGGAGAAAATTCTCCTTCCCATTTTTTGTAGTGACGATTGAATTTGCAGCTAAGCTGTTTATTCGCAGTTAATCGACGATACAGAACAAGCTTGGCTTATTAGGGCTGTTGAGCTTTACGAAAATCATTAGGAGCGCAGCCGGTCAGTTTTTTGAACACTTTGCTGAAATATTTTTCGTCATTATATCCGATCATTTCGGCAATCTGGACTATTCGCAAGTGGGGATTGATAAGCAGAATCTTTGCTTTCTCAATACGGATGCGACCGATAAAGTCGGATAGATTCTCGTTTTTTTCTTGTTTGAATTTGCGTGAAATATATTCTCTGCTTAAAGCGAAGCGATCAGCTATATCTTGCAAAGAAAGTTCCTCTTGGTAATGCGTCTCGATATAGGCGGCAATTTCATCGATGATTGTCGGTGTTGTTGTCTGCCTAGACAGGGCCGCTGCCAGCCGAGTAAGCTGCTCAATAAACTCTTCTTGCCAAATGGCAATAGAAAGCTTGCCTCGTTCATCGATTGGAATCAGAAATGAATCGATAGCTCCGGTACCCGCCGCTATTGGCTCCATCTCCGTTCGATTTCCAACACCACTTAGCAATCTCGTTTGAAATATAGCAAACTCATGTGCCCACAATTGAAATTGCTCTTTTGTAATTTGCTTGTAACCTTGAAGCTCTTCAAACCACTTGCTTACTGCAGCCGTAATTTGTTTGTGATTGTTGCTCATAAGCGCTATTCGGATATCTTCTTGGTAGTGATGGAATGGCAAGCTTTGCATGGCGGAAACAGTCAAATCGTTAAACTTATGAATCCAGCTTTCACTAGACAGCAGGTTCCGCTCGTTCAGAGCTGTTTTGGCTTCTTTGTAGGATTGTTGCAAGCTTTCGGGAAAGGAAGCCACATTACCCACACCAAAATGAAAACGGACATTATAGGTACGATAAATGCCTTGATTAACACTGTGAAGTAGTTCAGGCAGGTTGTTTAGATCCTTCCATGACAAGATAACCAGCTCATTGGCCGCATTCCAATTGCGAAAAGCATACCCACATTGCCGCCCAGCAACAAATTCATTGGCAATATTGGCTATTGAGAACGTTAATAAATCAAGATTAGAGGCAAAGCGATCCACAAATTGCTGCTGCATGGAATCGAGGGCAAGCACGGCTATCCGTACGGTTTTGAGTTGTGGCGGCAAATAAAATTCGCGCTCGATTTCATTGCTCATTGACCGATAAATAGTTGGATCTGCCAGTAATGAGGAAAAGATTTTATCCCAATAAACGGGTTTGATTTGATTGAGCTTCATGTTTTGATTGCGATCCTCGTCGCGCAGTTTTCGCTCGCTAATTACAGCATCCACCGCTTTTTGCAGCGCTTCATGGAGTTGCTCTTCATCGATCGGCTTTAAGATATAGTCCATACCGCCGTATTTGATCGTATGCCGCATATAGCCAAAATCATCATGTCCACTAATAACAATTGTTTTACTATGCGGGCAGTGCTGTTGAATCCACTCCAGCAGCTCGGATCCATTCATAACCGGCATTTGCATATCTGTAAATATAATTTCCGGCTGCTTCGCCTGAATGATGGAAATTGCGCTTTCGCCTTCCGGGGCGGTGAAAACATCTGTAATACCAAAGCTATTCCAGTCTACAAGCATTTGTACAGCGTCGCGTACATGCTTTTCATCATCCACAATAAGAGCCTTCATCGCTATACCTCCTTGTTGAAAAATATTCCGTGAATTATATAAACAATTCATAAAATAAGCGATAAAAATTTTAAGTCATTTGATTTTCAGGCAGCGGAATCAATAGTGTTACTTTTAACCCATGAGGTTCTATTGTTTTTAAACGCATACCTGCCTGATCGTTGAAATACAAGCGCAAGCGAGACTGTACATTGCTTAATCCAATACCGCTGTCTCCCCCTGTACTGTCAGCATGAAGATGATCCAATTGAAATTGCAGCGCCTCCAGTTGCTTGCTGCTTACCCCGACACCATTATCCTCCAGATGGATCGCCAGAATTGATATCCCGCTTTGTTGGGTCAACTCGGCAGCAATAATAATTTTCCCTTCATTATTTTGCTGAATAAACCCGTGCTTGAAACAATTTTCTGCAATAGGTTGCAAAATCATTTTGGGTACTTCAATATGCTTGGTTTGCTCATCGACATCTATCCGAAATACAAATTTGTCTTCAAAACGCTGAGCTTGCAAGTTCAAGTAGGCTCGCACATAATCCAGCTCTGCGGATAGCGGCACAAGCACCTCATTCGTATTCATTTGGTAGCGCATCATTTTGCCGAGAGCGGAGATTAGACCATAAATTTTTCGTTCATCATGCTGCAAAGCGAGCGTACCAATAGACTGGAGTGCATTGTTCATAAAATGCGGCTGTACTTGTGCTTGCAACGCTTTTAGCTGGTTTGTTTTGTTGGCAAGCTCCAGCTTGTATTCTTTATTAATAAGCTGGTTCAGCCGTTGAATCAATTGATAGAAGCGCCGTGATAAAATACCGATTTCGTCGGTTCGCTTGGTGTCCAGGTTCGCTTCCAATTGACCAGATTCAATTTGGTTAATGTAGCGAATCAGTTTTTTCATCGGCGACGTGAAATGAAACGATATATAGACGGTTGCAGCAGCGGCAATAATAAGGCAAGCGAGCATAATGGAGCTATTGATAAGCGTTAGTTGAGTAGCATTTTTACTCATAAGACTGCCAGGAATACGCTTGATCAAAAGCAGTTCGGCAAACGGTGTTTCCAACGTTTGAAACAGGTGAATACCGTTGAAATTCTGCTCCTTATGCTCCAAATAACCGGATGGATTCAACTGTTGTTTAACTTCGGCAAGCCACTGGGTTGTTTGCTCATCAGTTACGTTAAAATCAGAAGAATACAGAATGGAACCGTCTTCATTTATTAAATAAAGCTGTTCCTCCCCTGATTGATACAGCATCTGATTAATGCCGTTAATTTTGCTTAACTTAATGTCAAAGGACAAGGTGCCCAATGTTTGATCAGAGGGTTGATTTAATATTTTACGGTGGATAGTAATTACATCCTCCGGCAACTCAAAAGAATATTTGGCTATGCCATAATCATGACTGCGATGCGCGGATTGGATATAAAAATCTCGCCCGACTTGAAACTGGGGAGCAAAGGTTTGTCCCTTCATATAGCGAGGCAAGCTGTTGGCAAAACGGTAGGAAACATCGGATTTGTCCATATACAAATAAATTTGCTTCAGCTCAGAAAGAGAGTTACTCATAAATTGAAATGCGACATATATTTCTTGCTCGTCAGTATGCTGCAGCGTCTCCTTTTCTACTATTTTGTACAAGCTGCGCGAACTGCGGTTATCCTGGTACACCATTAGTGTTGTTTGGTTAATCCGCTCCAAGTAGTTGATCAGGTTGGATGCTCCTTGATAGAGCAATGTTTTATTGCTGTCCAAATACGCCTGTTTTACATTTTCCTTGGTGTATTGATAGGTGACAAAAATCGAAAGGGAAATCGGAATAATGATAGCGGCAAGCAGAAACAAAACAAGCTTATTGCGCAAGCTATTGCGAAAATAGGTCATAATTATCCCCCTTTCTTAGCAAATGATGATCAATATATTCCACCTTGCCCATCATCTTTGTCAGTGTTCTTATGTGGCATTCTAACCTATACTAAGAAAAAAAATCAACAGAAGAGAAAAAAACGAAGGGATGTGCTCACTATGCAGAGCAGCAGAAAACGATCCGGATCAGACAATTTGCAGCAGCTTGTTTTTATGGGGCCGGCAGCATTATTTTTTACGGTAATCGTGATTGTACCGTTTCTGCTTAGTATATATTATGGCTTTACGAGTTGGAATGGCGTTACTTCCTCTGTCACATGGGTTGGTTTCGAAAATTATAAGCAAATTTTGTTCGAGGATGAAGCGTTTCGCAGCTCATTTTGGTTTACAGCCAGATATATGATTGCATCTGTAGTACTGACTAATCTTGTAGGCTTCTCGCTTGCCTTGCTACTGACACAGCCACTTAAATCACGAAATATATTGCGGACCATCTTTTTTCTGCCCAATGTAATCGGTGGTTTGTTGCTCGGATTTATTTGGTCGTTTATTTTTGTGAAAGGATTTGCAGCGGTGGGAGAGCTAACGAATATCAGCTTTTTCCAATTGCCGTGGCTAGGAACTGAGGCGACTGCCTTTTGGGGAATCGTTATCGTTAGCGTTTGGCAATTGTCAGGATATTTGATGATTATTTATATAGCAGCCATTATTAATGTACCCAGTGATGTGGTTGAGGCAGCAAAGATCGATGGTGCGAATAGATGGCAAATGCTTCGCAATGTTATCGTACCGATGATTATGCCGGCAGTAACCGTTTGTTTATTCTTGACGATTTCTTGGTCTTTCAAAGTATTTGATTTAAACTTGTCGCTTACTAAAGGCGGGCCCTTCGGATCGACGGAGTCAGTTGCTCTTAATATTTATCAGGAGGCATTCCGTAATAACCGATATGGCACAGGGACTGCAAAATCGCTAATCTTCTTCCTGGTTGTAGCGCTGATTACGATGCTTCAAGTGTACTTTACGAAGAAGAAAGAGGTGGAGGCATAATGCGGACGTATACTGCTCGCCGCTTCGGCTTAGAATTAATCGGCATTATACTTGCTCTTATATTTCTGATTCCGTTTTATTTTGTGGTGATAAACTCGGTAAAAGGCTTCGGCGATTTACTTAGCAATGCGGCTGGCTGGCCCAAAGTATTTGAATGGAGCAATTACGCAAAAGTTTGGGAAATTATGCGATTTCCAAGTGCGTTTGTAAACTCTTTGATTTTGACAGTTGTCAGTAATTTAGGACTTATTATCATTAGTTCCATGGCTGCTTATCGAATGGTGCGTCATCCGAGCAAATTTAATAATGCAATGCTGTTTTTGTTCGTGGCAGCCATGGTTATTCCATTTCAATCGATTATGATTCCACTTGTTCGAGTAGCTAGTGAAATTCATATTATGAACAGCCGAGAAGGACTGATAGTTGCTTATTTCGGTTTTGGCGTATCGCTAAATATCTTTTTATTTCATGGATTCATTAAGTCGATTCCAAAAGAAATTGAGGAATCCGCTGTTGTGGACGGAAGCGGTCCTTACGGCGTGTTTTGGAAAATTGTATTTCCGCTATTGAAGCCGATGACCATTACGATTATTATGCTAAATACGCTTTGGATTTGGAATGACTTTTTGTTGCCGCTATTGTTTTTATACGATCAGGGATTGCGAACGATCCCACTAGCGACCTACTCCTTTTTTGGGCAATATACAAAGCAATGGGATTTAGCTCTAGCGGGTCTTGTTATGGGAGTAGCACCGATTGTATTATTTTTGCTATTGCTGCAAAAGCATATCATTGAAGGAATTACAGCAGGCTCGGTTAAGGGCTAGAACTGGTGAAGCAAGGCTTATTAACTTCCGTGACAATATGTTACACCAAACGGTTCAATATTATCAGTTTTAACTGCAGCATCATTTTTTCATAATAGAACTAAGCAATAACCATCATATGATAATGGAGGGTCAACCCAATGAGAAAAATAACATTCGCCATGCTTACGATGATTTTTGTACTATCCTTTGCTTTGGCAGGCTGCGGCAGTACCAATAATAAACCGGAAAATACAGATAAACCGGCAGCGACGAAGGAAGGAGAAAAGCAGGAGCAGGTTACGATTAAGCTGTTTCAATTTAAAGTGGAAATTGCTGAGCAGCTTTCGCGTATGATCAAGGAATATGAGACTCTTAATCCAGGTGTGAAAATTGAGGTGGAGACAGTCGGCGGTGGTGCTGATTATGGCGCAGCTTTGAAAGCGAAGTTCAATTCCAATGACAAGCCGGATATTTTTAATAACGGCGGCTTCACGGATCTTGATTTGTGGGTAGAACATCTGGAGGATTTGTCCGATCAGCCTTGGGTGGCTAATTTGCTGGACGTTGCAAAAGAACCAATGACCAAAGACGGAAAGCTATACGGTCAGCCTTTGAATCTTGAGGGATATGGTTTTATTTATAATAAAGATTTGTTCGAGAAGGCGGGAATTACTAGCACACCAAAAACATTGCAAGAGCTGGAGGAAGCAGCTAAAAAGCTGGAAGCAGCAGGCATAACTCCATTTGTGAATGGATATGGAGAGTGGTGGGTGCTTGGCAATCACTTTGTTAACTTGCCGTTTGCTCATCAGGCTGAGCCGGATAAATTTATTACAGATTTGAACAGCGGTGCTGCTAAAATTACTGGCAACGAAGTGTTTGATCAATGGGTGCAGCTTTTCGATCTTACGTTGAAATATGGCGGTAAAAATCCATTGCAAACCGACTACAACACACAGGTAACTGACTTTGCCACTGGCAAGGCGGCGATGACACAACAAGGTAACTGGACGCAGGTAGCTATTTCGCAAACAAATCAGGAAATTAATATTGGCTTCTTGCCGATGCCGATTAATAACGATGCTGCGGCAATGGATAAATTGCCTGTAGGCGTACCAAACAACTGGGTTGTGCATAAAAACTCTAAAGTAAAGGAAGAGGCAAAAGCATTCCTTAACTGGATGGTCAGCTCAGATGAGGGCAAGCGTTATATTACAGAGGAGTTTAAGTTTATCCCTGCCTTTGACAATATTAATGCAGACGAAAAAGTGTTGGGTCAGCTGGCAGCCGACATTATCGATTACAGCAAGCAAGGGAAAACATTGAGCTGGAACTGGTTTAAATTCCCAAGCGGCGAAGCATCCAGCAATGAGTTTGGCAATGCGATGCAAGCTTATATTGGCGGTCAAATGACCAAAGAAAAAATGCTGGAAGCCTTCCAAAAAACTTGGGAGAGCCTATCGAAGTAAACAGCCAATAAATCTTGAAAAAGATTATTTATGTAATTAAATAATTGTGATAAAAACCTTGGAGCAGCGGAGTAATCTGTTAAGCTTCAAGGTTTTTTTATTATGTAATTGAACAGTAGCAGGATGAACGGCTTTGGACTCAAAAAAACAAGGCAAAAGTCCTATATAATATAAGAACAAATGTTCCTGTTGCTTGCCGGATATTATGCTACTATAAAACTAGCGGGAAACATAGAGCAGCATGGGAGGAGGGGATCGTTTGCGTATATATTTTCGGGTGAAGGCGGCTGGCAGAAGAAAGACAGTTTTGGAACTGACAGAAGGCTTTTTGCCTGACCATACGGGCAGCTTGGCTGAAGCGATCAAGCATATCACGATAGCTGAGGTGCAACGATACAATAATAAAGAAATTGATCAAGCCATATTTCCTTATTTGAGCTCAAGAGAAGTAGAAGCGCAAGCGTCTGCCGGCAAGGTAGGCTTTCAGGCAATTTACAACGAGGATAAGGCAGATGAACAGAAGGCAGTTGCTGAAGCGTTGCAGGCTTTTGAGGATGGGATATATAAAGTGCTTGTTGATGATGAGTTAATAGAAAATCTTGATGACCAAATAGAGTTGCGCGAAGGGGCAATCTTTACTTTTATCCGGCTAACTTTGTTGAGTGGTACGATGTTCTAGCTGTCGCAAAGAAAAGTCGTATAACAATTGCAGAGCAATTGCGCAACAATCCGTAACAATCCACTATGAAAGCATCGTTAGGTGCTGCGTTTGTACGAAAAATCGTATAAACGAGTGCTGAAACCGTGTTTAGGTGCTGCGTTTGTACGAAAAAACGTATAAACGAGTGCTGAAACCGTGTTTAGGTGCTGCGTTTGTACGAAAAATCGTATAAAAGGTAGCTGCAAG
>JBEBPB010000022.1:0-89142 GCA_040396195.1 Paenibacillus nanensis
CGCCAAAAAAACGGGAGACGCTCCTCCTTTTGTACGATTTTTCGTATAAAAACGCCAAAAAAGCGGGAGACACTCATCCTTTTGTACGATTTTTCGTATAAAATCGCCAAAAAAACGGGAGACGCTCCTCCTTTTGTACGATTTTTCGTATAAAAACGCCAAAAAAGCGGGAGACACCCCTCCTTTTGTGCGATTTTTCGTATAAAACAGTCCCAGAGTGCAGAAAGTTTCGTTTTATGCCTGTCTGATGATGTTTTATCACCAATTTATAGCAATACGAGGAATCACGAAGAATAGCTGTGCAAATGCGCCGCCTTATCTCTAGTAATCTTTTCACACTCTAAAAATCCACACTTTCCTCCTCAACGCAAAAAGAACGTCAACGACCAAACTGCTATTTAGCCACGATGCCCTTCCTAAATTTTAAGAATATGCAACATATGCAACTTTGTAAACTCTCTGTAACTCGCTGCTAGCAGCTCATGCTCAAATCAGTTTTTTGCAACTCAGACTACTTAACTTATAGCAATGGTTTGTTCAAAACATTAACACAAATTGCAGCTAAAATGATTACTGGTTTATAGAGAACGCAAACTTTATAGTCTATACCTATTAGTTATATAATCTTTATATATTTCTAAAAAAACTACAAACTATTTACAATAAAAGAAATGGGATCCCTTAATTACTAAATGATAACCGCAATGGAGGGTATAAAATGAATATTAATGTAAAAGAGCTGTTTGATGCTGCTGCGGCAAGCTACGATTCAGAACGTCGCGGTCTGATTCCTTGTTTCGATGATTTTTATGGAGCTGCCATTCGTTATTTGAATCTGACAACCGATAAGCCGCATATTGTTGATCTTGGAGCAGGAACTGGATTGTTGACAGCCTTTGTGTTGCACTTATATCCAGAAGCGAATATTACTCTTGTAGATTTTAGCAATGAAATGCTTGCCAAAGCAAAAGAACGCCTCGCCGCCTACCCCTCCGTCCGTTATATAACAGAAGATTACTTGAAATTTCAGCCGGAGCAGCAATGTGATGCGATTGTTTCATCCCTATCAATCCATCATCTGAACGATCCTGAAAAGCAGCAATTATTCCGTTTAATTTATAGCCACTTGAAGCAAGGAGGTTTATTTATTAATGCTGATCAGGCATCCAGTCGTTCAGAGCTGTTTAATCAAATTTATGTCAAGCAATGGGAGCAAGCAGTATTGAATAGCGGTTTGCCGTCAAGCTCTCTCGAGGCTTCCAAAAAAAGAAGAAAAGAAGACTGTAACGCTCCAATGGAGGATCAGCTTATATGGCTGCGGAAAGCTGGGTTTGAGCACGCCGACTGTGTTTATCGCTATAATGAATTTACCGTATTTGTCGCAAAAAAATGATTTCTTGGTCAATCTCTAAGGTTGCGCAAATCCGACGATTTATCCCTAATAATTGCTACGTCACTACTCTAAATATAAGCACTTTCTACCTTTAAGCAAAAAGGGCGTCTGCGACCAAACAACCGTTTAGCCACGACGCCCTCCCTCATTTATAAGCATATACAGCTTTGTCTAGAGCCTCTGTCACTTGCTGACAACAGCTCAAACTCAAAACAGCTTTGTATACACAGACTACCTGACTATAGCAAATTGCTTAGCCTGTTAACAGCGCTGCTCCTATCAACCTAGCCTAAGCCAACCCTTTTGCCTCGCGATAAGCAGCCATATAAGCCGCAGCACGTTTTTCGATCAGGCTGAAGTCGCCTGTTTTCACTGCTTCTTTTGTTAGATCAGAGCCGATCCCTACCGCAACTGCACCTGCATTGATCCAGTCCTTCATATTTTCCAAAGATACGCCGCCTGTTGGCATAATATTAGCCTGTGGAAGCGGTCCTTTAATAGAAGGAATAACGCTTGGCGAGTATAGATTCCCCGGGAACAGCTTCACCACATCGACACCTAGCTCCATCGCCGATTGGATTTCAGCCACAGTCATAGTCCCTGCCAGTACCGGAATACCATAACGATTGCCCATTCTTACCGTATCCGGATTAAGTGCAGGTGAAACAATATACTCAGCCCCAGCCATAATAGCTGCTCTCGCTGTTTCAGGGTCAAGCACTGTTCCTACACCAATAATCGCAAAATTATCAGCGTCTACTGGCACTGTGCAGGAATATTGTTTAGCCAGTTCTTCGATTGCACGAGTTGCAAACGGCACTGTCATTGTAATTTCAATCGCTTTAATACCGCCTTTTATCGCTCTATGCGACATTTCCACTACTTCTTCCGGCGAGTCAGCGCGTAATACAGCTACTACCCCAGCTTCAGTAAGACGTTGTAACACTTTAAGTTTTTTCATCGTGCAGTCCCTCTTCCTAAAATGTACATTTCTGTTCGCTAATGTTCGCTTTATATTATAATCCTTTTAAACGAACATCACAATGACTGATATAAGGAAACAATAGTTTGTTCAAAACATTAACACAATATTGCAGCTAAAATGATTGCTCGTTTATAGACCGCATTGAGTGTATAGTTTATACCTAATCTGCAATCCCGAGGAGAGATTTAAATTCAGTTTTATTAAGATGTCTGTAGAGACACATACATAATGGAGTAATGTGCTAAAATAAACCAATAAGGATAGGCAGGAGGTTTGAGAATGAAAGAGGTATTAGATGTTAAAAAGTATG
Source organism: Paenibacillus nanensis (assembly GCA_040396195.1). Taxonomy (GTDB): domain Bacteria; phylum Bacillota; class Bacilli; order Paenibacillales; family Paenibacillaceae; genus Pristimantibacillus; species Pristimantibacillus nanensis_A. The sequence goes on from JBEBPB010000022.1 coordinate 2,689, forward strand.
TAGCACGAATGAAGGATCAGAAAGTAAATTACGACAAAGTATTGAGAAAAATGATTAAGGATTGGGAAGCGAAGGATGAAAAACCATCGGTATTACTTCATTCTTGTTGTGCTCCTTGTAGTACTGCTTCGCTGGAATTTCTTGCTGAACATGCAGATGTTACAATCTTCTTCTCAAATTCAAATATTCACCCGAAAAGCGAATATATGCGACGCTCTAATGAACAAAAGGTTTTTGTAGACAAGTTCAATGAACGTACTGGACACACTGTTGGATTTATTGATGATGACTATCGATCAAATGTATTTTTTAAGATGGTAAAAGAAGAAGGCCTCGAAGAAGAGCCTGAAGGCGGACTTCGTTGTGCAGCCTGCTTTGATATGAGGTTGGATCGTTCAGCGGAGGTAGCGCAGGAAAAAGGATTTGATTACTTCGGTAGCGCTATTACCCTTTCTAAAAATAAAAATAGCCAGCTAATAAATGAGCTCGGCATTGGTGTGCAGCAAAATTATGAACCGCGTTATTTGCCAAGTGATTTCAAAAAAAGCAACGGATACCAACGCTCAATTGAAATGTGTAGCGAATATGATGTTTTCCGTCAATGCTATTGTGGATGTTCCTATGCGGCAGAAAAACAAGGTGTAGATTTACGGGCAGTAAACAAAGAGGCTATAAATTATCTGAAAGAAAATAATCTTAGTTTGAAAAAAAGAGAGAATAACGAGTGAATTTTATAGGATTCAACAATTTGCTATGGCTTCTCTGCAAACAAAACAACTGGGCGGAAAACTCCACCCAGCTGTTTTGAACCCAATGGTTTACCCCTCGGTTCCTCCTATTGCAGCCGAAATTCCAAACTTTAAAGTCTAAATCCTAGCGCCTAAGATCGAATGTTTGTATGCAAATTACTGTTACTATGGAGATTGCCAGACTTACAGGGGAATGCCTGCCCTCTAGACTGTTATAACCTCAACTCCGCTTTCTTTAAATCGCTTCAAATCTTTTTCAGATACATCACTACCTGTAATAAGTGTATTAATTACGCTATTTGGCGCTACAGTATGCAAGGAAATTTTGCCGATCTTACTGGAATCTGCGACAACGATAGTTTGCTCAGCAGCTTTGATCATACCAGTCTTCGTCTGTACAAGCTGCGCTTCCGGATGCATTAGACCAAGCTTGGGATGCAGCACCGGAATGCCGATAAACGCTTTGTGAACATGCAAGGACTCCAGTACTCTGTCGGTGAACATTCCGTTTAGCATATAGCTTGACGGATACAACTCCCCTCCAGTTAGTATTACCTTTATGCCGGGCGAATCTTTTAATTCCGCTGCCACATTCATATCGTTGGTCACAATGGTCAGATTGGAGCGATGAACCAGGTTTTGAGCAATATGAAGCGTTGTTGTCCCGGAGTCGATAATAATATGCTCCCCGTCTTTCACAAGCGAAGCAGCCATTTTTCCAATCCGCACCTTTTGTTCCAGCTGTTCATTATATCTGTCATTGAAGGGCGGTTCAACATTTGCCCATTCTTCAATTGTAACACCGCCATGTGTCCGCTTCAGCACACCATCCTGTTCAATTTCAGAAAGATCGCGTCGAATGGTCGCCTCATGAACCGAAAACTCCAATGCAAGCTCTGCTATAGTAGCTACCCGGTTTTTACGTACATATTCTATCATGCGTGCCTTTCTTTCAACTGCTAGCACAAGCTTCCCACCCAGCTAAATTTAATAACACAGCATTCCGCTGCCAATCTCACACTTGATTATAGAATAATTTTGCTTGCGATATCTGTCAATGACTAGCATCTTGCTTCCTATTCAACGAGAAGAAAAGGATGATTGCGCCAAGTACAAATACTGCCATTACAACTGCCAGCGGCAATGCCGTACCTGAGCCGCCCAGGCCTACCAGTGGGGCAGCAGCACCGCCAACCACAAAGGACAGCATCCCAAGCATTGCAGATGCGCTGCCAGCCGTTTTCCCCTGATTTTGCAACGCCAGTGAGGTTGTAGTTGTAGACACTATCCCGACACTGGATACGACCAGGAAAAAGGCAATAACTACGGCAATCAGACCAAGTTGCAGCGATACAGCAACAAGCAGCAAACTTGCTCCCGTCGTTGCTATCAGTAGCCCGCTTGCAAGCAACTTCCTTGTATTCACCTTGCCTGCCAATCTGCCTGCCACTTGACTCATCAGAATAATGCCCGCCCCATTTAATGCAAAAATCAGACTAAAGCCTCGCGGACTTACCTTGTATATTTCTTGCAATACAAATGATGAACCGGATATATAAGCAAACATGGCTGCTGACACAAACCCCTGTGTTAACGCATATCCCATAAAGCTGGAATCGCGGCTTAACCGTTTGAAAGTCGAAAGTGTACTGGAAATCCCGCCCGGCATTCTTCTCTCCTCAGGCAATGTCTCTCCCATGCCAAACCAAACAGCAAGCAGCATAGCAAGACCTAAGCCGCTAAGTACAAAAAACACCCCACGCCATGATGTAAACTGCAAAATTTCCGCCCCGAAAATGGGAGCAAGTATCGGAGCAGCACCGTTTACAAGCATGAGCAGTGCAAAAAACTTCGTTAGCTCCGCTCCCGAATACATATCGCGTACACTCGCTCTGGCAATAACGATGCCAGCCGAGCCTGCCAGTCCCTGTAAAAATCGCATTGCAATAAACATCGGCATATTCGGAGAAAAAGCGCAAAGCAATGATACAATAACATAAGAAAATATGCCAATCAAAAGCGGTACTCTACGACCGCGCATATCACTCAGTGGTCCGGCTACCAATTGTCCGCATGCCAGTCCAATTAAACAAGCGGTAAGACTTAATTGTGTGATTGATGCAGATGCTCCAAGCTCTTGCGACAAGGCGGGGAAAGCGGGCAAATACATATCGATTGAAAGCGGTCCGATTCCCGACAAGAAGCCGAGTATTAACGCCATCTTCAGGCGTTTAGGCCGCACTGTCTCTGTAGATAATTGTAATGATGGTTGCAATGATCCATTCTCCTTTTATGAGAAAGGACGGATGAAAACATTTTGGCTTTTACCAATAGAATAGAAGAATAGCTGTCCCGGCAACAAAACAGTAATAAGCAAAATATTTCAAATTGCCGTTGCGCATAATGTTTATAAACCAGCGCATTGCGATATAAGTCATCACAAGTGTCGCTAAAAAAGCAATCGTATAAGGAATTGCCATATCAGCAATAGACGAATCACCTGCGGCATCTTTTATGCCCAGCACAAGTCCTCCCAGACTAACTGGAATGTACAGCATAAAGGAAAACCGCAAAGCGGTATCCTGCTTCATACCTGTTGCAATAGATGCAATTACAGTAGAACCTGAGCGGCTAATCCCGGGGATTAGTGCAACAGCTTGTGCAAACCCGACAATAATAGCATCTTTCATGCTCAAATCGCCATCTCGCTTCACTCCGCGCAAATTGCGAATCAGCCAAAGCGCTATACCAGTTACCAGCAAGGATACGCCTACTGTTTTGATCGAGGCAAGATACTGTTCGATTACATCTTTGAACAATAAGCCGAATATAACGGCAGGAATTGTACCTGCTGCGACATAAATAATAAACATAAAATCGGACTTAAATTCTTTATTCCCGGTTTTCAAAAATTTGATGCCATTAATGATTAACCGTCCAATCATCTCTCTGAATATAAATAAAATAGCGATAAGTGATGCCGTATTTGTTAAAATTTCAAAAAACAGACCTTTTTCCTCAATGCCAAGCAAATTTTCAGCTATTACCAAGTGACCGCTTGATGAAACCGGAATCGGTTCAGTAAAACCTTGTACAATACCTAGTAAAAAATATTTCATCCAAATGACTAAATCATCCATTAACGTATACCCTCCTGCTTGCACTCATCTCAGTCCAGTAAGCACTAGCTCTCGGACCCAGTCATTAGTAGTATAAGTGATAAACAGCAGCAGCGAAAAGCAACCGATTATGAATGTTTTGTAAAGGAATGATTTGCAAATCCCACACTGTCCATGCTCTAATAGTAAGAGTTGTCACAAAAGCGTTATTCTTGCAGGGCTGTTTCAACACCAGTCCTTCATCACACCTATTGAAAAAAGCATAAATATTTTTAAATAAAAGCCGTTATCTATTAGTTTAAACCGGAGGTAAGATGCATTGGATTATATTGTTTTAGATATTGAATTTAACGGTCGCAAATTTGCAAGCGATCTGCCGATGGAAGTGATCGAGATTGGCGCAGTGCGCTTAAACAGTTCATTAGAAGCAGTTGATCAATTCCATTCATTAATTAAGCCTGTTTATTTTGCAAAGCTGAATAGTTTTATTCAGAAGAAAACAGGGATTCCCCAGCAGGATATCGATATTGCACCCCGCTTCCCGCAAGTGATCAAAGCCTTTATTGAATGGATAAATAAAAGCGATGAATATATGTTTATTACTTGGGGCGGCGAGGATATGAAGCGTATTGTTCTGGATACCCGCATGCATAAGCTTAACGATGCCTATTGGCTCTCTTGCGATTACTTTGATTTACTTAAGGGCTATATTCGGCATAAAGGAATGACGAACGATATTAGCGTTGAAGGCGCACTTGCTGATTTGGATATCCCATCCGAAGGCAATGCTCACCGCGCACTTGATGACGCCATCATGACGAGCTACATTTTTGTAAAGGTGTTTGAGTATATGGATTTCAGTCAAAAACAACAATATATAGACACCTATACAAATGCGAAGGAACGACGATATATAAAAAATGCTGTGCGGATGATGCATTCACAAAAGGTTGATTTGACCTGGAACTTGTTTGCTGAACAGTTTTTGAAAGAAAAAATAAAAACCGATCATCCCAAAAAAATAGCCGAAATAAAGCAATACTTTTTGGACTATGCTGAAAAACAAAAAACCAAACCGATAAAGCCTGCAAAACCTGATAGCGAGCAAGCTCAGCAGCCAGATGGCACAATACTATCGAAAAAAACAGATCCTATAGCAGAAACTGTTCATGAAAGCGGCAAGCCATAAGACACCATGTTAAGATCTAATGATGATGGAAGACTTTACATCCCTCTCACATAAGGCTGCGGCGGCGAGATTTTGCCGCGCAGCTGTTTGATCGCATGGAGCGCCCAATACGGATCATTCAACATGCCTCTGCCAACCGCTACCAGATCAGCGTCTTCGCTTGCCACTGCGGCCTCGGCTACTTGTGCATGATCCAGTATGCCTACAGCAATAACGGGCATCTGCAATTTTTCTTTGAATAATCGCGCATAAGGAAGCTGGTATCCGGCATAGTTTGGAATTTTGCCCGGTGCCGGCGGCTCCTCCCCTCCGCTTGAAATATGCATAATATCTACACCTGCATCCTTGTAACGACGACCCAGCTCAAGCGAGTGATCCGTTCCATAGCCTCCTTCCTTATATTCAACTGCAGAAATCCGCATCAATAGCGGCATATTTTCCGGCATTACGCTACGGACTGCCTGAATGATTTGCACGCCGAACAACGCATAATCCTGTCCATATTCATCGTGGCGATCATTAATCGTTGGCGAATGAAACTGGTGGATCAAATAGCCATGCGCACCATGAATTTCTATCGTATCAAATCCCGCTGCAATCGCACGGACAGCAGCAAGCCTAAACAGCTCAACCATTTCCTTTGCTTCATCAGTAGTCAGTGCACGTGGAGGATTGGAATTTTTGCTCCCTGGCATAGGAGTATTGCTCGCTCCTACAGGTTGCTGCGCATCCTCCGCCTTGCGCCCTGCATGTGCAATTTGAATACCAATCTTGGTATCATGCTTATGCACCTCGTCCACTATTCTTTTGAACGCCGGAATCGCATCATCCGACCATAATCCCAAATCACGATTCGTAATTCTCCCGTCAGGGTGAACGTCGGTCATCTCCACAATAATAAGCCCGGTTCCACCGACAGCACGGGAAGCATAGTGTACGAAATGCCAATCATTCGGGATACCGTCCTCTTGCTGGACATTGTATTGACACATTGGCGGCATCACAATTCTGTTTTTAAGCTGCAGCCCTTTCCACTCAAAAGGAGTATCTATATTTGCCATTATTTCTCACTCCAATCCTAATTAATGAGACTACTTCTCAACTATATATTCTATAGTAACACTAAACTTCTTAAAAACAATAAACCTCACGACAACAACCTAAGCAAAAGTTGTTATCGGAGGCTTATTATCCAATCATTTTTAACAAAAAGCTACTCTCTGACAGGTAATGATTTCATATACTCATCAGATAACTTGAGCAATTGCATAATATAATCATAATCATTGCGGTACTTGCTAAAATCTTCAACGGGCTCAAATGTTTCAAGATTGATGGCAGTACCGTCCTCAAAGCCTTTGCCCGGTACAAACATTATTTCATTGTTGAAGAACGAACCTGTTGGCATATAGTAACGCATACCGATAATATTTTGCGTCACATTAAGCAAATCTTTTCCAAATACGGTTTGCCCTTCTTCCGTCAAAGAAATGCCCAGCAAATTAGCAATTGTCGGCATGATATCAACCTGTCCGCCTACATGTTTCAATGTTTTCCCCTCTACACCAGGAACATGGACAATAAACGGGATATTAAAGCGGCTAATTCTTTCCTCATATTTAATTCCGAGCTGCTCCTCTACCCAGGAAGGATCATTATCTTTGGTTTGCATGCCGAAATGGTCGCCATAAATGACTAATACCGTTTCTTCCCACATGCCTTCTTTTTTCAAATCATCGATAAGAACCCCAATTTGCTCATCGGTATAATGCAATGCTTTTATATAATTGCCCAGCTGAGTTCCTTCCAGGCCTTCTGTAACTGTTATATTTTGCAAATCCTTTGGAACCTTGAAGGGATGATGGCTCGCTGTCGTAATAAATTGCGCATAGAACGGCTGCTTTTGTTGATGCAACTCTTTCATTTTCTCCATGCCTGTTCGATACAACTCTTTGTCCGAAGCACCAAATCCATTAAATTTATCATCATGGAAATCTGCTTTTTCATAATATTTTGTAAATCCTAGTGCGGGATATAGCTTGTCTCTCTCCCAGAACGTTACATCGTTTACGTGAAAAGTATTGGATACATAATTGTGTTTGGTCAACAGACGCGGCAAACTTGGAATCTCTCTATCGCCAAATCCTTTCGACATGGCAATTGATCCTGTAGGATATACACTTGTATTAGACAAAAACTCAGCGTCAGACGTATTTCCTTGACCAATCTGTTGGAAGAAATGCGGGAAATAAAAACTGTCCTTTAACAACTTATTCAGCACAGGTGTAACTTCCTGACCATCCACTTCCAAACCTAGCGCCAAATTCTGAAATGCTTCCAGCTGCAAAACAATCACATTTTTCCCTTTAGCCACCCCAAAGTAATTATTTCCGCCTGCTTTAGTGCCAGGCACATATTGCTCCTCTAAAGCTGCGATCGCTTTTTCCAGTTCTGATTGATTCTCGCCTGCACCTGCCAGCGCAGTTTCATTGCTTTCTTTCATTACTACTGCTACCTGATAATTAATAAAGCCCAGACGCTCGGCTTGTACTAATTCATTGGCAATATCACGATTGGATTGAATAAATGCAAAGGATACACCAACCATTGCCACAACACCAATTGCAATATATAATGGCTTCGCCAAACGCTTTGTTGATGCCAATGGATCTTTTGTGCGTAAACAAAGTATGCGAATAATGACTAATAATAATATATCAACGAATAAGAAGAAATTCACAAATTGAATAGATGACTCCACACTATCTTTAATTTGCCCCACTTGCCCCGCACTCTTAAGCACATGATACGTTGGCACATTGCTAAAGTAGCTAAAGTAAACGACAGCCGCAAACAGCAATAATGATATAATGGCATTTGCTATTCCAAATATGGTTGTCTTCCATTTGTTTGGTGATATTAATTCCACAATTCCTAGAACAACAAGCACTGCTGCCGCATCGGATAGCAAATAGCTTAAACCGATCTCCTGGAATATAAATTGACGAAAAAGCGCCATCTTGAGCATAATAAAAACAAATGTAACAATTAGCGGCGCCTTTCGATATTGATTATAGATAAGTTCCAACATTACCCACTCCCTGCCTGAAAAAAATAACTAACGCTTTACAAAAAAGAAAAACCGTCCCATTGACGGTCTGCCACATAACTTTGTTAAGATAATATTAACTCACCCCGGGTCAGAAATAAACAGGAAACTACTACTATGGGAAAACTCTCATTTTTAATGGTAGTAATTAACAGTGGATTGGAGGTTTATACCCCATGCGTGTACATATTTTAGTTGCCGATGATGATTCGAATATTAGAACACTACTTAAATTTACATTGCAGCAAGAAGGCTTTATAGTTTTTGAAGCTGAGGATGGTATGGAGGGTGCCAGGGTTATGGAGCAAGAAATTATTCATCTTGCCGTCGTGGATGTGATGATGCCCAATAAGGATGGCTTGGAGCTTTGTACTGAAATTCGCCAATATTATGATATTCCAGTTATTTTACTTACTGCCAAAGGAGAATTAAAGGATAAGGCAAAAGGCTTTAGCTCGGGAACAGATGATTATTTGCTCAAGCCCTTTGAGCCAAGCGAACTGATTTTTCGCATAAAAGCTTTATTGCGCAGATATCAAACTGTATCGGCTGAAAAAATTAATCTCGGGCAAACGGTTATTAATCGCAAAAGCTATAAAGTAAGTACCAATGGAGAGCCGATAAGCTTACCTCTTAAAGAGTTTGAGCTATTGTCACAGCTTGCTTCTCATCCCGGTCAAATTTTTACAAGAGAACAATTGCTGCAGCAAATTTGGGGTATCGGGTACGAGGGCGACAGCCGTACAATTGATGTCCATATCAAAAGACTACGTGAGCGCTTTTCACATGCGGAGCAGGATTTCACCATTGCTACAGTTCGAGGGATAGGCTACAAACTGGAGATTAACGGAGCCGACATATGAAGACTCTTTATGTTAGAATTGTTGCGTTTTTTATTCTTATTACGATATGCAGCGCACTTATTTCGCTTTTAATTGCCAACGCTTACTACACTCATAAATTGCGCTATTACAATGAGCAGGAAGCAATCCAGATTGGGCTTACTATTCGAGATTTGTACGAGCGCTCGCCCGGTCTGAAGTTCGATGATTACGTTACTCATATAGCCGATATTGGCTTTCAAATTTATGCTGTCAATGAACAAATGGAAGGTGTCATGTATGGAGCACCATTTCGTCATACAGAATTTGATGAAGCTAATATTAAACATGTCTTATCCGGCGGAAGCTACGCAGGCATGCTGAAGCAAAAAGGGTTTCTTCCAATTCTAGGCTACTTTGAAAACAGCTTGCGCAATACAACCGGCTTGCCGGTGCAAGTTGACGGACAAACCTATGCCTTATTTGTTCGCGCCAATTTGGAGCAGCAAATCGGGGAAGTGCGTATTTTGCTTGGCTTGCTGATGGGCTTTGCTTTTTTAATCAGTATAGTGCTTATTATTATTTTGACTCGTTATATTGTGAAGCCGCTTAAGGAGCTAAAAGTCGCCACTCATAAAATAGCTAGTGGTAATTACTCTCTAAAGCTTGATATGAAACGAAAAGATGAATTTGGCGAGCTTGCCCAGGACTTCGCAACAATGGCGCAATCCATCAAAAGACTTGATGATATGAGACAAGAATTCGTTGCCAATGTCTCTCATGAATTTCAAACGCCGATCACATCGATACAAGGCTTCTCACAAGCCATTATTGCTGGAAAAATGTCAGATGAGGAAAAGCAACGTTATTTGCATATTATTTATGAGGAGAGCAAACGGTTATCTTCTTTGAGCAAACAATTGTTAACTCTGGCAGCTTTAGATAATGAGATGCAAACAGCGCAATTTTCCTCCTTTCGTCTCGACGAACAGATCAGACAAATTCTTATCTCTTTGGAGCAGCAATGGACAAACAAAGAGCTGACGATTGAGCTTCATCTGCCTGAAATTGTTATTCAAGCAGATGAACAGCTGCTTTACCATGTATGGTTTAATTTGATCTCAAACAGTATTAAATTTTGCAGAAATGCAGATTATATGGATATACATGTCAATGCTGGAAAAGAGCTTGTCGTTACAGTGACAGATACCGGACCAGGTATTTCTGAAGATGAGCTGCCCTATATTTTTGACCGTTTCTACAAAGAGGACAAAGCTCGCGGCAGAAACAAGCCGTCCGGCAGCGGCCTGGGTTTGTCCATAGCGCGAAAAATTGTCGAGCTGCATTCAGGCTCAATTACCGTGCAAAGCATACCGAATCAAAAGACAACCTTCACCGTCAAGCTGCCGTTTTGGTAGGCTCACCTCCGGTTTATTTCACTAATCGTACAACTCCAGTTCATTTGCTGTTCATATTCCATTCACTGAAAGTTCATACTGCTTGTCTACAATTCGGTTTAGACGAAACGACAGGAGTGTGAACTTTTATGTTATCAGGGTTTTCCGATACATTAGCCAAAATAGTAAGCAGTCGCAAAGGCAGTCTTATCATTATATGTCTATGGCTTGTAGCAGTTGTTGTTTTAAGTGCAATCGCCCCTGCTGCCAAACAGACGGCTCAAAGTACACAGGAAGCAAGCGTATATAGCAATATGCCCGCCGAGGTTGCCAAATTGCTTCAAGAAAAGAGCTTTCCCTCCGATGATGGGTTGACGGCGCTTATTGTGTTTTATCAACCGGATGGGTTAAATGCTGATCAAGAAGATACTGTACGTGAAATAAGCCGCTGGCTGGCATCGAATGAAAAGCCGGATAAAGTATCAAGCTCGCTTCCTTTTCATCAGTTTCCAGAAAACGTACAGCAGCAGTTTTATTCAGAAAATCATGCGGCAATTATGTTGAATTTGTCTCTCACCAAGGAGCTGGAGTCCAGCGATATTCACCAAGTCTTGGATCAGATTCGTCAGTATATCGATCAATTGGACTTAAATGGCATGCAGGTTGAAATTACGGGTCCTGCAGGAATCGCCTCGGATACCATTGCTCTATTCTCTCAAGCCGATCTTGTTCTTATGTTTGCTACAGTAGGCTTAATCTTAATTTTGTTAATTATTATTTATCGTTCGCCGTTGCTCGCTATTATTCCACTTGTGATTGCTGGTATTGTGTATCAGGTCACCGATCGTTTAATTGGGTTGGCAGCACAAAATCAGCTGATCCTGGCAGATAAACAGGCACTCTCTATTATGACGATTCTGTTGTTTGCTGTTTTAACTGACTACTGTCTGTTCATATTGTCCCGCTACCGGGAAGAGCTTGGGAAGCTTGGTTCACCACGTGATGCGATGCAGGTTACAATGTCTCGCCTGAGCGAGCCTATTTTATTTAGCGGATCGACGATCTTAGCTGCAATGCTCGCGTTGTTTCTTGCTGTTTTCCAAGCTTATCACTATTTTGCTCCAGTGTTTGCGATCGCCACAGTCGTTATTTTACTCGGCGGTTTAACATTGATTCCGGCCGTTTTCACCTTGTTTGGCAGAAAAGCTTTTTGGCCGTTTATTCCGAAGCTTGGCGTTAATAAGAAATCAAACCGTAGTTACTGGCAGCTCATTGGACATTTTGTAACAAAGCAACCTGCTGTCATCGCCACTATTATGCTGGTGTTATTGCTATCTGCCACAGCCAGTGCTTTTCAAATGAAGTTTTCATTCAATTTGCTTAATTCTTTTCCAAAAGAGCTTTCCTCCAGACAAGGCTTTAACATTTTGGAAGAGAATTTTGCTAAAGGAAAGCTTGCACCAGTAACGGTATTGCTTGAATCCAATGGTGAAATAAACATGGATGAGGAGTTTGTAAATAAGTTATCGCAATTGTATGACGAGGTACTTAACCATAATGGTGTTAGTGAGCTTACACCTGCTATTTCGGCAAAGTTTAGCGAGCCTGAAGCCGTGTTGCCTCGCAACTTTTTGTCAGTGGATAAGCATGTTCTGAAATTCCAGCTCACATTAAGTGATCATCCCTATGAAGAGCAGGCAATTGAAACGGTCAGGCAGCTTCGTTCACAAAGCAACAGCTTATTAAAGGAGCAAGGGATTGATCCAGCAAGCTTCACGCTGCATTATGCGGGACAAACCGCTCAACAACTTGATGTGTTGGAGATGAACAGTCGCGATACAATCATCATTTTTAGTGTGATTACAATAATTATTGCAATTATGTTAATTTTCCAGGCACGCTCAATTGCAGTAGCGCTTATGATGATGGTCACAATGCTGCTGTCTTACGGAGCGGCACTAGGCATAAGTTGGCTCATTTTCAATGGCATATTCCAATATGATGCAGTAAGCTACCGTCTGCCTGTCTATTCCTTTGTATTCCTTATAGCTCTTGGAGTAGACTATAACATTATGCTGGTCTCCCGAATTAGGGAAGAAAAGAAACAGCATGCCTGGAAAGACGCGATTGCCAAGGCAGTTGCCAAAACTGGCGGTGTTATTTCATCTGCAGGCATCATTCTGGCAGCAACCTTCCTTGTGCTTATGACGCAACCGTTGCAAGAGCTGTTCTTATTCGGTTTTATTATGGCGCTGGGTATATTGCTGGACACATTCGTTATTCGTGCTATGCTGCTTCCGGCACTGCTTGCTTGGCTGTTAAAGCGTTGATTATTTCCACTAATCCCTTAACATTAACAATGTTAAGGGATTTTTTGTAAACATTTACATTCGGGAGGAGATTTGTATTGTAGGAGTTCCTTTAGTCTGATATTATGTTATCAGCTAGGTATAATGGCTATGTGTTATCGAAATACTGTCACCAATCTGCGATAAGTCATATATTTTGTCAACACGTAATTTGGGTCGCTTTTTGAATTTCGGTGATGATATGATGAAACGGAATAGTCGTATAAAACGTATATAGACCATTTCCCGTTAGAAGGAACAGGTGAAACAGTCAACAAACTACAAGTAATGAAGTGTAATAGTTGCATTGGCGGCTATTTGTACTGAAAAGAAACTTTTTAAGACTTAACGATTGTCACAGTTAATCGACAGCCTCTATAGTTCCGTTATATATTTTGCAAACGAAACATACACTACTGCTAAAGAAATGATCGCGCAGTATGAAGGACACATTACATTTTTTGATCATACAGGGAGGGTACTATGAGCTATAACGACGACAACAATAACAGCGACAACAATAATAACAACAGTAACAATTCAAATGGATCAGATGATTTTCGTCAAAGCAGCGGGCAAAGCTTCTTCTCAGAAGAGAGCTCCAACCCCAACTACTCCTATGATAATCAAAACAATCAGAACTATTATGGGCAACGTAATGATTATCAGCAGGACAGCTATCAGCAAAATCAAAACCAATATCAGGATAACAACTATCAGCAAAATCAATATCAGAGTAATTATCAACAAGGAAATTATCAACAAAACGGCTATCAGCAAGGAAATTATCAGCAATCTTATTCGCAGCAGCAAGGCTACCAGCAACCAGGAGGATATGCAAACAACTTTCCTCCGCCACCGCCGTTTCATCCTATGGCCCTGCCAAGAACGAATACGAAAGCTACTGTCTCACTTGTGCTCGGAATACTATCCATCCTTGTACCGTATATTGGTTTTTTCATAGGGATTGCAGGCATTATCGTAGCCTCTCTATCTCTAAAGGAATTAAGACTATTGCCTGAGCAAGGCCGCGGTTTAGCAGTAGCCGGACTTGTCTGCAGTATTTTCGGAACAGTTATTTACGGTTTATTGGGACTGCTCATCATTGCAGCCGTCACTTTTACCTATTAGAAGAATTCTCATACTACGATTTAATTATAAAAAGCGGTCCAGAATGTCAGTACAGTACAACTGACTTCTAGCCGCTTTTTTTATATGCTTGCCTTAAATAGAAGCTATTGAGCTATCCTTCTCTTAATATATTGCAGCACCTTCTGAGTATGCTCAACCGAGATTTCATGACCGCTAAATGGATATACATGAATTTCCTTTTCTGCCTGAATTCGATTATAAGCTGCAAAAATAGTTTCTGGCATGCAAACCAAGTCCTTCAGTCCCACGGACATCATCACAGGTGCTTCCAATTGGTCTGCCAGATTCATAATATCGAAGTAACTCACTGTTTCAAGAACAGTATCCAATTGGTCCGGGAAGCGTTTCACATAATCAGCTACTTCTGTTAATGAGCCAGTGGAGTTCAATATACCAAAATCCATATGACAAAGATTAGGGATATCTGCGATGCAATAAGCCGTTTTTTTATTTAAAATCGCAGTCATTAACGACAATCCTCCACCCTGGCTGCCGCCAGCAACCCCGATATTTGTACTATCGATTTCAGGTCTTGCAGCTACCCAGTCCACTGCTCGAATGGCGTCAATAATAATTGCCTTATAATAACAATTTTCCTTATCCGTAATATTAGCTGTCATCCAACCACGAGTCGTACCGCCATTTTGAACCAGCGCATTTCCTGTTTCACCGCTTTGCCCCCTTGTATCAACAGCAAAGACAGCCACACCAAGCATTAACCACGCCGCATATATATGCGGCAGCAGCTTGCTTCCCTGATAGCCATGATACATAACTACGGCAGGGTATTTCTCTCGCTTTACAAAGCGAGGTATCATGTACCAGCCATGGATCGGCGTTTCGTCGAAACCGCGATAGGCTGCTCGATAAGCCTCTACGCCTTCCATTGTTGTAGTAATAGATTCCATACTTATTTCAATAGGATGTTCTGCCGCTTTTTTTAGAGAGCGCTCCCAAAATTCATTCAAATCAGATTGCGCTGTCAAATGAGGTTCTAATTGATGAAGATCATAAATTCTTTTCTCAATCGCATTCATTTTGTCATACTCTCCCTTTTCTCGCTTACAGACCGCTTTTTATTCCTATTCCAGCAGGCAACTGCATGCAAATCTAAATAAGCTGAAACTATGTTTTCGATGGCTTCTATTCATATCTTTCGCTCAACTTATATATTATACTTATTTGTACTATCATCATTCTACCTTAATTAGTTGCAGCTTACTATACTAAAAATGCACGCTGCCGTTTGGAGATATTATATGTCTTACCTTTTCAGACCTGAGCTTTATCCGGAACAAGCGGGCTGTTATATGATGAGAGATAACGACCATTCGCTTTTATATATCGGAAAGGCAAAAAACCTGCGCAGCCGCCTGCGCTCGTATTTCAAGCGCAACCATACAGACAAAAGAATTCGAGAGCTCGTCTCCTTAATTGCATCAATTGAAGTTATATTAGTAAATAATGAAATGGAAAGCCTTCTGCTAGAAAATAATTTGATTAAAATTCACCAGCCTCCATACAATCATGCGCTAAAAAGAGAAGACAGCGGTTTCTCTTATTTGCATATAACTGACGAGCCGTTTCCTCGCATTGCCGCATACTACCGGACAAGCGTCATTGATCAGAACAGCTCCATTGTTAAGCACCATTCGAAAAACAATAACGTTGAGTCTCCTAATAATAGTCAATTGTTTGGTCCTTTCAGCAGCTCCAGATATCGGGACAATTTGCTCCAGCTTGTAACAGAGCAGTTTGGACTGAGATCATGTGAAGCTATGCCTGCCAAAGCTTGCTTGCTGGCACATATAGACCGGTGCAGTGGAATTTGTGAACAGTGGATTACAAAAGAACAATATATGGAGCAGACAGAAGCCGCCAGAAAATTGCTGACACTACCGCAAGAGCAAATGATCGATTACTTGTACCAGCTTATGCAACAGTATGCCGATCAATGGCGGTACGAAAAAGCCCAAAAGCTGCTGTTGCTTATTCAAAATTTGCAGCTTGCCGCAGGACAAACACAGATTGTTGAAAGACAAACCGACAGACAGCAGCTTGTTAGTTATTTTGGCGATGATCATGTATGTACTATCCGTATAAGGCACGGTATGATGGTTTCCTTGCATTTTGAAGCTGTTTCTAGACACTGCATCACATATTTAAAAGAAGATTATTTGCAACAGCCCTATGATGAGCTTATTACTAATGTAGAGCTTGACTTTACAAAGCTTAAAGCAGAATGGAAACGATTCGAGCTCCCTGTGCCAAAGTACACCCTTCCGAAAAAAGGATTAAAATCCGCTTGGTTAAAATTATGCGAGCTTAATTATCAATATCGGATCGGACAAAAATAAAAAACCTTTTCTCTCTGCGCGATTGAATGTTCCTTTTAACATGGAACAACGCGATAGAACGAAAAGGTCTCTATACAAGCTTAACAGCCTCGATTACTTTGCAGCTTCTACTGTAGTGCGCTCAATCTCAATACGATCCAATTTCAAGCTTACAGCATTGGCAAGTGTGTCCCCTACTGGGCATTTACTTTCAAGGAAAGCGGCAAATTCTTCTACTTTATCTTGTGGAGAATCTGTTTTAATACGGAATACATAGCGAATGTCGGAGTATCCCGGACGAACAGAACTGCGATCGAAGAAACCATCCAGATCGATATCTCCTTCAACATCAACTTGGAAATCTTGCAGGTCTACCCCAAACTTTGGAGCATATACTCGTGCTACAATAGATTGGCAAGCGCCAAGAGAAGCTAGAAGCACTTCTACCGGATTCATTCCAGTATCTGTGCCGCCCAATGATTTTGGCTCATCGATTGTTAGTTCGAACTGTCTTGCTTTTGCAATAACCTTAACTCCCTCTTGCAAATGTGCTGATGCTTTGAATGTCTGAACTGCCATGATTACCACTCCTTATTCTGTGTCTGTTAAAGTATCTGTATAATAATCGCAACCAATTAGTTGCAATAAAAACAAAAAAAGTTAATTCAAAGTTAACAACTTTGATTACTTTGAATTATAACATTGCTATTCTAGCGCTGTCAATTATCTTTTGTTATGTTGAGAAAAGCTTTTAAGCTATGCAGTGAAACCTCACTCTCTGTGATTTCTACTCGAGCCGCTCGCTTTAACCCTGCTGTAATATCTTTTAGCTGAGTGATATAACTTTCCAATGATGCAGCCGATCGAAGCTGTTCCTCCGAAATCGTCGCTGTCGTCTCCGCCCCCTTCGCTATTTGTTCCGAGTAATATGCCATTTCTGTTACAGAACTGGATGCTTCCTGTGCATCAGCCGCCGCTTCTTGTGCAGACTCTGTTACTTGTCGGAAACTTACTGCCAAACTGCGAGCGGATTCTATAATGTCTTGCAATATGTTGCCTGCATCCTCAACTACTTTTTTGCCCTGTTCGACTTCTTTAATAAGCTGCTCCATAGAACTAGAGGAATTGATAATATTTTTTTCAACTCTTTGAACCAGCTTCTCGATTTCTTTTGCAGATTGCACGGTCTGCATAGCCAGCTTGCGAACCTCATCTGCCACAACAGAAAAGCCTTGGCCATGCTCGCCTGCTCGAGCCGCCTCAATCGAAGCATTCAGTGATAGTAGTCTCGTCTGATCTGCAATTTCTGAAATCAGCTTGGCAGCACTGTTTATTTCTTCTGATTGGCTGTACAATCTGTGGTTTACATCAGTTGCTCCGCTTACTGATGCATGAATGGAATCCATTTGTCCAGTAGTAGACAAAATAGCTTGTTGCCCATAATCCGCTTTGATAGCCAGCCGATCAGACTGTTCAGATATGGCAGCGCTAATTGAGGATATATTCTGAATATCCTCTGCTATTCTATCCAGCACCGTTTTATTTTCATCTGCCATTGTGCTTTGTTTGCCAGCTTCACTTGATATATTTTCAATTCCCTTAACTATTTCGGAAATACTGATCATGCTTTTTTCATAATTAACCTTTAGCAGGATAGCGACATGAGCCAAATGCTCAGAGCTTCCCCCTATTTTTTTCATTAATTCATGCAACCTTTCCTTCTGTAAAAAAGATTCGTTCAATTCCGAGCGAAGGGTTCGTTTATGTACAATTTGCCATATAAGCACGCCTGAAGTAGCCAGCAAAAAAAATGCATGCATCAGCATCATACCAAAGGGATATTCCCCGTTGTCCGTACCAAAAACATAACTGCTGAAAAAGAAATAGCCTAGCAAATGCTGCGCTGCAAACAGACCTGCCATAAGCATTATTAATTTGATTTGTTCATAATAAGCCACAATCGCCAATACCATAAATATCGAAAAATGATACTCAATCATGCCAAATCCGCCGGCGATCATGCTAATGCTGCTAAACGTAATGGATAGCGTATAACAATAAGCTCTCAGTGTATCCCGGTATGAATGTGTACCTTTACTTTTTCCTGCTAATATTCCGACTAGCCACAAAACCACTGGTATGACAAACAGGACTCCTATCACTTCTACTTGCTGAACAGCGTGCCCTCCCGATATACCTGCATGCATACTTGCAAATTCAATGCCGATAATTTGGTGAGCAAGCTGAATAACTGCAGTAAGCACAAGAACAAGCAGTGCCATTATTGAGATGACTTTATTTTTTTCTGCCAACATAGTCTCAGCCTCCCTGCTAAATACTACTATATATAACCGCTCAGCCACTTGTACTATGTCAATTAACAAAAAACATTTGCTTTAAAATATGATATAAAGAAAAATGACGCTCCAAACTGTTGTCAGTTTGTGCGTCATTTAAAGTGTAATATTCCTACTATTGCGCATGTGCCCGCAAATCTTCCTGCTCTTCAAAGCTGTGTATCAGCTTCTCCAAATGCCGAACAGTAGGCGTCAGGTTAACCATGAAATATGCCTCGCGCAGTCGTCTGCACGGATGGCTGGATAATTGGTAGCCAGCGCTCCCTTGATGCAACATCGCAGCATGAACAGCCTCAATCGTTGCTTTTACTGCTGCAAGGCGAAGCTGAATAAGCTCCTCCCAAATAAGCTCAGCACTAGGCTGTCTGGCAAGTCCCAGCATTTGCTTACGCAAACTGCCCAGCTGCTGCCGACAATCAGCAGCCTGCACAGGCAAATAGCGATTGCTTCCGCCCTGTTTGTTGCGCGCCTGCTCAATGGCTTCAATCGAGGCTGCAATCAGCCCGGTACCAAGCGGAACTTGATACAATATAAAAGCCTGCCTTACTTGTTTTACAAACAGATCAGCATATTCTGCTATTACCCACTCCTTGCTAATAAACACTTCCTTGAATTGACAAGAGTAAGTTGCACTTCCGTTAAGTCCAAGAAAACCAGTCTGCTCGGTTATAGTCAAGCCCGCCGTATAGCAAGGAACAGCAACCATTATCCGTTTTTCACCTGCTTGAGCAATGGCTGCAAACCAATGATCCTCTCCCAGATTTGATACCATCGGCAGCTTGCCCGACAATAAATATCCGTTATCTGTCTCTATCGCTTTCAGAAATAACGGGTCCATATCCGCATAGAACTTCATCGGATTGGATAAACCGGTACCACCCAGCAGCTTGCCGTTCTCCAGTTTTTTCAGCAGACCTTGTTGCAGTGCTTCATTGCTGCTATGCCGCAAATAAGTGAGCAAGGCAAGATGGCACCATAGATTGAATCCGGTAGTCATACACACTTTTGATGTCTCTTCAATCAGCAGCACAGCTTGATGCTGAAGTAAACTTTCCTCTATTCCTGATGAATGCAGAAAACCTTGCTCCCCTAACGCTTTCAAATATTCAGCAGGATAATAAGCTTCCGCATCAATTTTCCGCACATGGGGTTTCAGATGCTCTTTTATGATGGCAGACAGACGCTCAATCCACTTTTCTTCATTAAAGCTTGTTACCGTTTGCCCCATCGCCATTATTCCTTTGTCAATATTTCTGTAATCGCATCAATCGGTGCCTTAACCGCCTGACGAGCACGCTTAACTGCTTCCTCATCCGGAGCATTATAAAAGCATAAGCACTTTGTCATATCTTCGCATACATAGGTGCGCGAAAAGGATACTTCAGGAACTTCCGCATAATGAGCCGAGTTTGTTCTTTTTCTTTCCAAATACTGCTCCATTGTCAAATGCTCAGGCAAGTTCCACTCTACCAAGTAGTTAAGTGCCTCTTCTGATCCTTCTACCTCATCTTGACCCTTGCCAATTAAGCGCACTTCTTTCGACAGGGTAATACTTACGCCTGTTTCATCCAGTACCTTTTTGATAGCCTCTTCTTCTCCTTCAAATATAAAAAAGACTCGCCCAAAATCTTTAGCCGTTTGCACCTCAACAAGTCTGACGCTCCGCTCCTTTGCGATCGAACGCAAGTTAGCAACTAATGAACGAAACTCTTCCTCGCTATGAATAATTCCTGCAAAACCTGATTCAAGTAAATATAATGACATTCTAAATCTCTCCTTTTAAAATATTAGATTTATAATTTGCCAGTTTTGTTAAGCTTGCTCGCCCCACTTTTTCCCCAGTACGCGTTCCAGTAAACGCAAGCATTGATCCAGCAGCAAGCCGCTAAGCCCGATAAAAACTATACCGGCAAGCACAAGATCAAGTCGAATCATATTGCGACTGTCTACAATTAAAAAGCCAAGACCCGACTGCGCTCCCACCATTTCTCCAGAAACAAGAAAGATCCATGCACTGCCTACTGCCAGATGTAGCCCGCTTGCGATAGCGGGGAAAGCTGCTGGCACAATCACTTTGAATAATAGTGAGCTTTTACCAAGCTCTAAATTTTGCGCTACCTTCAAATAAACGGGGCTTACCTTTCGTACACCAGATACTGTAGTAAGCAATACTGGAAAAAAGGCCGCCAAAAATATAATGACGATCGCGGGCATATTGCCAATTCCAAACCAAAGTACAATAAAGGGCGACCAGGCAATCGGTGAAACAGGACGCAGCAATTGAATCGCCGGATCGATGATTTGCCATACTCTCTCCAGCCTGCCAAGCAATATGCCCAATACAATCCCTGCTGCTGCAGCAATAATATATCCCACTAGAAAACGCAATAAGCTAACTCCAAGATGTTCAAACAAAACGCCGGATGTTGCCAATTCCTCTACCGCCTTCCATGTATCCAGCGGAGACGGCAGCAAGGCGCGGTCATAAATGCCCGTTAATATAATGCCCTGCCAAATAGCAAGCAAAAGCAGTAGAGACGACAAAATATAAGTTGTTTTTTTCCAAATTCGATTCCAGGTGCTCATCTTTTTATGAAACCTTCTCTATCCATGAATTATCAACAAACTCTGAAAACAGCGGCGGATTGTCAGACAGCTCCATCTCGATCATATACTGGCGCAGCAGCTCATAAGATGCTTCATCAAGCTTTAGCTCATTGTATTTAATCCACTCCAGGGACAAATTGAGCACTTGATCATCAATATTCATAAACTTTTTGAGCACCTGCTTTGTATCCTCATCCTTCGCTTCAGCTGCAACACCCGCCTCCACATATTGCTTCACAAATTGCTCAGCAACCCCCGGTTTCTCCTGCAGCCACTTACTCCTTAATACTAGCGCACAATCTACAGAGTCGGGCCACAGTTCCTCTGATTGGAAGAGTACTTTCCCCTTACTCATAGCAACCGCTTTCGCACCAAACGGTTCCGCCACGATATAACCAGCTATTCTGCCTTCAGCCAGTGCTACCGGCATTTCCGCAGGAGGCAGCTGAACAACATCGACATCGGTATACGCCATTCCCGCCTGCTTCAGCATCAAGTAAAGCAAAACATTATGCGTGGAATATTTATGCGGAATGGCAAATGTCTTGCCCTTCAAATCTTCTGTTTTTTCGATATCCAGTGCAGTGACAACTACATTGCCGTCTTTATGTCCCAATGCAACAGCCGTTAAATCGACCCCCTGTTCTTTTGCTCTCATTGCAAGCTCGATCAGAACAGAAGCACCATCTACTTTGCCAGTGTTTAATGCATCCATCAAATCCGGCCATGAACCGAACTTCACCAGTTGAAGCTTAAAAGGAGACTCGGCGCTGCCGTTATTGATTTCCTCTTCGATATACAGCGGTGCAGCATGTGTAATTGGCAAATAGCCAATTTTTATTACTTCCTTTCCATCCGCACTATTCCCCTTGCCTGATCCTGTGCTGCTGCAAGCAGACAATATTAAAGCAATGGCCACCAACCATATAACAGCATACTTCCCCGTATTATCTTTTTCTTTTACATACCGCTGATTTACTTCAGATTGTTTCATAGCAATCACCGTACTCTTCCTTTTCAGTTAATCGAATTTCTCGTTAACGAGGTAGATAATCAATAATTATTATATGTTTAGTTGGTTTTGAAGCAATACTTGTTTATTCATTTATAATTCCTTTACGATATGCGGGTTAAATCGCAAACTCTTCCTCTTGTCTTAATCCGCTTAACTTAAATTGCGCCAGTATCTTTTGCCGATAGTATTGAAAATCAGCATGACCACGGTCAAGTGGCTTGCCCGTATCAATCATAATCTCTGCACTGATTCTGCCGGGTGAGGGCTGCATAATAAATACGCGATCTGACAAATAGACAGCCTCATCTATATCATGCGTCACAAGCACAATCGTTAGTTTCTCTTTACTTTGCATTTGCAACAATTCATCCTGCAATGCATAGCGGGTAAACGTGTCTAATGCCGCAAAAGGCTCATCCATCAACAACAGGCGCGGTTTCATAGCAAGTGCCCTAGCGATTGCCGTTCGCTGTTTCATTCCGCCTGATAGCTGGCTGGGGAAAGCCCCCTCTTTATTCTGCAAACCAACAAGCTGAATATAATGCTGTGCCCTCTCCCTTTTCTCCTGCTTTGATAAACTCAGTCCATCCAGACCAAGCTCGACATTGGCAAGCACAGTTCGCCAAGGCAGCAGGCCATATTCCTGAAACAGCATGACACAGTGTCGACCCGGCTTATTCTGGAGTTTTCCTTCAATAAGCACCTCGCCTTGCGAACATTGCTCAAAACCGCCGATCACATTAAGTAATGTGCTTTTTCCGCATCCGCTTTGACCAAGCAGCGATACTATTTCTCCTTGCTGAATTGAAAAACTAACATTGCTCAGCACAGGCTCATCATCGACGCCATTAGTAAAACTTTTGCTTACATGTTTGGCTTGCACAGCCGGAAAAGATCGCAAAGCTAGCCCTCCCAACTTCTCATATATATCCAATGTGTTTAATTGGAATTAAATTTGATCATAGTATAACCTTCTTTAAAAATCAACTATTTTTTTCTTTATTTGTATTATTATCCCGAAATCATGTTATATCATCCCTACAAACAAGCCGGACAGCATCAATGCTGTCCGGCTTGTTTCTTTACATATTATTTTGATAGTTCTCCCAACATAATTTTCTGCCCTCCAAGTAAGACGACATCCTCTTCAGCATGTGTAGCCACTAATAGTATTCGTTTATTTCGCATGCAGAGCAGATAGTTAATGACTTTCTTTTTTGTTTCTACATCTAGTCCTGTAAACGGTTCGTCTAAAATAATCATTTTGCTTGTATAATTCACCGCTCTGGCTAATGCTACACGCCGCTTCATACCGCCGGACAGCTCCAATACTGGCTGCTCCATGCATTCTGCTGGAAGAATTAACTCCATATTTTTTCTAATCACTGAGCGGTCAGCTTGTTTAGACATGACGAGCATCACATTTTCTACTGGTGTTAATTGCTCACACAAACGATTTTCTTGGAACATGGCTGAGATTTCTCCCGCTTTTATTCCACTAATCGTTCCCGCATCCCTAGTCTCTAGCTCGAGAATAAGACGGAGCAAGGTGGTCTTTCCCATTCCCGAAGGTCCCATAAGACAATAAATACTATCATCTTCTAAATGAAAATCGATAGACTTCAGAACCTGTTGCCCGTTAAAGGCTTTGCAAAGACCTGAAATCGTTACGCTCACCCTACTCCCTCCTTCCAATGTAGCTGCCCAACGGCTTGTTTATTTTTTTTAATAGCAGCATAAATGACTTTTCAAACAAAATGCTTAAAATGATGACGATCAGCGTCCACGCAAACAGATCAGGAGTCTGAAGATACGCCTTTGCTGCGTACATCTCCTTGCCAATAGACGGTTTTGGTGTTCCTATTACTTCTGCCATAATGCCAGACTTCCAGCTCATCCCCAGAGACACTTTGCAGCTGCTCATGAGAAAGGGCATAAAAGACGGACGATAAATATACATAAATCGTTTCCATGGAGAAAGCTTAAAAACATGTGCCATCTCCAGCATTTCTTTGTTTGTTTGCTGAAAGCCGGATAGTGTATTCGTGTAAATAATAGGCAGCACTATTAAAAATGATAGATAAATGGTCAAAGCCTGATTGCCGACCCAAATGAGCAGCATGATGACAAATGAAATCATCGGTATAGTTTTCAATGTAGTCATAACAGGCTCTAAAAAATCCTTTAAAATCTGAAAGCGATATGCAGCCATTGCCAGCACAAATCCGATGACAAACGATAGCAGAAAACCCGCTGCAATACGGAGAAATGAAGCGGCTACAATCAGAAAAAAATCACTTTGAGTAAATTGCTGCATAAGTGCGATTGCTATATTTACTGGGCCAACGAGTATAATACGATTCTGAACGACCCGATCTGCCAGCTCCCACAATGCAAGCCAAAAAACTACAATTCCTATTTTTTTAACTAACATGCCTGTGTTTTGTGATAAGAGACTCTTATTCTTCATAGCTATTGCCCCAGGAAAAGATAGTAGAAATCATCTTCCGGCATTTTACCACCAATCGCTTTAGGATTAAAATCGTACATAATTTTTAAAAAGCCTGAAAGAATGTTCTTCATCTCTTCACCTGTGATCGTGTGAATGCTGCTTTGGGGGATAGCTTCCTTCGCTATTTCCGGATTAAGAAAAGTTTCATATTTCTCTGTCCAAGCCGCTGCTTCATCTAAATGCGTCAGTACATAATCGGTAGATTTTTCAGCCATTTTCAAATATTCTATAACGGCCTGTTCATGATTTTCTAAAAACGCTTTGCGGGCTACGGTTACAGTTGTTACCGGCTCGACATCACTTCCCTTAGTCCATTCATTCCATGTTTCAGTCAGATCGATGGCCACTCTAAGATCGGGAACCAATAGCTTGGCTACTTCAACAAAGGGCTGAGGCAACAGCGCTACAGAGCTTGGTTGTTCTTGAAGCAGATTAAGCACTTCAAATGGTGTGGAACGAAAAGAAAAGTTTACATCCTCTGTCATTCCTGCTTGCTGCAGCACATAATTAAAGGTGTACTCTGGCGGTCCACCCTCACCGATAGAATAAACTGTTTTGCCCTGTAAATGACTTAATGCAGAAATATCAGGTTCAGCGGTCACAATATAAAGCAAACCTAAATTGCCTATACTAATGACCTCTATGTCTTCTTTCATATTTTGATTGTTATACAGAATCGCTGCTACATTGGAAGGAAGAGTAGCAATATCATAATCACCCTGGTTTAAGGAGGCTGCAACTGCTGTATAATCTACTCCTGCCACTTCAAAATGATATCGGTTAAACGTATTCCCCTTCTCTGCCTCGCTCATGAAATAACCAAGCCCCATGGACGGAGGACCCATAATTAAACCAACGTTCACATCAACTGCTTCATGGCTTCCCATTATTTCACTATCCGATGCTTTTTCTAAATTATGCCCGGTCGCCTTCTGAAGACTGCAAGCACTTAACAAGTTAGTGAGCAGCGCAAGCAGCAGGACGAAACATAACGTTTCTTTTTTCATTTATAACCGTCCTCGTTTATTAGTATTATGTTTGCGCTTTTGAA
The DNA here is from genome assembly GCA_040396195.1 of Paenibacillus nanensis. GTDB lineage: Bacteria > Bacillota > Bacilli > Paenibacillales > Paenibacillaceae > Pristimantibacillus > Pristimantibacillus nanensis_A. The sequence goes on from JBEBPB010000022.1 coordinate 28,451, forward strand.
TCGCCCATACGGCAATCCAAATAGCTGCAACGATTACAATCACGGTAGGCACGAGAATCCAAATCTTCTTAGACCATGCAGCTTGCACCACATTTACAGCTTTATTTTCATTCTGATCTTGTACTTGTCCTGCAGTTTTCACCTCGGTTTGCTCTGCATCACTTACAGCTTCTTTTGTCACAGAAGCCATAGCAGTGCCGGCTTCGGAACCATTCATTAACGTCAGCGCTATAGTCGGCATGACACCGCCATCCTTAGTAGCTGCACCAGACAAGTTTAATTCAAAGGTCGCAGGCCAAGCATGCTCCTTTTCAAGACCTGATATGGACATGGCCAAATCTCCCATCTCAATATCGGCACGGATTTTTTTGGTAATGACCGTCCTGCTGCCGCTCAGTTCCCCCATATCCACTGTAATCTCTGTAATAGCGCCCTCTTCATTTTTCTTGGTATCCGTCAAATTCAAATCTGAAATGCTGCGCACAGTCATTACTTTGTCCTGAATCGTTACTGGTATTGTCAGCTTGGCAGATCCGTCATCGGCTACTAGGAGCAAAGCGTTGTTGCTTACAGGATTGTAAGGAGGAAAAGTACTGTTCGTAATATGCGGATTGAGAGGCAGACCTGTGTCGGCTTTATTAAACCAGATGTTGGCACTTACCGTATAATTGCCCGCAGCCAGTTCCCTATTCTGCCGTACTTCCTCCTCTGCTTCGAGCATTGCTCCACTTTTCTGAGAATGAATAAACTTGGCATAAGCAGTTGTTAATGCATCAGAAGCTGCAGCAACAGACTGTTGATCGGCAGCGGTTAGTGAGGCTTCTGCTGTTTTTTTCGCGCGGCTCAAGCTATCTACTGCAGATTGTGTCACCCATACGTTGGCAGTATTGACATCACTGCCATCCCTGGAAACAACAGTATTAGCAAGTTCTTTATTTACAGTGCTTATTACAGCATTTAAATGATCATAGTTGACCTCAACCGTTTGGGGTGGATGATTGTTAGATTGTTCTAAAGACTCAGCAGCTTTATCCCCCTTCGTCGGTATAGCAGTTGCCGGGTTTGACGGCGCACTTACATTAGGTTTTGGTGTAGCGGTCACTGGTTTCTTAGATTCAGCAGATACAGCTGAAGGTGCGACAGCAGCATCTTGTTCTATTTCAAAGTCCACATCGGATAAGTCTACTTCAAGTGTTAAAGCGACTGTCCAGTCTAAACCTAATAAAGTTGGAAACTCTATGCAATCCGTAAATACATAAATACCGCTCAGATCGTGCAATTCTACTGAAATATTAGTAATACGCCCCTCACGAGTAACTGACCCATCCACGGTACCGTAGGTTTCATTATCCCGCACAGCATTTACAATCGTTGCATTACTGCTGCCGCCTATTTTTTGCAATGTAAATACAGGGTTTGGAATATGTAAATCTAACGTCATCGTCCCATCTGCCGCAACAGTTAATGAAGCATTGTCGTAAACAGCCTCTGTTGGCGCTACTGCCTTGTAGCCGCCCAAGCCCAATGGATTGTTTCCATTGGTGAGGTATGCAGTTATTCCTGGAAGCTGTGTATTTAATTTACCTGGAACATAGAGATTGGCTGTTACTTTATAACTCTTCGATGAAGCAGCTTCTACAGGCTGCTCGACTATCATTATTAAAACTAGCATGGCTAGTAGAAAGAGTATCGCACTTCGTATCGTTTTCATTATCCTCAACTTCCTGGCTCCTTTCACAATCTGTATTGTTGTCTTATTGCAACATTGTCCTAATACGATTTGTTGCCCCTCACAATATCGGCGCAAGGGGCAACACATTCATATTTGAAGTCATGATTTTGGAACTTCAGCTATTATCGTTACGCCTTGCAAATACTGCCCATATTTCATAAATTGGCGGCGCATATTAAGAACTCGCTTGCGTGCTTTTGGTTGACGGATAACGTTAAAACCAATACGAAGCACGCCTGCCAGCCCTTCATCACGAATCATTCTCTTAGGGTGAAGCAAATGCATCGGAGCTGTCCTTACATCCGTAACTATGAAGCCTTGTTCCTCAAGCTGCTGCTTCCATTCTGTAACGGTCAATGGCCTGGCATTTACACGAATCGCCACCGACAGATCCTTCTGAATTTTTTCTTTTGTTTGCTCGTCCAGATTGTCCGGGAATAGGCACATCTCATGAATGGCATATTTCCCCCCGGGTTGCAGTACACGTTTCGCTTCAGAGATAATTCTTCTTTTCTGTGCAGGTGCCTGCATGGTCAGCATGGCTTCACCATAAACAATTGTAGCTGACTGATCAGGCAGACTTGTCTGCTCTGCATTTGCCACAATACAATGACGACGATCTCCCTTTACATAGTTCCGCACTGAGCTAGCTGCCTCCTCGTCCTGTTCGATCGCTGTATATGACCATGGATTATGCTGAAGTGTCATCTGTGCTGTGATGCCCAAACCAGGAGCAAACTCAACCACCTTATCTTTTTCACCGACATTCAAAGAACCTAGCATATGACGTGTTAACTCCAGTCCTCCAGGACGAAGCACCTTTTTTCCCAGGCTGGCAAGCACCCAATGCCCAGGCATCCTTTCATAATCAAGTGTATGTTTTTTCAAATCTCATGACCTCCTGAAATACAGCATTGATCGGATTGATGGCGAATAGACTGCCATTTATCGGAATTTATAATTTTACCTGTAGCTTGAGGCAGCATTTCAAATAAATGCTTTACACAAACCTTTAATTTGCCATCTTCAGTAACAACAACAGCTTGATGCTTCTTCAATTTATTAATAGTCCGGTTGACCGTTTCACGCGTAGTGCCTAGCAGCCCAGCCAATTCCCCATTCGTTAGCGGGACACAAATATGCGATTCAGCCTTGCCCTTGCATCCATGGGACTGAGCCAGTCGAAGCAACAATGAAATCAGTTGGCCTTCCAAAGTATAAAACGTCTTGTCCTCCAGTCTCCGCTGCAGTTCAAGCACTTTATCCGCCAAAACCTGTGTAATTTTGAAGTGAATAGACGGATGGGCAATAAGCAATTGCTCAAAGGACGCAACTGAAATCGCAAGACAAATGGAATTTCCTATAGAAACCGCATGATACGGATAATTTCCGGTTCTAAAAAATCCGACATGAGGGAACAGATCTCCCGGTACAGCTATCATAAAGGTATGTTCATTGCCTGATTCACTCATGCTATAGAGCCGAACTCGACCTTGGAGCTGCAGCAATACATGGGAAATTTCTTCGGACTGAAAAAAAACGTGATCTCCACGATGATATTTCTTGAAGATGCAAAGCTCTGCGACAGAGGATAATTCCTCCCGAGTCAGGCTTTGAAAAAGACGAAATGAACGTAAAGCCGATATCGTATCAATGGCTGGCAAGGGAAAATCCCCTTTCTGCATGTATTTATTTGTATTGATAATGATTATTATTATCATAATATCACAAATAAATATTTAACTCACCATAAACCTCCAAAGTAAAACTTTTAGAAGTTGAACGGCAGAATGTTGCAGTTGAATTTATCATATACGATAGGGAAACTTTTTCCTTGTGATGGATATCACACTATAACGACTTACTGCTCCTTACGGCTGAACCGCAAGAAGCAGTAACTTTATACTTTCGTTCAAAAAAGGATTCTGTTTTAGCCAGAGTGATTTTCTATAAAATTCATTAGCATCTGTGCCACCTGTGCTCGGGTCGCTTTCCCTTTAGGCTCAAGAATGCCATTGCCTTTCCCAGCAATAATCCCTTTTTCCACTGCCCATGCCATAGCATTTGCAGCAAAGCCGCTGATCTGATCCTGATCAGAAAACTTCTCCAAAGTAATCGAGCTGACTGGAGAACCAGCATAGCGCCACAGCATAACAGCTAGCTGCTCGCGAGTAACCGGGGCGTTAGGCTGGAAGGCGCCATTGCTATAACCCTTAACTATACCTACTGTGCTAGCCCACATGACCGCATCAGCGTAATACATATTGGAAGCCACGTCCATAAAGGGATCACTTCCATCGACAATGGCAGGTTGACCCGCCATACGATATAAAATGGCCGCAATCATTCCACGATTAGTTGTTGCATTCGGACTAAAGCTGCTCTTGTCGGTTCCGTTCATCCATTCTCGTCCCGCCATATATTGAATGGCATCGTTGTACCATTGCCCGCTCAGTACATCTTGAAAGCTTTTACTATTGTCTAGGAGCCTGTATATCACGTTCGCTTCAGCAGAGAAGTTAATAGCGCCGTTGTTATATCGTGTATCTGGCACAATTTGTGTGGTTCCATCCTCCATTATTTTAACAACTACTGTACCTGGCGTTACCCGGTCAGCTGGAATAGAAACTTGCAAAGATTCGACGGATTCGTCTCCAGGATAAGTGAGCTTGAATGATGGCGCAGAGTCCAATTTATTCGTAACCGTCACTTTAGGCATCGGTAGTTGTATCACCGTATCCGCCTTGAGATCAGCTCTATCTTGTTCGGACAAAGTAATTTCAGATGTTACCTTTCCGCTGCTGTCTATGCAAGTGACAGAGACGCTTCCGCCAATAGTCTCCATCGTATGAACAGAACTGCCGTCACTCCGCATAATTTTCGTGTAAACAGTGCCATTCTCATAAGTAACCGTCTCTTTAACCTCTCCAGTCTTCGGATCGGTTTCAGATGTTTCCGTGTCGTCAATTATATGGCCAACATCCACATTGTCATCGGACGGCAATCCCGAGGATCCCCCCGAAAAATTAACGCTCAAAGTTAACGGCACCTGCCAATCTACACCCAATATAGTAGGGTACTCGGTGCTATTCCAGAATACATAAGTACCAGAATTGTCTAGAAGCTCTACTGTTATTTGAATAATTCGACCTGTGTATTTTCCATAAGTATTAGAGTCGCGCTTAACACTTACAATTTTAGCGTTGGTACTGCCGCCAATCTCTTGAAGAGTAAACACAGGATTCGGAATATCCAGCACGAGAGTCCTTTTACCATCTGGACCGGTCGTCAATTGTGCATTATTCGCAACCGGCTCAGTAGGAGCTTTTTTCTCATAACCGCCAACCCCCAACGGATTGTTTCCATTGGTTAGATAAGCATTAACTCCAGGCAGCTGAATATTTCTCTCTCCTGGCACATATAGGTTAGCCGTAACTGTTTTAACTACAGGATTAGCCGGACCGTTTCCATTATTTCCAGAGCTATTGCCAGCAGCAATCGTCCACTGAATAAGTAATGGCTCCGTTGTACCGTCAGCCCACACGTATCCTGTTTCCAGTGTAGCTGTAGCTGTGTAGGTTCCTGCCTCTGTCGCAACATGGCCAGTCAAAGTATAGCCTACTCCCTCTGCTACTCCAGTAAGCGCAGAACCATTATGCATCAATCCTGTAATAGCAACGGGCTTGTCTACTCTTTGTTCTTTCACTTCCACAACATAACTAATAGGTCTGTTCGTTGTTGGCGCTACTTTACGCTCGCCCCAATATAAGGAGTGTATCCGCTTCTTGCCTTCCTCTGCACTTAGGTCTCTCGGCATTAACGTAATTGTCGCCATTCCTCCTTCAACAACGGCGTCAAGCTTCGTCGCCTTAATATCCTCACTATTATCTGTAATCAGATAAAAACGGCTATCCGTATTGTCAACAGGAATCATCGCTTCAAAAAATCCATCATTTTTACCGCGCCATACTTGCCAGCTTGCTCCTTGTACAGGGTCAGCAGCATCTATTACTTCAATACCGTTCATCATTAATAGATTATGAATAATAGCCATTTGATAGGCCGCTGTCACTTGCGGATTAAGCAATTGATAATCCTTGGATGCTTGCAGCCCCTGCAGCGCCGTATCCAGGCGAACACCTTCCGTATATTTGCTTGCCATAACACCGACGAATGATTTGATCCTTTCGGAAAATATGCCTGTCTGCGGATGAAGATCCGAATCAATCGAAACTGCCCTTAACATCATACCTGTTTCTGCATCGGCTACTGTCACATTAATCCAGGTAGGTATGGAGCCTTTGTCAACTACAGCAAATAAGCCCAATGTTGAAATTCCCTCTATGCTTGCAAGCTGATCAGCCATAGTCGCCTCTATTTTTTTCACTGCTTTATCTGTAATCATGTTAACCTCGCCGTTAGTTACATCAGCTCCTACAGGCAAAGAAACTTTGATCGCCTCGCTCTGTGTAAACACAATTTCACTGCCATCCTGACCAAGCAATTGAAGACTATAGAGCTTAAAGCCAGGCTCATCTACATATTGTTTGGCGATTGTCATCTGTGCGTGATTATAAGCAACCCCCTCTGTGAGCTCCGTTACAAGCAGAGTTGCTTCTGTTAGTGTTTCTATGAGTGCACTGTCTTGCGTCTGAACCACTACCGACACCTGGGTTGCCTGATCGGTAAATGTATAGGATTCTCCTTCACCATTGATTATTTTAGCCGCGCTGTTAAAATCCACGCCAAGATGAACGGGCATATAGTAATCTTCCTGAAGGATTGTCGGATACTGCTTGGCATTTGTAAACGCATATTCCCCGTTTAGATTGTCTACCGTAACGACAAGCTGCAATATTCTGCCGCTATACGGTCCGAATGCGCCCGGCTCTGCTCCTTCATGTGGACCATAGATTGAGTTAACAATATGCACATCTGTTCCACCCTCAATATGCTGCAATGAAAAAATACCATTTTGCACATCGATGGCTATTGTTATTTCTCCATATTCATCAACTGTCATAATCGCATTCTGTTCCATTGGCCTGACCGGTGGAAGATCAGGATTGGTTAGATAAGCGGTTACACCTTGCAGCACCTGATTATTTGTTCCTTTTACATACAAGTTTGCTGTAATCCGATACTCCCCTGCCGCATAATCGTTAAAGCGCTTAGGCTCCTCTTTCTCACTTACTCCCATACTATTCAACAATATAATCCCGTTTAAATCCTCTACGGTAAAAGTATAATTCGCTTGCAATCCTGACCCGATATCGCTTTTTGTAACTGCTAGCTTTTGCAGTGAGCCGTTAGCATAATGGAGAATGATCGGATCTCCAGATATAGTTGCCAGTTGAGCTGTAACCGTCGTTTGCACGTCTGCCGGCATCATAATGGGTTCCCCACCACTATCTTCTATCGCCAGATTGTAAACTACAGGGTGCAATTGACCTTCGAATTTTGCTTCGAGCAATTGTTGTATGGCTGCTAATTCCTCAGTATCATTCACTGCCTTAGCACGGACAGCTCCGTTTTCCGGAAGCGCCAGCGAAGGGCCTGTCGCTTGAACAGAGAAATAATCAAGGCCATCGCTATAATGACGAGTAACGATTGTATCCTGCGTGGTCAAGCTATCATTGGCTATCGTAATCGTACTGGCTGGATATTCTTGTGTATCATTCAAATCAGATGCAAGCACGGATACGGGAAAAAGCATCAGCAGCATTGTGAATGATAAAAGCGACGCAATATTTCGAAAACTAATTCTCTTCATTATGTTTCATTCTCCTATCTACGCATGTGTTCTATGTGATGCAAATAACATAAAAATGCGGAGAGTCCCCTCTCCGCCCCTTTTATTTCATCTGCTTACGGAACATTACTCCAGTCAATGTCCAATGTCAGATTAAAATACTTATCGCCAGGGCTTACCCAGTAACCCGAATGTTCATGGCTGCCAGTAAAGTAAACTGATGTTGTACCTTTATCAATTGTCATTGTCAGATTTGTAATCCTTCCATTCGTATTGCTTCCATACGTGCCGCTATTTCGAGTTTCAACAATGTTGGAAATGCCCGAACCAGCCGCCGGAGTCCCAAGATCAATAAGTGCAAAGGTGTTATTAACGATTGGAACGGATAACGTGTATGAACCATCACTATTTGCTGTTATGGTTGCATTATTGGATACTGGGGTAAGAGGCATTACAAATGCATTCGTCAAGTAAGCATTAACGCCCAGGATTTCATTGTCCTCACCAGCTACATACAAGTTTGAAGTAACGGTATACGTAGTAGAAGCAAACGCACTGATTGCGGTGAAAGACAGCACCATTGTCATAAGCATAGCAAGCGAAACTAGTAATCTAAATTTTTTCAACATTTATAATCATCCCTTTCTTTTCTACTCAAGAAAATATATTATTTTTTAAGCTGAGACTTTGCCGCTTCTATTAAAATTCCGGGCTCTCACCTCCTCAAAGTAATTTGGAGCATGCGTCTTATTGATTTGTTGTTGATGGCACCTCCGACTATTTTTATGAATATGATAATCATTATCAATGATTGATGAAAAAAATTCTTTCCTCGTAACGTATTATAATTAATCCTCACTCGTAAACCTTGTGACGGATATCACACCACTTTACTATCAGAATAGGCCAATCAGCTTGGCTGATTGGCCTATTTGAGCTTCTGTCAAATTAATAGACGCATGAAGAAGGGCTTTGTACACAACAGCTATTCATAATCAATCCCTTTGGCGTCGCACCAGTCCATAGCGAATTGCTTATAGCATTCATCCCGGAACTGATGCCACTGCTTGTCTAAACCCGTGAAAATCACCTCCGTTCAAAATAAATTGTACATTTTAATAGTTTAACCCAACCAGTTGCTTATACAAATTCCGCTTCTAACTCAAAATATAGAAAAGCAAGGTTATCATGAAATCCCCATCCGATTCCGGAAGTTTTAGTCACTATACGTTCAAATCTTTCTTTTAATTTTAAAAATAACAATTTATTTCCGCTAATCATCCTCAAGACATTTGATATGAAAGTGTGAAAATGTCATTGGAGAATGTAAAAGCTATATTATAGAGGTTTCAGCTGAAAACCGAACTAAACTACGCAAAATCGGACTGCCCTTTAGGACAGCCCGATTTTTAATTTAACGGTGCAGCATTCGATAAACGACAGCAGCTGCCTCCGCCCGCGTCGCCGTCGACTTAGGTTTGAACTGATTTGACGGCTTTCCGTTCATGATCCCTAGCGCTGAGGCGCTTCCTACCGCGCCTCTGGCCCAACTGCTGATTTGGGTATCATCAGAAAAATTGGTTTCCTCTGGAAGCTCAGTGTTGCCATACGTTAATTTTTCATATGCCCTCATCGCCATAACCGCCATTTCTTCACGGGTAATAAGCCCATTAGGGTTCATACCGATGCCATTCCCTTGAACAAGCCCCGCTTTATATGCGGCTGCGATTGCACCGGCATACCAATCGCTTCCCTTCACATCCATAAATTGCCCTTCATATGCAGAATCAGCCAATCCGAGCAACCGGTTCATAAGAGTGACGAACATCGCTCTGGTTACTCCTTCGCTTGGAGCGAAAGAATTGCTGCCCACGCCAAGCATGATCCCACGCATCGCCAAATGATCGATAATATCCTTCGCCCAGTGATCTGGACTTACATCGGAGAAATCCCTCGTGTATTCGAGCGCGGCATAGGACGAGAATGGTCCTGCAGCTTGAAGCTGCAAACTATTCAATTTGCTGTCATACTCTCCTCCAACATACTCCCATTGTACAGATTTTTTATTGAATTCATAGATCGCGACCAACTTCGAATTGCGCACATCGCTAACATGGAATGTGACTCCAAAAGGCTGATTAAGCTTAACAGCTTTACCCTCCGATGCAATCGAAACGGTATACGCGCCGGATACATGTGCAAATCCCTCAGCCTGATGACCGCTTTGGCTGCCCGCTTCACTTGTAATCGTAATGATCACATCACCACTTAGTAATGCCGAATCAATCGTATCTTTGGCAAGTCTTAGGCGAATCTCGCCATTACGAATTTCAATTTCTTTGTCGTAAGTCAGAAGCGTAGTCCACACGCTTAACGGAAGCTGTATTGCTCTCGCTGCTGCATTGCTATCCATTTCATCCAATTCGAAAACCATCGTTCCAGTGCCCATATTGCTCAGATCCTTCAACCATTTCCGCTCATTGACCCGCAATGTCGGCACACCATTAACCAGGATAAGGATATGCTCTTCCGGCACGTATACCTGATGATTAGGCGAGCCTGGCTGCTCTGTACCCGGTTCTGGGTTTTGTGGTCCCTCCGTTTCGTACTGAAAATAAAAATAGTCCAAATTAGCGACTCCGGAACCGCCTTTAAATACTAGGTAGACATCATGAATACCTTCGACATCCGCAGTAATAGAAACGGTTTGCTCCTCGAAAACGGTAAAAGCTCCAGTAGAAGCAACCGTCATCGTTCCTAGTAAAGGGCCCTCTATTCGATCCAGACGAATCTCGATCGTTTTGCCCGCATAAGCGGCTGGTACTGCTAATCGAGCGGTAAAACCTGTTGCTCCGTCACTAAAATTTACGTTGTTGTAACGAACCCAATCATTGAGATCAAGCCCTCCAATATAAGTGCCTTGATTAATGATTCCGTGCATTTGATCATAGCTTTCGCCTTCTATCTTCATATAAGCGTCGCGATTAACAATATCCGCGCTAGGTATAGCACTGTACTCCTCAGTGGCGCTCTCTTCCAAGCCTTTAATCGCTACGATTTTAAAGTAATGGGTCCGACCATTGATCAAGCCAGATAGCGTATAGCTAGACACATTTCCGGCTAATGCAATTTCCGAATCCAGTTCCCCGGGTGCAGAACCATATAAAATTTTATAAGCAGATACATCCGAACTTCCGGACCATGCGATGGAAATCGCCCCATTTCTAGGTGTAACATCCTCTATAATGGGAGCATGCAATACGAGTGGAGAGCGAGTCAAAGAGACATCGGAGAAAACAGCCTCGGCATATGCCCCCCTCTTACGCGAGGATGCCGCCAGCCCAACGAGAATGTCATTTGGCATATCCATCTTAACTTGATGAATTTTAACCCAGCTGCCATCTTTCATAAAGTAGCTGCTAAATATTTGATTCTCTCTCGTTACTCTAAGCTTAGTCGGGAATGTAACTGCTGGTACATTTTTGTATGTTGTTACTCCAGAATCCACAGTCCGAACCGTTGTAAATATTTCACCGTTCGGCTTCATTCTTAGAAAAAAGTTTGACGAATCAGGAGTGTCCTTAGCTCGAAACATAATTCCCGCCATCGTATTGTCATCTGTATTCGTTAATGACTCCATCGTAATATCCATCGTAATCATCTCAGATTGGCTATCTTGAATAACCTGAGATATATATCCGAATTCATCGGATGAGCCCCATACGTCTGCCCCGGCAGCCTTTATTGTATATCGGCCCAGTTCATCTGCTCCATAACTAGGATTTCCTCCATAACTCCGTAATTTCCAAGGATCGGCAACACTTCGCCATTTTGGGATATGCACTTGAAACTCATCAAAATCGATATTGGCATTCCACGCATAAATGCCAATCGCACCCGGCTTTAACAGATTAGAGTCGGTATAATCCAGCATAAGCACATCGTCGATATACCCCTGAATATGGCTTCCGCTGACCACAAGCTTCAAGGTATACCATAGCTCTGGCTGAAGCTGAAAGTCCGTTTCCGCCTGCAAACCTCCAGCGGCTCTCTTCTCAAGCTGCAGCTTTCCCGTGTTCCGGTACATGAACTGATATCTCTGGCCTGCCACACTGGTACCGGAATCGTTGGTAGTGATGAAGAACATTTGATTGGCTGCAGCCGTTCCGAGCCAGCCATTCACACGAAACTTTGTTTCTATGATATATTCGTCCTGCTTGAACTCCATCCATTTCATATTGCCGAACTGCCCAGTGAAATTGAGAACCTGGCTTCCGCCCTCTTCCTTTAAGGTCCATTCTCCTGGATATGAATGTGATTCCTCTGACCACACCGGATCCACTGAACCGTCAAAGCTATCCTTAAACAAGACCACCGTTCCGCCATAAACCGGAATGATAGTGGACACCGGACTTTCGCCAATTCGATTGAGAGCGACAATGTAGTAATAGTAATCGTGTATGCTGGATGCATTCTCATCTATAAAGCTTACAGCCTTTTCTACATGTGCAATTTCTTCAAAGTTCGCATCTAACTGGGTACCTCGATAAATCTTATAGGATGTAGCGAGAGGCACGGCATCCCACAACAACCGAGCTTCGTTAATCGCTCCGGCATCTATGCGAAGCAGCGGCGCAGCTGGCGGAGCGTCAATAATTACCGTACTGAACGCTGCGGCTCCGTTCGAATTACTGATTCTCCCCGGGCGGGATATCGATTGGGTATTCCCCTCAATCTTCCAATAATACGTTTTATCGTAAGACAATGCATGCGAAGCATCGTACATTGCCATCCTTGTCTTCACATTCAACACAAGCTCGCCAAACCCAGGATCTTCCGATACCATCAAATGATACTCCGATATGCCTTCGGACGGCTCCCATTGAAATAAGAGATTTGCAGGCTCGACATTCTGAGCTTGATCCGCCGGCGAGTAGGGATTAAAGCTCCCCGATTCGACTGTCCAAGTGCGATATTCATCCGAATATAAGCCGATTTCATCGAACGGTATCGGCTGGAAAGAAGGAATCTCGTCATACACGATGGAATCGGAGCGTAATTGGAAGTTCATGGACGACGCATTTACAAAGCCTGGATTTTGATTCGTTATATAGTTATTGCTTTGCGCTGCTGTCCCTCCTGTAACCAATTGCCCGTTGACAATGACATTATTTCTGAACATATTGCTTTCTGACGGCAGCGCTACCGCTTCCAAAGCATCATTGTAATAGGACGATAATACAGGATATTTGGTGCTGTAAGGCGGCTGCTTAATATTAATCGCGGATAGAAGGCGATTTCGCTGAAATCCATCATTCAGGTAAGATATCCATCTGTCCGTTGACCATAAAGCCGCTACACCCGCATGAGGAATTTCGATCGATATATTATTTTCAAACACATTATGATGCCCGCCGTGAATTTTGAAATTCCCATTCGTCCCTGCCTGATAGAACACATTGCCATAGATCTGTTGGCCGCTCGCTCCATCATCCAGAAAAACAGCTTGCGTGCCTTGTCCTTCCCAAGGACTGCCGATATGGTGAAAAAAATTATAACGAATGACATTGCCCTGCTCGCTCACATTTCGCCCCATGTAGATAGATCCCATATCGTCAGCTTCCAGCACAACGTCATGAATTTCATTCTTTTCAATAATATGATCATTGCCGTTCAAGTAAATAGCCATGTGGGGAGCATCGTAAATTTCATTATGAGCAACCCTGTTTCCAACTCCGCTTACCCAAATGCCGGGCCGGTATCCTTTATCCCTGCGATTGAATTGCGAGATTTTGTTATTAATCACTTGAATGTTCGCCGGAGTCAAGGAGACTCGGTCTCCCGCTCCAATAAATATGCCTCCGGCCCCCGTATTGTAAATATTATTTCCTGTAATCACATGGTTCTTCCCGCCCAGCCGGTTCCAATCCTGATTCTGATAAATATGGCCTTGAATATTGCCGATAATTCGCGATTCCGGCGTGCCGGTGAAATCATGTACAATCTGATCGGGCCCTTTTACCCCTTGACCTATAGAAATGGCGATTGTGCCCAAATTGCGGAACGTATTTCCTGCAATATGATTGCTTTCTCCCCGCTCCATATAAATCCCCATGCCTCTGCTGTTCTCAAAAGTAAAGCCGCGGAGCGTGACGAAGGACGCGCCTTCCAGGGCAATCAAAGGCGCTTCCATCATGGAAACTTGAACAACCGCTCCCTGAAGAGGCTCGCTTGGATAGACATAGAGCATGCCCGTGTCATAATCAACAAAATATTCTCCCGGCATGTCGATCTCCTCCAGCAAATTATAGGCGTAGTAGCTGCTCCAATCATTGCCGCCGGAAATACCGTATAAATGGGATGACGCCAGCTTGATCGTTTTATTGCTTGTATCTATCTCGCTGACCGGAATATTATCTTCTGCATATCCCACAGCGAAATACCCGTGCAGCAACAGCTGCTTTGCTTCTGTCCAACGGTTCGCGCGATCATAGCTGTAAGTAAACGTACCCCCACGATTGGAATAGTCGCCTTCACGCGGAACAGAGCCTTTGTCCAATACTTCCCCAATAGGCACCGTCCCCAAATTCGGCCATCTTGCCAGATTCATCGCATGATGGTTAATAAACAGCTCCAATGGCGCGGGATCGATATTATGAAGATAGCCATGACGCTTATATTCGCCGAGATCGAACACCCCTTGTTCTTGAAGGTCAATCTGCATAACGAAGCCGTGGGCTTCTTCGGGAATTCTACTCAGCACAGCGGCATCTTGAACTAAAGTGAACGCAGCAGGATCTATCGTATCCCCACCTATAAAGCTTACTTGCTCCCCATCATATGGTGTGTACACAATAGGAGATTCCGCTGTCCCTGAATCTACTTCCCCTAGCTCGAATGTCTCCGTAAACTTATACACACCGCCGCGAACATAGACCGTTATTCCCCCGGCAGGCAGTCCATCTCCAGCTTTCAGCTCTCTAATCCGCTCTCTCGCTTCCTCCAATGTAGCGAGTGGAGTGTCTATCGTGCCTGTATTAGAATCATCTCCTGCAGCACTTACATACCATTCATGTCTATCCACCACTAAGGCTTCCGCTTTAGCCACATCGGCAAAGCCCCCTCCTGTTCCGAACAGTGATGGGAGGACAAGTATAAAGCTAAGAAAAATAGCAAGCTTTCTATTCATCACAACATGCCTCCTTATGTTTTTTGTTAGCGCTTTCTTCTTGTTTCTAATTAGAGGGGATAGCATCAAATACCTGGCTATCCCCCTATTATTATTGCTGCGCTTTCCATTCATCCAATTGTCTTTGCGCTTCCTCTACAATTTTGTCAATGCCTGCCTGCTTTAGCTTATTTTGAAATTCCGTCAGCATTTTATCCGGATCGATTGTTCCCGTGTTTAGACCAGGAGCGTATTCGTCAATGACTGTGCTTACGTTGGCAATTTCGGCGGTTACATTATCCGCCATGAACTTAAACCCGATAAGGGGCGATGGAACAGCCGTCTCATTAAGCTGCTTTGTCTTTTCCGCGACACTCGGATCTTTGCCTTCCAACGTATATCCGTTAAATACATTGCCGAATACCCAATCCGCTGCCGAATAAGCGCTGTCTTGTATTTTCGATATCGTGCCGTCTGCGTTCTTATTATAATGCTTGCCTTCAATTCCGAATGCCAGAAGATTGAAAAGCTCCTTATCTGTATTCACCAGATTAATCAGCATCATGGCGCGCTCAGGGTTTTTTGAGTTGACAGGGATGGCTTGCAGCGTAGTAATTATCGTATTGGTTCCGACATAGGCTTCAGTCAATGGGACATATTGCACATCATACCCGCCATTTACGATTTTGCTCTCCGCTTCGCCGCCCGGTTTCAACACATTATGGAATCCAACCACCGCTCTGCCAGCCTTCTCATAATCGCTGGCGCTTTTAATCGTGGCTGCATCTTCATTGATGTATCCCTTCAAGTAGAACGAACGAATGGTATCAATATACTGCCGGTACTCTTCTGTTTCATACACATTGACAACCTTGTCGGGATTGCTTAAATGAATGACAGCGGCATTGTCGACAACAGCCTCCAAGCCATACATTCTATGCATCAAATGAAACATCCCTTGACGGTACATGACAAAAGGTATTAACTCTGAATCTTCCGCCTTGATTTGTGCCAGGTATGGCTCAATATCCGCAAGACTTTTCAAGTTGGAAGTGTCCAGTCCTATTTTGTCTATATAGCGCTGCTGCAGCACAAAGCCTTCTTGCTTCGTAACCGTCTGATAATTAGGAATACCGTAGATTTCTCCGTTAATTTTCGTAGCTTCCCAGACAAATTCAGGCATGCTCGCTTTCACGTCAGGTGCATATTGATCAATCAACTGACCCAGAGGAATAAAGGCTCCTTTGCTTTGATTCTGTACGTAGTTGAAGTTCCAATTCGACGTCCATACCAGATCCGCCTTTTCAGTGGAAGCAATGACTGTATTGAGCTTCTGCGTGTAATCTCCGAATCCTAGTGGCATCAGCTTTACAGTTGCGTTAATTTTCGGCTCGATCAGCTTGTTGACTTCATCCTCAACCGATTTCAGATCAGCCGGTATAGCGGGCTGGGGATAATACCATACCAGTTCAGCATGCGGTAAAGATTGTTTGTCTGTATCTTTATTTTGCTCTGCTTTCGGAGAGCCTTCCTTATTATTTGTCCCCTCAGCTTCACCTGCATTGTTGCCGTTACCGCCACATGCCCCCAATATCAGCACTAAGCTTAAGATGACCACAACCATAAATCTCTTTTTCATTGTTGTTCCTCCCTTATTTTTGGACCCATAATCTATATCACACGAAGGAATGAATTCCTGCGAATTGATACCTCTATCAGCTTTTCACCGAACCTACCGTCAAGCCTGCAACAAAATAGCGTTGAAAGAATGGGAATACGAACATCATAGGCCCAGCGGCAAGTACAGCCATGGCCATTCTTGAGGATAAGTTAGGAAATTGCGACATGTCTACATGAACATTTACTAGACTTAAGTTATTCGACAAAAATTCCATCGTATCCATAATCCGATAGAGGAGCAACTGCAAAGGAACCAATTGTTGTTCGTTGATAAACAGCAGCCCCAGCCACCAATCATTCCAGTATGCAAATGAAATGAAGAGTCCGACTGTAGCTAATGCCGGAGTAGATAGTGGAATTACAATGGTCGAGAATATACGCCACTCGCTCGCCCCATCGATCTTGGCCGAATCATATATTTCTGCCGGAAGTTTTTCCAGAAAGCCTTTTAGAATAAGCAAGTAAAAAGGACTTATGAGATAAGGAATAATTAAGGCTCCTATCGTATCTTTCAATTGAAGATATTGAGAAACGAGAATATAGAAGGGCACCAGCCCGCCATTAAATAGCATCGTAAAAAAAATAAACAACGTCGTAATTCTGCGATACCTATAATCTTTTCGCGATACGGCGTAGGCAGCCATCGATGTCAGCAGCAGCCCGAAAATAGTTCCGATCACGGTCACGCTGACCGTTACGCCATACGCCCGCAGCAATTGCGCAGGACTTTGCAAAATAATTTGATACGCCAAGAAATCGAATTTCTGGGGAATCAAGCGGTAGCCATGCTTGAGCAAAGACGTCTCGCTCGTTATTGAAATAGCGATGACTAACAAAATCGGAACAATAACGGCTGCCGATACAATCATAAAAAATAAGTTGATGACAATTGGAGCGACAGCTATCTTCTTCTGGTTCACCGGCGCTCACCTCCTACCACAATGCGTTTTCTGAGTTTATTTTTTTAATAATAAAATTAGTTGCCAGCACCAGTATAAAGCCAACAATCGATTGATACAGCCCAATAGCTGTAGACATCCCGAGATCCCCTACAACTCTTAAAGACCGATAAACATAAGTATCAATAACGTCAGTCGTGCTATACAAAAAACCAACATCATTAGGGATGAAATAGAACAAGCCAAAATCTGCCCGAAATATATTTCCTACCGCTACGATAAACAACACAATAATTAAAGGAGTTAACAAAGGAACCGTAATACTTCTTACCATTTGCAGCTTCGATGCGCCGTCTATCCGTGCGGCCTCGTAATAGCTGGGATCAATGCCAATAATGCCGGCATAATAAATAAGCGCTGAAAAGCCTACCGATTTCCACAAATGTACAATTATAATAATAATAGGCCAGTACGCCGATTGCTCGTACCATTTGATCGGATCTCCGCCGAAATAAGCAACGACTTGATTAAGAAATCCGCTCTGATGATCCAGAAAACCTGATGTGACATAACTAACGACGACCCAGGATAAAAAATAGGGCAGAAATAACACCGTTTGATGAATTTTCAACCATCGCCGCCCAATTTCATTCATTAATATCGCAAAGACGATGGCAATGAAGGTGGTTAACAGAATAAATGCTCCATTATACAGAATCGTATTTCGAGTAATTCGGAATGCTGTATCCGAGTTAAAGAAAAATTGAAAGTTTTTAAGTCCGATCCACTCGCTTCCCCATATTCCTTTGCTAAAGTTATATTTCTTGAATGCAATAACCAATCCGATTAATGGGAGATAACTAAATATAGTCTTAAAAAGCACCGCGGGAAAGGATAATAATAGCAACTCTCTATTTTTGATTACTTGATTCCATTCCTCTTTCAACCAAGTCAATTGGCGCATCTGCATGTCTCCTTTCACATTTCTTAATGCCATTATGACAGTGCCGCAGCATTCATCGATACTGTGCAAAAAGCATATATTACTATGAATTCTGACAACTATGAAATAGGACTATGCTCTGGAACGAAACAAAAACCCCTAACCCTGCCTTGTCGGCAAGAGATTAGGGGACGGGAACTCATTATACTTTCGAAACATTAAGACGGTACTCACCCGGGGTCATGCCTATTTTTTTCTTAAACAAGTTAAAGAAAGTGCTCTCATTGTTATATCCCACTTTCTTCATAATTTCATTAATGCTAAGGCTTTCCTTCTCAAGTAATTGCAGTGTTTGTTTCAAACGAGTTTCATTAATAAATTCAGCGACCGAAATGTTCTCTCTTGTCCTGAAGTAACGCCCCAAATAACGCGGGGAAAGCTCAAGCTCGTCCGCGATCAGCTGCAAGCATAAATTCGGGTCCGAATAAGAGGCGGTTACCAGTTCCTTCACAGCTTCAATCAGATATTCCGGTTTATCCGTCTTGTCCTCTACCCGCTCCGCGAAAAATTCATAGAGCATCACCTCGATTATTTTTTTTACCTCATCGAGGGTTTCTTGCTCCAGCACCCGGCGGGTATACGTTTGCATGCTCATCATATTGCTTTGGAACTTCATCGGATCGACTTCTCTCATCGCTTGTTTGAGCAAAGTAAGAAGATGGAGAATGGCATCGTCAAAACTGTCGCAGTGAAGCGAGGCGATGTATTGCATCGTATGTTTAAGCGCTTGTCCTATCCGTTCGCCATGATTGGCTGTTATGGCAGAGGTTAATTCTGCCTCCAGCCTCATCGGCAACAGTTTTTCTCCCAGCTTGCCCCGTCTGGATTGATCAAAAGCAGGCGTTATCAAAGACATCTTCCCAAGCACCATGCGATACAGGGAATGGCGCTGGATTAACTCGTATTGAGCGGATAATTCCTTGTAATGAGCCACTGGATGCGAGACAACACCTGTCAATGAAACGTTATAGTAGCCGTACACAGTGCTTTGAATCTTTTTTATCAATTCAATTAATGGCGGTTCTTCACTTAGCGGAGAAATCGTGTCATCGTTTGGCGAGATCACGACTACAAGCTGGTCATTCATCATATCTGCCGTTTGATTGAAATATTGTTCGGTCATAATTTCTGATGCTATGTTCAGAATAGCAAACTTCACTAGTTTTTGTTCCTCATCGTTCCGCTGCGTCTTAAATGCCGAATAATTGTCGATTTTAAACAAGCAAAGACTATAACTTTTAAAATTCCGGCCCGACGCCAAATTCTCAAGGAACTGTTGTTCCGTTATGCTTGCGCTATCCGCAATCCACTGCCTCAGCAAATACTGCTTCATAATATGCTTGCCCGCTTGACCCAGGGTCTTTAATTTTTCTACACTTTGTGACATTTGATCATAGGCGGCTGACATAAACCACCACTCATCTTTATCCGGAAATCTTGCATCGCTATCGGGAGATTTCTTGAATTTATTGACTAGATTTCTCACTGGCTTATATAGCTTGATGGACATAAATATAGAGACGATCAACGACAATACCGTCAAACCGAATAAGGCGATTAAGGAAAACACGCCGATTCTGTTAATCTCTCCAAAAACCTGATGATACGGTTGAACACTGACCATCTTCCACTTGCTCGCCTGCGACAGCAAATAGGTAACCATCTGCTTTCCTTGCTGCGCTTTCACTGTAAAATAACCTGACGATTCAGCATTGGCCAGCTTGCTTGCAATGATTTCCCTTGTGTCCTCAGGCAACGGCGGCGAATCTGTCGAATCAATAATTTCTCCGTTGCCGCTAAATAAGAAGATATGTCCGAGTGAATTGTCCACTTGATTGTTAATGGCTTTAATGTTGTCGAACAGCCACTCCGGTTTTACCGTCAGAACCAGCATGCTCTCTTTGCCCGTATTCGGTCCCAAAGATGCATACATAATATAGACAAACACTTGCTTCTTAACTCCCGCTTCCTCCACAACTAAAGGGATCAACGTAAACTTTGGATAGTGCTGAGGGTTTTCCAATATCCGCTCAAGTTCTATCGTGTAGCCGGAGCCGCATTTCACGGGAGAAGTAAGTGCAGCAGAATAAGAACATTTATTAAATGTGTTGTAAACCACAATCGAATTCAAAAATAAATTAGAGTTTTGAATTGAATCAAGTTTGTTTAATTTATTATAGAGCTGAAAAGGTTCCTGCTCCCTCGAGTTCATTAACGAGACAATATCCCGATCATTGAAGGAGGATACGGCCAGCGTTTTAATCAGTTCATTCAAATGATCGATATTGTAATTAACCTGATTTAATACTTTTCCGTTTGCCGCTTGCTGCAGATTAAGCGTCGTATCTCTGGAATACATAATAATAGAGAGACAGAATATCGTCATGAATAATCCAACGAGCAAAAAATTAGTAAGTACAATTTGCAGAAAGAACCTTTTAGAGCGATAGAACTGAAAGCTTACTTTCATCAAAGGCCATCCCCCTGATCATACCTTAATTTGGAATGATTATTATTTAGAGCTGTGTCACTCCAATCTTTGCTATTAGTCCCATTAAAGCATGGATATAATGAAGGAACAACTGCAATATTTGCATATCGACTGCAAATTTGACAAGTAGCAAGTGCTTTTTTGGTGGCAGTTAGTATAAAAACGGAATCTGATTGCAAATTTTGATGACACGAGCTCCAGAACATTACAAGCGATGTGTTGTAAAAAAGCAAATGCCTCCACAAGCTGTAAAAGCTTGTAGAGGCATTCGTTAAAAGCCAATAATATCAATATCCGACAAGCGCTGGCGTCCGCCGTTATTTTTGTTTAAAAAAATTCCAACTGCCAATCCGTTTCGGATTGCCTGTGTCGCCGTCCAGCAACTCTTTGTAGTTTGCAATAACTTTGCGGAAAGCCTCCACATATTGATCAATAATATCTGGTTTATACTGTTTAAACCACGGGACGGTGTAGACGCGCGACGCTATATTTTCAGATATAGGCAAGCTGCCTGCTGGTTGGCGAATATCGCGCCCGGTATTAGCAATCACCGTCGGTCTGCCGTGTCCATACACATCGACCACATGCTGCAACGGGTGCAGATGAAGTGGCAGATTGCAGCCTGCATCAATAGGGACTCCCTCCGCCCGGACTGCTTCACAGAACCGAGTGACGGATAGTCCGTCAAGCTCTTCAGGGATATAATGGCCGCGAACCGCATACCAGCCTCCCATCGTGCTGTCCGAGTTTTTTGCAGGCCGATGCGCCTTGATCCCCGGCACTCCCTCCAAGCAATCCCAAAAATAGTTCATCGCTTTATCAATCTCGGCAATTCGTTCATCATAATACTTCAACTGAACCCTGCCGATCGCTGAGCTTACTTGATGCATACGGAATTTGTAACCGCCAAATGGCAAACCAGCATACGGCTTCAACTCTTCCGTCTGGATATCATCATTAAATCGTTCATAATGTCCGAATGCGATAGCGCGTTCATAAATTTCTCTGTCATTTGTTACAAAAATACCGGCTTCTCCAATCGCAAGCGATTTGCCCGACATAAGCGACATCGCTCCGACATCACCGATCGTCCCCACTCTTTGGCCCTTATAATAGCCACCCATTGCATGAGAGACATCCTCTATCACTTTAATATTGTGTTTTTGGGCTATGGCCATAATCGCATCCATATCAGCCGGATGACCCAAGTAATGTACAACAACGATTGCTTTGGTGCGCTCTGTAATACGATGCTCGAGATCATTCGGGTCAAGGCATAGCGTAGTTGGATCAATTTCGGCGAATACAACCGTTGCCCCTAAGGAATAAGCCGGCAATGCCGAAGCCCAGTAGGTGACGCTCGGACAAATAATCTCATCACCCACTCCCACTTTGCAGCCATACATGGCAGCCAATAAGGAGCTTGTGCCGTTATTAAAACCAAGAGCATACTGCATGTCAAGCCACTGGGCGAACTCCTTCTCAAATTGCTTCGTAATGTCAGTTCCGGACATCGCCCCGCTGCGAATGACCGCCAAAGCTGCAGCCTCATCCTCCTCCGTCATAATGGGCCACTTGAACATTTCCGCATGTTCTTCTTTAACCGTTTTTGTACCACCTAGCAAAGCCAGCATTTTCTCCGCCTCCAATTATATATATTTAGATCACACTTCGCCCTTCGCAATACTATTTCAAGGGAACAAGCTTCAATGAATTACCTGCATATATTTTATAAAGTACTTCTTCAGTAAATCCGGCTCCGTTCAAAAACAATTGCAAGTTGTTATCCCAGCAATCGCGTCCATAAAGGACGCGGTCTTGAAATTCCAGCAAAAATTCTTTTCCAAAAGAAGGCGTTCGGGTCAAAGCGTTATACCCGGAATAAGCTGATAAATCGCAGTACAAATTATCGTATGTGCGCATCATCTCAGTTACTTTGCCTCCAGAAACTATTCCTCCTTGAGGGTAACTCATCGTTTGATAGAGATCATCACCGGATATATGTGCCCAGAAGCCGGGGCCATGACCAAGAAACACCGTATTCGGACAAGCTCTGACTAGCCTCTCAAAGGCTTCAATTCCTCCGCCATACCAATAACCCGGCTTGGCAAAGGGACCTTCCTCCTCTACGCCGTAATTGACCTCTACAATAACCGGCAAGCCTTTCTCACCGCAATAACGAAACAAACTTATTGCATCCGGATGATCATATGTCATTCGGAGCATAATTTCTCCGCATACCCGAACGCCATACAATTCAATTGCCGCCTCCATTTTTTGAATAACATGAGGCTGGCGCGGATCAGGCGCATATCCCAGAACAAATTGATCGGGGGCATTTCTTACATATTCCAAGCAATGAGCAAAAGGTATAGCTGCAGTCTCTGTTCCAAATGTCTTTGGATGATAGACAGGCCAGGCCTCATGCACAGGCGTCTCCAGAGAGAGCAGCCATGTACGGTCTATATTGAA
Organism: Paenibacillus nanensis; assembly: GCA_040396195.1. Lineage (GTDB taxonomy): Bacteria > Bacillota > Bacilli > Paenibacillales > Paenibacillaceae > Pristimantibacillus > Pristimantibacillus nanensis_A. The sequence continues at coordinate 51,648 of JBEBPB010000022.1, forward strand.
TTGCTTCATATTCTCCAGTGTCTTCTCCAGATTCATTAGTAGATAGTAAGGGTGATTATGTGAATCAATAATCATAAACGGATTCTACTCCTCTCTTATACATAGTGTCTCTTTTCATTCCTTCAATGAACCCAGCATGGCGCCTTTAACAAAGTACTTTTGCAAAAACGGATAGACAATCAATATCGGAAGTGTAGCAAACAAAATAATTCCTGCTTTCATCATCTCTGGCGTAGCCTGTCTTACCATATCGACCGTTCCTGGCTTTGTGATGGTCTGCAAATTATCTTCTATCACCAAATTCCGCAATAACACTTGAATAGGAAGCAGTGTTTTGGTTCGAATATAGATTAATGCTGAGAAATAGGCATTCCATTGACCAACTGCATGAAACAATCCAATGGTGGCAAGGACTGGCGTCGACATAGGAATTGCTATTCTCCAATAGTTTCCGAATTCACTGCAGCCATCCATTTTTCCCGCTTCCAAAACTTCGCCCGAAAGACCTTGAAAAAATGTTTTCATAATGATGACATTAAAGGCAGACAATGCGCCAGGCACCATAAGCGCCCATAGTGTATTTTCCATATAAAGCGATTTAACTAGTAAGTAACTTGGTATAAGCGGCAAAGAGAATACAAAGGTTACAATAATCCCTTTCAAAACAAGACCGCGAAACGGCATTTGCGGCCGTGAAAGAGCATAGGCAATTGTCGATGTAAATAAAAGAGCAATGAGCGTGCCTACAACCGTAATATAAATACTGACCCCCATTGATCTCCATAGCGAATCTGTACTGAAAATCGTCTTGTATACTTCGATATTAAATTCTTTCGGCCAGAAATAAACTAGCTTGGCTCCAACATATTTGGGAGAGCTGAAAGAAACCGCAATCAAATGAACGAGTGGAGCTAGCATCGATAGACTGAGGATCAATAGAAACACATCATTTATATAGTGAAACAAGCGATCAGACCGATAAGTCGGCATGATAATCTCCTCCTTGAAGCCAATAGACTAGTAGATGCTCTCACCTGTTGTTTTTTTGCTAAGGGTATTTAGCCCTACTATGAATAGCAGTCCGATAACCGACTTAAATATTCCAATCGCCGTGGTAAGACTAAACTGAGAGCCTAGCAAACCGACTCTATAGACATAGGTGTCAATCACTTCTCCTACAGGACGTACAAGCGGATTAATGAAAATCAATACCTGCTCGACGTTCGTATCCAGCACACTGCCAACGCGAAGCAGGAACAAAACAATAATGGCAGGCATAATTGAGGGCAGTGTAATCGACCACATTTGTCGCCAACGACCAGCTCCGTCTACCATTGCTGCTTCATATAGATTGGGGTTGATGCCGGCAAGCGCTGCCAAGTAAATAATCATTCCCCAGCCTGCTTCCTTCCAAATTCCAACTGATACCAGCATGCCGCGGAACGTATCTGAATTGGTAATAAAATCTTTAGGTGCTATCCCAATATTGTTCAAAATTGTATTCAGGAAACCATCCAGTGACAACAAGTTAATGAAAATCCCGCCTACAATTACCCATGAAAGAAAATGGGGCAAATACAATAAGGTTTGAACAGAGCGCTTAAGCCACATTCTGCGCATTTCATTTAATAACAAGGCCAGTACTAGAGGAGCAGGAAAGCCGAATCCGATAGATAAAAAGCTAAGAATAAGTGTGTTTTCTAAAATCTGATAAAATTCACGAATAGAAAACATCAATTTAAAATTATCCAGACCTACCCAAGCGCTTTTGAGAATTCCATCAAAAATGTTGTATTTTTGAAAAGCAATTATATTCCCGCCAAGGGGGATATAGTTAAACACTATGAAATGCAATATCCCTGGCAAAGCAATTAATAACAGGATGAGGGAGTCCTTCTGACGTACTTTCCTAAACATGAATTCCTCCTCCTATCACTGAATCCCATTAGCCTTCTTATACCACTCTGTCGCTTCTTGAATCGCTTCATCCCCGCCATGTTTTTTCCATTCCGCAACAAAGTCATCGAAGCTGCTGTTCAGCTCTCCCTTACCTGTTACCACTTTTGCGAACATATCGAGAAATAATGTCCCCGCTCCTCTTCCGAGTTCGGGACGAGTTGTCATTGCTTCAAGTACCGGCATATGCATCCCTTCGTCCTTATAGATCGATTGATTTGCCGCATCAAGACCTTGTATCAACAAATCTGCATTCGGATCAATCTCAAGCACCAGCGGCTCCAGTCGTCCATCCCTGCGCGGATTGATTACTGTGCGGAACATCTCAGATTCATCAACTTCTGCATTTGCATAACTAGAAGAATCAAACTTCGCTTTTCCGTCTTCCATTGAGTAATTATGTCCTTCAATGCCATAAGCAAAATATTTCTCCGCTTCTTCCGACGACCATGCCCAATCCAAAAATTTAATCACATGCTCCGGATTTGTGTTTGAGGATGGAATCACATATACATAACCGATCTGCTCATGCTCTGGTGTAAGCCCCTGTCCTTTGGGCCCAACGGGTCCTGGCAGCATCGATATGTTTACATCCGTCTCGTTTACAAACATATCCGCATGCCATTCGGTATTATATTCTGGAACATCATGTGTCCATACAGCAGCTTTTCCCTGTTTGATGCCAGCCCGCCAATCTGAGCCCTTGTTAGTAAATAAATTAGGATTGATATAGCCTTTATCATAGAGCATTTTCCAAAATGCCAGGCTATCCTTCATCTCTGGTTGAATCAATCCTGGAACAAATTGACCATCGCGATAGATCCATTCATCTGGATGAACGCCAAACTCTTTGAAAAACAGATCACTGCCGTAATCCAGATTTTCTCTGACATAAAAGCCATATTCATCATTTGGATCGCCATTTCCGTTCATATCATTGTTTTTAACCGCTTCAAAAAATTCCAAATAATCGTCCAACGTTTCAGGCTGCGGCAGATCTAGCTTATCCAGCCAGTCCTGACGAATATATACAACGCGATAGGCTGGTACAGCAGCTAAATAAGGGATACCGTATTTTTTCCCGTCTTTCGATACCCTTGAACTTTCCCATGCGCTTTCCGGCACATTTTTCAATATATTCTGACCATATTTCTCTAATAAAGGGGTCAGGTCCGTAAAGATGCCTTTCTCAACCGCTCCTGGATGCATAGTCGAATTAATACTGTCTGTTCTGAGCACATCCGGCAAATCACTTGATGCGAAGCGAACCGTCAGTTGCTGCGTGTAATCATTGCCATGACCCAAAAATTCATAATGCAGATCATAACCAGACAGCTTTGACAGCTCCTCCCTGTAGATATCACTCTCATCCTTATATTGCATGGCATAAGGCGACATAATATGCGAGAGCAGGAAATCGATACGCGGCGGCTTGCCTTCCTCGACTCCTCCGCCGCTTTCATTGCTTTTGCTGCCGCACGCAGATATTAAGGTTGTTAGAACCAGGACAATAACCGTCATAATGCCCGCACTCTTCAACTTACCCCTTTTTATCATTTAAACGTCTCCTTTATCTTTAATATTAAGGTGAATCGACCATATCCCGAGCTATTCTTGTATAGCAAGCAAGCGTAAAAGCAGTGTTTCCGCTTCTGCATAGGTTGCCTGAGCATGCGGCATAAATCGGTTATTGCTCCGTCCATGCCAAATTCCGGCACTTCTTCCAACCTCTACTGCCTGCTTTGCCCAGCCCGGAATGCTGTCATCATCAGCAAATGATGTTTCTTTTTCGGCGGATTGCTCAGTCTTTAATCCTCTTGCAATCATAACCGCCATCTCCGCTCTGGTTATCGGACGGTCCGGTCGAAAGCTCCCATCCTTATAGCCCCTCACGATACCAAGCTGCAATGCTTGCGCTATGGCATTCATTGCGCTGCTATCAATTTGCTCACTATCCGTAAACTTGAGCACTCCCTCTTTATCCTTTAGTTGAAGGGCATTGATCAGCATTACAGTAAACTCGGCGCGAGTTACAGCCTGATCCGGCACATCCTGTTCAAGAACAAAGACACCACTGCCTATTGCCGGTAATTGAAAAGTAAGGGAGTTGGGATGATTAGTACTGGAAATATCCCCTTGAATTGGGTTCTGCACCTTCCATCCTTGCGGCAGTGCAACCGTCACAGAGCTTGCTTCATAATAAGGGTTAGCCATAATCAGATGTAATTGCTGATTATGCTCGAAAGCTGCAATTTCTACTGACGGATTAGCATCCAGTACTGTCAACGAAACCGGATGATTTTCCATAATTACAGGAATGGTTGTTTCTAGCTCCTCCATCATTTGCAGAACATACGGCCAATTTTGCAAGAATGTATCTTCATCCGGCAATCGGTTCCTGTCCGGGAACCACAAGTCAAAGAAGGAATAAAAGATTAGCCCCTTTGAGCCGTGAATCAGATCCTGATAGGCTTGATTGAGCATTTCTTCGGCATTAGGCTGATTCGGCACACGCCAATCGTAATAAACGGACAGATCATGCATTTGCGCTACCATCCACATTCCTTTGGCACCCCGTGTAACATTAGCTGTATGCTTGGCAAAAGTGGAGGTCATCGTCAAATCGGTATCCTGTCCGTTTTGATCTCCTACCGGATAAGGATCGGTAGCCAGCACATCCGTTACAGGATAGTACTCCTCCAATATGCCCATAGTGTTGGAAACCTGCAGAACTGGATGATTCGGATCAAGCTCTTTAATCAGTTGATACATTCTTTCTAATTCAGGCATCCAGCCTAAATCGAATTCATCATTTATATACCAGGCAAGCAATGCCGGATGATCTTTCAAATCGGTAATGTACTGCGCAGCAATCTCGAATGGATCTTTGCCGTCACTCCTGTTATTCGCTTCATCTCCCAAATAAATATCCACCAGATTATAGATCACCTTAAAGCCGTACTGATCGGCGCGATCCAAAAACTGCACGGCGTCGGCTGCCTCGCCGTAAGTGTAAGATAATAATGTGTTAAACCCAGCATCCGCGATTTTTTGCAGATTTGTACTGCTATGCGACCAATCACGAATCAGATATGTTCCAAGCGGGAAAAACTTTTCATCATTTATTACGGTAAAGCCTTCACGATCAATATAAATTTGTGGCATTTTCTGCTGCACAGTAACTTCATATTCCTCGCTTTTCCTGATCTGCTGCTGACTATCCAGCAGCTCAACTAGCCATGTATACTTGCCTGTTGGCAAAGGGGCAGTAGGCTGGAACTGGAGTTCTAAATTACTGTTTAGTATAGGAAGCGCTTGCATAAATAGTGATTGATTGTTATCATTACGTACCTCATGACGAATAGAAAAACCCGTTTCATTAACTGGCAGCTGATTAACTACGCTTACCTTCCATGATTCTGTATTATTGTTTAACGCAATTTGACGGTAATTGGGATAAGTTAAATATGTTTTTATCAGTTGCGGCATTTCCCTCTGCACGCTTACATCATCAAACCACACTTTTCCAACCGTCTGCGGTCGCAAATAGAGTCCTATGGAGACACGGGCGGCATTGGGAGGAATAATCGCCTTCCCTTTTACTTCCGTCCAATCGAATGTACCAAGTACGCCTGCGGGAAATACCCCGTCAATATAATGATTATTTGCATCATAGCTTTGGATAAAAATTGCAGCCCCATCCTCAGACGTCGGCGGCAGTCCCGTCTGCTGTTCAATATCCTCCCCTTTGATCCATACACTGAAATAAATCGTTTCCCCAGCATTAGCCGGGATATCTTGCATAAATAGCTCATATTGGTCAGGATCATTATTCTCATAGAACAAGCTATTGCTATCACTTCTTATTACGTTGGAATCAACTATCGCTGTACCTTGCGGAATATTCCAAAAAGAAAGCTGTTCTTCAAAACCGCCATTTTTCACCAAATTATCACCGCTATTATCGGGAGCCCCATCCCCAAAAACTGCTTGCGGAGCACTTATCACCAGCATTGCAACGACCAACAGCCACATCCATTTCTTTTGCATTTTCATTCCTCATCCCCCAATCTACTCGATATTGGCTTTCAGCCTGGATAATCGACAGGAATACAATCAACAGGCCTAACTCCAAGTATAGTCGATCTTTCTAACATGAGAATGCACGCTAAGGACATCTTATGCGAAATATTGTCCCGTTTACGCAGTCTCAGCTGATATGATATTATAAAGGCTAGATCACGGTATGATCGGAGGCGGCCCATGAGAGGAAACGATCTGATTCCTTTGGAAAATATAAACATTAAAGTTGGCATTGGACCTATTTTATTTGATATTTTGCTGGACAAAGCCTTTTCTGCCGATGTACAGCATTTTCCTGCAACTGTCACTCATACCCACCCAGCCTATGAATTGCAATTCATTACAAAAGGCAGTGGATTATGCACAATTGGAAGCCAAACAGTGCCCATTGCAGCGGGAGATGCCATATTGATTGCCCCTCATATCTACCATAAGTTCAACGGACACGAAGATTTTGCAAGACGCTACATGCAATTCACTTACTCTATTCGCAAGTCTGCGGATGACTTGTTTCCAGAGTCCGAAGCCAATGATTTTTTGCAAACGCTGTCATCCGTTCAAACAGTTGTTCTAATTCAACAAGCAGGCTCTATATTTCAACTGAAAGACTTGATCAGCAACGAACTGCAAGAACACTCATTCGGCAGCTATGTAAAGGTGCAGGGATTATTTATGCAGCTGTTTGCAGAGCTGCTGAGGGCAATGTTCAAAACTTCTTTTTTGCAATATCAGTCCCGCTTTCCGCTAAGAACGAAAGATGACAGCCGTACACAAATTATCGATTTGTTCTTTGAAAAAGTTATCGAACAACCATTACATATTGAACAATTGGCTGAAGAATTACATTTGAGTGTCAAACAAACCTATCGTGTCATCCAACAACTTTATGGGAAATCCTTCAAACAAATTGTAAAGGAATCGCAAATTGAAAGAGCGAAAGAGCTTCTTGTTTCCGGTCCGCTTACACTGCGCCAAATTTCGGATTTGCTGGGGTATGCTGAACCTGGACATTTTTCCCGTCAATTTACTGCAATTACTGGTCTCGCTCCCAACGAATTTCGCTTGCGGTATGACCGAAGTCATAAACAATAATGAGCAACGAAGATATACAAAAAGAAACATTACTTTCTTGGCTAAGGTAGATTACCAATTGAAAATACGCGTTTGCGAATTCAACCTGTGTTTCATTATCAGGTTAAATTCGCAAACGCGTATTATATATTATGCTAGCAAACACTGTTGTCCACTGTCCCTACTCATACCTAGCCAGAAACGCTTCTAATTTACTTAATGCTTCTTGCTGCTGCTTACTTGTCACCCCATAGAAAAAGCCATGCTCTGCCTCAGGAAATAAAACAGTCTCAGCATAGGAGCCCTGTTGCTTAATCTCCTTCTCCAATTCATAAATATAACTATGCGGAAAATAATCTTCCTTGCCGACAATAAGAAAGAGGAAATCAGGCACATCAGGATGAATTCGAGCCAGCGGAGACGCTTGGCGAAATAGCAACTCGTTCTCTCCATAACGCGCACCTATCACTTGCTCAATGCATTCTTTAATTTCGTCATTCATATCCTTCCATTCCTCTAATGTACCTGGTCCATTAATAGAAACACAAGCAACGGGATACTGCCAGTTTCTGCTTAGCTCGGGATCGGTTACCCACTCGTCAGGCTTCGTCATAGCCAATAATGAAGCAAGATGTGCGCCAGCAGAGCTGCCGAGCACAATGATCCGCTCTATCCCATCCCCATACTGATCTCTCAAACAGTTAACAAACAACTTATAACCGTTAACAATATCGCTCATTTGATCAGTCAATTGAACAGCTGGTGCAAGCCGGTACCCTACTGTTGCGCAGGCATACCCTGTCATAGAAAAATAGTGCAAATGGGGATGAAAAGCTTCCCTTTCGCCCGCAGACCATCCACCTCCATGGATGTAGAACAACGCTGTTTTATGAGCTAATTCCTCAGGCAATACTATATCTATGGCACGTCTTGTTATCTCATCTTGCTCATAAAAACACGTAAATATCTCCATCTTTATCCCTCCTGTTAGGACTTTGCCTTTTTTACGATTCCTTCTTGGGTTTACTCTAGTATACAAAAAAACACCCACAGTCTGGGTACTTTTTCAAAGTATCCAGACGTGGGCACCAGTGTAATTGCAAGGTTGCTTTTTTCATATTAAATAATTATTCACTATGCATTCTCATAATGTTCTCTTTCAATCGGAGCTTCTCTCTGTTATCTTTTATTTTTTGCTTCCACCGGACGCATTAATACCACAACTGCAATAGCTAACTGTGCTCTGGGAATATCTGCTTTCGGACGAAAACTTCCATCCAAATAACCGTTTATAATTATAGTGCATTCTCATTAAAAGAACTATATGAGTGTAACCGCCTTCGGGCCAATTTGTTAACCTTAGTGAAACACTATCTATAAATACTTTAACCTCATTTTTATTGTAATTTGGAAATCCTTTACTCTGAATATTTTTCCAATAAGTTCACAAACTACAATGACAACTATGAACAAGTTTGTCTATACAACCGATCTGAAGGGAGAAGTTTTAACTTATGAAACAGTCAGAACAAAGCAAAGGTTTTACAGCCCCACTGGGCAAACGAATAAAGTTAGGTGTATCTATTGCGCTATGCACAGCAATATGGACGGTTTCCACAACAATGGCAGACGCCAAAACCTCCGTTCCAGCACCTGTTAAAGTGAGTATTATCAATACAGAAGGGAAACAAATCGGACAAGCCGAGCTTAGCGAGCAAAACAATCAAGTTTTGATTCGTTTGGAGGCAACTGGCCTGACTCCAGGAGTACACGCCATCCATATTCATGAAAAGCCGATTTGTGAAGCTCCAGCTTTTACTTCGGCGGGGGCACACTTCAATCCCGCTCATAAGCAACATGGCTTTGACAATCCTAAAGGCTTTCATGCTGGCGATTTGCCCAATATTAAAGTAGACAAAGATGGCAGGGTTCAGGCAAACATTACAACCGGTTATGTCACCTTGCAACCAGGGAAATCGAATTCCTTAACGAATGGTGCTTCACTCATCATTCATGCCAAAGCGGATGATTACAAAACCGATCCATCCGGAAATTCAGGCGATCGCATCGCTTGCGGCGTTATTCAATATTAAAAACAGGCTGCTATACAAGAACGCTGAGTCCGGTATAGCAGCCTATTTTATGATTTCTATTTGAGCTTTAGGTTGGTAAACGGACTGCCATAGCTGCAAATTCCGCGCGAGTAACCGATTTGTCAGGTTGAAACGTATAATTGCTATACCCTTTAATAATACCTAGTCTAGCAGCTTGGGCTATTTTTTCTTTTGCCCAATGATTAGATATATCAGTGAATTCTGCTGTAGGCAAACTGCCGCTTTCTTCTTGTCTTCCTTATCGCTTTTATTTTCAGTGTCCTCGTCAATTTCAGTAGTATCAGTATCAATTGTGGTGCCTAGACCTGGAGCGTTGCTCAAATCCCCTACTCTAATCAGCAACTTATTCGATTTCTTGGTTACTCCATTGACAGTTAAAGTAACTTGAATATTGGCTTCACCATCCTGAAGGGCTGTAATTAGTCCGTTTTCAACGGATACAACCTCGGGGTCGCTTATGAAATAATCAAAATGCAAGCTATCTGACGTGCTAAGTTTTCTGCCTTTTTCCAAATATGCCTGTATATCTAATGCCAGTTGCTCATCAACTGCCATGGTCGTACGGTCCAGAGCAATGGCTACCTTATCCCAATAGACTAACAAGGCATTATCTGAATATCTCCACATATCTGTTTTTCCATCCCGATAATAAAAATTGCCGAAATCATCTTGTGCCAAATACCATGGCTTTGATGGCGTGGTAAAAATGGTTCATTCTTTTGTAGCATACAAACAGCTTTCCTTCTGTTTCTGTTGGAGCTATACCCAGCCCGCCCCAAATTGTGGTTCCCCCATATACTTTACCATCCTTGTAAGCTAAGGAAAGCTTTTTGGAACTATGGCTGCTGCATTGACAACCGAATCGGAATAAGAAAAAGCGGGAAAAACTAACGCTACCATCAACAATAAGAGAATGTTCTTCTTTATCATTTGTTTCATTTATTTTCCTCCCGTTTTTTTAAATCAAAACCCTCTCCTGCTCTCAAAATAATGATGAGGAAAGAGAGGGCACTAAATGCGATGTCGCTTATATCGAGTTAATACTGGTTAAACCCACCGCCTGCACTGATCTGCTCCGTATACTTCTCAAAAATCTCTTTTCCTCTATGCTTGGTCATTAATTCATTCAGATAGTCTTCCCAGCCATCCAGCGGCAGATCGCCGAACACTACTTTTGCAAGAACAGCATTCATTTCTTTGCGGTAATCAGCAATATTTATTCCTTGAGGCGGAGTTACATAAGCCCCTCCTGAATAAGAAACAAGTTTGTAAGACAGCAAGGTTTCCACAATTTGACGATCTCTGTCCGTCTCATTCGGATTAATTATTTCCAGACCAATTGGGGCTGCATCAGAAACACGGGTAAAGAAATCATAGATTTCCAGAAAACGACCATTTTTCTCATTCACTTCTTTAATTACATCAGGCATTAACGTTATTTTATTGCCCTCTCTTGTATAAGATTTCCCTTCCTCTCCATAATGGGTAAGCAAATATCCATCCTGGCTTGCCAGGAACTCCAGTATTTCCATCATTCTAATAACTTTTTCAGGTTCATTTTCAACTAATTTAACCGGCACGACAAAACCATTTGATCCTTGAGGGGTAGAATAAATTCCTTTCTTGTCTGGAAAAGGATTGAACGGTACAATTTCAGCTTCAGGATGTATTTCACGCAAACGATTTAACGCGCTTGTATCACTGCCTTCCAGAGCAAAATTACGACCCATAGCTTTAATAATTCCTACTTTTCCTTCGATAAACCGGCTATGGTGATCAGAGCCTTTATTCAAAAACCAATTCGGATCTACAATTTTCTCATCAATTACGCTCTTAATATCTCGCAGCGCATCAACTGTTCTGCTACTAGAGCCGGCATCAATTAACTTGCCTTCGTCCACAAACATACTGGAATAAAAATCGTTTTTAACCCATTCAAACCAGTCAAATCCAACATTCGCTCCATTGCCCGATGTACTGAAGCCATAGGTATCATGCTTGTTGTTTTGATCAGGATCATCAAATGTGAAGGCACGCATTACTTTAAGTGTTTCTTCATAATTCTCGGGAATTTTCAAACCAAGATTGTCGAGCCAGTCTTTGCGTATATACCAGGCAACATAGGGATGAAGGTCGAATGGAGTCGGTGCGCGCAATCCATCTTCCGCTCCCTCGATCTTATAGTAGCCCTCCAGTTCCTTTTCAGAGATCCATTTAAAATAGTTAGGCATTTTCTCAGGAGTCAGGAATGGTCGCAAGTCCCCAATCAATCCGTCTTTCGCATAAGTTTGTGAATCACGCCCGGCAACAACCATAAGATCAGGCGCGCTGTTAGATGCAAAGCGAGCATTCACTTTATTGGTCGAATCGGGTCCAGCCGCCATATGCGTAACTTTCCAATCTACATTAAATTTCTCATCGATCACCTTTTTAACAAAATCTTTATCTGCGCTGGGAATAGAACCGCCATTCCCAGAGGGTATAAAAAACTCAATGTCGTATTTGACAGAGCGATCTGCGCTCTTCCCCCCCTCTTGATTGTTATCTTTTTCTCCCTTGCCTTCATTGGTATCAGATGGCGGCGGGGTAACTGCCGGTTTTTCTTCCGCGCTGCCACATGCAGCTGTAAGCAGCATCAGACCCAATACAACGGACAATAAAACTAGTACACTTTTTCTTATTTTCATATAAACAAGCCCCTCTCCGGCTAATCAATTTATCCTTTTACAGCACCGAGCATCACACCGCTTGTAAAATACTTTTGTACAAACGGATAAATAAACAAGATCGGCAATGTTGTAGCAACAACCATCGCCATCCGCATCGCAACTGGCGGAAGCTGTGATTCAAGACCTTGCACCTGACTCATCATCTCTTGACTTAAATTCGGCTGCAGCAGCATATCACGCAATATGACTTGCAACGGATACAAACTCTGATCGGTAACAAACATAATACCGGCAAAAAACTCGTTCCAGTGAGCAACAGCGTAAAATAAACCAATCGTTGCAATTATCGCCTTAGACAGTGGCAGGATAATGAGAGCCAATGTTTGCAGATCATTACAGCCATCAATTTTGGCTGCTTCTTGAATCTCGGTTGAAATATTCTCAAAAAAGGTTTTCGTAATCAGGAAATTAAAAGTGACGACCAGACTTGGAATAACCATGCTCCATATGGAGTTAAGCAGACCAAATTCTTTGACAACCAAATAAGTTGGAATGATTCCTCCATTGAATACCATCGTGAACACAATCAGAAACAAAAATATGGAGCGACCAGGCAGTTGTTTGCGAGATAGCGGATAGGCAAGCAGCATAGTAAACACAATGTTCAGCATTGTACCTACAACCGTAACAAACACAGTTACTTTGAGCGCTTGCGGAAATCTTGCTCCCTCAAAAATGGCACGGTAAGCGCCGAAGGTCACTTCTTTGGGAAACAAAACCATACTTCCATTTCGCGCTAGCTCCTTCAAAGGAGTAATCGACATAATCACTACGTAATAAATCGGGAATAAAGTAAGAAGTCCAAGGAGTGTTAATGCGATATAAAAGCACGCATCAAGTACACGATCGCCACGAGATTTTATTTGCAGGTCCATAATCCGACTCCTCCCCTTACCATATTCCTGATTCATCAAAGCGCTTGGCAAGAGAATTGGCACCAAGCACAAGAATTAAACCGACTATTGATTTAAAGAAGCCTACCGCAGCAGCAAAGCTGAACTGCATTTCCTCCAGCCCGCGCCTGAACACCCAGGTATCAATAATGTCGCCAACATCGTATACTCTCGCATTAAGGAAAACATATACCTGTGAAAAACCAGCATCCAATATATTGCCTACGCGGATGATAAGCAGCAAAATGATAACGTTACGAATGCCAGGAAGCGTAATATGCCAAATTTGCCTGAACCGTCCTGCCCCATCGACAACAGCTGCCTCATAAAGTGTGGAATCAATAGCTGTAAGTGCAGCCAAATAAATAATGGCGCCAAAACCGATTTCTTTCCATATTTCCGACAGGTAGAGAATAGGTCTGAACCAGGTCTTAGATGTTAGGAAATCAATTGGTTGACCTCCAAAAAACTTGATCAATTCATTGAGCAATCCATCACCTGGCGATAAGAAGGCAAGCGCTAACCCATAAATAATAACCCATGATAAAAAGTGCGGCATGTATGATATGGTTTGAATGGTTCGTTTAAACCATCTCGATCCAATTTCATTTAGCACCAGAGCCAGCATAATATCCGGAATCATGCCAAAAATAATTTTGAATACGCTAATAACAAGTGTATTTCTTAGTAGAATATAAAAATCATTGCTTTGAAATATTTCTCGAAAATGCTGAAATCCTACCCAGTCACTTCCAAAAAAGCCTTTCATGATACTATAGTCTTTAAAAGCAACCATCAGCCCAAACATTGGTAAATATTTGAAACATAAGTAGTAAAGCAGCCCCGGAATTAACATAAAGTACATCCATTTGTACTCTTTCAACGCTCGAACGAAGCGATTCGACACCCCCTTTGATTTTGGCGGAACTATTTGGACAGTTTCTTTATCTATTCTCATCTCCGTCATTTGCTCACTCCCATCCTTTGTTAAGCGCTTTCATTATGTATAATTATAGGAAGTGAACAGCGGCAGATATATATTGTGAACTATCGAATATGTGCAAAAATTATAGAATACATCGTTTATAGGCGGTTGGCGTAGTCCCTACATACGCTTTAAAAACTTTACAAAAATAGCGATAATCCTCCATCCCTATGTTTTGAGCTACCTCATAGACTTTAAGATCCGAATTTTGCAGTAACTCTTTTGCCCTTTTAATCCGAACTTTAATAATGTAATCGGACAAATACTCTCCTGTCTCCTGTTTAAACAACTGCCCCAGGTAGGCGGCATTCATTCGCAGCTCATCAGCCAGCATACGAATAGATATCTCTTTGTTGTAGTCCACGGCAATGCGCTCGCAAATCATGTGAATTTCTTTGCGTACATTCATCCTTTCATGAAGCGAGTGCAGAGGGATAGACAGCCCTTCAATCAATTGCTGCCACCACTCACAATATTGTTTCCATACTGTAATCAGTTTCAGTTTTAATGAAAGATGCTGGAATAAATGATCTGGCATATCAGCTCTGTGATCCAGAATCATTCTTGCTACATTTAACAAATATAAAGGGGAACTCAATGGTTGTTGAAGCGTTGTTAATTGATTTACCTCCATCAAAAAGGCGGCCCAATCTCTTTGACCCATCAATTTCGTAATTTTAGCTGCTTTTTCTAATTGCTGCACCCGGCTATAGTTCGCCAGTTCGTAGCGATCTGAGCTATGCTCCAGTTCCATAGCGTAAAAATACTGTTCTGCTTTTTGTACAGCTATTGAAAATTTTGTATGGCACTCATTCATATTTGCACCGATCGAGCTGATAAGCACCGCACAATTCACATTAAATAATTGATTCATTTCCTTTATAATCTCATTTTGAAACTGATGAACGAGTTGCTGCATCACTTTCATTCCGAATCTTTGCGGGATACTTAATTGGATCAAAAGCTGCAAATCGCCTAAAGGAAACACAATCGTCTTTATGTTAGGCACTCTCTCTGTAGTCCAGCTTTCTATCTTGTCTGCTATTTTTCTTTGCAACAGCTCCAGGTCTTTCGCATTGCTAATCTGATTATGCCAGTCACATATAATAGAGCCGTATACATAGTACTGATCTTGTACTTGCAAGACAGGCTCCAGATTATTAATTGAATTCGGAATAGGCTGATGATATAACCAGGTCTCTAAAAGAGTTTTTTTCTTATTCCACCATTCCTCTTTTTCTGCTTGTTTCCGATCCAAGTGATATATATCTGCAACGGCTTGCTGGCATGCTTCTATAATTTTTTCTTTAGACAGCCCCATCTTCAATAGATAGTTTTTTGCTCCCAAACCAATGGCTTGTTGGGCATATGCAAACTCATCATGTGCTGTCAGAAATATAATCCGAACTTGTGGCCAACGCTCTCTTACTTGTTTGGCAAAACTGATGCCATCCATTACGGGCATTGTAATATCTGTTAACACAATATCAGGTAATGCAAGTTCCATCATCTGCAAAGCTTGTTGACCATGAACAGCAGCTCCCATCCAAATAAATCCTGATTCTGCCCATGGAATATACTTTTGGAAATGCTCTCTAACAAATTGTTCATCATCTACAATTAAAATTGAATATCCGCTCATTGCCCTTCCTCCTTAGCCAATGATCCTGTTGCAGACATCGGTAATTTAATTCGAACCATTAATCCCTCATCTTTATTATTTTCAATTTTCAAACCGTACTCCAACCCATAATAAAGTTCAATCCGCTCCTGTATGTTGCGAATACCCAAATTATTTAGCCCATTATGTGCGTTTTTTTTCACTTCATGTTGAAATAATTGTTCGAGCTTCCCTTCTTCTATGCCCGGTCCTGTATCACTGACTTCGATTACTATTTGATTCACTTCTAATTGCACAGCCGTTACGATAATATGATTGACAGCACTTTGATCGGATAAGCCATAAAAAATACTATTTTCAACAAGTGTAATTAAAGTTAGTTTGGGGACAGACACCAAATACAATAGTTCGTCTGGAATAACAACATCAAGTTCAAATACAGAACCATAACGCAATCTCATTAATTCCGCATAATTTTCTAATTGTTTTATTTCAGTCCCAAGTGGTACAACATCTCCTACTTTGTCGATTGAATACCTTAATAAGCCCATTAAGTATTGAATTAAAGGTCCTATCTCCTTTACTCGTTCTGTTTCACTAAGCCAGTAAAACGCATTTAGCGTGTTATACAAAAAATGAGGCTTTATTTGGGAATGCAATACACGAATTTCTTCTACTCGCTTTCGTTCCTCTGCTTCTTTCAGATTTTCAAATAACTCCTTAATATTATTCATCATCTTATTAAAGTGCATGGAAATAAGACCGAACTCATCATTACGTATTTTGTGGATTTGCGCATCAAGATGTCCTAGCGAACCCTTATGCATTTGTTTAATCATGTGACTTATTGGTTTTTTAATATACCATGCCAGTCTATTCGCTATAAAAAGGGACAATAGAATCCATAATAAAAAAATTAGAACAAATTGCTTTTTCACCGCTGTTAATAACGGATACGCATCCCCCTCGTTTACAACTGCAAAGACAATCCAATCCCACTTATTGTTATCACTTTTCAATACCCTGTGCGTCCCTTCAGATGTATGCACTGTATTAAAAGAGTCGCCATTAGCTTGCAATACATAGCGAAGTTGTTGCACCATCTCATCCTGATACGTCTTCTCCTTGTGATAGTAAACATGTGAAAGGTCTACACTTGATGCCATAAACTCCCCGCTTCTTGAAAAGACATAGATTTTTTTATCGGGTGAGTATGAATTGACGCCACTGACAAACGAGTTCACATTCAGTTCTAATGCAATCGTAATTTGCTTTGATTTATTATTAGTAGTAAATGATTTGGCTACAATTATCGCTCTGCCAAACCCGGAATCAAACGGTTCACTCCACCAAAACCCCCATTGCTGAGCTTGCCTACTTACATTTGCAACAAATTCGTCCGATAACCAATGATGGTAAAGTGCTGGAGAAGTCACAACAACCTTACTGTCTTCTATAACATAAGCGGCATTTATATCATTTGAATTAAAATTCAGATAATTATTTAATAATAAAATAAAGTTTTCACGAGTCAGCAGCTCATAAATATCACTATTCGAAAAATAAATTAATTGCGATTGTACATTCACCATATACCATTTCAAGTAATCCTCCAGATGCTCCACTGACTGCTGCAGCGACTTTTCCTGATTTTCTTTTACTACTACATATATGGTTGAGTAGGCAATCATCGCGATCATTAATAAACCTATTACAACAGAGACAAAGGTAATTAAAAACACTTTGGTGCTGATGCTACGAAAATAAAAAAATTTTTTAATAGTTATCCCCTCCTTCTTTTAACATTGAAAGCGATTTCAACAATTAACAGAACTTGGTACTATTATAATAAATTCTCCTTTGCTGATTATAGGTTATTTCCTATAGAAATGTGTAATAATTATAGATTTTAATTAAAGCGGCTGCAACTGAATAACCTTGCACAATTGTTATGCCTGCCTGCTCTCTTCGTCAACCAAAACAGGCTGCCCTACCAGAGCTCTCGCATTCCGGTATAGCAGCCTTATATTATTTGACAAGCCTTGCAAGTCTGAACATAAACCAACTAATTAATGCCAGGAGCAACACATCAAATGCAACATTAAACATAAACAAATGCTTACTTAAATCTGCCATTCCATCTCCAACAACAGGGATAATAAAGCTGAATAGCGCAAGTACCGCAATGAGAAAAAATAACTCCGCCGCTACACGATGCTGCTTACGCTTTGCTCGCAGCCACTCAGCTATAGCAATGACTGCACCTAGCCCCATCACCAGCAGCATAAACCATAACTGCTTAGGCAAATATTTGTATTTCAGCTCACTCCATGAACTAAAAACAAAGGATAGTTCTTGCGGGCTTCTTCCCTCACTCTTCTCGAAATTCCCCAGATAATACGGTCTAATCGCCGTCCCGTACGCAGCAGCGGCTTGTAAATTGTCAAACAGACGGCTCGGATGCTTTAAGTAAAATTTCATCACATCCGAATGAGATATGCGGTCATAAAAATCTGCTTTCATCGAAGACGCATCCTGTTTAATTGCTGTACCCGCTTCAAAATAGTTGGTACCCGCAAGAACGGACAAATGCTCCGGCAGCCCCAGCTTCTGTAAATCAGCCTTAGCAGTTGAAGTATTTTTCATAATACCGAAAAACACCGTTTGGTACAAATTAATCTGTTTAAATTCCCTGGGAGCCCCCATATATAAAATGATTGAAGCAGCAGCAGTAACAGTTGCAAGTACATAGGCGAGCCTGCGCCAGCCCCGCTCGGAGTAGATCGTGGCATACCTTACTCCCAGCAAGGCAAATCCAAGTCCGATCGGTGCATTCTGCGTTTTTGAACCTATCAGAAACAATATGCAGACATAGAATAGCAGCAACATATTTGGGCGAGGTTCATTTTCTAATGCCAGCTTCAAGCCTAGTGCACAAATAAGCAAAAGAAAAATTTGTGATACCGGCTCGCCATACAGCGAATTAAAATAAGCTGTGTAGCCAATATCAAAAAATACAAATAAAAGCAGCGCTGCCATCAGCGCTGTTGCTACAGCTTTTGACAGGTTGAGTGGCTGAACCGTGCTTCGGGGTTCCATCCAGCTCTTGTTATCGTTAAATACCAGTATTCTTTTATAGTAAGCAACTAGTGTATAAGCAGCCGACAACAATAAGCAACTATATATGATCGCCAATACTCTTATATCAAAATACATACTATTCCATAACCACCCCGCTGTACGAGCAGCAGCTACCAATAAGAGCTGCGAGGAGAGGTAAAAACCTCTAAAAAATTGATTATATGCAAATTCCCTATGAGCAAAATTGAAAAAACGATCCTCGTAGCTTTCACCAGGCGTTCCGTAATCCAATCCGATTGACCCCATAATTCGTAAAAAATCGCCGTTATCCGCTACCCCTGTGAAGGGCTTGGAAAAAAGCTGCATAAAAAGAATCAGTACACCAAGAAGCAGCACCATCGTCTCAATCCGAAATAACCGGAACAGCCATTTGTTCGCTCTTTTATTTGTTCGCTCTCTCGCCATACGCCAAGCCCCCTTCTTGCCTTCGTTATACCCCCATTGTCGTCAATCTGGCAAAAGAAAATACATGGGCTCAATGGCGGTTGGCGCTTAGTACAAGACTGTCGATTATCTGTTATATTCTTTCACTTTAAAACATTACAATTAATTTTTTCTTGAATCCTGACAGCAATCCTATACAATGGAAAGCAAGATTGAATTATACAACACTATGTAAGGAATAGGATGGGAACAACTAATGTTAAATAGACCTTCAAGGCTGCGACAATGGAAAATTCCCTTGATTTCTTTATTATTCATTATTATTTTAATCAGTCTAAGAGTAGTTTGGCTCTTTGCCTTCAGCGGTAATGACTACCCTAACGCAACCAACGGCGTATTGGATTTAAGGAACTATGATCATCGTTCAAATAAATCTATTACTCTTGATGGAGATTGGGAGTTTTACCCCAATTATTGGATATATGAAAACAGTGATGCAGCAAACAATGAGAATCATAATATCGCAACGAATGATAGCAGCAACAAGATGCTTATTACAGTCCCGGGAAGCTGGAATAATCAATTTGAAACAAGCAAGCATGAGTTTGGCTACGGCTCTTACCGCTTGCTGCTGCAAGTTGATCCTGATCGGGAACTTAATTACAGCTTAAATATCCCCAGTGTACGCAGTTCCTCCAAGCTATTTGTAAACGGGCGATTGCTAGGCTCATCCGGCGAACCTGCAAGCCATAAAGAGGGTTACGTTGCACGCAATATTCCCTATATTGCAACCTTCAATACAGAAGGCAAGGATACTGTTGAGATTGTGCTGCAAGCCGCCAACTACACTGATCCGCGTGCCAGCGGTATTATTCGTTCAATTCGAATTGGCAATGAGCATACGATCCGCAGCGAAACGCAATTTTCTATTATTATGCAAATCGCCATCGCCTCCGCCTTCTTTATACATATGGTTTATTCCATCATTATGTATTTTGTTGGTTACCGTGATAATAAACTGCTTTATTTTGCCCTGCTGGTTTTAGCTTTGTCACTAAACTTGCTAACAAGTACGGAAGATAAGATTTTGCTTTCCTGGCTCCCTATAACACTGGATAGAAGTATAAATTTAATTACAACCTTTTTGGCGATAGGCACATTTGCTCTTTATAAATGCATGATTGATTTTCTGCCGAGCAAATGGTATAAAGTCATTTCACCATGGATTACTGCCTTTTGCGGGATCGCCCTGCTATTGACGTTTATACTGCCTACATCTGGCATGGAGTCGCTTCAATATCTCCTTATGTTTGTTGTATTCGTTATTATTATCGTATCGCTAGGTCAATTAATAGTAAAAGGCTTAAACGGCGGAAAAACCAATCTGTGGATGATACTTACGATTATTGCAGTAACACATTATTTTATCTGGTACTTGATTTTGCTTTCATTAAAGCTAAAGCTGCCATTCTATCCGATTGATCTAATCGTTGCTACTATTTGTTTTGCAACCATTTGGCTGCGCAGATATCGCATGCTGCTGTCAGAGGCTAATAATATGTCTGCCAGGCTGAAAAAATCAGATAAGCAAAAAGACGAATTTTTGACAAATACTTCTCATGAATTGCGCAATCCGCTTCATAGCATTCTTAATATTTCACAATCTGTACTGGAAAGAGAACAGCTTTCACTAAGCCATAAAAGCATTCTTGATCTGGAGCTGGTTCTGACAGTCGGACGCCGCATGTCGCTGATGCTGGATGATTTAATTGATATTACTCGACTGAAGGAATCACATGTTCAATTGCAACAAAAGCCCTTCTCTATTCAGTCCGTCAGTAACGGTGTACTAGATATGCTTCGATTTATGGCTGAACCAAAGCAATTGCAGCTGCATAATCATATACCGGAGCATTTTCCCAAAGTGTATGGCGATGAAAATAGAATCATTCAAATCCTTTTCAACCTGTTGCATAATGCAGTTAAATTTACACACTCTGGTGAAGTTTGTGTCAGAGCTTATATAAACAATAAGTATGCTTACATTTCTGTTACAGACACCGGACCTGGACTGAACAAGGATGAACAGGAACGAATCTTTGAGCCGTATGAACAAATGGAGGATGCCCTGCGCATAAGTGAGAGCGGCTTCGGATTGGGACTGCATATCAGCAAACAGCTTGCTGAATTGCATGGTGGCAGATTGACCGTTGATACCAAAACAGGACAAGGGTCGCGCTTCACCTTCACTCTTCCATTAGCGGACATGGTAGATGCTGCCCATTCAACTAGTAATAGTATTTTTGATTCGATAGATCCAATTAAGTCGACACATACAGCAAGTTCAAATGGTTCATTTGATGCTTTCGGTTTAGCCAAATCGGGTAAATCAACCGAGCCAATGAATTCGACAGAAAAACTGATTGAATCCATCAGGTCCACAAGTAATTCCAAGCAGCAAGTTGCTGCTGCTGTAAGCTCCACGCCGGAGCTATCAAAAAAACAAATGCGAAAGCAAGTAGTTGACAAGCCGCGCATACTGATCGTAGATGATGATCCAGTCAATTTGAAGGTGCTGGAAAATATACTCGGATCGGATCATTATGAGCTAACCTTGGCCTCTAGCGGATACGAAGCTTTGGATCAGATTAATGAACGTGAATGGGATCTTGTCATATCTGATGTGATGATGCCGCAAATGTCAGGGTATGAGCTGACGAAAAGGATTAGAAAGCGTCTGAATCTATCTGAGCTGCCCATTCTACTGCTAACTGCACGAAATCGCTCCGAAGATATTAGAAACGGATTTCTTGCTGGCGCCAACGACTATGCTGCCAAACCTGTCGATGCTGCAGAACTGCGCTCTCGGGTACAGGCTTTAACCGAAGTAAAGAAAATCGTTCGTGATAGATTGCGGGTCGAAGCAGCTTGGCTGCAAGCACAAATCCAGCCGCATTTCCTGTTTAATACCCTGAATGCCATTGCCGCGCTCAGCACAATCGATCTGGATCGAATGCGTAAACTAATCGATGCGTTTAGCCAATTCCTAAGAGATAAATTTTCATTTCACAATATGGATGAATGGATTTCGATAGAAGAGGAATTAAATATTGTGCGTTCGTATCTGTATATTGAAGAAGAGCGTTTTAGAAACCGACTTAACATCGTATGGGAAATTGACGATTGCAGACCATTTCTAATTCCGCCGCTCACCATTCAGCCGCTTGTAGAAAATGCAGTCAAGCACGGCGTGCTGAAGCAGCCTGAAGCAGGTACCATCCATATTCGTTTAAAAAACTATGATAGCTACATCGAAATATCCATTAGTGACAACGGTGTTGGAATGAATGAGGAGCTTGTCCAAAGCCTATTCGAACTGACTACAGCCCGTTCCTCGGGTATTGGATTAATCAATACAAATTTACGTTTAAAACGAAGCTTTGGCAAAGGACTGCAAATACGCAGCAAACCAGGCTACGGCACAACCGTCTCGTTTACCATTAACAGCAATATAGAATAGTTAGTTTTAAAAAAATGATCTGAATGGCTGCACCCAACGATAGCTATAATAAACCTTTATAAAGAAAGAGCACAGAGCGGATATGCGCTTCTTAGAATCGCAAACCCGCCTGTGCTTTTTTGTTCTTTTAGTACCTTATACCTTATTTTTTTCCTAGCAAGTTAGCTGTCACTTGAGCAGCTTCTGCACGAGTCAGGCTAGCCTTGCCATTAAATTTCCCATCGATTCTCCCTATCAATAGCTGCAAGTTGTATGCAGCCAGCACAGCGTCTTTTGCCCACGCTGATATAACGTCCATATCCTTAATCGAAGCAGCAGTTAAGGCATTTGGAATTTCTAAAGCATCATAGAGATACTCATATGCCCGTTTCAGCATCACTGCCATTTCTTCCCTGGTGATATCTTCACTTGGAGCAAACTTTCCATTTCCTTTGCCAGAAATAATACCTGCAGCTGATGCAGCTGCCACGCTTTGCGCGTACCATGCTGATTGCTCTATATCAGTAAAGCTCGCTGCAGTAGTACTTGCCTTCAATCCAAGCGCGCGGGTTAAAATAGCAGTAAACAATGTCACTCCTCTCATAATAAAAGACATAAAACACGCATAATGAATGTGCTTACTTAAAGCTTATTGAACTTCTTTGTAAGTAAACATTGCAAATAATCAATTTTTATGGGATTTTTTAACTACAGCATATGGATAATTAAATGAAATACGCAGCTTTGTTAACCAATGTAACCTTTCTTTACTTTGTTAACTGCATTAATAAATTGTTCGGTTACTGGAACAAAGTATTAAACAGTCAACAAGCAATTTGGTACATCTGTTTGTTTACTTAAGGATGGCTTAACTGTTAATAAACAACTTGAACATAAAATTTAATCGTCACTACAAATAAAAAGGTGTTCTAGCCTGCCACAGCTAGAACACCTTCGGCGTACCATTTCAATTGTTTCACTTTTTCTCCGGGTAAAAGTTAAAGAACACAGTTCTTTCGTTCATTTCAGCATAATATACGAGTTTCCCTTCACTCCAAAACCGGGTATGCAGCCCAAGCAATTCTGAGCCTTGTATATCGATTTGCTCAGATAGCAAATAGCTTATCTTCTTTTCCATATCGTAAACGATTATATCCGGCTTTCCTGCTACTGTAACCTCCATTGCAGCAAAGCGTTTAGTATTATCAACAAGCAACAACGAGGTTTGCCCCTCTGCATCTGTCTCGAATGAGGAGAGCTGCTCGAATGTTTTGTTCGTTACATTGTATTTGGCAAGTACAATTTCGGATTGCTGTATAGCTTGCTTGGCTACTGTAAAGTAAAGTTGCTGCTGGATAGTATCAAAAGAGAAGCTGCTAATCATACCTATTCCAGTATCATTTTGTGCATCACTTTCTATATCATCTTGTGCGTCTTTTAATTTGTCCTTTTCCGCATATTCAAATAAGTTCTCACTTTTGTCGCCATGCTCAATTTGTACTGCGCCATCAGCAGATAACGTAATATAGCGGCTTTCCTGCGCGTCCATCGCATCGATTTTATAGCCGCCGCCCTGATCAGACAGCCAATAGCGTGCCGGCTCTATCTGATAAAACGGTTCATGGTAAGAAAGATAGGTTTCCGCATCTACATAAATCCGCCCATTCTGCTCACCAGCAGCGATAATTCGATAACCAACCTGACGTGGAGATGTACCCTTCAAATAGCCGGGATCATAGCTGAAATACGTATGCGCCAAATCCTCGTCGCGATAAATTAATGCTTCAATCATACTGCCAACTACCTGCTCAGCTGTCAGCATCTCCTGCCGCACCTCAAAACTAGTAAGCTTCTTCCAAATTGTATTAGTGCGGAATACTTTGTACACCAGCAGTTTCTCTCCATCGCTGCTCCATACAGGGGCAACAAATTCATATTTGGGCTGCTGCTTGCCTTCAATCAGCTCGCCTGTTTCACGATCCCAGGCATCCGACATAATATTGTTGCTAACCTGCTGTTTTGTTTGCCAATCAGAATCAGCGATCCATACATCCTCCAGTCCATTATTTTGCTGAATATAAGCAATATACCGTCCATCCGGAGATACAGCCGGGGAATGTCCCTGTGCATAAACGACTTGCCCCGCTCCCGATTGCTCGGCAGGGGAGGATTGATCTTGATCCAGCTTCATTCCTACGATTTGTCCATTGTGCTCAAAAACAATCTCCTTCTTGCCGTTCAGATAGCCAGGATATCTTCCGATTGCCGCCGCTACAGTATGACCAGTTGCCATGTGCAACTCATAGATTTGCCCCTCTGCTTCTGCTTCGCCTTCCTCATTTTCCACATATAATAAATGTGTTCCTTTAGGTGACCATACTGGCGTATCCATACGTTTGCCTGCCGTTTTCTCTTTTAGCAACATCTCTTTTTGCTCACTCAAATGATACAAATAAAGACTCCCGTCATTCACATATACGAGCTGTTTCCCATCAGGGGCAATGCGTACGGTGCTTATATTGCCACTAACCAGTTTGGTGTAGCTATTTCGATCAGATCGAAATAATCCCTCACCGGGAATCGCTACATACATCACACCCTCATATTCCGCTATCCCTGTGCTTTCCTCCTTCCCTAGCTGCTCCAGCAATGAATAGGAGCGCTGTACGTTCAGCTCTGCTGCCGCCACCTTTTCTACAGAAGGTGATTGTACAAGCCATACCATGCCAAATACTGCAATTGCCAGCACAGCAGCTACAAAGCCTGCAGGACGCCACTTCCTGCGTTTCGTTTGTTTTATCTTTATGCTTAATTCCTGTCGCAACTGATTTTTCAATGTATGATTAACGTTCATCTTCCCCTTCAACTCCTGCAAATATTGCTCAACTTCCTCTTCCCGCAATCGTTATCCCTCCAAGCATGCTGTAATCAAACGCGCCATTTTCTGCTTAATTCTATGAACTTTCATTTTCAATTTGGATTCATCTTGCCCTTTAATTTCGCTAATCTCACGATATCTCAATCCTGCTATATATTTTAGATTAATCATTTCCTGATCCGCTGGCTCCAGATTTTGCAAGACAAGCTTCAAGCAATCATGCTTGATATCCGTTTCATCCAGCACTGCCTGAACGTCCTTATATCCGAGCACCTCCGGGTCATGTCCGTACATCTCTTCCTTCCGTCTGCGGTAATAATCGATAACTGTATTGCGCGCTATTGCGACGAGCCATTTTTTTTGCTGAACTACACTCACTGCTGACCGTTCATAGCTCTGCAACGCTTTTCGAAAAATATCACTTACCAAATCATCCGTATCCCATCTGCTGCCCGTCTTGTACAAGACATAACGATAAATATCGTCGTAATAACGATCATACATCATTAAAAAATCGTCCTTCATCCTCGTCCCCCTCTCCTGTTACAAATAACGTTACAGCTTTCGAAAAGTAACCATTTAGCAAATTAAAAAAACACGGAACCGAGTTTACTCCTGTTCCGCATTTTATTTCATTTTGACTAACGTCTGGTATGATAGATCAACCGTTCGAAGAACCTCTTTATGCATCCAACTATTATGTATCAGCAAGACTACAACCACAGCAATCGCGCATCCTGTTGCAGCCTGCCTCAATGTTCTGCTGCGCAGTTCTGTTATAAAACGTCCGGCAAGCAAATAAACAGCAAATAGAAAATGTCCAGCGTATAAGTACATATCATATTGAAAAGTGGCTAGTCCAAAGCCTACTATTATATGTAAAAGGACAGCAAACCATATAAACGACGATAGCACCCATACCTCTCTTGTCGCTCTTGCTTTTATGATAAAAGCAAAACTGCATATGTATAAGCCGCTACCGAACACGGTTGCATAAATCGGAATTTTTTTGCTTAAATCAGAAACCACTGCCGCCAGCTTGGAACTAATCATTGTAACATCAGCTGTCCAAATGGGATGAATGCCAAGCAGCTTTACAATTTGCCAATGCTCATTCCAACGAAATTTGTCCGCATACCTTAGCCCTCCTCCTGTAATGCCTTTGAACAAACCATCTGCCCAAAATCTGCCTTCAAAAAAGAGCTGCTGCAGTATAGTTGCTGACAAAAGCAGTAATATTGCCCATAAACCTGCCTTTATATATTGCCAAATAATTGTTTTCGAGCCAAGTCGAAAATGATTCAGCACAAGCGCTGTGAGCACTGGTATCAACAACGCTGAAGTTACAGCAAAGCTGATAAAAACAAGAGCACCGTATGCAAAGCTATTAAAGCTCTCCGTGCTTTTTTCGCGACTATACTGCAAATAAAGCACGGTCAAAATAAGTATCAGTTGCGCATAAGGGTACGAGTCTGGAATAAGAGCCGTAAACAAGGTGTAAGAGCTTATAGCAAACATGACGGCGAAAGTAATTGATAATCCCTTGTTCGTCCCGCTTCTGCGTAAATAAAAATAAATGGCTGTGCATGAAAAAGCATTTAAGAATGATTGCAATAACAGAAAAAATAGATTATTTCCCCAGTGAGCAGCTAACTGCGATAACAGTCCTGATACAATATGGAGAAAAGGATGTATAACAGAAATATTGTTAAAACCGTAATACATCGATGGATCAAAATTAAATAAGTTCAGTGTAAAGGGAACGCCATAAAAAGGGGTGCTCACCAATAGTTGATCGACATGTATATTCATAAAGCTTATATACGGCAGATTAAGTATAAGAAACCAGACACCGACTGCCCAATACAGACATAAAGCGATCGCATTATCAGCTTTATTTTGTAAAAGATAATGAATAAATGCCACTCGGCTTCCCCCATTCCTAATCCGTCCTTCCGTTCAACCTCTACGTTATTCCACTACCCCTAATATAAATACAACCGCTGCCGCATAAAGCAACACTGTAATAAGAATTGGTTTGTCTTCGAATAAAATGCGTTCAGGAGAGTCGCCTTTATCCTCAATATGAATCAAGTATAAATAACGGAATATGCCATATATCACAAGTGGAATCGTCCACATCAAATGAATCGTTCTGCCTGAAGTGAATGTAAACAAGGAATAGCTTATGATCGCAGCCGCTATAACAACTGCGTTGATTTGATCCAGCATCGCGATTGAATAATGCTCAAGAACTTTGCGATGCGCTCCTTTTCCTGATTGTAATAAATGCAGCTCATGTCGACGCTTGCTGACAGCCAAAAATAACGATAGCAGCATGGTGCAAATAAGAAACCAGGGCGTAATAGGGACACGTATAATTAAACCTCCGGCTACTGCTCGCATAACAAAACCGGCAGCTATTATCATCATATCTATTATTACCATATGCTTTAACCCAAATGAGTAGCCAACATTCATAAAAAAGTAAGCTAATAACAATAACGTAAAGGTTGGGGTCTGTTTATATGAAAGAAACAGTGAAAATAAAAATAGCAATGCTCCAAATAAAAGAGCCAAGTACGGATTAAGCGCTCCCGATGCCATCGGTCGATTTTTTTTTACCGGGTGAAATTGATCTGCCTTGCGATCTGCAAAATCGTTAATGACATAAACCATACTTGCTGTAAAACAGAACGCGACAAAGCCGGCAAGTGTCTGCCAGGCATCTGTAAAACTCACCGATCGAAAAGAAAACAGTAAAGCTCCAAAAACAAGCAAGTTTTTCGACCATTGGCGCGGTCTTAGCTGAATGATTAATAATTTAGCAACCGATGCTTTATGAATGATCGCACTTGCCTCCACGCATAGTCCCCCTACTATTCAGTCTGTAATTAGCATCTGCCACTTCCTTGAAATTCATTCATTTTTTAATGGTTTAATTTATTTTTTGCACAAAAACACGTTATTCCTCAAAAAAATTGCTAGAATTCATTGGCATTTTTCCCGCAACATCGTATAGTAGAAAGTGTCTTTCATATAGATGAGGGAGGATAACGAATGAAAGGTTTAATTTGGGGGAGCGTGGCACTGCTTGTAGTCATTGCTAGTGTCCTTACTTACTTGCTGTTAAGTGATCCTGATCAAGACTTTGAAAAAGCGGTTAAAAACGAAAAGCTGGAGCAAACAATCACGATTTATAACAATAAAATTAAAGATAATGACAAAAAAGAACGCAAGGCAGAACGTTTTTTGTTAACCGAAATGTTGCAAACTAAAAAGAGCTTTTTAAATAAAACCATTGACTATCATACAGCATCCAAAAAGCTGAAATTTATATACGATACACAACTGATTACGGAGGAAGCTGAGAAAATTATCGCTGAAGTAGAGAGACTTCACACCTCGCACACTGCTTACAAAAAAGGTGAGGAGCTAAGTGGAAAAAGTAAACACGATGAAGCGATTGCTGCCTTGCAGCATGTGCTTTCTGAGGATAAGGAATATTTCTCAAAAGCTCAGAAATTGATTGAAGCCGAGCAAGTCGCTTACAAAAAAGCAATATTTGATGAGCTGGACAAGCTTTCAGGGCAAGAAAAATACGAGGATGCATTATCTCTCATTAAAAAGGGGCTTGCTTTGCTGCCAGATGACAAAGATTTATTGATCAAGCGGGCAAGCTTGGAGCAATTTCGTGAGGAACAGCTTGAGACTGAAGATTTGCTATACAAGGACAAAGTAAAGAACGATCAGCAACTCCTGGCAATTAACGCACAATTGGTAGAACAGTCGGACGATTTCAAGCAAATTTACCCGGATATGATTGAAGTGATGGTAGAGAATCATACCGACAAAACCGTAAAAAACTATACCGTCTCCATACTTGCCTACGATGACAAAGGCTTCCCTCTTAAACTGAAAGGTCCAAACACTGACAAGGAAGTTTACGAATTGAAGGGGCAGGCGAAAAGCGCCTTTATTAAATCTGGAGATACTTATGGCAAAAATGCCGGCTGGACCATTATCGAAAATGCTAATATCAAAACCTTAATTGCATGTGTAGTTGAGGTAGAATACACAGACGGAACCGTTTGGGAGAATGAATATTATCCTTACTGGCAAGAGGAGTTTGTGGAGCAGCCGCTGCCCTCAGAGTAATTCATTGATGCAAGTCAGTACTTTAACTCGGTTTTCGTAGGGTGAACCTTCACTTCTGTTATCGAATTGCAAATTCAAAATTGTAACAAGAGGCTATTCTCTAACATTCTGTCATGGAATAGCCTCTTCCTGTTAGTTGTATCCGTGTCTATCAGGTTTCCTTGTAGACAAATAGCTGGCAGATAACAGTAGGACAATAAGAATTGACAGAATAACAAATTCAAAAGTTATTTATTTGATTGTTTTTGCTAAAATCAAACTGCAAGATATTAAAAATAGCCCACTCTAATTAGCATAGACTATTTTAATAAAAGCATAGACTCTGTCGAAATCGTCTTTGAAAAATAACTGCCCGTTAGATTAACTCACCGCATTTGTAACAAATGGAAAGCTAAAAACTGATGTTGTTCAATCGATCACTCATTTATGGCATGCTCTACTGCATAATCTTCAAGCTGAATATCTACCTGTTGATTCATGGCTAGCTTGGCTAGCTGCTCACCAAGAAATGGTCCCATTGTTAATCCTGATGACCCTAGCCCATTAGCAACGATTAGTTTATTCCATCCTTGAACCCTTCCTAGTACAGGAAGAAAATCTGTAGTAAAAGGACGGAACCCCACTCTTATCTCATTTAGGCTGCAATCCGCAAGACCAGAAGCCGTTTGGAGACCTTTATTTAATATCTCTTGCATGCCGCCTGCAGTTACAGATGTGTCATATCCTTCTACGTCATTTTCATGAGTCGCACCTATCACAATACGCCCGTCAGCAAATGCAAGCAAATATTGATCTGAAGGCGGAATTACAACAGGCCATTGCTCTGTACTGGCTTCACCAGCAAGTTGTAAATGCATAATTTGAGCCTTTTGATAATGCACCTGAATCTTGATCTCCAGTGGATGAAGCAAAGCATTGGACCAGGCGCCGGCGCATACCATAACCTCATCAGCTGTGAATATTTGTTGTCCTACTCTAACACCTGTAATTTCATGATTATTTTGCTCTAAAATAGCATCTCCCTTAATCATCTGCATACCATTACGTTGTGCCGCTCTTAGTAAAGCATTTCTTAATTCACGTCCATCCACTCTTGCTGCACCCGATACATGAAGAGCTTGATATCGTTCAGACAACAATGGAAACTTTTGCTTCGCTTCAAGATCCGTCAGCATCGTAAGTTCACCTATTTCAGGTGCGTCCCCTCTGCGAAGTTCTGCTCTTTCTTTCATCGCGATTAATTTTTTCGGATCATCATGAATGCATATCGCGCCTACTTTTGCATATCCAGTTTTGTTTTCTCCAGCCTCCTCCAGCTCCTGAATAAGAGAAGGATAAAAACGTGCTCCTGCTTTAGCAAGACGATACCACGCTTTGTTTCTGCGTTGTGATAACCATGGACAAATGATCCCGGCTGCTGCATCAGTTGCTTGTCCCGCATCAGTACGATCTATAATTATAACTTCAGCACCTAACTTGCTTAACTGATAAGCCGCTGAAGCCCCTAAAATCCCTGCACCAATTACAATAACCTTTTTCACGTCCGAATTCCTTTCTGACCTATTTAGGTTATGCTTATTATAACTTATCTACTCTAGTATACAATCTATTAAAAAACGAATTTTAAATAGATAAGCACTTATATTTATAGACAGAATAATTAAACTCAGAAGTAAATAAGCCATTCTTTACAAGTGGGTCAAATCAAAACAATATGTAGCGAATACTGCATAACTACATAAAAAAACAGACAGGAGCATGCACCTGCTCCTGTCTGTTTCTGTATAGCCTGCTTATCTACGCCATTTCCTTCGTCGGTCCCATAACACCTGGAACTGTAAGCCCTGCTTGACGCAGCAACACGGTCATTTGTCCACGGTGATGGTTTTGATGATCAATCATCATCCGCAAGAATGCTCCTCTAGCTACTGGTCCCATAAAGCCGTTAATTTCTTCTTCCATTTGCGCGTCGCTCAATTTGCCCGCTTCTTCCGCTACTGCCTGCATCACTTTTCCATACCTTTGTGCAAGCTGCTCCGCTTGCTCAGGGGCTGCCTCATCTTTGGCAGGTCCTTGAACCTGAAGTCCCGCAATCTGAGCAAACATAGCTCCCGCACCTACCAAATGCCAAGCCAACCACTCTAATGAATTATGTCCTTCTACTATTACTGTATGCTTCTTCTCATTTGTAATTGCCTTTATTACAGCAAGAGTTCCTCCTGCCGAGCCTGTCCAATCCGCCAAAAAATCTGCCGCTTTACGATACATATAAACCCTCCATCAAGTCATATTGAACCGAATCAATTACCTTAATCAGTTACTTTCATCGGTTGCCATAATCACTTAGCTTCTTATTACTTAATGCCTGTTGCTACTCTTTTATTGTACCGAACAGCAGCGGAAGTATCAAATGTAAAGTTGCTAAACTTTAGAAAGCTGTATAAGCATTGTAAAACTAACAGAAAGCAAAAGTTTCCTTCTTTCGAACAAGTTCATTAGTTCATTACATTTTTGCCAAAATGCTAGGGTCCTTAATTTTTTGATCCTCAGCCAAAAGCAAAATTTTCGCCATTATTTCTGCTGTACGCGGATCACTATCTGCAAACGGCAAGAACAAACGACCGCGGCTTTGCGAGTGAATAGGAATAATATTAAGCGCTCCAACACCTTTTTTATGTGCAACACCCGAGCCCATATGAACCGAGTATTCTCCCATGCTGCCTTTAATATGAGCATGATTGCCTTCAATAATAACATTTTCTACTTTAAGCAGTGCAAGCAGCTCTGTTGCAATAGCTGTTCGCATTTCAACTGTAGAATGGCTTGCCTCCGGGTCCACCCCGCCAGCATGAGCAGTGCTCACAACAAGATCGATATCCCGCATGACTTCTGAGAAAATAATTTCCGGAACATCCTGCAATTTAACGGGCTTAAAAGTTGTCCGATCAAGGAAACGAACAGATTCCAGCGTCGGCGGCTCAATATCTGCTGGAGAGAACCAGTCAGCCATCGCGTACATTTTGGCAATCAGGTTTTCTTTGTAGTAAACCTTTTGCAATCCTTCCTCATAATCAACCGTCCACTTCCGTCCGCGCAGCAAAGCAACTGTACGTTGCGGCTGAATTTGATGACCGGCATAGCGGGCTGATTCCGTCTCAGCCTTTAACTCATCCTGATCCAAACGATAGTATTCCCGGAATACTTGCTTGAATGGCTGCTTGATTTGACGCTCAAATAAATCCTTTTGGAAGGCGCTCCATTGTCCTGATTTATATAACTGAACCGGATGCGCCAAGTACAATGCTGTATCTTCTTCAAGTAATGTCAGGCTGCCATCCGCACTGCGCAAAGAGAAACTTGCCTTGTTTGTATCGGCACTTGTATCGGCATTTGCATCTGCATGCGCACCCGATGTTTGCTCTGAAGCATCATCTTGATGCAGATAGCCAATTTGTGATGTATCTTCGTTGCACCATACCAACGATTGAATTAACGGTGTAACCATCTGATTACGCGTAATGTTAATGAGCTCTTGTACAGCAAACGGGATATGTTCCTCCATCGCCTGTTCAAAACTGCGACGAGCTCTGGCGTACTGCTCTTTCAACGATTTTTGAACATCTTTCATTTCCAGAACAAACTTATTCTTTTTGTGTGAAGCAGGGATACTCTTTAGTTCTTTGCCATTCTTCTCAATATGAAGCTCAACAGCTCCCTCTTCCTCGATCGTAAGCCACAGCTTGGCACCATCATACTCCTGTGGTTCAAAATAAGGCTGCAATTGTTCCAGCTTATCCGCTTCCAGCGACCACATCATTCTATTTACATCACTATAGCCTGAATTGCGGGCAAGGTTTTCTAGTGCTATTGCGCAGACCTTAGCTTCGCTTTCACGGCGCTGTGCTCCAAATTGCTTGCTTTCAAGCAAAAACTTTTGAATAAACTCATAACGCTCCAATGTATCCTTTTTATGGTCTTTGATCGGAATTAGCGCATAGCTTAACAGCTTATCTTTATTACGAGATTGACGAATCTCGCTTGCCAATTGGCGTTTCTTCAGCTTGCCGGTTACCGCATCTGCAAACAGCTGAGCACGGCGGTGAGATGCCCCGCCTTCTGATATATATTTGGCTGCTGCATAGAGAGCATCAAATCTCTTCTTGCCAAGCTCCTGATAGGCTTTGTTAAACCAATCACTATCAAACGCACCGTCACTGAAAGAACTAGGAGATATCGGCGAGTAAATAGCAACCTCTGTTTCCTTTTGTGCAGAGAAATAGTCGCTAATATGCGCTTGGAAGTACCATATTCCCCTTTTTAATCCTGGCCAGTTCAAATTTTGCTCGATGATCGTTACCCATTGTGGTGCATACATAGCCGCATCGATTAATCGTTGCTCTGTTACATCCGTACCAGCAAGCAGCTCCTTCAATTTCTGGGCATCGTCTCCCTTGGCAGGAAAACTAATGTGGAGAAGTGAGCTCAAAGCTGTCCGCTTGGATTCATAGTTTCCACCATAAGAATAGCCCCGCTGGAACGTATCTTTGCCAAGTCCGATCAGCAACTGCGTAAAGTGTTGGATTCCTTCTACTCTTTGAATTTGCGAGGCTTGCTTCGTAACCTCTGTCGGCATATCTCCCCGCTGCGACTCAATTTCAACAATCCGGTCGATGACATCCTCCAACAGATCTTGAACCTGAGGATATTGTGCTACCGCATCTTCTCCCCATTTCGGATGATTCAGACGTCTAATCAAACTATCGGAAAATGCGCCAATAAACATTTCTTTTATAAGCTGTTCATCTGAAAGCAGTCCAAGCCTGCACGCCTTAGTTATATCCTCCAGCCCGATACCAAATTGATATTCATTATTCAGCATACGGCAGACAGCATAGGAAACATAGAAAAATTCCCTAAATTCCGAGTCTTCCTTAATCGCTCCCCGTGCCTGAGTAACCCAAAATGTAAATAGATTGGAGTTGATTGTTGCATCATTTTGACCATAATAGTAATATCCGCCATTGCTCGTCACAGAGCTTTGCTTGCACTGCTCCTCAGTCATTCTGCTTTGCAGGTAGAGGAACGCATCCATCGATAGACGATATGTAGAGCTTTGATCCGCCTCATTCAGCAACAAACGAATCTGATTCAGAATTGGACGATAATATTTATAATCGTCTTCCATCGGACTAAGCTTTTCGATGATATCGCCATACAGCTCTTTAAACCACTCATCCCGTCTCTCAAACACATATTCCATACCATGAGTTACAAATAAAATATGCAACATATCATTAACGCTAAGCTTCAAATCAAGCGCTGCCTGTCTCCATACATCTGCAAGTGGAAAATTATCAAGCGTCAGCTCATCAAACGATTTTCGTTGTTGATTCTGGTCATTTCCTTCCTTGTAGAGCTGTTCAAAGCGGTACTCTGCATTGCCCAGCAATACCGAATGTCTTTTGCCATTGTAATCAACCGTTTCATATTCATGGTCATGATGATTCAATACAAGCTTCTGAAAATGATCCATAATTTGCTGACAGCTTTTTTCACCGCCAAATAAAACCGACTTCACTGCATCAGTTAACGGCAATGGCTTGCCTGGATGCTCGTATTGCGAAGGTACCTCAACCTGTACATCTGGATTATACAAGCCGAACCCAATCTCCGCGTTATACTTTTGTTTTTTCGATAGCAAGCCAGAGATTAATATTTCTTCCGGTGAAGTAGCCTTGCCTGATCCTTGCAATTTCTCAACTTCGATCATTAGCTTCTGCCCGAGCTCTTGACGCTCGTTATCCTGCTTCAATTGATTGACAAGTTCAAGACCAGCAAGACGCTGCTCTACATTGGAGACGCTTAGCAGCTTGCTTGTTGTTGCCACAAGTCTTGCATCATTCAGCTTCAACAGCAGCTTGACAGCCGCCTGGCGAACGGAGCCAGTTTTTTGTTTCAACAACGCCATTAGTTTGTTGATCTCTTCCTCTGTAAGCTCCAATTCATCCAAAATATGAAGTGCAAACTCCCTGTTCGTTACGCTGCGATCACTAAGACATGTCATAAGGAAACTGCGCTGTTGTTCATTATCCTGTCTTCTAATAAAGTAAAAAATAAAGCTCTGCCGCTGGTCGCTGCTCATTTTATTAAATTGCTGCATCAGCAAATCTATCTTGTCCGCAGAAAAATCATAAGCCGCAATTGTCATTAAACGTACAGTCAGCATGGCTGTATCCAGTGTGATGGAGCACCATGGAAAAACACTCTCCGCAAATGTTTCTTCCTGTCCTTTCAATAACTTGAGTGCGTCCAATAGCAGTTGGAACTGCTCATTCCTGCCTACTTCATCAGCCAATAATAATTTATTTGTTTCATCCCAATTTAGTTCCGGGGAATCCCAGCGATACGTATGGCGCAAATTATAGTTCTCATACAGATTGCGAACAGTCCATGCCAGCAATTCAGTATCATTTTGGGCAACTGCTTGCGGCAAAAACTTTACAGCCAACTGATGCTGGATATTCGTTTCATTCAAGTGTGTCATAAAGTAAAGCGCCGTCAATTTTTTGTACCGCTTGTCTTCATTAACCACTTCATCAAATAGCTGCGGAAGCTTTGAAGCATCCTTTACAGCTGCTGCCCATAAGTAGAAATAATATTGCAAGGCATCATTGCCTTGCTTTGCTTCATCTGCAAATGCAGGGTCCTCCAACGAACGAAGCATCATTTCAATAAACTGACGAAACTTCGCAGGCTTTGTTTCTACTACTGTATAGTTCAGACCTGACCATGTATCAAAGGCTCTGGCAACTGCACTGAATCGCTCCAGCTTGTGCTCGAGCACTGTCTTTGCCAAAAAGATCGAGGCTTCAACCGTCCCTTCATCCGCACTCTCCACTATTTGTTGTCGCAAG
Source organism: Paenibacillus nanensis (assembly GCA_040396195.1). Classification (GTDB taxonomy): domain Bacteria; phylum Bacillota; class Bacilli; order Paenibacillales; family Paenibacillaceae; genus Pristimantibacillus; species Pristimantibacillus nanensis_A. The sequence continues at coordinate 88,074 of JBEBPB010000022.1, forward strand.
CCCTCTTGCTGTTGTGCAGCAATAAGCAGCTTTGCCAGCATCTCATAGCAGCCAACATGGTGACTTTGCACAATTGCTCTGATCATTTCACGAGTTAACCAAGCTGACTGATTCTCGCCAAACATAATCTCCTTTAATGCTTCGATAACCTGTTCATTGCTGTTATCAATTTCTCTCGCCAACAAATCAGCCATAAGGTTATCGTTATTAAGTTTAAACTCTGTTGAAGTTAAATAGTCCATATATGAAAAGTCATATCCCTGATAATCCAAATAATCAGATATCATTTCAAGATAGGCTGAGAAATAATGTGCACAGTTTGAGGACCGGAATCCTTTACGATAGTAATGAGATGACTCGTATGGATAATCCATACGACGCTGCAGCAAACCAACAAGCTCCGCCCCCTTTTCCTCCCCAAACAGCAAAATGAGCGCATCCTTTAGCGGACCATTCAACACTGTTTCTACTGATGTAATAGAAAAAAACGGTGCTCCGTAAGCCTGATTCAGCGCTTCCACTACATTTCTTTTGTTCTCATCACGATTGTAATAACCACTTTCACAATAATTAAATATCACCTCTGCCAAAGCAAAATAAGGAGGGTTGTCCTTTTGCTTTGCCAGCAAACTTTCCTTTAATGCTTCTATTTTTGTTTCGTCATATACAACTTCTTTTCTCTCTGTCATTATGTCTTATGTCCTCCTTGAAATATGTGAATAGACATCTATTGCCGGACTACCAGTTACTTGCTGGATATGAGAAACATGCTCGCTATTAACCATTAGATAGACATGACCTACCTGCTGACTATAAGCAGTTTGCTCGATATGAGCTACTCGCTAGCAGTTAGCCGTTTGCTCGATATGAGCTACTCGCTAGCAGTTAGCAGTTTACTGGACTTGAGTTACTTGCTGGCAGTTAGCAGTTTACTGGACTTGAGCTACTTGCTGGAAATTAACTATTTTCAAATTGGTGATAGGCAACATTGAACAGCCTGATGAAGTTATACGTTTTTTCGTACAAATATAGCACCTAACCTCGCTTGCAGCTACCTTTTATACGATTT
>JBEBPB010000023.1:0-85462 GCA_040396195.1 Paenibacillus nanensis
TGCAGAGCCGGTTTTATACGTTTTTTCGTACAAACGGCGAGCGATTTACCCTTGCAGAGCCGGTTTTATACGTTTTTTCGTACAAACGGCGAGCGATTTACCCTTGCGGAGCCAGTTTTGTACAGGCTCAAACTCGCTGCTTTCCTTCTGGAATCCCTAGCATTATGAAGCGCCTCTTCATAGCTACTCTATAGTTATCGACCTACTTATCCTACTATTACTCTCTCACCTCTCCCCTTCTACTCATTCTACTCATCCTTACTCTACTATTATTCCCGCTGCCCTCCTCTTCCCTACTCTACCGATAACGTCTCCTCCTCCACTCCCCTTACCTTGCTATACTATTACCCACTACTCATGCTCTCCCCCTTACCTCTACTATTACCCACTATATACTCTTCCGTTACTATTTACTCCCACCACTATTACCAGATACTCCTTCCACTATTCCCCTTACTTCTACTCTCACATTTACTCCCCCACCCAGTTTCTAATATACATTCCGCTATATCGCCGGTGCAGGTAAGCAATTTCCTTATATATCAACATATGGTTTAATAATGTTACGCTATTTTCAGCAGCAGTTGTTGCTAACTATTGGGGTCTAAGGGGAGGGAATACAATAACATTATGCGGAAGCGCTTCCATTTCAAATTAAGTCAAAAACTATCGGTTAGGCTAACCCTTTATTTGTTTGTGCTGAACGCTCTTATTTTACTCATTAACAGTACAGCAGGCTATGCGCTTATTCGAGACGTTATCAAAACAAACACCGCTTATTACGCTGAGCATTACATTGGTTCACTCAATAACGAGTTAAATTCTTACTATCGAGAAACAGAGCTTATTATTCGTTCCTTGTCTTTGATGCATCCCGATCTGTTTGAGGGACTGAGTATTGAGAAAACAAGGAGCCAGAAGCAACAGTTTTTGCGTAGCATTCGGGACAATTATGACTATGTGGACGAAATCGTTATTATGAGCAACGACCTGGATGCTGTAGCAACTTCCAGTATGCGAATCGATCAGTTGCTGCGCTCAGATATTTATCGGCAACTGATTGGCAGTACCGGAGAGCTGGTCACCACACCGATCGTCTACGCCCCTATCTTTGAGAATGCAATCGATGAGCGCGGGACTCTGATGCTGGCTGGCATTAAAATAATTCCGGAAGGAGCAGCTAGTGTCAGAGCCGATGGTTTTATAATTGTATCTCTCAAGGTAGATCGAATTACAGCCATTATTGAGCAGCGCGAAAAACGTTATGACGAGCGTCTCGTATTAGTTGATCGCAAAGGTATATTAATGGAGCCTGCCAGCTCGGGAGAACTGCCTCACAATGGCGGGGAAATGCTGCTCGATATCGGCAAGGGGGTCGCAGCTTCCTATAGCCGCTCCGGTCATCTTGTTGTATCCGGCAACGATCCGAACAAGCAGCCTTTGAACATCGTCGGCATCATTCCGGAGGAAGGGCTGTTGAAAGATGCCTCGATTCTTTTCAAGCTGCAGCTGGCACTGAACTTTGTGCTGCTGCTTGTAGGCATGATTTTAGCATTTGTACTTGCTTATTACATTTTGAATCCAGTGGCGCGTCTTGCCAAGTTTATGGATCGGACAGGTGATTTGGGAGCAGAGCGATTGACCAAGTACCCTGTAAAACAAAAAATGATTAAACAACGCCCGAAAGACGAAATTAATCGGCTGATTAGCAGCTTTAATCGCATGATTGATCGATTACAGGAAACGGCTAAGCGGGTCGACGAGGAGCGGCTAAAACAAAAGAAAGCAGAAGTGCAAGCCTTGCAGGCACAAATTAATCCGCACTTTATTTATAACACTTTGAATAATATACGCTGGCTTGCTCGCATGGGAAATGCTGATTTGGTATTCGAAATGATCACCTCTGTCAATGTTATTCTAGTGAGCGCCTTTCAACTGGAGCGTCCTTTAATTGCTATTAGTGAGGAACTGAAGCAGTTGGAGGCGTATGTCGCTATTCAAAAACAAGTGTATCTCAATAAGTTTAACGTTATTTACGAAATTGACGATCAGGTCAAACAGGGCATGATTCCCAGGATGAGCTTGCAGCCTTTAGTGGAGAACGCTATTTTCCATGGAATTTTGCCCAAACAGGAATACGGCATTATACGGATTAAAGGGTGGCGCGAGCATGACAAGCTTTATTTGCAAATTATCGATAATGGCGTCGGCTATGAGCAGAAAATGCGAACCTCCAATGAGAAGAAGGATGAAGATAAACTTAGAGATTTAGATAAGGATGTGGATAGAGAGAGAATTGAAGATGATTTAATCCGCGAGCATATCGGCATGAGCAATGTAGGAAAGAGGATTAAGCTGTATTTTGGAGAAGACTATGGGGTCAACTGGCAGAGTAAAACTGGAGAAGGCATGATCGTAACCGTCGTATTGCCTTATGAGAGGCGACACTAACTACTTTAGACACTAACTCAAGGGGGAATCAAGATGAATGCTGTTATTGTAGATGATGAAGCCATTGTAAGACTGGGAATTCGTCACTCGATAGATTGGGCAGAGCTCGGTATTGGGAGGGTTGAGGAAGCAACCCATGGGAAAGAAGTGCTTGAACATTGGGATATCTGGCAGCCCAAGCTACTGGTAACAGATATTAAAATGCCTGTCATGGACGGAATTTCTTTGATTCGTGAAGTTAGAAAAAAAGCGCCCGATTGCATTTGTATTGTACTCAGCTGTGTGGATGAATTTAATCTGGTGAAGGAAGCCTTGCTTGCTGGCGCAGTAGACTATTTGTTAAAGATGACGATGCGGCCTACTGAGTTAATGGACAGTATGCGCAAGGTTATTCAGCAGCAAAAAAAGGAAGAGCATATTCAGCTTTATTCTGAGTCTAGAAAAAATGAGAAAAAACAAGTTTTTTTCAAGCAATGGTTTACTCAGCGCTACAGTGAGCAGCAAATGGAGCTGATGGCACAGGAATGCGGCATGACACAATTTTTGGACAGTTTTTCGATTGCTGTTATTCAGACGAGAGTTATTCCTCCCTCCCCTGCCTCTCAATCGTCGCTTCAGTGGGACAGCTTTGAAAAATGGTGGATGGAAGAAGGGCGTGCAAAACATTATCTGCTCTATCCACTTGTTCAAGGGGAGTATGCTTTATTGATAAACCGATTCGACGAGCTTAGCGACAACGAAAATGCTTTGCAGCAGCTCCAGCATTTATTCCAGCAATGCAGCAACCGATTTGCTCTCAAGCTTAGAGCTGGCATCAGCTCGATTGTTCACGGACCAGCATTTATTCAGCAAGCGCTGGATGAAGCCAGACGTGCGGTTAAGGAACATTTGTTTGAACAAAACTGTTCGATTATAAGCTATGACTGTTCGAAAGAACAGGAATCATCATATAGTCTGTATGTTAGAAAACAATTCGATCAAGCCTTCCGCGAGCAGCTTGCCCGTTCCTTGTTAACTGGTAGCTCAAAGGAAACTGATGCAATTATTGATGCTTATTTTGGTCTGCTCCACCCTGACAGTTGCAGCGCAGAGGCTGTCCGTGATTGCATTGATAAGTCGATAGCAATTGTGAGTGTAGCTGCCATGGAAATAGCCAGTCTGACAGACACGATCAGCTACTCTCCTATTGAGGAATTTGAAGAAGGGCATTTTCAGCTGTATTGGAGCTGCGCCGAAACTGTTGCTTATATTAAACGTTACTGCCACTACTTAATGGATATTCGACAAAATCAAATGAATCGCGAGGATTCTGTTATTCGACAAATTTGCACCTATATTCAACAGCACTACAACGAAAGAATTACATTGGAGCAAATGGCTGCGCGCCATTTTTTGCATAAAAACTATCTGTGCCAGCTATTCAAGACGGAAAGCGGCATGAACTTCACCCGATACTTGAATTCAGTTCGCATTGCCAAGGCAAAAGAACTGATGCTGTACACATCACTAAGCATGCAAGAGATTGCCATGCAAACGGGATATGGTGATTTTCGATATTTTAGCCGTGTTTTCCGACTGCATACCGGGCAAAGCCCTTCTGCTTTCAAAACAAGTCAGCAAAAACATAGCTAACGTATCCCGAATAAAAAAGTAATCTGAGTTTTGTCCACCTGAATCTTTATACGATCCACCACCTGCTTACTGACGATGGCATTCCTTTATTACGTTCTTAATATAGTGCGGCGACATCTGAATACCAGCCATCGTTTTGTATCACTTTCTTTCGCTACAATTAGAGGTGCAAACAATCTTCAACCTTTATTTGGATAGCGCTTACAAAAATAATAAAGCGAAGAAAGGAGGTCAACAATTGAAAGATTTAGGGATTGGGAAAGCAAACCGTCGTTGGATTACTCGAAAAGAATGGATGGGGTATGCCTTTTGTGCCCCTCTTCTATTGGGCGTTATCGTATTTGCAATTTACCCGATGCTGGCTGCCATGATTATGAGCTTTCAACAAACTAGTGGAATCGGCAATGATTCCAAGTGGGTTGGACTAAGCAACTACCAGTACGTATTAGGTGATCCTGTCTTTTGGAAATCATTAAACAATACGTTATTTATGGGCCTGTTATCTATGCTGTTCGGCATTATTTTCTCCTTCATACTGGCAAGCCTTATCGATAATTTACGATGGAATTTCGGAAAAAACTGGTTTAAAGCTGTATACTTCCTGCCTAACGTTGTTTCTGCAGTAGCAACAAGCTTATTGTTTTCTTTCTTGTTCTATCCAGGTGATGCCGGCTTGTTGAATTTTATTCTCGGGCTTGCCGGAATTGAACCGATAGGCTGGTTTACCAATCCCGATATTTCGAGGTTCAGTATCGTGATGATGAGTTTATGGGGGGCATTAGGCTATAATACGATTATTTTTTTGGCAGGGCTGCAAAGCGTGCCGCGGGACTTGTATGAAGCTGCCGAAGTGGATGGAGCAACCGCCTTTTCTCGCTGGCTATATATTACTATCCCCTATTTGCGTCCTATTTTCTTCTTTATGCTGGTAATCGGATTGATTGGCGGAATGAAACGTTTTACAGATGTATGGTTAATCGGGGGTACGGCTGGAAATCCGGATGGCAGTTTGATGACTGTCGTGCTTTACATTTACCGCAATGCGTTTCTAGCCTCACAAATGGGAATGGCGACTGCCGCCTCCTATTTGTTATTCATTCTTATTCTCATTCTAACTGCGACCATGATGCTTATAAATCGGCGCTCGCAAAAGTGGGACTAATCTATCTCAGCCAGGAGGAGACGCAATATGGAAGCAAGCTTGAATAGCGGAGGCCTGACCAGCCAAAAAAAGAGAAACCAATGGCTGATTGTAATTGTCTTGACACTCGGCTCTCTTATGATGATTGTTCCGTTTTTATGGATGGTGATTACCAGCTTTGATTGGGGTGCCCGCTTGGCCATTTCCTTCCCTCCCAAACTATGGCCGGAGGAACCTTCTTTAAAAACATATAAATCGGCTTTCACAACGATCCCTATGTTTCGTTACATTCTCAACTCGGCTTTAATTAGCGGCGGGGTAATAGCTGTCAGCAGCATCTCGGCTTTATTATCAGGCTACGCCTTGTCAAAGTTCAACTTTCGCGGCGCCAGCATTGTCCTGCTGCTTGCGCTAAGTACAATGATGATCCCTTTCGAAATGACCATGATTCCTCAGTACTTGCTATTTAGCAAATTAGGATTGGTCGACAACTATCTGGCCTTTTATTTGCCGGCTATCAATTATGCGTTCGGCACTTTTTTGGCTAAAGCTTTTATCGATCAGCTCCCTTCTGCACTGCGTGAAGCAGCTATTATCGATGGTGCTAATGAATGGACAGTATTCTGGCGAGTTTTCTTCCCGCTGTGCACACCGATCCTGGCTACGATGGTCATCTTATTATTTTTAAGTGTCTGGAATGATCTGTTATGGCCGCTATTAGTGCTTACTACCGCATCCAAATATACGATACAAATCGGGCTTGCCATGTTTACCTATGATAACGGTATTAATCAGCAGCCGGCTATCATTATGGCAGCGACAACGATTAGTTTATTGCCTGTATTAATCGTGTATCTATTTTTGCAAAGATATATTATTGAAAGTATCGCATTGTCAGGGCTCAAGCAGTAATCAGTTTATACATGCAGGAGTATTCCAGAACATAATGAGAGGATGTTTTCAATGAAAAAACGATTCTGGCTATCTTTAATTAGTATAATGATGCTACTGACAACGGCAGCATGTTCTTCGGATAAAGGCACGGTTGCAGATGGAGTCGATGTAAGCAAGGTTTCCGATATGAAAGGAACGGTTCGCGTTGCCTTGGCAGGCTGGAAGCTGGAAAATGGCATTGACCCGCTTACAGGTGTGGATACAGTCGGTTTGAATGATTTTCTAAAAGCTACCTTTAATAAAATGTACCCGAATATTAAGCTCGAAGTATTTCAGATTCCGTGGGAAAATGCAAAAGCCAAGCAAACGGCAATGCTGATGTCCAAAGATGTTGATCTGCTGTATACAGGAGGAGCCTTTGCTTCGCAATGGTATCAGGATGGATTACTACGAGATTTGGATGATCTGATTGCGGCTGATGATACCTTCAAAGAGGACAGTTATTTGCAAGGTATTTGGAAAAACTCCTATAGTACCCGTTCACCGGACGGCACCAAACAATTTGGTATTCCGGCAGTGCTGGGACGCCGGATGATTGTTTATGACAAGCAGCTATTTGAACAATGGGGTGTTGATCCCCTTTCTGAAAAACCGACTCCTGCAGAATTATTGGATAAAGCAAAGCAGATGACAGGAAAAAATCCGAAAACAGGCGAGCAAAACCAGGGCTTATACTGGGCGGGCAACTCCCTTAATGGCTCAACCTTTGTCGCTCTGACACTAGCCTTTGGAGCCGAAGGCGCTGAAGGAAGCTTAAGCGATGTGAAAAATATAAAGTGGAAGCTCAACACTCCCGAAATGGTGCAGGTAATGGATTGGCTGAAAGAAGCTGCTGTACTGCCGCCAAAAGGCTTTGTAAACGGGCAGGGAGCAGAAAATTTTGGCTTGGAGAAAAACACCATCGCCATTGGCATTGATCAAACTGGCGGTCCTACGATGAGTGAGTATCGTGCCAACAACAACGAAGCACTGCTAGACCGATTCCCAAGCGTAATGAATATGGGACCAAACGGCGAAGGCTGGGTAGCGGTAGATCCTTTTATCATGGCAAAAGAGGCAAAGGATGTCGAGGCAGCTTGGGAGGTAATGAAATTCCTTGCTGGCTATGAAACTCAAAAACATATGTACTTGAACTACTCCAACACTCCTACTCTTAGCAATTCCGACTTTGTTGATGAGCGTGACGATTATGTGAGAAGGGCTCTTGAAATAGCTGAGCATGCTCACTCGGAATTAATGGACGAGGCGAATCCTTTCTTTATGAGCGATATTGTACCAGCAGTTAACGGATTTATTAGCCAAGCGGCTTCAGGCTCCGCGCCGGACAGTCAGCAATTTCTCAATGAGCTGCAAGCAAGGGCGGAAAAATGGACAGCTAACCTAAAATAATAAAAAATCGCAGGTTCCGGGAAATTGCAATAACTCGAAACCTGCGATTTTTTTAATATTGTCCTTATATTTTACCGCTGCTATACATCCTGTTGATGAGAAACATGATCCCGGCAAAAAAATCTCTGCAATATCGACTGCAACAATTCCTATTATAAAACGTTTATTGTTATAAGATTAAAACGCGAGGTGAGCATAGTGTCTGAACAACTTAAACCCGCAGCAAAACGAGTTGTGAATGAACATATTGCGGCTGTTGAAGCAGGTCTGCCCGGTCTGCTTGATTCCTACCATCTGTACGGTTCTATTTCTTTGGGCGCCTATCAGGATGGTCGGAGCGACCTCGATTTCTTTGCAATATTAAACAGGCAAGCTTGTCAGTCTGATATTGAAGCATTAACAGAGATTCACGCGGCGCTGCATAACCAGTTTAGGAAACCGATTTTGGACGGTTTTTATATTCCAAAAGACGAGTTGAAGATTGCCGTCGAGCTGAAACAAGATGCGTCTGCTTTGCGTTTCAATGACGGGAAATTTCAAGGTACGGTTGCTGTCAGTATCGATTCCATTGATATTTATCAATTAATCACATATGGCGTTACAATAAAGGGTGCAACTGTTGACGCTTTGAATCTGTCCGTCAATTGGGATATACTGCTGGAGCGCGTTAAGGACAATTTGAACACCTACTGGCAAAGCTGGAACAATAAATGTAAGCGCTCCTTATCCTTGCAAGCACTCGGTTTATTGACTAGTCTTGATATGGTGGAATGGGGTGTGCTCGGGGTATCTCGTTTATTCTACACACTCAATGAAAAGGGCATCGTATCCAAAGAACAAGCTGGAGAATATGCGCTGCAAACCGTTCCGAAAAACTGGCATAAAATTATTAACGAAGCTCTGCGCTTGCGCAAAGGCATCCCAACCTCCTACTACAAATCTGTCTTCGAAAGGCGCAAGGATGCCGTAGCCTATATTGATTTCATCATAGACAAATGCAATACGGAAGCAGTCGTTTCTTTGTAAGGCACAGGAAAGATCAAGGCTAATGCTTAGGACTGCTGCCTAAACTCACTGGGCGAGATATGGAAAAATTTTTTGAACAGAATAGAGAAATAAGCAGAGTCATTAATTCCAACAGCCTGCGCAATATCTATCATTTTCAAATTGGTGTTGCGCAATAGCACTTTCGCCTGATCCAGCCTTAACTGATTGACGTAGTGAGAATAAGTGACGCCTGTTTCTTTTTTGAACAGGGTACTGAAATAACTGGTATTCATATGGACATGCTCCGCCGTTCTGCTAATAGAGCAGTCCTCCTTATAGTGCAGCTTAATAAAGCGAACTGCTTTTTGAATCACATTCATGCCGCCATTAACTATTCCCCTCCATTCAAAAAGCTGGTTTAGAAAATCAGCAGATTGGCTGCTCAGCCACTCCCTAATTTGATTTAAGTCATTTAATTGGCTAATTTTCTCCATTATTTGTTGAACGGATAACAGTCTGGCGTTTGTAAACAAGGATTCAGATACATCATTCAGTGCTTGTGCATGGGCAATTCCGCTTAACCGAAGCTGAACAAGCGGCATACCGTGTAAACTATCATAGTATTCCGTGAAATAGGCAGGCAGTGACTCTATATCTCCATCCACTATAACAGCCATGATATCATTGCGAAATTTGCCTGTCATATGCCGGCTATCCTGCTCGTTCTGCTCAGACAACGGTTGTACTTTGCCCGCAATTTTTTCATAGGCTTGAATTAGTCTGTCCATATCCTCACCATCTCCAAGTACAGAGCAACCAAGGCTTATACCGAAATAGTCGGACACAGCTCTTATAAGCTTTTCGAACCACAATTGCGCATTGAAGCCTCTAGCGAGAGCAATAACCAATTGATCATGCTGCAACAAATGCCACTCGCCTTGTGCCTCTTCAGGCATGCTGCGCATCATCTCATCTGTGATATTCGTAATCCCGTACTGCAGTAAATACATATCTTTTCGCTTATAATTTTTGACCTGCGGAAAATAATCCTTAACAACAAACAAATACAAAACTTTATCTTTATAGCAACCTCTCAGCCAATCTGCCTGCTCCTTGTCCGCTTGCCTGCACAGCAACACAGATCTCAGCCGGTTTTCTTTAGCCGCCCGCATCGACTCCTTAAATAATCGTCGAGCTGCCAGCTTATCAAACGCCGCGCGCAAAATACGATTTATATCGTCATTGGAACAAGGCTTCAACAAAAAATCCAAAGCACCGTAGCGGACTGCTGATTGAGCGTAGTTAAAATCCTGATAACCAGTAATAATAACAAATATAGTGTCCAAATGTGCCTCATGAATACGACGTGCCAATTCAATGCCGTTCATGACTGGCATATTAATGTCCATAAAAACAAGCTCCGGGTTCAATCGTTCAATCATTTCCCAGCCTTCCAGTCCGGTCCCCGCTTCTCCAACTACTTGCCAGCCAAGCGCCTCTTGCTCCAAATAGTATTTCAGTCCTTCACGAAAATTGGGCTGATCCTCGACAATTAGAATGCTTCCTCTCATGATGCCCCTCCTTGTATAAACGGCAAATAATAGCTGGCAGTCGTGCCAGTCCCTTCCTCGCTTTCGAAACGCAAGCTATAAGGCGATCCATAGACCAGCTCAATTCTTCTTTTGACCAACTGAATACCCAGTCTGTCCTGATGTTCTCCTCCTTCTGCTTGCAACTTGCTCAACACTGTTTGCGGCAAACCAACTCCATTATCAGAAATATCAATACGCAATCTATCATCTTGTTTGAAAATATATATATCAAGTCTGTCTGGCGACATCTTTTGCCCTTCTGTACCCAAACCGGTAAAAGCATGAACGAAAACATTTTCAATTACCGGCTGTAAAATAAGGCGCTGAATCTCGCACTGCAAAGTATCATCGTCCACTTCCATATTCAGCAGTAAATCGGGATGGAACAACTCCATTTGAATATCAATATAACTTTGAATCTGCTTTAATTCCTCCTTTAAAGTAGTAGGTCTCTCGGCAGACTGCAAGGAATATCGCAATATATCAGATAAAGATTTAATAATTCCTGCCGTATCTCTTACATTTTGCTTATATAGTTTCCAGTAAATCTCATTAAATATATTGTATAGGAAATGCGGATTAAGCTGTGCTTGCAACGCACGAAGCTCAGCTTCCTTCTCGCGCAGCTGCTTAATAAATACTTCATTGATCAGCTGATCAATATGATCCAGCATATCATTAAACGATTCTCCCAAATAAGCAAGCTCATCTGTCGAACGCACTTCTATTCTGGTTTTGAGTTGTCCCAACCTGATCTTTCGCATACTGAACACCAGTTCTCTAAGTGGACGCAATAATCTAACGTTGGCAAGCGCCAGCAAAGCAACAGTCAATGCCATGCTAATCATTCCCGACAACACAATGATCCGAAAAATCTCTTCATTTTTCCGTTCAATTTCCTTTAAGGACAGACCGCTGACCAGCGTCATTTGCCCTGCTCCGGATTCATTTTTAACAAACAAATAGTTGTCCTCATCCACCCGCATTCTCGCCTTATCCTCTTGTTCATCCATTAAAGGGATTTTAGCCTCATAGCCTTCTTTGCTGTCTGCAAACAACAAACTTCCTTCTCTGTTCAACAGGTACATTCTCGTAGCTGTTTCCTTCAAATCTTGTACCATATCTCCAAAGAACGCCTCGTCTAAAACTAAAATAAGCGTGCCGTATGTTTCCTGCCAGGTACTCTTCATTTGTCTTGCGGCTACGATCATTGTACGGCTTCCACTCGCATCAGCCCTGCTTGCCAGATTTAGTCTCATCCAAATAAGAGCACCATTGGTTCCCTCCAGCTTTTGATCAATATACTCCTTGATTGAAGGCTCCAACATAACAATAGCGCTTTCATTAGCGTTGTAATAATTAATATTTTCCAGATTGTAAATAAACATAGATCGAATATAAGGCACATCCAACTTAAATTGCGAAACAGAATCATACATTTTGGCTAGTTCAATATAAAGCGGATCTTCTTCCGTATTTTCTCCCTCCTCTACCAGATTGCTTCGCTCCCTGTCTGTCTTTCCTGATCGAGTGAGGATGGAAACCACAGACGGCTGAAATACAATCAATTGCGTAATTCGCTCAATCTCTTTTACCTTCTGCGTTAAAATCTGCATCATTAATTCATTAGTCTTGTTAAACTGACTAGTTACTTCTTCCTCAAACAAAGATTGATTGGAACGATAAATGAATAAACCGGCAACTATTGAACTGCACAGCATAATCAAACAAAAACTGATCATTATTTTTCGAAACAGGCTTCCAGTTCTTCTTCTGGGGTCAATCATGCTTTCCACCTCTTTGATGCAAGAATCCAAATAAATTAAAACATCGTCTAATTATAGTTAAAGAAATCGATTCTCTCTCTTTATACAATTAATTTAAACACAGTCAGGGAGTGATCGCCTATGAATTTTCTACGCAACAAAAATTTATTAAAAAAGAACATACCTTTGTACACACTTTTTATTCCTGTAATTGCATATTATATCATTTTTAGGTATTTGCCTATGGGTGGGCTTGTGATAGCTTTCAAAGATTACAACTTTTATGATGGCATCTTCGGCAGTCCTTGGGTCGGAATGAAAAATTTCGCTATGCTATTTAGCAATGATCGGACGCTTGAAATTATTTGGAATACTTTCTGGCTTAGTCTTTTAAACCTTATCGCGGGTTTCCCCGTACCCATTTTACTAGCGCTTATGCTCAATGAACTGCGAAAACTTTGGTACAAAAAAATTATTCAAACCATTATTTACTTGCCTCACTTCTTCTCGTGGGTCATTATCGGGGGCATGATTGCTACTTTGTTTTCTATGGAATCAGGGGCTATCAATCATTTTATTGCAGAAAAATTCGGAGATCCCTATCCGTTTTTATATAAACCGGTATCATGGGTGACCATCTTTGTTTCATCCGGTGTGTGGAAGGAGATGGGGTTCAATACCATTATTTATTTGGCGGCACTATCCGCTATCGACCCCTCTCTATATGAATCTGCAAGTATGGATGGCGCCGGAAAAATGAAGCAAATATGGCATGTAACGCTGCCAGGTATAAGCAATATGATTATATTGCTGCTTATCCTGTCTATGGGCAAAATGTTTGAAGTAGGTTTTGACCAAATTTATAATTTGCGAAATGCCATGGTGTCAGATATTTCAGAGGTAATCAGCACTTATATTTTTTCCATTGGGATTCAGGGCGGGCAGTTTAGTTTAACTTCAGCACTCGGGTTCTTTGAATCAGTCGTTGCCTTTATTTTTATTGTATCTGCCAATCGGATTGCCAAAATTTTTGACAAACAACTTTACTGAGGTGAAAAAAGATGAGGGAAACCCGAGCTGCAAAAATAGGCGGACAGATCAATGCCTTCGTTCTGCTTCTTATTGCTTTAACCTGTTTAGCACCTGTCGTCAACATCTTATCCATATCATTTAGCGGAAAAACTGCGGTTGAAACCGGACAAGTGTATTTCTGGCCTGTCGACTTTAGTTTATTCAGCTACAAATTACTGTTTGATGGTACCCGTATTGTACAGGCGCTGTTCAACGGTATTGAAGTCACACTCGTCGGTATTGTGCTTTCCATGATTTTCACGATTTGCGCCGCCTATCCGCTGTCCAAAGGTTACTTTTTGGGTAGAAGACCTTACACCTTGTTAATCTTGTTCACGCTTGTTTTTAACGGAGGGATTATTCCTACTTATCTTGTTCTCAAATGGCTTGGACTTATTAATACCTACGGTGCGCTATGGTTGCCCGGTATGATTAGCGCCTACAATATGCTCGTTATGAAAAGCTACTTTGAAAGTTTGCCTTCTGAGGTTGAAGATGCAGCCCGTATAGACGGCTGTAATGAATGGCGGCTGTTGCTGCGCATCGTATTGCCTTTATCCATGCCGGTTTTAGCAACAATGATTCTGTTTTATGGCGTTTCCTATTGGAACATGTTTATGAACGTTCTGATTTATATTAACTCGACTGAGAAGTATACCATTACCGTTTTAATACAACAGATGATTCAAAGTCAGGCTGTAATTAGTGAATCCTTGCAAAATGATGCTCAATCCTCTGCTGATCTGGTACCTATGGGCATCCAGTCAGCCGGTATTATGATCCTTATTCTGCCAATGGCGATCATCTATCCCTTTCTGCAAAAATACTTTGTCAAAGGCATTATGCTCGGTTCAGTAAAAGGTTAAACATAATATCAGGAGAGGCGGTGATGCTTGGCAACTTTATCTGTACCTGTTTTTGTTGCAAGATTAGAATAACATTATTACGGGGTTGGCTTGTTATTTTGATGGAGGAGTTGAAAAAAATGCTTCAATGGAAAAGAAAAGTAATTCTATCAATGATCAGTACCGTAGCTATATTGCAATTGTCCGCTTGCGGCGGGACAAAGCCTGCAACACCTGAAAATAGCTCCAAACCTGAACCGACAGAAAGTGCAAATGCAGAACAAAGCACGGCACCTGAAAAAAGAGGAAAAGTAACCGCCACAATCTATGACCGTGGCTTGATCGCAGCATCTGAGGGAACGATTGAGGATAATCGCTGGACCAAATGGATTAACGAAAACGGTCCTGCTGATGTTACGTATATGGCCATTCCAAGATCAGAATCCAAACAAAAAATTAATACATTATTCGCTTCCGGCAGCGCGCCAGATGTTATTTTTGAATTTGACCCAATGATTAAAAATCCGTTGTATGAGCAAAAGCAATTAATGCCGCTTGATGAGATGATCGAACAGTACAGCACGGTTTACAAAAGGCTGATTGAACAAACCCCTGCATTGAAAACTGCCGGTATGAAATCAGACGGGAAAATTTACGAATTTGGAAAAGTAAACGAAACTATGCCGCAAAATATTGTTGTCATTCGTAAAGATTGGCTTGAAAAATTAAAATTGAAGGAACCGACAACAACCGAAGAACTGTATGAAATCGCTAGGGCCTTCGCTCTTGACGACCCGGACGGCAATCAAAAAAAGGATACTTACGGGATTAACGTCGGTTATGTATTGCCGCAAATGTTTGGATTAGGTTACATTACTTTCGGCTCTAATAACACTACTGAGCTTGGGAACTCCTACCGGATTGAAAATGACGGACTTGTGCGAAATTGGGAGAACCTATACGAGTTCACTTCGTTTACAAAGCGCTTATTTGATGAAGGCATTATTGATAAAGATTTTGTTACGGATACCAACTTCGCTAAAGCAAGACAGGACTTTCTGGAAGGTAAAATCGGCATTTATTCCGTACAGGCAAACAGCTACCAGCTATGGACTCGCCTATGGATTGATGACTACAATACATTAAAATCAAAGGTCCCGGATGCCGAACTAGCGATCTTGCAAGTTCCCGAATCTCCAAGGGGGCAATATGTACCGAGTATCGCTAACCCGTTGCAAATGACAGCTGTTGTCAATCGTTCGGCAAAGGACCCTGAAGCTGTTATGAAATATATTGATTTCTTGTCTAGTCAAGAAGCGGGTATTACATTAACACGCGGCATCGAAGGCGAGCATTGGAACAAAAAAGAAAACGGCTGCCCTGCAGCAATTGATGCAGAGAAAAACAAAACTGAAATCGGTTATCTAGGCGGTGACTTTGTCATGGTTAACTCCATTCTAGAAACCGGCGAATGTATGTATATTGCAAGTAATTATGATGATTCTAATCCGAGTGAAAAATTTGCCAAAGAGATGTACAGAAAAAATATGGATCAATTTTATGATTTGATTTTTAATAAACAAGCACAATATCCGGAATTAACACACGGAGAGCACTTCCCAACAGTTCCGAAGGATCTGCTTGTTGATTCGCAAAGCGGTTTGACAGAAATTAAAAACTTGATTACAAAGGCAATTGTCAGCGGAGCAAGCTACACTCCTGAAAAAGCGATTGAAGATGCGAAAAAGGCATGGTCGAAATTTAATGGAGACAAGATCGATGAGTTTTATAATAACTGGTATAAAACAAGCAAGGACACCGCTTTTTTACCTGATGATATGTTTCAAATTGTAAAGGATCAAAGAGCAGTGCAAGACAAATTAATGCCGTAACTGATTACAATTAACACAGATGTTTATACAAAAGGACATGATAGGCAGCACAAGATTAGTTGCAGCATATTATGTCCTTTTATTAAAGTGTGGATATGAAAGGAGCATAATAATGTTTCAAAAAAAGACAAAACGGTATTTCTCCTTGTTGTTCTCTATTATACTCACAGCATCACTACTGCTATCGGCAGCCCCGGTATCAGCGGAAGGCAATCTGCCTGTTATTCAACCCAAAACAGTCGTAGAACAAGCAAATTCTGCAATAGATACTGAAGCTTTGGATGTTTTGGAGCCAGTTGCTCCATCCGACTCTCCGGCATATACAGCCAGTCAGATTACAGACTCCGGAAATACATGGACATTAGAAAATGATGTAATGAAAGCCGTTGTTTCCTTCGCAAATGGAAGCTTGACATTGGACAGTCTTTACAATAAGGAGGCAGGAACTGAATACTTGACTGGAAGCGGCGATAACTATTTGTTTTCCTATAAATATGGCAACCATCAGCTTCGTGCTGATGATGGCGGCTGGACGCTCACAGCTGATGCAGAAGAAAATATAATGATGAACCAGACCCATGTAGGAAAAAGTTTGCAAATTACGCTTTCCCGCACATCTCCTGATCCAGTCCAGATCAAGCTTGTATTTGAAATATATGATGGCAGATCAGGACTTCGTTATCAAAACTTTATTAAAAACAACTCTTCCAGCAATAAGACGATTTCAGAATCAGATGTGATTGCTCTTAACTTTCCAAACCATCCGCATGTTCTTCACTATGTGCCGAATATGACCTGGACCTCTACCACAGGCTCCCTGCAGCCCAATACCGGGCGCAATGCTATTACAGTGTACAATGCCGGACACGGCTGGGGGTTGCAGCCTGAAGTAAACTGGAAGACGCAGGAGGGACCTGCTGTATATGGTTCGCGTCCCTCTTCTGTTAACATGCTGCCTCCATTCGCATCAGTTAATGCCTGGCATGGTATAGATGGCGTCAAAGTATCTACTAATCCTGAATCTCTGCAACTTGTACTATTCCCTGGAGAGGAGTTTGAATATATTGCGGTCAATTTAACTGTATTTAATGGCGATATTGTAGAGGGAAAAATGGCTGTTGAAGAGCATTTTAGAAAGCGCTTTAAATACAATCAATTGACCGCTTTATTCAATACAAACGATTGGGAATGGAAAAACAAACGCAATGTGCCAAACTATCATTATAATGTTGTTATCCCAAAAGCAAAGCAAGCCGGCTTCGATATGGTGATGCTGGATGATATGTGGAATCAGGAAGACTATTTTGGTAATCGTGATGGTATTACACCAGTTGCCGGTATAGGCAATCTGCGAACGCTCGCCGATGCAATAGAAGCTAACGATATGATTCTAGGGCTATGGTACAGCATGTCGGGCGGCTTCCATAACGGTGGACGGGATTTAGCTGATCCCGTCATGATTGCCCAAAAAAAGGCGCTGGTTAAATCGTTGATTGAGGACTCTCATATGGCGCATCAAATGATAGACCTGACTGAATATTGGCAAAACCCGAATATAACCTCCTATTCTCACCCGTCAGACAATGTCTATCGTAAAAACGTGCTGGTACGCAATATGCTGAATGAACTGGTTACCGAGTATCCGCAATATAGACCAAAAATAACTAGTGAAATCGATATATACCCATCACAAAATGATCGCAATAACGGTCTGCTTCATATCGGCTATAACGGCTGGGTTACTGCAAACGGCGATAGCGGCGGCGGCATCAGGCTATCTGTTAATAGCTTTGGTTATATGCCAATGGGCAGCACCTATGTGGGCGGTGTTATTTCTGGAAAAATGGAAGATTACTACTCGTATATGCTGGCTCGAAATGTAAAGTTTCCCGAGGATCCGGGTGATCCGAATAAATGGCCCGAGCATGGTATTGAGCTGATGGCGAAATTCAATGAATGGCGCAAGAGCAATCGAATTAAAACGATGACCGAGGAACTGTACAGACCCGTATATAGCGGACAAAATTGGGACAGCACAGGTTGGAACAACAATGGCCCCTATGCCTGGATGCATACCGATGACGCCAGAAGCAAAGCACTTGTAATTGCAACTGGCGGACGCAGAACGGCAAGCAGTCAATTTCAGGCAGACTTGCGCTGGTTAGCACCTGGTAAACACTACTTGGTTGAAGATATTACTTTGGATGATAACGGTGATCATACGTATCGCTTTAAAGGTCTGTTAACTGGCAATCAACTACAGAGCTTCAACATAGATCTGAGCGAGAATTCCTCACGAGGAAAGGCATTCTGGATACAAGAGTTTGGCGGTCAGAATTATGAAGCTTTTTATGCTGATGAGAAGACGGACTCCTATCAATTGTCCGTAAACGGTCAGTCGCTGAATATTACCGCAACCGGAAAACCAAACAGCACCGGACGTATTTTCATATATGGCAAGCAACAAGAGGCTGTCATGATAGTGGAAGTGTCGTTTAATGCCAGCGGGCAAGCAACTCAGCATGTTCCCGTGTTTATACCAACGGAAGATTATCCCGTCGATAATGGTCCGAGAGCAGCTACTTATATCGCGGCGACATTATATGAATCTGGACAAACAAATGTTTCAGGCGGTACACAAGTCAGGGTAGATAGCGGCGTAACACCTAACACTTCTCCTTATGGATTAATCTTTCAGGCTAATAATCAAACTGCTGGCGGGTATATTGAATTGAAAATTGACGTTGCCAAGCCCGGCTTGTACAAGGTAGACGTCGCATCCAAGTTGAATAATTCACGCGGCAAAGGGCAGTGGTATATTGATGGTGTCAAAGTCGGAAACGAATGGAATCAAAACGAACCAGCTGATATTGTAAAGGTGCATAATCTGGGTAACGTCTTCTTCGATACGCCAGGTATCAAAACATTGCGCTTCAATTACCTCGGCGGCAGCGGAAAAGCACTTCATATTGATCGGATTATGCTTGATCCTGTAGAAATCAGCGAGCAGCACCCTGCAGTCTATCGTGCTTTTCAGTTGTATGATACCGGCAAAGTATCCGCTCAAGGCGGGGCGCTGATGAGAGCCGACAGCGGCATAACGCCTAATACTTCCCCATTTGGCGTAATTCTCACCTCCTCAACCAGTCAAGCTGGAAGTTATATGGAGTTTGAGCTGAATGTACTGCAGAGTGGATTTTACAATGTGGATGTTGTTTCCAAACTGAACAATTCGCGCGGCAAAGGGCAATGGTATATTGACGGTGTTAAAGCTGGAGCCGAATGGAATCAGAATGAACCAGCCGATACTGTCAAGACGCATAATCTTGGCTCCTCCATATATCTCTCAGCCGGGATCAAAAAATTCAAGTTTGTCTTTCTTGGAGGAGACAAAAAAGCGCTGCAAGCGGATCGGTTTATACTTTCTCCAACAGAAGCGGATCCCATCGATCCTTCCATCTATCGAGCCTATCAGTTGTTTGATGCAAGTAAAATTACTGCTCAGGAAGGAACATTAATGAGAGCCAACAGCGGCGTAACACCTAACACTTCTCCGTTTGGTGTTATATTTACCTCCTCAGGCTCTCAGGCTGGCGGTTTTATGGAATTTGAATTAAATGTAGAAAAATCCGGATATTACAAAGCAGAGGTTGCAGCCAAGCTGAACAATTCGCGTGGTAAAGGTCAGTGGTATATTAACGGTGTCAAAGCCGGAAACGAATGGAACCAGAATGAGCCGGCTGATATCGTCAAGACGCATAATCTCAGCTCATCTATCTATCTCCCAGCCGGGGTCAACAAGTTTAAATTTGTCTTTCTCGGAGGAGATAAAAGAGCGCTGCAGGCGGATCGTTTTATACTTACTCCCCAACCTTCTGTAGCGCGTGCCTATCAGTTGTTCGATACTAACAAAGTAAAAGCTATAGGCGGAACATTAAGTAGAGCTGACAGCGGAGTAACACCTAACACTTCTCCATTTGGTGTCATCTTCAGTTCTACCAGCTCCCAGGCTGGCAGCTATATGGAATTTGAAGTGACTGCTAAGTATTCCGGAATTTACAAAATCGAAGTAGCATCTAAATTGAACAATTCGCGCGGCAAAGGACAATGGTATATTGATGGTGTTAAGGCTGGAGCTGAATGGAACCAGAATGAACCGAATGATATCGTCAAGATTCATAATCTTGGCAACGCGATTCAATTGAATGCCGGCACACATAAATTTAAATTCGTCTTTTTAGGAGGAGAAAAGAAAGCACTGCAAGCGGATCGCTTTATCATTACCCCGCTTATCTATTTGTAGATACGAATCATCCTATTGACTGCAACAACGGGAATGCCCCCGTACGGCGGCATTCCCGTTGCTGTTTTATTTAAAAACCAAATTACTGGTTCTCCCCATCGAAATCCTCTATAGCCAGTTTGCCAAGCATGCCAACGACCGCATCCTCCATTGGCGGATTATGCAAGCCGAAGCGTACATCCCGATACATCCGCTGCAGCGGATGCTCCAGCGACAGACTATGTGCACCGACAATCCGCATCGCTTTGTCAACAACCGACATGGCTGCTTGTATCGCTATAACCTTTGCCGCGCTTAATTCAGAAGCAAGCTGCTGTGGCGGCAATGCCTGCTCATCCCATCTTCTTGCGGCACTATATATAAAATGCCTTGCCGCTTGCAGCTCCAATTCAATCTGTCCAAGCTGCTGCACAATGTTAGGCAGATAAATAATTGGCTGCGTTAAAGAATTAGGCTGATAAGCAGAAGCAAATTTGATCGCTTCCTTCCTCGCCGCAAGAGCAATTCCTAAATAACATGCCGGAATATGAAGCAAATACGGCGCGGGCACTGCACCTTTCCTTGTCTCTAGCGTATGAACATGTGCTTCCATTGGCAACAGCGCTTGCTCCATAACCAAATCATGACTCGCTGTCCCTCTCATTCCTGCCATTTGCCAAGTAAGCTCCACACTTACCCCTGCTGTATTTCTTGGAATAAGAAATTCTGCAATCTGACCGTCTAAATCAGCTGTTACAATATAGTAATCCAATACAGGTGATAGCGTTGTAAAGGTTTTACGTCCATTAAGTATAAATGTACCGTCAGCCTGACGTTGAGCGACAGTAAGGGGCATACCGCCACGCGTTGGACTTCCGGATGCTTTTTCAGTAGCCGCACGATTGACTAGCCGCTGTGTTTTCGCAACCACCTGGTTTAAGTACGCTAACGCTTCCTTGCGCGCCCACTGCTGCTTATAGTTCAGCTCGAACATAACACCCAAATGCCAACCCACACCAAGTGAGATTGCCGCGTCCCCCTGCGCCAACCGTTCCTGATACAGCACAAGCTCATAAATCGAAATTCCCTCTCCGCCGTATTCCTTCGGCACCGTATAAGAGCAGTAGCCAAAATTTCGCAAAGCCTCAATATGCTCATAAGAAAATCCATGCTCTGCATCTGTACGATGAGCGCCAACAGCAAACGAATCAGCAAGCTTGCCAATCTCTCGAATCCGACAGCGCTGCTCCTCATTCAAGACAAACCATTCATCCAATCTGTTCATATTCTCATATCCTCATATTCTTAACTTTTCTTTTAACTATATAAGTTGAACTAATGTTTCACTCAAATAAGTTGCCGCAAAAGAGAGATGATCTTCCGATCGCTGTTGTTCCCTGATTTCTTGTATAAGAATTAGCGGTGGAAATCCGGGAACAAAGGCGAGCGCTTTCGCTTCTCCAGATTCATCTCTCTTTTTGCTGCTCCTCTTTGTTTCTTTCGTTCAACTTATATAGATAGTTATATTATAATGCCTATGTGGATACTTGGGGAATAGTAAACCAAAGTCGTTTTTTTTACCCAATTCTGTTATACTACTGTTAAAAATTTCTAAAAGGAGACTACAAGTGACTAAGCTAAAATTTACCCTCACAACAATCGTCCTTTTTACTTTGTTTACTCTTATTCTATTAAAGCATGATCCTGAAGTTGTAGAAGTGCCCCAATCCCCTGTTACACTCACAACAGCTGCAAGCGCTGAGCCGCGAGCTGAGAACAGCGATTCAGGTAATCGAATTAATAAAGATACCTTATTTCAGCTTGCAGTAAAGCTGGAAGAGTCTCTTGAGAAATATTCACAAACATACAGCGGTGTGCTTGTACAAGATAATGGAATAGTAATATACCTTGCGGAGAATGACGATGAGCAAGCACAACAGACCAAGCTCATTGCTCAAAGTATTGCTGAGGACGCCTATAATGCCGGGAAATTGCATTTTCAACCGGTCAATTTTACTAAAAAAGAACTGACAGCAGGAGCAGATAGCATTAGTGAAATGATGTCGAAGTCCAATCCTGCTATGGTCCAAATGTCATTCACAGATATAGCCAACAATTGTATAACTGTTTATGTAAAGGACGCTGCTACTGCCGAGCAACACTTGCATCAGCTCGTTTCACCAGATTTAATCCATATTGTAGAGGCTCAAATAGAAATTATTGATCAATACTTACAAATTTGAAATGATTTCGTTTATATTTTAAAAAAGAGAAGCAACAAGAAACCTATTATATAGGAACTGTTGCCTCTCTTTACTACCTTTCGCTTTACCTGCGGCTGCTTCATTCTGCTCATTAACATCAATCGTCAGCTCGCTTCCTCCAAATAATAACGTCGCAATTCATCAAGTTTCTCTGCCGTCAGCCCAAATTCCTGCTCCATAAACGGGGCTGTTCCGCCATATTGATCATCGATTGTGTGAAACACAGCCTCCATCCATTCCCGACGCAACTCCAATTGTGAAAAAATCTGCTCTGCCTGTTTCAGCGACAGCACATCTCCTAATTGCTGCTTCAACTGTGCAAACATCGGCTCGAGCGCTTTATTTGAAATCAGATAATCCTCAATAATTGTTTCTCTAGACACACCAAGTGCAAGCAGCAAAAATGCTGAACCAACACCTGTTCTATCCCGTCCCGCTGCACAATGCTGAAGAATGCCTCCTTTTCCAGACTCCGCAAAAACTGCCATCAGACGCTTAAAAGAAGGATTATTAACGGTCATCAACGTATACAGCTCAGCAAATTTTTCAGCAGTTATTTTATCAAAATGTCCGTTTCGAATGAGCATTTCCAAATCCATTGCTGTCTCACTGCGCATAGCCGGTATTCGAATATTATCGACCCCTTCCATAAATGGGTCCGGTTTTAGCACAGCCTCTCCTTCATCACGGTAATCCAAAATGGTGGAAATCCCCAATTTAAGCAGCTGCTGGCGGTCACTCTCCGTCATTCCCGCCAATTCTGCCGAACGGAACAACAATCCGTACTTCACTCGTCTTCCATCCTCTGTTTGATAACCGCCCATATCTCGGAAATTAAAAATGCCTTCCAGCGGAATCATCCGACAGCCTGAATTGCTGGACAAGCCAATATTCGCTTCATTACTCACCATTTTATATCATCCTCTCACCGATTTAGATCAATTAAGATGTTGAGCTCCCGTGCTTGTTTTAAGATCGCTTATACAAATTCTTCGCTGCACCGTTATAAATCCCTTCCCATAAAAAACATTTAAGACCCGTTCAAATCAAAAACCGATTTTGGTAGATTTTAATTCAAATTATAGCATCCATCTATGATAAAATGCTGATAAACAGGTGCTTTCTATAGGTCAGTTATGTAAAACTACTACTGGGAGCACTTGTAAACGGAGAGTTCTATTAAATTTGTACAAAGGAGTCTGAAAGCCATATGCTGTTATACGCTTATCAACATACCGATCAAATTGCACTGCTTGCTGCTGACGAGCCTATACGCAGCCTGACAGACGAATATCAATTATTGTTTGTATCATCTGGAAAAGGCGAGCTGACCATAGACGGGGACAAGCATATTTTGCAAGCCGGCTCGTTATATTTCATTAATTATGGAAGCATGGCAGAGATCAAAAGTCTTGCTCATACTGACTTGCATTTATATAGATTAGCCTTTGATATTATTAATAAAGCTGCTGGGCAGAGAAGTGAAGCCTCTTTGTCCTTCTATGCTGAGCCTTTGTTGCCAGATGGCGAGGTTGCAACCGAATCGCTTTTGCAAATTAATACTATTTTCAAGCAGTTATGCGCAAGCGAAGAAAAGCAGCATGAACATAAAGTGCTGGAGCAGCAAAAATATTTGTATGAGCTGCTGCAATTGCTCCTTAATGATCCGGTACAGACAATGCCCGCTAATAGTGCTCCGGCAGAACATCGCAGAAGGATTGCCCAAGTGCTTCGATATATGCAACAGCATTACAACAGTAGTATTTCACGAGACGAAATGGCAGGTCTAGCCGGGTTTCATCCTCGTTTTTTCACTAAAATTTTCAAAGAAGAAACAGGCTCTACTTTTATCAATTTTTTGACCAGTCTACGCATCAAAAAAGCCCAGGAGCTGCTTTTGTTGTCCAATTTGAGTCTGGATGCGATCGCCGCACAGGTCGGCTATACCAACGGTATGTACTTGAGTCGTATTTTCAAACAATACACAGGCACAGCTCCCACGCAATATGCGAAGCAAATTAAACGTATTGTCATTTATGATATGGTAGGTTATTTATTAGCACTTGGTATTAAACCGGTTGGTGCTTCTTATTTTTATGATTTAACGGGGCTCGGGCTGCTCCAAGATGAGCTGACAGATGTAATCGATGTGGGCAGAGCAGATGTCGATACAGTAATTGCTTTAAATCCGGAACTGATTATTGTTCCCAAATGGCTCCAGTCCGAACTGATCGGACGATTGCAACAAATTGCACCAACTTATATCGTTCCATACGGCAATCCGTTCAAACGTTTTTTCCAGCTGGCCGAATTACTTGATCGTCGTCATGAGGCAGAACGCTTTCTCGCTATATATAAGCAGCGTGCTACGGAAGTGAAGGACCGAATCGCTACAGTCATTCAACCAAACGAAACAGTTGGTTTATATGAATTGTCGGAACAGCATATATGGGTATTTAATCAGTTTCACGGGCGCGGCGGATATAATTTATATGAAGGTCTTTCCCTTGATCCACCACTAAATGTACAGAAAAATGTAATCGGAAAAGGACAAATTTTAAGACTCGAGCTGGAACAGCTCCCTGATTATTGTGCTGACCATATGATTATTTGCTTTCGTTTTACGGACGAAGGATACACACATGCTCGTCAATTGCTTCGTCATCCCGTTTGGCAACAAATCGCCGCCTTTCATAAAAAGCAGCTCTATTTTATAGATCGGCGAATTTTTCATCCCAGTGATGTCCTGTCTTTGTACAAACAGCTCGACCTGCAAGAAAGAATGTTTTTGGAGCATAAGCCCGAAGATGTTTTTTTGTGCATGAAATGAATGACTTCCGACATAGACACATATAAATTCCCTGTTACAATAGGATGGTATACACGATAATGATAATCCTTATCATTTGAAATAAGATAAAGTACAGGGGGAAAAATAATGTTTACCAAACAAAAATCTTTTATTCAGCTACTATGCCTTCTTGTTATTCTGTCCATTTTATCTGCATGCGGCAGCAACGACGGCAAAGAAAATAAACAAGGGAACTCCGAACAAGTAGAACAAACGCAGCAAGGAAAACAAAATAATACTAACCAATCTGATAACGGCAGCAAGGAAAATGAGGAGAAACCTGCCGAGCCAGAACAAGCGGTTGCCCGAGCTTTAACCGATCCGCTAGGCAATCTCGTCAATGTACCTGCTAACCCACAAAAAATAATAGCAACATACTTGGAAGATTACCTTGTTGCACTTGATGTGAAACCAGCCGCCCAATGGTCCGTTTTCGAAACGCCAATGCAATACTTGCAATATGCTTTGGAAGGCATACCGATATTGCCGCATGATATTCCCTATGAAGCAGTAACCAAGCAGGAGCCCGACTTGATTATTATTGGAGACGAGAATCTAATCTCTGGCGGCAAGTATGAAACCTATAACCAGATTGCTCCTACTTACGCTTTGGGCGCCGAAATAAATGCCGATTGGAGACGCGCTTTACTGGAAATTGGCAAGGTGCTGGATAAAGAAGAACAAGCCCAAAAAGTGCTGGATAATTATGAAGCGAAAGCTCAAAAAACAAAAGCTGAGCTTGGCGCAAACGGAGAAATGCCCTCAGCAACTGCTATTTGGCTTGTGAACGGAACTTTTTGGATGGTTAGCAAAAACGAATCAAGCGGAGCTGTTATTTACAACGATCTTGGGCTGCAAGTACCCGAGCTTGTAGACAAAATCTCGAGGGAAGAAGGCGGCATTTGGAAATCTGTTTCGATGGAAGGTTTAGCAGAGCTTGATGCTGATCATATCTTTTTGATCAACAGCGATAAAGCAAGCGGTTCGGAAGCACTTAACGATCCCGTTTGGAAATCGATAACAGCTGTTAAGAATGGCAACCTGCACGAGTTTGAAAAGAACTCTAGCTGGCTGTACACCGGCCCTATCGCAAATGATATGATTATCGACAACATCGTTGAAAGCCTTTTGAAATAATATTGAGCATACCACATCAAATAAGATTAATTTAATCGGATTAAATTAAATCAAATAAATTTAAATCAAATTTGCATGGAGACATGGGATTGTCCTGTAAATCAGTAACAACTGATCATCTGGACAATCCTTTTGCCGTCGTCTTAGCCGTTTGACTCACCACGCTTCACAGTCACTTCTCACCCCCTCCTCCGTCATTAATCAATACTGAAACCACAGAAGCTCCTACTCTATATCTTGCTAATGGTAGCAACTTTGAGTAATGAATAAATCCTGTTCCTGGTTTGAAAGGATTATGTTCAGTGCAATGCTATTTTTTGATAGATTGACTTTACTAAGCAGAGATGGTATTGTTTGAAGCAAAATTTTTACGGAAATGACTGGACATATTTAACCCAACAAATAATAAGCCAGGTTAAGGAGAGAGATAACTTTGCGGGCAGACACGAAGGAGATTATGGCCGAATTTACTCGAACATCGATTACAGTTTATGGCGTTCATTTGATTATGCTGCAAGCAGGTACCATGACCAAGGAACATATAGAGCGCCCAACTGAACACTGTGGTATTTTCTTCGCATTAAGTGGTGAGGCCTGTATCGCAGTTGGTGAATTACGATTTACATTAAAGGCTGGCTCAGCCGTACATTGCGCTTACGGGGTTAGATTGGAAATTATTGTACAAGAGCAGCAGTTTGAAGCTGTACTTGTCCAATACTTGCCTGAGAAAGGTGCGTCGGTACTAAACAATCTGCCCTGTATGAGCTCTTCCTTCGAGTTGAAGACAGGCATTGACAAGCGTTTTCAGGAGCAACTGCAAGCTCTCTGCTTGCTTTCACGGCAAACTGCTCGATCCACTCCCAACAGGATTAATTACCTGTTTAGGGAAATCTGGATTGAAGCACTCCGCTTGTCACAAACGAAGTCCGACCTTCCCTCCCCTAGTTATGAGGCAAGCAATGAGGAACAAAAATTAATAGAGCACCTGGCTGAACGATTCAATAAAGTTGCCTTTATCACTGAAGATGTTATTCATGTGGCGATATCTCCACAGTCCAGCTTGAACAATTGCATATTGTCCAAAAACGGATTTCTGTTCGCTGTGCGCGGCGAGGCTGACTTTATATTTGATGAAAGGCAAGACACCATGCTTCCCGGCAGCATCTATCACGGTTCTGATGGAGCTAGGCTAAGCATGATTCCACGTGGCGAAGGACATTTTGAATATTACTTGATACATTATCGATTCTGTGAAGATCAATCCGAATTCACCGATGCTTTGCCTGATCAATTTGTGCTGCGTCCCGGACTTCAGCCGCGCATCACTGAGTTGCTGGAGCTGCTGCATCAGAATGCCGTTATGCCTGGGAAGCTAACTGGATTCCGCAAAAAAGAACTGTTTTTTTCCATCTTGAGCGAAGTATTCACCGCTTGTCAAAGGGGCAGATTCAATCCTGGTCAATTGGAGGCTGTTGAGATGTCCATGCAATATATTCATACCCATTATGCGGACCCAATTACACTGGATTGTCTGGCTCAGCTGCAAGGCATGCAACCACGCCAGCTATCCTATCTGTTCTACAAAAGCATAGGCATCAGACCGATTGACTACTTGCTTCAATACAGAATCAAGCGCGCGCAAGATTTGCTGACCATGAGCAGCGCACCGATTAAAGAAATTGCTGCAATGACCGGATATGATGATCCGCAATACTTTAGCCGTATATTCAGACGACACACGGGAATGTCACCGAGCGAGGCTCGTCATATAATCGCCAAATCACCACTTAAATAATCGTCCACCTTTTCGTGAATAATTGTGTACTCCTGCAGCTAATAAAATTTGTTACACTTTGATTGAGAATGAATCTCATTTTCCATTAAAGGGGGGTCTACATGAGCAAGAAACAATCTCGCCCGCCTACTGGTCCATACAGTGGCGGGCTTTATGCTGTACAAAAAATTTCAGTATTTATGCATAACAAAAAGCTGCTGCTTGCTTGCTCAATCATGCTTGCCTTCTTTTCTGCAGCTCTCGGCCTGGCTCCATTCGTGCTGGTTTATATATCCATCAAGCTTATGCTGGAACAGCCTGATCAGGTGGATACCGCACTTGTCGCACTGCTTGGCAGCACCGCTGCAGCCGCGCTTGTATTGAAAACTGCGGCAACGATAGCTTCGCATAATATTGCACACCGTTTAGCCTACGGTCTGTTATATGATCTGCGGATGGAGCTTGCGCGCAAGCTTCCCCGGTTGCCTCTGGGTTATTTTCAAAAACGCGATACAGGTCAACTCAAGCATACGATGAATGAGCAAGTAGAACGTATTGAAGAAGGAGTCGCTCATCTTATTCCAGATACAGCCTCCTCCATCGCTGTTCCACTTGCCGCCTATGCAGTCATGTTCACTTTAAACTGGCAGATGGCGCTTGCTGCTGCTGCTGCAGTTCCGATCATCGCGATCATGTACCGCATTGTACAGCGCAGGACAAGCAGATACAGCAGCGAGTATGGCAAAGCGCAAGCCCAACTGACTTCAGCATTATTCCGTTACGTATACGGGATAAAGGTTATTAAGACTTTTGCACGCTCCAAACATGCTTACAAGCAGTTTGCTAAAGCAGCGGAGGACAGTGAGTTATTGACAGCAGAGCTGCACTTGCGCAGCCTGCCACTCAAATCAGCAACGGTTATTCTATCCCGTTCTCCTCTTCTGCTGGTATTGCCAGTAGGCACCGTCTTATACAGCAACGGTTCGCTGACATTGGCAGAGCTGATTTTCTTTGCGCTGATTGCAATGGGTATCGGAAAACCGCTGCTCAAGCTAATGGGAACAGGCGGCATGGTGTCTTTTCGTATTGCTGCTGCTGTGCGTGAGGTAACGGAACTGTTGGATGAATCTGAGCTATCTGAGCCTGAAAAACCTCAACGACCTGAAAACTGCTCCATTTGTCTGGACCAAGTTACCTTCGGTTACGGAGACAATAAGGTACTGCATCAAGTAAGCTTGCATATTCCAGAAGGCAAACTAACTGCAATAGCAGGTCCATCTGGCGCAGGAAAAACCACGGTAGCCAAGCTGATTGCCCGTTTCTGGGATGCTGACCAAGGTGTTGTATCGATTGGAGGTGTGGATATACGACAGATTTCCACCGCAAGTAGAATGGAATTGATTTCATTTGTATTGCAAGATGAATTCTTATTTGAGGAATCTGTTATGGAAAACATTCGTAAAGGCAAGATCGGCTCCAGTGATGCCGAAGTTATCGAAGCCGCCAAACAAGCGGGATGTCACAGTTTTATTATGCAATTGCCTCAGCAATACAACACGATAATCAGACAGCAAGGCAAAATGCTTAGCGGCGGACAACGTCAAATGATTGCTATTGCTCGTGCGCTTGTCAAGGATGCACCTATTATTATTATGGATGAAGCCTCCGCCTTTATTGATCCAGAGAATGAGAGCAAATTGCGCGCGGCTCTAACGGCTCTGATGAAAGGGAAAAACGGTGTTCCCAAAACGATGCTCATGATTGCGCATCGTCTGTCCAGTATCGTGCATGCTGATCAAATCATTGTGATGTCAGAAGGAAAGGTGAACTCCTGCGGCACCCACAAACAATTGTTAGAAACTAGCAACCTGTACGAGGGACTTTGGCAATCCTATCATACTAGTTCAGCCATTCATTCCTCAGGGGATTACTTATCATCACAACAGACAGGCATGCTGCGCAAGTTGAAGAACGTAGCTGCCCCGATTTTGCAGGATGATCAATTACAAAGCCCAGGGACTCTGGCAAGCGAAGGAATTGAAGAAGAGGCTGAAAACCTGGAGCTGCTGCAGGATGCGCCGCATCCTATGAAGCTATGGAAAAGCTTGAAGCAATTGGCTGCCGGTGCTTTGCCGCAATTAAAAGGCAGTATC
The DNA here is from genome assembly GCA_040396195.1 of Paenibacillus nanensis. Taxonomy (GTDB): domain Bacteria; phylum Bacillota; class Bacilli; order Paenibacillales; family Paenibacillaceae; genus Pristimantibacillus; species Pristimantibacillus nanensis_A. The sequence goes on from JBEBPB010000023.1 coordinate 30,182, forward strand.
AAGTATGCCGCTCTGGAAAGCCCCTTTGCAGCCGCAGCGCCATTGGCTGCCGCATTATCCGTTTATGGACTTTGGTCTGGAAAGCTTCAAATAGCATGGATAGGTATTGGGCTGCTATTGGCTGCATTAGTGGGACAAGGTGTTTGCTTCTACTTTGGCCACCGTCATGCTTTGCAATTGGAGGGGAATATTCGTGTTCGGCTGCGCAAACTGCTCGGGATTCATCTGCATAAGCTGCCGATTGGTTTTTACACCTTCTATCCTGCAGCAACAATTGAAAGCAGAATGCGGGTTGATGCCCATAATAGCGCATTGTTCCATACGATCACAGTCTCATCCGTTCGCGGGCTTCTGGCTGCTCTCTTTACCTCAGCACTGCTGTTTCTGCTGGATTGGCGGCTGGCATGTATCGCGTTGGCGGGAGTTCCTCTGTCTCTGCTTGTTACAGCAACTGCCAATCGCAAATTTGAAGCTATGCTGGAGAGCCAGGAGCGGCCGCGCATTGAAGCCAATAAACGAATAACCGAATATATTGAAGGGTTGCCGATTATACAAGCCTTTGGACTGGCTGGATCGCAGCTCAATCCATTTGGCAAGGCAATGGCAACATATCGGGATAAAAGTATAGTCTATAATCGCAAGCTCGCCGGCTATATCGCCATGGACAATGCTGTCTTTGAGTTAGGTTTTGCCGCTGTGCTAGCTGCCGGAATTGCATTCTATGGTCAAGATGGAGCAAATCCTCTTCAATTCGGCCTTATATTGCTGTTAACGCTTGGCCTTTACGAGCCACTGCCATTATTGGAAATGGCAGGATTTCGCCGCTTGCTGCAACGATCCCAACGCAATCTGCGTGAAATATTCGCTGTTCAGCCACTCCCGGAACCAACATCTGATAAAGCGGTGGTGCCTCAAGGAAGCGATATACTATTTTCCAATGTTTCCTTCTCCTACGGGGAACAAACCATATTGCACGATGTGACAATTCGTATACCTCAGCAACAAACAACCGCAATTGTTGGACCATCAGGAAGCGGAAAAACAACTTTACTAAATTTAATATCCCGTTTCTGGGATGTTCAATCAGGCGGCGTTTCTGTAGGTGGAGCGGATGTGCGGCAAATCCGCTCGGAGATATTAATGTCGCAACTATCAATGGTTTTCCAAGACGTCTATTTGTTCAAAGATACTATTATGAACAATATACGCTACGGCAGGCCTGAAGCATCCGACGAAGAAGTATTTGCCGCTGCACAAGCCGCTTGCTGCGATAGTTTTATTGCCAAGCTTCCCGAAGGCTATAACACTATTGTAAGAGAAGGCGGCAACGGATTATCCGGCGGAGAAAAACAACGAATTGCCATTGCTCGCGCCATCATGAAAAATTGCCCCATTCTGCTGCTTGATGAAGCAACTGCCAGTATGGACCCAGACAACGAGTTACAAGTGACACAAGCCCTGCAACAATTGGCATTCGGCAAGACAACCGTCATTATTGCTCACCGTCTTCATACGATTCGCAATGCCGATCAAATTATCGTCCTGGAACAAGGACAAGTCGCAGACAGTGGGACGCATGATCAGCTTATTCAACGCTGCAGTCTGTATCGCCGCTTCTGGCAAGAAAGAGAACAAGCTGAAACACAGACTTGGAGAGCTGCCGCAGCCGAATAAGCATCCCTTCAGCCTATCAATCCTATCAGCACAAACTAATGAACAGAATAAAAGGAGCCTACATCATGTTTAAATCGCTTAAAACTACGAACAACAAATCTGTTATTTTGCTAATGGTTGTCATTATGGTGTCTTCTATCCTATCAGCCTGCACTCAGGATAAAAATAAACCCGGTTCCCCGGAAGTCTCTGCTTCTGCCAACTCGCAGCCAGAAGCTTCTGTAACTGTACAGCCGCAGAGTTCCACACAGCCGCAGCAGCAAGCTTATCCGCTGACTGTTACAGATTCTAAAAATAAAAATATAGAGCTAACGTCCAAACCGGAACGTGTTGCGGTTACAGACTATGTTATTTTCAGCCATTTGGTTTCACTGGACTACTACCCTATGGCTGCCAATATGTACGATTCCTATATTACTTTAATGGAATCTATGAAAACTAAACTGGCGGGTAAAAAGATAGAAAATCTGGGCGAATGGGATGCTATTAATCTGGAAAAAACAGCCTCGCTGGAGCCTGACCTTATTCTTTCAAGCACTGCCGATGCGGAAAAAGTATATGAACAGCTAGATGCTATCGCGCCGGTTATTTTTTATGATCCTGTCAAAATGGGAAACACGGAAACGGATTGGAAATGGGGACTTCGAGAACTTGCGAAGGTAATTGATGAAACTGAAAAGGCAGAGCAAGTCATTGCCTCTGTTGAGCAAGTTATGGCTGATAAGAAACCATCCTTTGTCGCGCAGCAGGATAAAACAGCCGTCTTCTTCTTCTATTCCAAAAACAGAGGCGGATTTACTATGCAATCCTACCAGGCCTTGAAAGTCTATTTTGAGGGACTGGGCATTACACCTGCTATACGCAATGAGGAAGTACAAACCTTATCCATGGAAGGATTGGCGGAGCTTAACCCGGATTACATCTTTATCTTTGATACTGACGGTTCCGTAGCCAAAGAAATGCAAGAATTGGATCAGGATAAAGTTTGGAACCGGCTATCAGCTGTCAAGAACAACAACGTCTCATTGGTTAACTTCTCAATGGCTGTCATGTCACCAGTCAATATTCTATACGGAATTGATGTCATTGATCAAGCTATGAACCGATAATCTTTGTCAGTCAGTCATTCATCCGCCATTCAAATAACAAGAGCCTAAGACACAGATGCCCATCTGCTTCTTAGGCTCTTGCTTTTCTAATAAACAAAGTCGTTCGTTTTTGTTTCTCTACATTTATCGCTTATGTTGCTGCTACTCCATCATCCCTTCTTTCAACTTATCTAGTTAGCAAAGTCAATCTATTTTTTACAACATCCGGCTCCTCCAAATTAGACCAGAATAATTTAAGTTCTCTTTGGAAATATTCCAGCGTGCTTATACTTAGATTCAAATCTTTGTAATTGCGAAAGGTAGAAACCATATCTCTATAGCAGTTGAAGTTAGCAGGACGAAAACTTACTTCCATCGCCTCCATCTCCTGCTCAGCTACACGTTGATCAGCTGGGATGCTCAACGTCTGTTGACGGATATACAGTTGGCTTGTCTCAGCTGCAAGAAAATCAACAAGAAGCGCCGCCGCATCCTTTTGTTTCGAATATTTACTGATAGCAATACCAGTAGCAAGCAATAAAGTACTTTCCTCCGAATCATGAGGAATCGGAGCTATATCATAGACAAAGGAAGGAGATTTAAGCGCCTGCAAAGCAAAATAGGAAGTTAAAATCATCGCAGTCTTCTCATTCAAGAAAAGTCTTTCCGTATCCAAATCCGCTTCGCTCAAAAAGGCTGGCGACTCCCCCTGGTTATAAAATAAATCTCGAAAAGCAAGCAGTGAGTCCCACAGCAAATCGTCAGTAAAAGAATGCTTGTTTCCCGACTTGAAAGAGAAGCCTCTTTGCAGTAAATAAATTGGGAAACGGTTAAGCGATGCAATATCTGCATAAAACCCCAATATATTTTGCTTTTCTTTGATCGTATGTGCAGCTGCAGATAAATCGCTCCATGTCCATGATGAATCTGGTTCAGCCAAATTGCATCTTTCAAACATATCTTTGTTATAGCACAAAACAATTGCAGAAAAGATAAGCGGCTGCACATAGAGCTGGTTGTCACTGGAAAATAGCGCTGGCAAGAAGGAATAATGTGCCGGATTAACGTCCTGATAGTCGAACAATTCAAGCAATCCATCCTCTTGTGCATGCATAAAATCTTTATTGTTAATCGTTACCGCATCAAGCCAGCCATTGGCAATAAATCCTCTCACCGTCTCGGTATAGTTGCGGTAAGGCAGCGCTATAAGCTCGATACTGATATGAGAATGCTTTTCCTCGAATAGCTTGACCAAATCCGGCAGGACTGCCTCATACTCAAGTGACGGATAATACCCTAGTCTGATTGTTATCATTTTGAAAGCCTCTGTCTGGTTCACCCTATTTCCCACACGTGGAACTTTGGTCAACAGCCCCTCCGCTACAAGAATATCCAAGGCTTTTCTAACTGACTTTCGACTAATTTGATAATGTTCGGACAGAGCTAGCTCAGAAGGAATAAATTCACCGGCAGAAAGGACAGATGTTACTATTTCGTGTCGTAGAGTCTCAAGCATTTCCTTGTAACGGCTTTGAAAGGATATACGATCAGATTTGTTGCTCATGAATAGTCTCCTTATCTCTATCGCTATTATCTCTAAAAAAATTATATCATTTAAACAGAATAATGTGGAAATTGCTAAATTGACACCTCTAAGGAAAGCGATTACAATATGATCGTACACAACAGGGTACCACAAAGATACCAGAATTGGCAGCGCCAATATCTTTGAGAAAAAGGAGGCAAATTATTAAGTTATTTCTTTCAACCATCACCGAAAGGGGCTATTCTATCCTATGAAATGGTTAAGTAAATCTTTTCTTTTGTCACTTTGTATCAGCATTGTATTCTCTGGCATGCTGTTTCCCTATTCAACGCCAGAGACCGTTCATGCTTCTGAAGCAGTAATTCCTGTTGCTAATTTTGGTTTCGAGGATGGCGCTGCAGGCACCGTAATCCCCGATTGGACCTCTCTGTTTTCCGCCGGAGAACAACATTATTATACCGTTACGGATGAGTTGTCATTTGCAGGCAGCAACAGCTTGAAAATTGTCGATCAAAAGAGGGATGCTTCTGTTGCCTTGAATAGTCAGCTGACAGAAATCACGCCGGGTGTTATGTATCGCGCCACTGCACAAATATATGCGGAGGAAAACAGTACGGCGAGTATCAGTCTGCTCTACTATGATGAGAATCAAGAAAAAATCAATATGACTGAAATTGTTGTGCATAATGAAACCTCTAAGGGCTTTCCTGTTCAGAAATGGACAAAAGGTGCAACCCCCGCTGTCCAGGCTCCAGCTAGTGCGCGATTTGCACAAATTCAATTAAGCACAACGAGATACGCTATTGCAACTGCTTATTATGATAATGCTGCTATTGAAGCAGTAGAGCCTGAAGAACCTGTTAGTTACGATTTGAGAAACCCGGGGTTCGATAAAGGAATGGTCAATGGCACCTTTCCTTACTGGTCCAATATTTCCTCAAGCACAGGGAATGATCATTATGCCGAGCTATCTGATGAGACATTCAGCTCTCCTCCCTATAGCCTAAAAATTAAGGATCAAGCACGTGATAAAAGCATCATTATATTAAGTGATCCTGTTGAGGTGCTGCCTGGTGATTTCTACACAGGGGCAGGCAAATTATATTTGAAGGAAAACAGCACTGGAAGTATCAGCATTCGCTTCTATAACGCTTCAGGACAACAACTCAATGTTGGTTCTCCTGAGCAGCACTACGAGACAGGAAAAGGCTTTCCGATTGAGCAATGGAGGGATATTACTACTCATCAAGTAACAGCTCCTGATGAGGCTGCATATGCCAGACTGCTGGTCTATACGACATCGTATGCCATTGCTGAAGCTTACTTTGATGATCTGCAAATAAGACATGAGCCTGATCTCACACCGGCAAGGCTCCTGCTTACGGCGCCTGCTACATTAAGTACTGATCAGCAAATTACGGTTTCCCTATCTGCCTCGAGACTTCGTTCCTTGCAGACTTTGGACGCTAATCTCTACTATGATCAGCAACTATTAGAGTATACAGGCACAACACCCGCAAATGTATTCACAGATACAGGCGCCTCCTTTACCGCTGAGAACAATGCTGGCAACATCCATATTCTGGCCAGCACTATTGAAAACCAGCCAATCACAGAAAATGGCGAGCTTGTGCAGCTGCAATTCAAAGTAATTGGCGATACAGGTCAGGCATGGATCACTATCGGAACGGATACATGGATGAATCAACAGTATGCGCTTCCGTTTAGTCAAACCACACTGTCCAATATCGGAAATGCGGGTGTTTCTATATTGGAGAACAAGCTATTTGGCAGCCTGGAAGATTTGGGAGCTCCAATTGCCGATACGGTGGGGCTATTTAACGGCAAAGCTGGCCAAGAAGACGGGGTTAATGTCATGTACACAACCGTCAAGGGTATTCCGCCTATGTTTTATGTTATTAATCTGGACAATAACACGATTATTAGAAGCTTGGAGATGACGGGCGGCAGCGATGTCTGGAGCCATATCATTGCACCTAACGGCGATGTATACATGGCTTCCGGCGGGGAGCTTTGGAGATATTCCCCTGTTACCAAGCAAGTTGCGAAGGTGCTTAGCTATTCTGGAGAAAACGTATTCTGGACGCTAACCCATGATGAAGCGGGCAATATCTATATTGCAACAGGACCAAATGGGAAAATCCTTCAGTACAATCCTGTTACCGGGACGATCAACGACTATGGTCGTTTAATGGGTCATATCGATCAGGAATATGTACGTTCCATCGCCTACAGCAACGGTTATGTTTACGGAGGAACATCTTTGGGCGAAATTTATAAAGTGAATACTGAAACAGGGGCGAAGGAAGAAATTGCAGCACCGCTGCAAGAGGCCGGTTACGTCTATGATTTGGATATAATTGACGAGCGTTACTTGATTGCCCGCTACGATACATCGCAAATTAGATATGTCTATGATCTGGAAGAGCATATATGGCTGGACATTAACATAAAAAACAGTAGTTCTGGCTTGCATCTTGCTAAAACTTCAAGAAATGGCAAGGTCTATATGCCAGTTGGCGGGCAAATTAAAGCTCTGGACTTAACAACTATGCAAATAGAAGAGCTGGGTGTACCGTTCGGAACCGGCTTTCGCGGTGCCGACTGGGTGCAAAGCAATGACCCGGAATTACCGGGAGAAAGCTTGGTGACCATGAATTTTGGCGGTGGTTATACTTACTTCAATCCAACGACCAAAAAAGTGAAAACTGTGGCAAACTTTTTGCCGCCATCACCATCCATCACCCATAAATTTGCAATGGGCCACAATGGAAAATTGTATATTACAGGTATGCAAGCCTCCAAAGCAGCCGAATATGATATTTTCAGCAGTCAAAACAAATTGATTCCCATGGGGCAAGCTGGCAGTATTACTTCCTATCAAGATAAGGTTTACTTTGGGGTGTATCCACAGGGTGACTTTGAAGTATATGAACCAGCAGGCAACGCCAATCCAACAAGACTATTCAGTATTGGCAATGAGCAAGATCGACCTTTAAACAGCATAGAAGCGGATGGAAAAATTTACGTTGCTACTATACCGGATTATTTGAAATTAGGCGGGGCATTGATGGTATTTGATCCTGCAGGAGCTGTCCCAGCACAATCCTTCCAAGTCTATCGCAATATTGTGAAAGATCAAAGCATCATTTCTCTTGCACACAAAGATGGAAAGATCTATGGATCAACCAATATTAACGGGGGACTCAGTTCACAAACAGTCGCTGATGAAGCCAAGCTGTTCGCTTGGGACATTGCCACTAAAACCAAGCAGTCGGAGATTTCGCTTTCCATCCCAGGGTTAATAAAACCGCCATCTATAGGAGGATTAAGCATCGGGCCGGACGGTTTGTTATGGGGTGGGGTGAACGGCTATGTTTTTGCCCTGGATCCTGCTTCTATGCAGCTGGTGAAATATAAAAATTTGTATCCTGAAGATGGTGCTTGGGGACATTGGGGCGCATTCAATGCCGCATGGTCAGACGGTGTTTTGTATATGCAGCTCGGCAGACGAATTGCTGCTATCGATCCGGCAACATTGGAGCACCGGCATCTGGCAGACTCGGAGTCTTTTACAATTGGCGAAGATGGGCATCTCTACTTTTCTCCTCATCCAGGAGTAACAAGCAATTCCAATCGCACATTAATGTATCGAATGAAAATTAAAGATAAGATGCATCCTGGAAAGTTAAATGCAAGTGCTCCTTTGCGTGTGGAAAATGGAGAAGAGTTTGAGGTATCCATCTATGCCAACCAGGTTGTCGATTTAAACGAGCTGCAAGCTGTTATCAGTTATGACCAAAGCAAATTGGAACTTATTTCGTCAAATCCGGCTGGACCTTTTACCGAGGCAAACTCCGAATTTAATTGGGAGGAAAACGGAGGTGTAATTACTGTATCTGCAGCATTATCTGGAGACGATACTATTTCTGATGATGCCAAAGTGATTATCTTGCGCTTTAAAGCTGTTAACGCCGCAAATTCAACAAACTTAAGCATCCTGCAACAATCAATATCCTTTTTTGCTGACGGCTCCGTTCCTTATCCAATGAGTTCAGATAAACAAATTAGTATCCGCATTACACCGAAACAGACAACGCCAGTTAATCCTGGCTCTAATCATTCCGGTTTGATTACGCTGGAACCACCCGTTGAGCACGAAGACATCTTGACAGTCTCTGCGACGGATTTGAAAAAAAATGCCGATAGCCCCTCAGCCATTATTGTTCCTGCGGGGATTGGAGAAGTCAGGTTGCCCGCTCATGCAGCGGAAATGATTGGAGCACAATCTGTTACTCTGACAAGCGCACAACTGCATATCACCTTAACACCTGAAGTTTTGCAGCAGTTGCAATCTCTCATTCCTGAAAATCAAGAAAGAGATGCTCAAATATCTTTCCAATTCCATCCTGTACCAAAAGAGGTGCAACAACAATTTGTACAGGCGGCGAAAGCACGTTATGGCGCTAATATTTCCACTGCTAGTGAAGTCTTTACGCTTCATATAGACATTTTATTTAAAAACGGCACAAAGCTTGCTGTACCGACGCTGGATAAACCGCTTGTGCTCAATCTTTATTGGCAAGAAGGAGCAACGATTAATAATAGCGCCGATTTATCAAGTCAGCAAAAGTATACATCTGCTTTGCTCGGCACATATCAGATTAATCAAGATGGCATTATGAGCTATATGCCTAGTGAACTGACTGACTCTCACGTTACACTACCTATTAACCAATTAGGTCAGTATGGCATATTCCTTTGGGATAAGAGCTTTTCAGACATCTCGCAAGGTCATTGGGCTGAAGCAGCCATCAAAAAAATGGCTGCGCGTCAAGTTGTGCATGGGCTCAGCAAAACCGAGTTTGCACCAAATAAATCAATAACTAGGGCAGAATTCACCTCATGGATTGTGCGCGCATGGGGACTATCAACAACACAAGCCAACAATCAACAAATTGCGAATTTCAAAGATATCCCTTCCCAAGCTTGGTACACAGCTTCCATTGCTGCAGCCTTCGATGCAGGTATTGTAAGAGGCCGCAGCACTGATCGCTTCGCACCGACGGAGACTATTACAAGAGAAGAAATGGCTGTTATTTTGATGCGTGCTTACCAGCAGCTTCAATCTAGAGACGCCGTTGCGACCACTTCACAACCAGCCTTTAACGATCAACTGCAAATTAGTCCTTGGGCTATTGCCTCCGTTGATCTTGCCCAACAGCTCGGCTTTATTAAAGGACGCAGCAATCATCATTTTGCACCTAAAGCTGTGTTAACCAGAGCAGAGGCGATACAAGCTATTGCCAATATGTTGGATTAGCGCTTCGTCTGACAATAGACATACAAAAGGGATATCTATCAGAATCTGGCATGATATCTGAGGATATCCCCTTTTCAACAACAATTACTTTCAGGACAAGCAACTACTGCGTTAATATCTCCGTCAGCATTTCAATTTGATGCTCGATCGCAATCGGATCATCGAAAAATAAATCATAGTAAGCTATTTTGTGCACTCGGTTATTTTTCACAGCATCAAGGCTTTTCCAAATCGGACTTTGCTCCAACTCTTCCAGCAGCTCACGTCCAGTTCCTTCCGGATCATAAGCGGTCAAAATAATATGTGTGCCGGCAACGTCAGGCAATGCTTCAAAAGAAACTGCCTGGTTCCATACATCCTTGTCGTCAAACATTTCCTTTACTTTTTGCGGAGGATTCATTTGCAACAGATTGTATATGACATTGCCACCCATATTTCTATAACCGTTCACCTTCAATTCCTTTTGAAAAACATTGATTACCGTTACAGTTGTGTCAGAAGTAGTTTGCTGCTTAAGCTGTTTTCGTGCTTTTTCCAACTTTCCTTCAAACTCATTTATCCATTTTTCTGCTTCATCCTGACGGTTGACAAGATCACTAAGCGTACGCATCTTTTTGGTCAGCTCATCACTAGGATTTATTAAAACAGATGGTGCAATTTTGGAAAATTGCTGATAGCTTTCATTCCAGGTTGAAATTATCAGATCAGGCTCCAGCTCGATAATCTGCTCCATCGAATCTCCTGTCCCTATCGTTCCCTTTGCCTCCACATAAGGATATTCACTTAACAAATATTCCGGATAACCTATTGGTCTGACTCCAAGTGCGAGCAGTTCGCCATAGTACCAATCGGCTACAATTCTTTGCGGCTCTACAGGTACCTGATCGACTCCCCCGTCATGCTTGAACTCTCTTGTTAGTTTCTCTTGTTGTGCTGCTGGTGCAGTCTGCTTAGGCGTACTGTCAGCTGCGCTCTCTGGCGAGCTTGATACATTAACTGGTGCTTGTCCTCCACAGGCGGATAACAGCAGCATCAAACTGATGACCGCAGAAAGCAACAGCTTTTTATTTCTATGGATAGCAAACATTGCAAAGTCCCCTTCATCTATATAGTGATCCGACTCAGCCGGTCCTCTATTAGAATAAAAGAGCTTGCCATTGTTTCCTATGGTCTGATCAGGCAAGTCGATTGCGTTTATTTTCCTATAATCGCCTGGTGTCAGCTTATAAATGCTTTTAAACGTTTTAATTAAACTAAACTCGTCTGAAAAGCCGCAATTAAAAGCAATCTCGCGTAATGTTGCATCTGTATTTAACAGATTTCTTTTTGCCGCCCTTGCTCTTTTACGAATCAAATATTCCTGAGGACTAATCTGCTCCTGTTTTTTAAAAAGTCGGCTTAGGTGACCTGCACTCACATGAACCATTGAGGCAATAGCTTGCAAGGATAACGGTTTATTGAAATGGCTATCCATATATTTTTTCGTGAGAGATACAATATCTGGCTGCAGCATTTGAATACCGCCTTGATACAACTCCTCGTATATTTCGTAAACAAACTGGTAAAAAGCCGCCTTCGCATAAAAGGTATGCAGGGGAGCTGCTCCCTCCCATCGCTCGTGCATATTGCGAAGCTGATCGATTAGATATAACGGGTTTCGCGGCGAAAATCCATATATCTCCTGAAAAGGGCTTCTTTTTTTTAGCAATTGTTTTAGCTCTTTTTCATAAAAAGCTGGAACTGCAGCCCGGTAGTATAAGGTATAGCATTTTGTTTCACGATCTGCAGCACGAATCGTCAATTGAGTTCCTTTTCCCCCATGAAATATTCCAAATCGATCGGCGCGATATAAATTATCATTAAGCTGCACCTCCGCCGCGCCGCCATATGAGCATAGAAACATACTGCTTGGCATCAAATAATTTTCAATCGTCTGCTCAGTACTAACATGATGATGCCGTAAATCTATCACAGTAATAGCCGAAAGCGTCCAAATCCTCAGTGCATCTGAAATATATAGCTTATCCGCAATAAGCGGCTGCGACTGGCTGCGATCATCGTTCAATTTCGTCACTCCTCGTCAGAACCAACAATAGGGCTTATAATGCCCCCTCTTATGAACTTGCTCATGATGAACTAGTAGAAACTTCAGAAGATGCGGGCAGCAACTTATTGCCGTATCATTGTATAACTACCTCCATAGTATTTGATATCGATTATCATTGTCAATTCGATACTGCCCTCATAGCACTTGGTTATACTAAATCAGCATGCTATATTAAAAACATCTATATTTCGTAAGGAGGAATCCCATGAGAGCAGATCGCTTAATTTCTATCTTGCTGTTATTGCAAAATCACCGACGTCTAACAGCAAAAGAGCTGGCAGAAATGTTGGAAGTTTCGGAACGTACCATTTTTCGCGATATGGATGCGCTTAGTGCAGCAGGGATTCCTGTCTATGCCGAACGGGGATCTGCAGGAGGGTGGACTCTGCCCGAAGGATATAAAACGAATTTAACAGGCATGAAATCAGACGAGATAGTATCGTTGCTGCTCTCCAAGCCTGTTGCTTTGCTAAAAGAACTGGGTATGTCAGAACATTTTGAGGCTGCCTTTCAAAAGCTGCTGGCTGCAACCCCTTCATCTGTCCGAAAAAATGCCGAGCTGGTGCGCGAACGCATATTATTTGATGGGGCAGGCTGGCATCAATCGCAAGAAGCCTTTGTTTATTTGCCTATTATTCAAGATGCAGTTTGGGAAGAACGGCTGTTGCAAATCCAATATCAAAAGGAAGATAGCATAATCGAAAGAGTAGTCCTTCCTCTCGGAATTGTTGCCAAGCGGAATATTTGGTATATGGTTGCTTTAACCGCTCAAACATCAGATAGTTATCGCACTTACCGTATTTCTCGTCTAATTAACGCTGTCCTGCTGGAAGAAAATTTTAAACGTCCGGCTTCTTTTCAGCTTGAAACGTACTGGGAGCAATCTATTCAGCAGTTCAAACAAACATTGCCTCGTTACGAAGCAACGCTCATTATAGATGAGAAATTATTGGAGCAAATCGGGCAGGATCGCTATATAAAAATACTTCATAGCCAACAATTAAATCACAGCAAAAGATTACAATTAGTTGCTCAGTTCCATACGATAGAAGCTGCCTCTGCCAGCATATTAAGCTACGGTAGTTTAGCTGAAGTTCTGGAACCAGCAGAATTACGTGAGCTAGTCAGCAAAACCATAGAGAAAATGTCTGCGATCTATCTGGTATCTCCTGATCATGCACAAAATAAACAACCCTCCAACCAGCATATTCGTCAAGATTAACGGCTGTCTGGGGGCTAATGTCCAACCTTGATTGCGCTTTAATTAGCAACGCACATATTTCCTTTTAAAACCAAGCTGTCCTTTGTCCGTCGCCTTCTCAATCGTATCGAGCGCATTCAAAAAACGGCTCTTTTTCTTATCTTTTTTCACTTCTATCGGGCCAACTGCTTTCGCGATTTCAATCGCCTTTTCATGCAATGGCATAAACGAAATTGCTACTGTATAAATAAATTGATTCATCGCATACTTCGCTCGTTCAGGAGCTTCGTGAATAGAAGCTTGCACAAGCTCTAGCAATGATAAAATTTTATTTTCCGAAAACTCGCTATCCTTGCGGTTTCCCAGTAGCCAGCAATAACAGCTCCATCCGGCAGAAATTTTCAACTCCTCGCCGCTTGTGATCCATTGGTCAGCAACCTCTTGCGCAATATCCGTTTCAGACAATGTTACAGCTACAATATAATCAGAGATCATAAAAAAATATGCCTTCTCGATCCAACGCTCAAAATCTTCTGCTGTCATCGCCTTCGGATCAGCAATAACGCCTGCGAAGTACATGGCATCATAGTTGCCGGTCTGATAAAGCTCCTCCGCCAGCTGCTGATTTTTTTTAATTTGTTTAGCCATCGGCTTCATTTCTCCTGTAGCTACACCAAAAAGAGGCTCCTGTGCGCCACTGGACAGATATCTTTTTTTAATCCGATCCTTGCCAAGCGCTTCAAGTTCCTGTATCACTGTATTGAAATCCATTGTTGCACATCCTTTCGACTGATTTCCGACCCTTGTTCTATCCAACTTTCCACTGAAATCCTTCTTTTTTAAATACAAGAATTTATTTGAGTTCGCGGATGCCAGCATTTCCTCAGTTCTATTTTTGCTTACGTGATCTTTCATTTTGTTTTGCCCCAAGTTGTCCACAGTTAATCGACAGCCTAACACCATGTCTTCCCTGTACTAAATTTTTCTACTGTTAGCATACTATAAAAAACTCTTATTTCAAACGTACGTTCTTATGGAAATTTTTCAAACTCATTTCAGCGCATTAGCGTTACACTAATATTCTTTGAATTTTCAAATTTTTCTGTTCTATACGAGAATTGTAAAAAATCCTCTGCAACACATTTCTTCACATCAAAAGTATCAAAGGGGGCGGAACAGAGGTTATTATAGCCGTTCTAGCTAAATTAAAGAAGGAACAGCAAAACGTATACAAAGTGGTGATCGTGGATGATGAGCTCGTTTATACGATAAATCGTACAAAATGGCTTCGTGGGGCTCAAATCCGTGGCCGTTTATACGATAAATCGTACAAAACCGCTCCGTGGGGCTCATATTCGTGGCTGTTTATACGATAAATCGTACAAAACCGCTCCGTGAGGCTCAAATCCGTGACCGTTTATACGAATAAACGTACAAATGCGCACTTCTCCACCAGCCGCGCGAAGAATCTGCGTAAAGGATTTTGTACGGTATTCGTATAAAATGATAGTTTCCCATTTTCCCATATACACATGCACTAGCATTGCATTAATGTTCTCTGCGTTTTCATAACCTTCTGCTATTAATGGAAGAGAGTACAATTGACGAATGGTTCAAACCGAAGACTCGCAAGGCAATGTGCTGTTTCTAGTCACGAACCGATCCGACTTCTCATATGACGAAATCCAGAATCATTTTCTGCATTTTCAGATATATAGTGGTATACGGTTTAATGCAACACTTGTGATTTCAGAGTTAACATATATTATTAACCTTTTGATGTTAAAATATAGTAACTATTGCGGGGGTGGAAATTTGATGATAACAGCTATTTATTTTGTTCGACATGCACATTCTGATTATACCGCAGATGAATGGAATAGACCTTTGTCAGCTAGAGGATGGCAAGATGCTAAACTGATTACTGAAATATTAAGTAATCAATCTATTGATTTAATAATATCCAGCCCGTATAAACGAGCTATTCAAACTATTGAAGGACTGGCGAGTCAATTAAGTTCCGGGATTATGATTAACGATGATTTTAGAGAAAGGTTGTTATCGGACCAGCCTGTTGATGATTTTAATCAAGCCATATCTCAAGTATGGAGCGATCCATCATTTTTTTATGAGGGTGGCGAATCTAATATAGTCGCTCAACAACGCGGGGTAAATGCCTTGAATTCAATATTGACCCAATACAATGGAAAAAATATTGTAATCAGTACGCACGGTAATATTATGGTGCTTATTATGAATTACTTTGATAGTCAGTTTGACTTTGCATTTTGGAGAAAGCTTGCAATGCCTGATATTTATAGGATGACCTTCACTGAGCATCTATTGATTAAGGTTGATCATATCATGCAATTATAATCCTCGACAACCACAACGAAACAATAAAACTCCCCCGTTTTTGCTTTGGTATAAGCATACGAAGGAGTTTTAAAAGTTGCTAAACATATGCAAGGTTGTTGCTTCACAGTTAAGATTAGCCTTTTATGAAAGCTCGGTTTTTGTTGATTTGCGATTTTGTTTACTTGTATTTCTTAAATAGCCGATTGCCATTGTCACCAGAACTACTGCCGCAATCAATAACCATTGTCGGTAATCATTAGGGACATATTCATCGATTGCTGGCTCTTGCACAATCATTTTGGCTGCTGTATATGCCAATACGCCTGCACCAATATAAGCGATCCAAGGAAAACGATTCGTTAGTTTAATAAAGAGCATGCTCCCTTTAATAAGCAATGGAATACTGATCAGCAAGCCGAGAATAACAAGAACAATATTGCCTTGCGCCGCACCTGCAACAGCAAGTACATTATCAAGACTCATCACCGCATCAGCCACTATAATGGTGCGAACCGCCCCGAACAAGCTAGAGCCTGCCTTAATATCGCCATGGTTGTCCTCTTCCTTCAATAAGTTGAGTGCAATCCAAAGCAGCAGTAATCCGCCAATTAGATGAAGCCAAGGAACCTCCAGCAAAAACAATACAAAAACAGTCCCTATAACGCGCATCCCTATCGCCCCGGCTGTTCCCCAAAGCACAGCTTTTTTTTGCTGTTCGGCAGGCAAATTTCTGCAAGCCATCCCAATGACAATAGCATTATCACCTGATAGGATCAAATCAATAAATACAATGACAAGCAGTGAATAGCCTAGCTGAATAAAATCGAAATCCATAAGCTGCCTTCCTTTAACTGGACAAGCGAGACATGTCCAAGCATGTCTCGCTTTCTCCAGCATCATTTAAATTTCTGTCAATTTGACGGTTCTGAAGTACGTTCTGGCTGCTCCAATTGTGCTGAATCCGTACATGCCATAGCTATACTGGTCATCCTCATGACACAACACTTCTTCCCCATTAATGCACAGTGTAATTATATTGCCTTGTGCAGTCACTTTGAATTGATAGTCTTGATTATACTGCCAAGCAAACTCGCAGCTTGTCAGCTTTTGAAAACCAAAATCGTTCTTGTACAAGGATACACCATTTGCCCCATCAAAACCAACATGATAACCGCGCTGCGCGCCTTGTGCTCTTACTGCCATCAAATGGGAATCGCCATGTTGCGGATTAAGTGTTGCTTCCACTGTATAATCAGTTGCAAAATAATTGCCTGTATAGGATTCACAAGCTTCCGCAGTCATCAAGTACAAGGAGCCGTTATCGATGCTCCACGCACCATGATTTTGCGCAAATGGCGTCACACAACCAAAGTTAACTTGCTGTTTGCTAAAATCAATCGCATAATCTGCTTTGCCGTAGATTCGGAATTCATCGATAAAAATGCGTCCCAAGCTTTTAAATTTAGCCAAAGAATAGGATTCCAATACAATGCCGACCTCATCAATCAAGTCACCATTCGTATCTGGAATCTGGAACTCGACATCAAGCCATTCATTGTTAACCAGCTTAATATAACCTTGTAGAAGCTCCTGCTTGCTGCTCGCCAGCCGCACATATGGCGCAAAGCCCATCGTCTCATTGCCATTCCATTGATCCAAATAAATTTTCATCGAGACAGTTTGACCAGAGTATGCTTTTGGTGCAAACGTTGGTGAATAGCGCTCATCGCTGAAATCAGCTCTGGTATAGAACGGCTTATAGAAAATTTTCGATTGCTCGCCGCGAGTCATCCGGTCGAATAGCACTTCCAGTGAGCCAGTACCTTTATACGCTTTTTCGGTAGAATGCTGAGCACGTACAAAGAATGGATCAGAAACCCGGAAATTATGAGTAGAACCTGGAAGCTCAAAGTCAAAATAAATATCCCGCTCCACAAAACTATCCTGCAACTCTTGCGGACAAGGCTCTCCAGCTAAACGGTAGCCAAGGATAGCTAATTCCTTTGCATAAGTTGGAATATCCAAAATATTTAAGTAACCTGATATACCAGACATAACGATTCCATCATTCATATCCTTGCGATATTTGTCCGGAATGCCCTTCATTCCACACGCCACGCCGAGTACCGTTCCTACATTTCCAGCATTACAGTCTGTATCCCAGCCGCACATCGTCGCAATTTCAACCGTCCGGCTAAAATCACCCTGACCATAAATAAGTGCCAAAATACATACGCCGGCGTTAGGAATCATATGGCATACGCCCGGATATCTGTCATAGCCCCATTCGCGTTCCAGCATATCTCGACAAGCCCGGAAATCTCCCGGATTTTCTGAATGGAATGCCAGCACCGCTCTAGCAACTGCCGTATACAAAGAAGCAGATGGTATTTGAGCTAAACCCGCTTCAATAATTTCATTAATATTATCAGTTTCGAATGCTTTGGAAATAGCAGCACAGAAAAATCTTGCCCCGTGCACACCTTCGCCATCATGTGAAACACGAGCTGCTGCCTCGCCAAAGTCAGCTGCTTTCTTAGGATTGCAAGGATTTACTAATCCCCAAGTATCGATAAAGATTTGTCCGCCAATTTGTTCAGCTATTGCCGCACCGTTCTGTTCGATTGAACCTGACTGTGGCGCCGGAATGCCGCGCTTCAAGTTAATAAACGCTGTATGCTCTGTACTAATTCCATATCCGCCCCACCAAAACATACCTACTCCTTCACGAGCGTAATTCAGCCAAGCGCGAGCCACATCATTAGGTTCAATATCGCGACCTTGCGCATCATCATAGAGCGCCCGCAAAAAGTAGAACGGACCATTAGCATCATCATCCGCGGCAAAGTTTTTAAATTCTTTCACATAACTGGTAATATCACCATATGTGTTTCTAATTCTTTCATACGTCCAGATCGTTGGCTCCACTGGCGCGCCCAAACGGATTCCGATATTCATTCCCAAGTAGCCAGCATAAATTTTCTCCAAATAATTTATAGGTATCATTACAATTCCACTGCCTTTCCTTGTAGTATGCCAAGTTGAAGCTGTCTGCGCTCATGGAACGCCAGATCATTCTCAATAATTAGTGTCGCAGCTTCATGAAACCTCTCACATTGCTGTTCGATATTTTGCTGATTGGTACTTTCAAGTAATGCAGTTTCATCTGCCGGCAAAGCAGAATATCCGTGGATTGCTCCCAATATTGCACCAATCATAACGCCAATTGAGTCTGTGTCGCGTCCAGAACTTACTCCATCCTTTATCGCTTCCAGCAGTTCTCCATCATGCAATACCATATAGCCCAGTGCCATTGGCAGTTCTTCGATGGAGAATAACCGACTTGGCGTGTAATGGTTAGATGGAACGCCAAGCTTGTCTATGCTGCGATTAACGTCATCCCCAACCGGTGAATATTTGGCAAGCACCTCATGAAAAGCCTGAACAACCTTGTCACGGTCATGTTTGTGCTTGCGCAGTTCCAATGCCTTTTCGCAAATATCCTGAATAGCCAAGCGTGTACCGTCTTTGGCATACAAAAGTGCTGTTTCTACAATATCTGATACGGTTACACCCGGTTCAAATGCTTTGGCAACACAACATGCCATTACACCTGCCGCCTCAAGCCCATAGCTTAATTGGTGCCCGGAGGCAAACAATATCGCTTCATCATAGGCTGCCTTTGGGTTACATGCATTGACTATGCCGACTGGTGCAATATACATCGCTGCGCCACAATTGACCATATTGCCATAGCCGCCTTCACGCGGCTCGCAATTCGCCAGCACATGCCGATTAAAAATATGCTTTTCTGGATAGAATAATCGGTCAAGTATTAAAGCTTCTCTTCCGAATTCCGGTATATAACGCGGGCGAAAAGCAATCTCCTTAACAAATTCATTTGCCATATCATACGCGTCCAGATGTCTGCGTTCCGTACAATATACATTCATAAGAGCCAATGTCATCAGCGTATCATCCGTAACAATACCCTGTCCCCGCATCCTGCCCAACCTTAGAGAATCCGGCCAATCTGCTTTCCACCAGTTGGTCCGCAGCGTTTCCACCCGACCATACATTTCTTTAATTTGAGCATAAGACATTTTTTCCACTACTGCACCTAACGCATCTCCATATGCAATGCCGTATATAGATCCTTTTACTTGCTCAACAGATAACAACACGGTTTCCCTCCTTCCATATTGGAGTGGAACTAGCAACTAACTAATCCCACTCTTATCTATCTAATCTATTATTTTATTGAATTGTCTTATTGGCATATTCCGTTAATTCCTTGCCGCCAGCAGCATTCCAATCCTGCACAAATTTCTCGAAATCAGCAGCTGTCTTCTTGCCTGTTACAACATCAGCAGCAAATTCTTTGTAAATTGCCAGACAAGCATCCCATTTTGCAGTTAATTCATCAGGTATTAGGAAGTTATTGTCCTTGGAGGACATCGTTGCCATCATCTCTAACGAATCCAAAGCTGGTTTGGTCATATATGGTGTCGCTTCATCAAATGGATATGGCGGCTCAAAGCTCTCCATCGACTCCACAAAGCGCGGCAGCCATTCTGCATGCTTATCTGTCAGCTTAATTTTTTCATTCTCAACGACATACTGCTCGCCTTCAATCCCTAGCTTATCAAGCAGTTGTCCTTTCGGGCTTGCCATATATTCCAGGACAGCAAACGCCAAATCCTTATGCTTGGACGTTGCCGCAATTGCAAAACCGCGGCTCTCTTTGCTTGCATCTACCGGTGTATAGCCTTTCGCTTTGCCAGCAGCCGGCGGAAGCGGCGTAATTTCTGAACCAGAACCGTTTTGAGTCATCATTTTTTGATTAATAAGGTTAATTGAACCACCTTGGTTCGCAGCTACAATAGCTGCATTGCCATCATAGAAGGCTTTTTCCTTTGTATCCCATTTTTTCGTCAGAAACTCTGGATCAAGCAGTCCATCCTTATATAGCTTGGCATAGAAATCCAGTTTTTCTTTTTCAAAAGCTGATGTTTTGCTATAAATAAACTGACCGTTCTCTTCTTTTATCCAAGTGGAAGTCAAGCCAAAGGCCTGTCCAAAAATAGCATCAAGCTCATCGAGATTTCCTGCAGTCGTAAGGGCAAACTGAGCGCCGTTGCTCTCCTTCACTTCTTTCAGAAATTGATAATAGTTGTCTACTGTTGGGTTGTCCGATAGTGCTTTACCGGATGCCGTCTTATCCAGCCAATCCTGACGAACGACTGGAATAGCATTGCTTGTTGGAGAATTCCATACCAGATAAGGGTAATTTTTAGTTCTTTCCAAATTGTAAGGATTCATTGCAGCTTTCACATAAGTTGATTTCTCAATATATGGTGTTAAATCTTCAAGAATTTTTTGAGTGACTGCAAACTGGTAATCTCCGCCCTGGAAATAGATAAGATCCGGTATTTCACCGCTTTGCAGCAACAGCCCCAGCTTTTCCGGATATGAGCCGGATTGTACCTGGGCAAATTTCAATTTAATATTTTTTCCTTCTGCCTTCATACCTTCTTCTATTGCTTTCAACAACGGATCATCCGCTGATAGAATTCCTTTATGCGCAATCGTCAAAGTAACTGTTTCTGTTCCCGTATTTGTTTGATCTGGTGAGCTTTTACCTGGTTCTTCAGCAGTTTTGGTACCACAGGCGCTAACAACCAGCATTAGCATTGCCAGCATCATCGTAAACAACTTTTTCATATGATTCCCTCCGTCGTCATTAGATCGAATCTTGCATATTGCCCCCACAATAAACGGTTACTCCTTTACGCCGCCATCCATCACCCCTTTAGTGTAATATTTGAGAATAATCGGATAGAGCATCAAGATAGGCACAATGGCGATAATGATCGTTGCAGCCTTCAAAGAACCGAAATCCAATTGTGCGATATTGCTGTTTTTAATAACATCTGCAGCACCGACCAAGGCAAGAGTATCCTGTTCGACTACAAACTGTCTTAACAGCACCTGCAATACGGTATTTTCCTGGCTGGATAGAAAAATACTGGATTTGAAAAACTCATTCCACTTGGCAACTGCATAGAACATCCCAATCGTCAACAATGGCACACGCGCAAGCGGCAACACAATTCGTACAAACAACTTCATATGACCTGCGCCATCGATTTTTGCCGCTTCCGTAAGCGCATCGGGGATTTCCTCGATAAAACGCATCATTAAAATCAAGTAATAGACATTAACTAGTCGATAAAGCACCATAACAAACAAATTATCAAGCAAATGCATATCCTTTACGACCATATACTCTTGCACAATACCAGGCTCAAAAATCATAATAATGATGAAGAAAACCATTAACGGCGTTTTGAACACCAGATTTTTTCTTGTTAGCACATAAGCCGCCATTGTAGTGAAAAAGAGGCTCAAACATGTTCCTGCTACTGTAATAAAGATCGAGTTGGCAAGCGCCCGTCCAATAATCGGATTATTCAATACCACCTCGTAATTCACAAACGAGAAACCACGCGGCAATATTTCAAAGCCCTGCAATAAATGGACCTTGGCTGGATCAGATAAAGACTTTGCCAATATATTAGCTACCGGCACAAACATAATCAGCGCCAGTATTGTTAAAACAAGACCGATAATCAGCTTATGGAGCGTTAACTTTTTTTCCAGCATAAGAACTCCTCCTTACCATGCACCTTTGTTAGTTAGTTTCTTGGATACAAAATGCATGGACAAGACAAGCACGACCCCGATAACACTTTTGAATAAATTTGCTGCAGTAGCAAATGAATACTGTCCATTGAGCAAACCAAGGCGGTAAACATACGTATCGATAATATCAATTTGACTGTTAACTGATTCATTCGTAAAGTTCAAAATCTGATCTAATCCGGCATTCATAATAAAGCCTACATTCAAAATAAATATCGTAACCATCGGCACATACAAATGCGGAAGAATAATACGCGTAACGATATGCCAACGGTTCGCTCCGTCTATTTTGGCTGCCTCATAAAGGCTTGGGTTTATACCAAGAATAGCTGCCAAATAAATGATCGAATCCCAACCAACTCCGCGCCAAGCCTCACTGGCTACCAGTACCCAGCGTATACTGCTTTTATCTGTTAGAAAATCCATCGCCGGCACTCCAAATAATTGAAGAAACTGATTAATCATTCCTGTTGAAGGCGATAAAAATTCAAACCATACACCAGCAATAACAACCCATGACAAGAAATGCGGCAAATACGAGACAACCTGTATACTCTTACGAAATCTGCCGTTAGAAAACTCATTGAGCATAAGTGCAAACATAATAGGAATTGGGAATATAATAAGTAATTTCATAGCACTAATAATTAAGGTGTTTGACAATACTTTCGTAAACACTGGGGTACTGAATAATTCTTTGAAATACTTCAATCCTACAAACTCGTTATCACCAATAATGCGAAAATCATAAAAAGCCAGCTTCATCCCGATAATTGGCCAGACATGAAACAGCACGAAAAAAACAAGACAAGGCAAAAGCATGAGGTACAGAGTCTTATCATTCCAAAACTGCTTTCTGCGGGTATGCACTTTCATTGTTTTCACCTCTGCTCGCCCATTCATAGTTGGAGTGTTAGTTTTCATATTTTCCCCGCCCATAGTTGTAATATACTTAAATAATGGTTGCACTTTCGTTTAATACAGCGTTTTCATTTAATTAAAAGTATAGTGGATTGTCCTCTGCCATTCCTCCAATATTCCTTTCAACAATTCCTAAAAACAGCTATTTCCTACGACATGATCATGTATTGGCTGTATTCTTTGGGAGTCATTCCCTCCACTTGTTTAAATGCCCTGTAGAATGCAGACTGACTTTGAAAACCGCATGACAAATACACTTCAGTAATCGAAATATTCGGGTTGCGCAATTGTTTTTTCGAGTCCTGAATGCGTATTTTTGTCAGATACTCTTTGAACCCTTCGCCCATCGTTTCTTTGAATAAATGGTAGGTGCGTGAAGGGCTTAGAGCGAGACAATCCGCAATATCATCTAGTCTGATATCCTCACTGAAGCGTTCATGAATAAGTCTTAAAGCTGGCTGCAGCTTGTTATAGGCTTGCAAAGAACGACTCCAGTCAGCCGTGGACATCTCCTTGGAGAAATGACGAAACAACAACGTGCAAACTTGAATCAGAAGCCCGCGTACCATACTTTTGTAAGCGCGATCTCGCCTCTGCATTTCATTCCAAATTTCATGCATCAATTGTCCAATTTGTGGCGCAATCGCTGCATCACTGCCAATTCGATTGACAAAATGTCTGGATTTCATAATAAATGACGTCAATAATTCATTTTCTGTACCATGCATGATGGAACTATCAAATTTCACAAAATAAAACGTGCTTGGCATGGCTGAATCGGATTGTGCACGATGCTTCTCCATATGGCTGACCACAAACACATCGCCAGCATGAACCTCATAACGTTTTTCTTCAAAATAAAATTGCCCTTTCCCCTCCAGACAATACCCCACCTCAAACGCGTTATGCCAATGAAAAGGCTCCAGTATGGTCCGCGGCACCCACCTAGTAATATGGATAGGAAATTCTTTGCTTAAATTATAGTCACGCTTCATAATTACTACACCGCCTTTACCTTTACGATAAATAATATGTGATTATAGCATGTTTCTTAAAAGAGAAAATAGCAGGGCAGTGCCTATGAAAGCAGAAAAAAACCGTTTAAACAGCATTATTATGTGCTGTAAACGGTCTCTTATCCTAATTGAGGGATGATTCTTTGAATACACCCATTTTATTTCTTCATTACTGCATAAGCAGCATTGGCTTCTTTTGTAGCTTCTGCAAGTCCAATTTTGTTTAGCTCAGCTACATATTTATCGAAGCCTGCATCCAAATCTATTTCACCTACTACAAATTTCAACTGATACTCTTTCAGCATTTTATCAAGCGCATCACGATTCTTTGTCCAGCTAGGCAGATCTACAAGTTGCATCGCATCGTATAAAATATTAATTTCCTCTTTATTCAACTGCTCTTTATAAGCCTGCTTTTCTGTTGAATACTCATAAATTAGCATATCCGGATTATCCGCTGCTTTAAAGAAGGTAAGTCCAAGAGTTGAAACAGCTTTGACAATATCGGAGAACTCCTCTTTTCTAACGGCACCGCCGTTAACAATATCATAATGAACCCCTTCATCACCAAACAGCAGTTTCATATAAACTTCTTGGTCCGTTGCAATTCGTTCAACCATTTCGAGTATTTTCTTTACCTTACCTTCATCTTTAACCGCGTCTGCACCGATGGCATAAGGATTTTGTTTATACCCTTGAACGACACCATTTTTTTGTCCGGCAGGTCCTGTAACCGGTGTCCCTACAACAAACTCAAATCCTGTTTTCATTGCATCAACACCGACTGCGCCATCCTGATGATAGTGATACCATGACATTTGATCCATCATACCTGTTTTTCCATTTATAAACTTGGCACGATAACTGTTGGCATCGTCTGTAATAAATTCAGGATCAATAATTCCTGCACGATACCATTTATTTAAAAGTTTGTACGCAGCACGGGCATGCTCACTAACCAGAACATGCTCTACAGCCTTATCCTCTTTTACATACCATCCGCTCGTTCTAATGCCATGCGCTGCAAAAACAGTATTAAAAATTTGGTTGCTCCCCAATGTGTCTTTGCCGCGAGCAGACATACCGTAAGTGTCTTTTTTATTATTTTGATCAGGATCATTATTGCGGAATTTCGTTAATACATCCTCCAGCTCTTCCAATGTTTCCGGGGCAGCATCATAGCCTATATTTTTTAGCCATTGTTTATTGTAGGCTGGCAGGAAGGGTGACCCGCCTTCCCCATAAATTCTTGGAATCCCGTAATTCTTACCATTGACAACAGCTACATTCCAAGCGGTCGGATCATATTTATCAACCATTGCCGAATATTTAGGCGCATACTCGCGTATTTTTTCCTGAGGCAGTTCCCCAATCAACCCCTGTTCCACATAGCCAAGAAAATCTGGAAAACTTAAATCTGTATTGCCAAAGTAATCCGGTCTTACACCAGAAGCAAGCATAATATTGATTTGCTGCTGCCAGTTGGAACGATCATAGCCTAATGGAGTAATTTTGACATTAAACAGCTCCTCCACATATTTTTGAATCATCGTGTCCTTTCCCGGCAAATAGAAGTTAAGCCAGGATATTTCGACAGGCTCTTCCGTTTCTTGCTCTGTGTTCGTTTCTTCTGTAGCTGTTGTAGGATTTGGCGATGAGTTTGGCGTGTTGTTCTTGCCTTCCTTGGTATTTCCTCCACAAGCAGTTGACGCCAACATAATGGTTAATGATAATACCAGCATTTTGACCATATTACCTTTCATGTGTAAAGCCTCCCTTTATTTTTTAGATAATTCTGTTGTATGAATAACAACCGGCGAACCTATTTTCCTTACCCCTTTACCGATCCTACTAGAATCCCTTGTGCAAAGTGTTTCTGCAAAAAAGGATATACGACCAGAATAGGTACCGTCGTAAAGATTAGCGCGGCTGCTTTCAGCGATTCCGAAGGCGGTGCATTTGTCGTGACCAATACGGCATTAATCATAGATTCGTCCTGGTTAATAATGAGACGGCGCAAATATATTTGCAACACAAGCAAGCCTTGATCACGCGTGTACATCAATGCATCAAACCAGGCATTCCAATGGTACACAGTACAAAAAAGAATCATAGTTGCAATGATTGGCATAGATACAGGAATAACAATTTGCCAAAAAATTCGAATATCGTTGGCCCCGTCAATCTTGGCAGACTCCTCGATTTCTTCCGATAACTGCATGAAAAAATTTCTCATAATAATAAGCCAAAAGGTGTTAATCAGACTGGGAAGAATAAATACTAAACGTGTATCAAACAGGTTTAAACTTTTAATAAGCATATAAGAAGGCAGCAAACCGCCACTAAAAAACATGGTCATAATAATAATGGTGGTAAAAAATTTCCGATGCGGCAGTCCTTTCTTGGATAGAGCATAAGCGGCAAATGACATGACCAGCATCATCGCAAGCGTGCCCGCTATAGTACGGAATAGGGAATTTCCGAATGCCGTCCATATTTCACTAGTTCGAAAGAGGCTGGCATATGCGTTTAGCGAAAAGCCCTGCGGTACTAAGCTAACGCCTAATCTCGCCGCACCGTCGCTAACCGATAAAGTCAGCTGATGCAGAAAAGGATACACCATGCTTAAGCATAGTAAGCTTAAAAATATAACTAAAAACACTTGAAATACTTTTTCATAAAATGTCATTTTCATAGAACGTCTTCCTCCCCGCAGCAAACTGTCTCTTATATAAGCCCCTCTTGTCCCCCGCGTTTTACAATGTAGTTTGTCAATAAGACAAGGATAAGCGCAACAATATTTTTTGAAAGTCCAACAGCTGTCGCAAAGCTGAATTGCATCTGCTCCAAACCTACTCGATAAACGTAAGTATCCAGTATATCCCCCACACTGTACGTTGCCGGCGAGTACATATTAAGCACCTGATCAAAACCAGCGTCCAGCACGTTGCCAATTCTCAATATGAACATAATCGTAATTACTGGCAAAAGCGATGGCAATGTAATATATACAAACTGTTTGAATCGGCTCGCCCCGTCCATAACAGCTGCCTCATACATACCCGGATCGATACCTGCAATAGCAGCCAGATAGATAATGGCTCCCCAGCCTACCTCCTTCCAAATTGAGGTTGCAATCAATGTAAACCGGAAATATTCTGCTTTGCCTAGAAAATAGATTGGTTCAAAGCCCAACCAGCTAATAATCGCGTTGACGATGCCGCTGGATGGGGAGAGTACTGTAAACATAAAACTGGCTACAACTACCCACGATAAGAAATGGGGTAAATATGTAAGCGTTTGCGCTATTTTCTTAAAAAACTTAAGTCGTAATTCATTCAATAATATAGCTAACAATATAGGAGCCGGGAAACCAAACAGCAGATGATAAAAGCTAATAATAACCGTGTTTCTCACAATCAAATAGAAATCCTGCGCTCCTGTCATCATCGCATAAAAGTGTTTCAAACCGACCCAAGGACTGTCCACAATGCCTTTTGTAATATTAAAATCTTTAAAAGCCAGCTGTATCCCATAAAGGGGTCCATAATGAAAAATAGAATACCATATAAGGGCAGGCGCCAGCATCAGCAATATATATTTGTATTTTTTATACTGCTTCCAATTCCGATTCCAGGAGAAAGGTTCCTTGATAATAACCCGTTTTTGTTTTTTTCTATTTACAGTTGAAGTACCGTTAGGTTGTGCGTCCGTCTGCATAGCTGCTCTCTTCCTTTCCGTGTTTTTCCTTTATCTCAGAATAAGTGATTTTTTTTGCAAGCGTCTATTGCAATTCCTTCTAAACAATTTTAAAAATTTCCAAACTCGAAAAAAACGTATAATATCACGCCTTCTGCCGATTATCTCTACATGATATTGGAGGTTTTTATAAAAAAAAGACTCCGCCTATTCAGACAGGAGCCTCTTGCAACATATTAGGATTCCAAAACAAGTTTTTTTTGCCGTTCCAAATTTCGGTACTGTAGTGGAGTAATACCATATTTTGCTTTGAAGCGTGTACAAAAATACTGTGCATTTCGATAGCCTACAGCGGTAGCCACCTCTCCAACTGTTAATTCCCTTTGATCCACAAGCATAAGTGCAGCAGATTCCAGTCGAACCCTATTTAAATACTCCGTGAACGATTCACCAGTAATGGTGCCAAACAAGGTCGAAACATAATTAGAAGACAACTGTACACGAGCCGCCAAGCTTTCCAGTGACAGATCATCAGACAAATGGTCCTTAATAAACAATTTCAACTCATTCATCTTCTCTGCATGATTATCAGTTCGACTTTCCTTCATATACTCTGCCATACTTCTTGCCTGCTCCCTTAGTGCAATAAGAACATGATTTAACGTGCTATACTTAATTTGATCATGAATGTTCAGCGTCGGAAACAAATGATTGAGCTTTTGCTCATTGGCAATCTGAGAAATAATAGTGCCGATATGCAAGCATACAAGCTCTATAGCATCGATACTTATATTTTCCGCCTCAATCTCGACTATGGATCGCTCGAACCATTGCTCGACTTCAATGCCATCCCCTGCCAAAACCTTATTCTGCAACAAATAATAAGGCAGATCAACCGAAAGAATCGATCTTTGATCAGGGGACACCTCTTCATATGAAACAATGAATGCTAAACTATCTAAAAAAGTATATCTATAAGCATGTCTTGCTTCTTGGTAAGAACGATGGATGTCATCAATGGATTCTGCAACTTTTCCTATGCCTGCAGTAAACGGAAGCTCGGAGTTGGTGGATAACGAATAGAGATTTTTTTTGAAGGATTCTACACTATCACTATTGCTCTCATAAAAAAATCCTAGCAGTACCCACTCTACAGCGCTTAATTGAATAGCCTCTGACGCGATACCTATGTGTTCCTTCAGCACAAAACCAAATGACTCGCTTTCTTTCGACTCCGTTACGATATAAGCGGCAACATAATGACATTCAAGGGGAATAGCAGGTAATTGGTCAAACCCGGCGGCTGTTACTTGTCCCGTTACCAATCCTGAAAGTTGTTTTAAACGCACTTCATCCTTCATCTTCAACAAATTCAAATCAATACATTTCAACATATGCTGGATAGCTGTATATTCCGTTCCTTCCGTTACTTGAGCAGGTCCGTTGTACAGGTCTCGTATGGAATAGAGCAGTTTTTTTAGAGGGGTATAGAAATGACGGGAAAGCAAGAAGGCAATTAAAACTCCCGCAAGAAGGGCGATCAGACAGGCTGCCCATACTTGATGCTTCATCTGATTCGCGGCAAGCAAAAATGATTCCATCGGTCGAATCACCACATAGGTCCAAGCATTGGCAGACTCCTCATTCGATAAAACAGATATAACGTTATCCCCGGATTCTAATGTTGTACTTCCAGAAGAGGCTTTGCTGCTCGTCAGATTATGAACCGCATTTTTGGCAAGTGCCATACTCTCCTCATTAAAATTATCATTGTGTATAATCAAATCTCCATTTTTATCAAAAACAAATAATTGAGTTTGCGGGGAATTAAGCGCCAGTTCCATCGTTTTATTCAAATAAGCCAGATCGATATCCAAATATAAATACCCCGCAACACTAGTCAGCTTGCTTCTGCCAGGCAAAGTATAGATGTACGTCAACACATTGCTATCCGTCTCCGGCTTACTGCGAATCAACCAGGATTGAACAGGGATGTCATCAAGCCTCTCGATAAAGGCAATGTCAGCTGAGTTCGTCGGCATCTCATAATATCTCTGATCATCCACCACATAGTTGCCATGTTTAAAGTACACAGTTATTCCATCTATCCCTTTCGTCATCTCTTTGATCAAAGCCAAGTTGACGATAAAGCTAACAATTTTTGAAGACTTTCCTTCCGCAGTTTCATCAACCAAATCCTTAAGGGCATCTTCGCTTCTAGGACTGACAATCGAAAAAATTCGATTATTGAAAACGCTCTCATATGCTTGCAGATAATTATCCTCCACAGCACTTTTCACTTTCTGCAGAGTATAGTCACTATCTTTGGCTATCTCGTTTATAACCATTTTATTAGCATTATTAAGCAAGTACCCTCCCGTAAATCCAATCAAGATAAGTGCCAGCACCGTATACGAGAGCGCTAGACGAATAAAATAACTGCTTCTCCATCTTGTAGACAAAAGCATGACCTCCAATTCTTTGTTTATGCAATGAATGCAATATAATAGAGGCGTATGTAAGGCTGTCGATAAACGATCATCGTTCATCGACAGCACTGAAGATGGCTTATTTTGTTAATCCTATTTGTGCAAACGGGATATTCTCAAAATCCGGAATCTGATCAAATACGAGAGAATCTGGTCGCAGGGCAAAGTTTTGTTCCTGTTCATTCGCAAAGGATAAATCCTCATTCGTCACCAAATTTTTTTGTATGATTCCGTATTGGCGGGCATATTTGTCAATCAGCATAGTATCTTCATGATCCGAAATAGTTTCTTTTCCAACAGTATGCGTGATGCCTGTCTTATAGATAACATTGCGCTCCACTGTGTTATATTTCGGACAAGACGGCATATCCTCCCAAAGCGTTAGCAGAGCAGGATACTTGTTTCTCCACGGCTCGGAATGAATGGGCATAGCAAGCAATCTGCGATGCATAACCTCTCCTTGCTGCGAGTGTTTGGCTGCCCATTCTCCCGGCATGGAGCGAGCATCAAGCTGTACAGAGCGAGCACAATTCAAAATCAAATTGTCACGAAATACATTGCTCCGTCCCCCGCCTATTAAAACCGCCATTTCCACATCATAAAGCACATTGCCATATATCTCCACACCCGATGCCATATCATCCAAATAGATGCCCATATGCGCGAGCGATACATCATTATGAATATGATGAACAAAATTATAGCGAATAATATTGCCCTGCTCTGTCCAGTCCCGTCCAATATAGATTGCTCCGGCATCTCCGGTTTCCATAAGAACCTTGTAAATCTCATTATACTCTACTATATGATCGTTACCATATAAAAGTATTCCAACGTGAGGAGCATGATGTATATAATTGTTGGCAGCTGTTTGTCCCGCACCAATTAATTCAATTCCAGCGCTATACGTAAGTTTAAGACGGCTGTAATTTGAAATATCATTGAAGCGCGCATAATTCTCTCCAGCCTCAAGCGTGATCCTGCTTCCGCCGGATAGTACAATTCCGCCTACACCTGTATCATAGATTTTGCAATCCACTACCCCATTTCGCTTGCCTCCGCGAATATATCTCTCTTGACGCTCGCCAGTGGCAGAATCGACTCCCTCTTCACTTTTCTCACCTATCTCAACTGCCATACCACCCAATCGACGCAAGGTACAGTTCGATACAACGTTATCGTTGCCATCTATTATCTGTACGCCTGAGCCGCAGGCAACCTCGAAGGTCAATTTCTCAAAAGCAATATGTTGAACATTATTCAATAAAACAAGCGGTTCAGCCAAAAGCGAAAGCTCCACATTAGCTGTTTCCGGCGATGTTTCAAGCGGTGCAGGCGGATAAAAATACAAAACCCCTTTTTTCCGATCCAAATACCACTCTCCCGGCTCATCCAATTCTTCCAATATATTGTAGTAATAGTAGCGCTGATCGGCACGCATGCTGTAATAGCTGGCACCTTCAGTTGTAATCGTTCTTTTGGCGGAATCTATCGACTTAATACGTAAATTTCCGTCCGCCCAGTCCCACTGCCAATAACCGTACATCCATATATCTCCGGTATTTTCCCAATGCAAAGGGCGATCATCTCTAAATTGGAACACAGCGTCTTTATCGAACTCCTCTGCAATCTTCTCCTCATTGCCATCAAAATCGCGCGGAAAACCTCCCGGATCAATAATCTGATCAATTGTTTCATAGCCTTGATTCGGATATCGTGCAAGCGACATCACCGAACCATTAAAAAACAGCTCGGGATTTGCTGCAGTCGCAGGCAATCCAAAACCTGTTTTGGAGATTTGGCCAAATTTCTTTAATCCTAATGCTTTTAAGTCAATTTGCTGAACAAGATCACGCACCTCATCTCGCAATCTTACCTTGACCGACTCATCGGTCACTGGAATAAAATGCTTGGTCGGCAGCGAAATACCCCCGATTATTCTGGCATCCGCCCCTGCGGCAGCTGCATATACAATAGGTGCTTCCGCTGTACCAGAGTCCTGCTCCTCAAGTATAAATGATTGCTCATGCCTATATATCCCTTCACCAAGAAGAACGGTAATACCGCCATTAGGCAAACCGTTTGTACGCTTTATGGCGCGAATCGCTTCTCTTGCTCCGTAAAGCGTTTTCAAAGGAGATTCTGCTGTACCACTGTTACTATCATTACCGTTTGGATCTACATAAAGAAGATAAGCTTCACTCATTTGTCAAACCCCTTCGCCTCATAATTGCATATACAGTTCCGTATATAGTTTTATATACAAAACAAAGTTCTTTATACTAATTTTTCGTATCGTACCATGTTTCTTAAATGTCGTCAATCATAAAATAAGAGGCTTTCCAAACATATGGGCGAGTTCTACGCTTCTATTGAGTCATAGCATGTGCCAACGGTTGCTATGAGGCTGTAGATTAACTATGAATAAACAACTTAGCTGCAAAAATAAAAACAGGATGTCTGCAAAGCCAGCTTTCACTGACTATTGGACACCCTCTTCTCATCTTTGCTTTTATTCGCTAACCACTTGAAACCCTAACTTATCCAGAGTATTGAAATAGGCTAAAAGTTCTGGCGTTTCATTTAATTCCTTCATATGCATTAATGTGGTCATAGCACTTTCGATTACAGACTTTTTAGGACTGTCTGCTGCAACCTCTTCCTGAATAAACATAGTTAAATCATATGCCATCTGCTGGCGATCTGCATGGTTTGTCATTCTTTTTTCGATGAGCTTTCTTATGCTCCCTGTGCTTAGTGCCAGCTCTTTATAGGAAAAGTCGCTTTCCTCCCATTTCAAAAGAGATTCATCCAATTCTTCCACCTGGAATAGCCTAATTTGTTTTTGCTCAACTACCGTCAATAATTCTTCAATTCGAGCCAGACTATATTGACATATAGTGCTAATTGGCATCGGCTTGGATATAGCCGCATTCATGAACATCATACTTTGCAACATCCCCTTAAA
Source organism: Paenibacillus nanensis (assembly GCA_040396195.1). Lineage (GTDB taxonomy): Bacteria > Bacillota > Bacilli > Paenibacillales > Paenibacillaceae > Pristimantibacillus > Pristimantibacillus nanensis_A. Next base: position 63,298 of record JBEBPB010000023.1, read on the forward strand.
AGCTAAAGTCGCATCCAATAAATACACTTCATAGTATTTGGGGAATATTTGTTGAAAACGCAAATAACTCCAGCTTGTCAACCGCATGCGCAATTGTTTGATAAAAGCTATGAGATCAGCATCATCATTAGAAGCAAGCGCATCTTCAATAAGGGCACTTAGATTGTACTCTTTGCGATAGGTCATAACAGCCACCAACTGCTGTACAAATATATCTTTATTGGAGACATCTTCTCCTGTTAGTATGCGATCGCGCTCCATATTTATTTTATCATCAATATATAAAAGTGTTGCTCGAAGCAACTCCCCTTTTGACTGGTAGTACTTATAAAATGTCCCTTTGGAAATATTGCACCGATTTAATATATCCTGAACAGAAGTAGCATGGTAGCCCTGTTCACTAAACAGCTGAATAGCCGCATCTATTATTTCTTGTTTTCTAGTCTGCACGTTACTCCCCCTTTTTATAAATATATTATAACACTTATACCCCAATTCTAAAATTATAACAAAAGTTTATTTTTAAGTTGATTTTATATTCAGAAAGGTTTACTATAAGCGAGTAATACTTTGAGTTCAATATTATACTCATTGTATATATCTTCGGAAGATTTCTTTCAAATTACATCTTAACCTCATTTTGAGACCGTATTTTGCTAGAAGCCCGTCAATTAAAGGAGTGAATAAATATGTTAAAACAGCCTCAGTCCGAACAAGGTATAAATAAAGCACTGCTGATCGCAGTCATCCTTGCCGGCGCCTTTGTCGTCGTGTTAAATCAGACATTGCTCAATACTGCACTGCCTCATATCATGAAGGATTTGCTTATTGATGCTACAACTGCACAATGGCTTACGACTGGATTTATGCTTGTTAATGGTGTATTAATTCCTGTAACAGCTTATTTAATTGAGAAATTCTCAACAAAAAAACTATTTATCACCGCCATGTCTTTTTTTGCAGTCGGAACTTTAGTTGGAGCATTAGCACCAAGTTTTCCAATGCTGCTGGCAGGAAGAATATTACAAGCTTGCGGGGCAGGCGTAATGATGCCGTTAATCCAAACGATTCTGTTAGTGATGTTTCCTGTAGAAAAACGCGGAGCAGCTATGGGGATGGTTGGTCTGGTAGTTGCCTTTGCACCTGCCATCGGTCCAACACTATCTGGATGGATTGTAGAAAACTTTGTCTGGCGAGCACTATTCTATATGATCCTGCCAATTGTACTCATCGTTATTTTGTTAGCTATCTTTATACTTAAAAATGAACCGAAGCAAGCCAATCCTAAAATCGATATTTTGTCTGTTGTCCTCTCAACAATTGGCTGCAGTGGTCTATTGTATGGGTTCAGCAGCTCAGGGAAGCAGGGCTGGGACAGCCCGGAAGTGCTTATTACAATTATTGCCGGCTTTATAGCTCTTATCCTCTTCGTTTGGAGACAGCTTGTTATTGAAAAGCCATTGCTGGAACTGCGCGTATTTAAAAATAAAATATTCAGCATGAGCGTTATTATCGGTATGTTTGTAATGATTTGCAGTGCAGGTGTACAGCTTCTTTTACCTTTATATATGCAGAACGCTCGTGGCTATACAGCTTTGGAATCCGGTTTTATGTTATTGCCTGGTGCAATTATTATGGGAATTATGTCGCCAATTACGGGCAAACTATTCGATAAGATTGGTGTACGACCTTTGGCAATTACCGGTCTTGCGATAGTGACATCAGCTGCGCTGCTGTTCAGTACAATTACATCGACCACCACATATGCGTATATGATGGTAATTAACGCCGTATTAATGTTTGGTATCGCGCTGGTAATTATGCCAATTATGACTTCGGGGATTAACCAGTTAAAAACTCATCTCATTGCACACGGTACAGCTGTCAACAATACATTACGCACCGTCGCTTCCTCTATCGGAGCAGCTATATTAATTACAATAATGTCGGAGAGAACTATTGAAGCAGCCCAAAACCAGTTAGCTGATCCAATGGTTCATGGTATTACCGCAGCCTTCGGCATATTGGGTGCCATATCCATTGCAGCCTTAATTATGGCGTTCTTTATTAAGCCATCTGCAAAACCAAATACAAAGCATCCGCAGAATCAAATGCAACAGAGCAACGAACTTCAATATGCAGAGAAGACTTCAAAATAATAAAAATAAAGCTCCTTTCTCATACACATGCTAAGAAAGGGGCTTTATACATATACCATACAGTTACAGCTGTTCTAACTTCCTAAGCCTAAGCATAATCGCAACTTTGCTTGCTAATTCGGTCCTGCTTTTTCTCAACAAGTATAAAGCTAGACTTTATCAACATGAAGCAAAGTAATATGTTTTAAGGAATATGTGTCCTTCAGACGCTCCTCGCCAATTACGTTCAACTTGACCAGACTGGCTATTTTTGTGGAATCCGGTTTGGATACCATGCCCCAAAGCTTCGGATCAGGCAATGCCTCAAAAAGCTTATTAGTATCATAGTCTCTGCGCTCCTGCCGTACAATCCGTACTCTGCAACCGCCCAGCCTCATATCATCAGCTTGTTGTTCCTCGCAATATTTCAGAATCTCACGACGCAGCTCAGTCATTTCATCTTCCAATTGTTTCTGTTTTTCTTTGAGCTGGTGATAACGTTTTACAGCCTTGTCCATATCGACCACTCTCCTTTTCACTGCATATATATGCAGCTACATCAGGTTTTAGAAACATTTGGTAATATGATCGAGAAATATAAAACTACTTTTTTCTTTCAAAATCATACGGGGACACAATTATACCATTTTTGTACTCGGATGGACTGTATCCGGTATACTTGCGGAAAACACGGCTGAAATGCTTCCACTGGCTGTAACCGACTTGACTGGCTACCTCATATACCTTTACACCTGATTCCATCAGCAGTCGCTTCGCCTCCTCCATCCGCAGCCTCGTCATATATTCAATAAAGGTTTCACCAGACTTTTCACGGAACAGCTTGCTCAAATATTGCGGGGAAACATGCGTTTCTTCGCTAAGCTCAGCCAAATTTACAGGATGCTGGAGGTTAGCTTGAATATATTTCTTCGCCCGATCGAGCACTTGCCCCTCTTGTTTGCCAGGGTCCAATCTGGCAAGAACGCCCTGCAGCCACTTCATCAGACTTATTCTTAACGACTCCGTGCTGCTCGACCAAAGCAATTTTTCAGACATCTTCTTCATCTCCAGCATACTGGAGCTTTCCGATGTGGCGAGCTCTACCTGCCAGCGATGATGAACAAGAAATAAAAGTCTCTCCAGCGATAGAATGAACGGACCGATACTCACTTCTTGTGCGCATCGATCGATTAGTACATCGATTTCATTCATTATCCGTTGGCTATCTTTCATATCCAATGCCGCCTCAAGTCGTTCACTAATACAATGCTGTTTCCACTTTCCCAGTTCATCTGCATAATAAATGCCGCTTCCCCTCAGCACGCGAGAGAATAACGCATGATTTGCCCGAATAAAAGCCATGGCATAGTGCTGCTCATCTTGCAAATATGCGTCCCGTTGTTCAAGCTCCGATATTCCGAAGCTGACAGACACCTTGACGCTATCGCTGCAGAAACGGTGTACGCGCTGCGCAAATGCATCGATTTTGTTCTTCAACTCCTCTTTACTTGATGCAATCAGTCCAAACGAATAACGAAAAAGCGTTGCTGAATCTCCAGATAGGAAGTAAATATTCCCCAGCTCGCGCGCTGTTTCCAAGAGTGCCTTCACTAATATCCACTGCAGCAGCGACTCTCCACCAAGTTCCAAGACCCGCTGTTGCGGCAGATCATCTGTATGGCACAGCACAATTGTTTTCCAGTCCTTTTCTTGTCCTGCAACACGAAATTCTTCTTCTGACAAATGAAGCAACGGCTCATTTTTCTTTTCTGTATGTTCAATCAGCCGCCCGACAATCCCGATCAATTCCTGCTCATCCACTGGTTTCAGCAAGTAATCCATTGCCCCGTAACGCATGGCATCCCGTGCATATCCAAAGTCGTCATATCCACTTAAGATAACAAACTGGATCATTGTGTTTGCCGCTCGGACATGACGGATAAGCTCCAGACCGCTCATGCCAGGCATGCGGATATCCGTAATAATCAAATCCACATGCCTGCTGCCTGCAATGGCCAGCGCCTCCGCCCCGTCTTTCGCCATTCCGACAATTTCCAGCCGATCAGCCAAGGTAGAGGCTTTCAAAAGTTGACCAATGCCCAATCGAATTTCCTGCTCATCATCTACGATCAGGATTCGCATATTGTAAGTCCCCCTTGTTGCGTTCGTTGATCGGGTAGTGGAAACTGACAATCGTCCCGACATCTTCATGACTTTCAATAGTTAGTCCAGCTGTCGGCCCGAACAGCAATTGCAAGCGCTGATAGACATTGGCAAGACCGATCCTTCCCTGTGCATGGCTGCCTGATCTGCTCATTTGTTCCATCACCTGTTCCAGAGTATCAGCCGACATTCCTTTTCCCTCATCAATGACATCGCCCGTTATGAAGCCGTCATGAATACCAAGCCGAATGGTTAGTGTAATGGTATGATCAAAAGGCGATATGCCGTATTTAAGCGCATTTTCCGCAAGAGGCTGAACAATCATATACGGAATGGAATAGTTGCACACCTCAGGATTCACATTCATATGAACCGTCAGTTGTTCTCCATAACGAAGCTTCTGCAAGCTTAAATATTTACTCAAAAATTCAAGTTCGACAGAGAATGGCACATGATCCTGCGCATGCGCGGCATGATAACGAAGGACGTGCCCCAAAGATACCAGCCCCTGCTCCCCATTCTCCTGACGCCCCGACTTGTACGTCATACGTATCGTTTCAAGCGTATTATGCATAAAATGCGGATTGATCTGACTCTGCAGCGCCTTAATCTCCGCTTCCTGCTTCAATACTTTCTCATGAGTGACTTCACTAAAAAGAACGTTCATTCGCTTAATCATTTTCTGAAAAGAATTAGATAACTGGCCAATCTCGTCTAATCGATCAACCCTTCTAGTCCAAGTCAAATCCTGTAGGTCATAATGCTGGATGCGATCGCTTAGCTTGCGTAGAGGCTTGGTAAACCCGTAGGCAATAGCAAATGCCATTCCAAATACGATCACAATACCTGAAGCAACGATTACATATGTCCAAAGTTTGATCTGATTAATGCCTTTGCTCAAATTCTGGCTTGGAATAATAGAAATAATCTTCCAGCCAGAGTCGGAAGACCAGTTATAACTAAGCAAATGAGGCTTGTCCTGCACGATCAGCTCGAATGAGTCCGCTCCAACGTTTCTCTCATTCCATTTGAAATGATAGGAATCATTCCAGGCTTGCCCGATAGAAGATTGATTGGTAGAAAATACAATCTGGTTGCGATGATCAAGTGCATAAACAATCGCTGCCTCCCCGAAGCTCACCTTGCGAATAATATCGCTTATCGCTTCAAGTGAGCCGGAAATTTGAATAACACCTTCGATCTGTCCCTTCTCCAAACCATGAATGGGTTGCAGAATAGAGAAAACATAGGGCTTCCCGGCTAATGATTTGTCCTGGAACGTCCCCCAGATCGTTGGTGAATAAAAGTTTGTATCAAGCTCTTCGTGCCACGGTTGATCATGATAGTCTCCCTTGATCCACATACCTCCGCCTTTGCTCAGCACATAAGCTTCCCCGGCAGCCGTATAGAAAGTGATCGCCTGAAGATTCTCTCCCGTTCGAAAATTAAGCCGATTCAATATAGCATGCAATTCCAGCGTATATGACAATGAACGCGATGCTTCAGGATGATTGGATTGACGCAGCAGCTCATAAACCTCCCGTTCTTCGGGTGCGTTGACAATGAGCTGGGGGATGAGCAGCAATTCATCAACATAACTGTCCATACGAGCGCTGGTCTGCTCCAAAATCTGCTGGACATAATCTCGTGATTGAGTTTCCATATTGGATCGATAGATCAGGTATGAGCTATAGCCGATTAATAAAATAAAAAACGTGACCACAAGCGAAAAAACGAGAGAAACCTTCACGAATAACGGAAGATTCCTCATTTTGAAACGACGCCATTTATTCAATTTGTTCCAGCCCCTTAGCAGCTATGGCGTTTCTACTTGATCTGCTTTATATTGCAGATTCCCCTTCTCAGCTCTATAGCTTACCTCATAGATACCTCCGATTGATTCCAGTGTCAACTCATATTCACCGTTCCCTAATGAATGTATAACCCCTGCGGATGCAGAGGGCGGCACTGTTGAACGGAATCGAAGCATCCCCGTGCCGAATGACGCAGGTTTGACCCGGATGGTTGATGCATCAGCATATACCTCCACCTCTCCATGAGGAGTAGGCACCGTCCCCTCCAACCACTCCAGACCGCCAAGCTTTGGCTTAACCGTATATTGCTGGTAGCCGGGAGCAGTAGGACATACACCGAGATAATACTTCCCTAACAAGTAGATTGGACTAGCTCCCCAAGCATGGCATAAGCTCTTGCCGAACGGACGATCATACATTTCGTAGTGCTGCGCCCCTTGTACGTTAGGATCATACTCCTCCCAAAACGATGTTGCTCCAAGCCTCAACATGCCGCCCCAATAGGATAGTATCTCCTTTCGGACATAATCCTGCTCGCCCAATTCACAAAGACAGGCCAGTTCATGAAATCTCATATATGGCGTTTTGATCGGTTGGACGGAAGGGTTAGTCAATACCTCTTTGGCAACGATACTGTTTTGCTCTGGTGTGAGATAACCAAACAAAACAGCAAACAAATTGGCATATTTGGTCATATGCAAGTTCAACGTGCCATCCTTGCGGCTATGCACAAGTCCGCCCTGATGATCATCCCAGAATATGTCGAGCACTTTGTTTATCAGGTCAGCAGCCAATCGCTCATAACGTATTGCTGCCTTCTCATCCCCGAATTTCCGAGCCAGTCTGCTTGCCACTTCAAGAGAACGGCAAAGCAATATTTGCTCCACACAAAGCTCGCCATCTTTGCTCATATCCGCCCAATCTACAAAGACCCAATCCACCCCCGGTACTCCTTCTATCATTCCATCCGCATTAGTACGACCAAGGCAAAATTCCATAAGAGATACAAGCTTTGGATACATCATGGAGATAAAGTCTTCATCATGAGTATAGAGGAAATAATCCTCCAACGAAATAATCCAGTAAAAAGTATAGTCCATAATGGTATTAAGATGAATTTCTACCGGATCATTGCCGCGCAGCGCTATTAGCGTCCGACGGCAAACGGCATCGTCAAAAAAGCTGTAGTAGTTCATCAGAAAGCTTTGGTAGGCGTCACCCGACCAAACCCAGCGATCCCGCTTGATCCCATCCAAGAAAAACTCTCTTGTATTCAGATGAAGCGTCCGCAGGGATACCTCCCAAATCTCGTTCAGATCGGGATCAGAAGAACGAAAGGCCCCTTTATATTCCAGCGGCAAATATTCATATAATGCGCTAATCTCTTGCAATTGTAATCCTTGCTCGGTTCTTACCCGCAAATAACGGAAGGCCCTTCCTTGAGAGAATACGAATTCTCTCGCCTGTTCCTGCTCAATATGAGCGATATCAAAGGTTTCGCAGTAAGCCTCAGACAGCGCCTCTTCCTGAGACTCTCCGTAGAAGACGTGAACCTTGCCTTTCCCCTGCAATCCGTTAAGCACCACATAGCCAAATGTTTGACGACCAAAATCGATCAGCCAGTCGCCAGGTTCAATAATTTCCGTTGTAGTCGGCTTGATTCGCTCCGTTGCCAATCTGTACTTTATTGGCGGCTGCTCCCTTTGATCAAAGATCCAGGATGCGGCGGGCACAAACTTATTATTTTGATAGGACACAAACCAAGTATTGTCGGAACGCACTGAGGGACCATCAATATAGAGCGTCGGCAAGCTTTGATCATTCATCATGGAAACAACGATTTCACTTCTGCCCGCTTCCAGCTCAAAGCAAGTTTTGGCATCATAGCGATACTGACCATTTACCATAACATTAAACCGTCCGTTAGCTGCAATGCTCACAACCTCTGGTTTCGTTAGTTCCACTACTTTATAAAACTTGACGTTAGGGTGATGCAGATCGATTTTCCATATGGGCGGAATGTACATTCCTCGCTCGTCCCGGTTCAGCATCGTTCTGGCATGCAGCCAAAGCTCGAAATCTCCGGGATACCAAATCCATTTTGCTTTTGTCATACTCATTCTTCCTTTTTGCTATTTCTTTTTTATTTACAATTCGATTAACGGCTGACAAGCGAGCTTGGTGCAGACAACACATATTCCTCTCCATTGGGGACAATCACTTCAATCGAACCGTCAGGCATGGAGAGAACAGAAACCGCTGTTGCGTTTCGATCGCCCTGTATATGATAGGTTTGACCCGCATAAACAACTTCACGCAGCCCGGCGCTCTCCAGCTCTGATGGCAGATTCGGCTTAATATGCAAACCGTCCGCTTTGGCACTCAACCCCAAAAAACCATCTCCCATAATAAGTGGTACAATCCCCGACTCGGGATACTCGCCGATAATACCAACTGTCCATGGAGCACCAACATTGTTGGCAGGGTCTCTGCGCAATTCGTCCTGATGAAATTCCTCTATAATTTGCTCCATTCGACCAAATGCACGGTCAGCTCCTCCTGCAAGCTTTAGACTGCCCATCATATCATCGTATGACGTGTAGAAGATTGCTCCGCCGTTCTCCAGATGATTGCCGTACGTAGCACTCCCTCCGGCACCAACACTAATCGCTCCATTGTAGCTGTACCACCAATGGGGTTGCCTCGCTTCTATAGCAAGCGTATTGGCTCTAGGCGCCCACTGCCAATAATAAATATCGGAGCCTGTTGATGTATCTCCTGCAATTATTCGTTCTCCATCCAGCCAACTATATATATCATCAGCCTGCTCCTGATCCGCAAGGCCATACATGACAGCCATAGCATTGAGGAAAGTAAACCCGTAATCATGTTTCTCTCCGATAATATCAATTGCTCCAATATAGCGTCCCAACTGCGCATCCCAGAACGTTTCATTGAAAGCCTGCTTAATATTCGGAAGCTGAGCTCTTAGCTGCGCAGCCTTGGACGCGTCTCCAACAGCATTCTCCAATTCCGCCATTGCCTCAACCGAGCCGTAAAACAATATATTTTCATAGGCACTCTTGTATCCCATCGGATAGTTGTCCCAATAGTTGGATGCATGAGCTGTTGCCGTTCCATCATTTTCCGGACCACTATTAATCAGCAGTCCATTGCTGCCTTGCTGCTCTGTCAATATAAACGCCATTGCTTTACGCACCTTATTCAGCATCGTATCCACGCCGGCAGGGTAGGCTGGAGCACTTGGGTTAGGAAGCGGCGGCAGCGGATCGGTCAACAGAGCATGATCTCTTGTCCACATATATAGACGGTGTACGCCAAGTATATAAAGCGGATTGTTAGAGTAATGCTTGGACAAATCAAGATGCTTCTGCCCGAATGTATGCGCCCAGACAAATCCATCCGCATCCATCGGCACGTTCACCATTTGCTTGTAAAGCTCCTCTTTCAGCCACTCCTCCTTGGTCCAGCTCAGCTTCTGAGCAGACCACAGCTGCCATTCTGTCGGACCGATACCAAGAATGCCTCCAGGTCCGTTCAGCCAACGATTGCCCTCAGGCGTCAATTCGTTCTGCGCCAAACCGTAAACCGTATACATATTGCTCCAATCCGCATCGAAGGCACCACCCCGAGATGTATAAAATCTCGTTCCCGGTTTGCCGATTACTTGTAATTCAGCCAATTGGAAACCATACTGTCCCTGGTCAATCCTGCCGAGTCTATTAGCTGCCAGCTTGAAATAACGAGCTGCTATCCCTCCGGTTTCCAGCGATAAAATATGATCATCCACATTCGGGACAATGGCGTTCTGGTGAATCGGAATATTATGCCAAATTTGTCCATCTGTACTGTAAGACAGAGTCAATTCCCGCGGAAACCCCTCTCCATCTTTACGCGGTGTCAGCAGCAATCGGTCCACGGTATAGAAACTTCCCAGATCAGCCACCAATTGCTCCTCTTGAAATCCGTGGAACGAGGACAGAGAACTGGACCAATACGTCTGAGGATCATTGTCATTGGCTTTGGAAGCGGAGTAAGCAGCACTTACTTCCGATGAAGCTGTAATCGCCTGCAGCGTAATCGATTGATCCAAGCTTGCGCCTGTTACGGCAACCTGCATAGGCGGCGACCATGTTTCTGCCGGGTTACCATCCTTATCATATGCGCGAACTTTGACCGAATAGATACCCGGCTCTGTCCATGCATGCGAGGAACGTCCTTTGCGATGTGTCTCGTTGCCATTCATTGGAGCAACCGGAGCAGACATCGACATACTGCCATCTCCCCAATCGAACAGATAAGCCTGAGCGATACCCGCAGCATTGGCAGCACCGCCATAGAATTCTCCCGTCTCTCCTGTAGTCAGACTGATCGGTCCTACAGGCGCCAAAGCAGCACTTGGCTTAACGGAAGAATAGCTGTACAACTCAGCGATGTAATCAAAACCCGCTCCAAGTCCAAATCCGCTTGTGACACCGTTTACAAAAGATTGTGCCGAATGTGTACTTTCTGTATAAGTCCAAACTCCGACTTGACCATGCCGATCATCAAGTACCCATACATACTCGCCAGGCTGCTGACGATCAAAGTTCAGTTCCAGCCAATCGTCATTGGATGGCAAATTGATAAACGTCTGCCTGACAACAGGCTGTCCCGCAACACTGTCAGCATAGTTAGAGTTCCATTTATAAAGCGATAAGGATATGCTGCGCTGGGCCTGATCATAACTGGATATCCGCACGCGGAGCGTGTCGAAATGCGCTCCATAAAAACGCGCGCCGCGCGAATCAATCATCCCATCTGCAGACGTTCCCAGTATGGAACGCCCCTTGATGCCTGCTGGCTCATATAAAGCTTTCCACCCACCGGAAGCATATCCCGTCTCCGCTTGATAATTATAGCTTTGCATTGGAGCAGACTGACCGTCTACATAGGATATGGCTGTGTCGCCTGTCTGGCGCTGATAGGCATAGACACCGACCCATTCGATCGGATTGCTCAATACCCAAAGATATTCCCCTTGCGGCTGCGGATTCGTCTCCAATTCCAGCCAAGCATTATCACTATAATCGACAAAAGTTTTCTGTGAAAGGGGAACCTGAGCTATCGTTTGAGCGTAATTCGTATCCCAGACGTAAAGAGATAATGTTAGATTGCCGATGTTGTTTCCCCAGCTCGGTGCAGCTACCCGTAAGGCATCGAAACCAGCAGAAGAAAACTTCTGTCCTCTTGTTGCAGCCTGATTGAAATCGAAAGGGGTTCTAGCCCCCTCCTCCGTATACAATTTGACCCAGCCATCTGCATTTGCCTTCTCTGCCGGCATTACATATATGCCTGCCAGAAGCAATGCAAAGAGCGAAGCAGCAAGCAAGGTATTTTTATATAATCCGGTTTTCCACAGCAATTCATTCAGCCTCCCTAATAATTACTTAATCAGGTCCATTGCTTTAAACTGCTTCTCCGCTTCCTCAAGCAATCGCTGCCCGCCAGCCTTCTTCCAGTTGTCTACAAACTTGTCGTAATCCGTTTCCTTGCCAAGAATATATTTGATCTCAAATTCATCTGTTACCTTCGTAATATCAGATACCAGCTGTGGATCAAGCACGAGCAGGTCGTTAAAGTTAGGCGAGCCGAGATAACTTCTTGCTTTATCGTCAAGCTCCAATTGCTTCAGACCTGTTGCATTAGGCTCGTCAGCTGTACTCTGAATCACCTTGTCTCTACCAGTGGCTACCCATGTTCCGTAGTCCCATGCGCCAGGATATTCTTTGCGATACTTGTCTTTGGTATCAGAGTAGAACTTAAAACCATTATCCAAATCCGTTACTTCCTGATTATCTGCGCCTACACCCCAACGCATCGCCCAATAGCCCTCATTGGGATAACTGACACCTTCAAGCAGCTCTGCAATTTTCTCCAGCTTGGCTGGATCCTTGGCAGCATTGGCTGAGATAGCATATACACCGCTCACCAGACCATTTGGACCACGAAGACCACCGTTGGCAGTACCCTTAGGCATAGCAATTGCTTCCCATACATCGACATAATCACCTTTATCCTCATACAGGCTTTCATGCTCTGCTACGATTGAGCCAGGATACCAGGCAATGCCGATTTTGTTGCCAAACAGCTTCGGTTTACGCTGCTCCCAGCCCTGTGTATACCAATCAGGGTCGATTAATTTCTCATCTACCAGTGTCTTTAGGAAATCAAGGAATTGATGGTGCACCCCGCTCGTAACCGGATGTACAACTTCGTTATTTTCAATATGAAATCCGTAGAATTGACCATACATTCCCTGAAAGTTGGCAATCTCGCCCAGGCTGCCGCCGCCGCCCGCTGAACTTATTCCCCATGTGTCCGCCTGCCCGTTCTGATCCGGATCATCCGTGGTGAATTTGCGGATGACATTCAACAGTTCGTCCTCAGTTGTCGGGATAGAAAGCCCAAGATTATCTAGCCAGTCTTGCCGAATCATGACCGTCCAATTGCCTTGCTCAGTTGGTCTGGGGATACCGATCATCTTCTCATTATGGGTGACAAAGGTTTTGGCATTATCGTCCAGTGCATCTTTAATTGCCGGAACTTTGTCCAGCAATGGCGCCACATCTTCCATTAATACGCCCTGCGCTTGCAGTTTTAAAATCTGGTTTTTATCTGATGTAAAAATAATATCGGGCGGCTCTTGACTGGAAAACCGCGTCATCAGTCTTGCTTCCATATCTGCACCCGGCATCGCTGTTAATTTGAAATTGATGTTGAATCGCTCATCCAGCCATTGTTTGTACGGATCATTATCGCCAAACGGCGTATTCACCCACCCCACTTCCATCAGCTCAATATTGACCCGCTTACCGGCTGTTTCCTGCTCCTTGCCTGTTGAGGACGGATTTTCCGGTGTACCTCCATTATTGCCGGCTCCGCAAGCACTCTGTAATACCATTGCACCAAGCAGTGCTGTCGCTAACCACATTTTCTTTCTCGTTCTTGTCTCAACTTTCTTCATCTGCAAATCTCCCCCTGTTTATCGGATCATCTGTTATCTAAGATAAGCGGTTGCAAAGCGTATAGCATTTACCCCTTTACCGCTCCAAGATACATGCCTTTCATAAAGTGCTTTTGCAAAAACGGATACACGCACATAATTGGAAGCGTACCAATTACCACCAATGCCATCTTCAGTGACTCTGCTGATACACGATTAACCGGATGATAAGCTTTATGTTGTGCGAGATTATTGAACTGGGATCCTATCTCTGAATTGGAGAACATATTGCGGATCAACAGTTGAATCGGTTGCCATTTCGGCTCATCCAGATAAAGCAAGGCATCAAACCAGGAATTCCAATGTGCAACACCGATGAACAAGCCGATTGCCGCCATGGCAGGCGCAGCCATCGGGATCATAATTTTGCTCATCAGCGCCATCTCTCCCGCCCCATCTATAACCGCCGATTCCTCGAGCTCTCCAGGAATATTTTCGAAAAACTGTTTTAATACAAGTACGCTCCAGCTATCCACCAGCCCTGGAAGAATCAAGGCCCATATTGAATTAAGGAGATGCAAATCACGCACAACCAAATAAGTGGGAATCAACCCCCCGCCAATCAATATAGTAACCAATATCAAAAACAGCATTAGCTTCCGCCCTGGCAAGTTCCGCTTTGACAAAACATAAGCCGCGATTGTCGTCATGAGAAGCACTAGTGCTGTCCCAAGTACAGTCCGCGCTACAGTCGCCCCAAGCGCCTGCATAACCGATGTTCCTTGGAACAATCGTTCATAGGCCATTAAAGTCGGATTCTGCGGCCATAATATGAAACCGCCGCGAGACAGCCATTCTTGCTCATTGATTAGTGACATCGAGATGACATATACCAAGGGAATCGCCGACAATAGAGTAAGCGTCAGTATAATAATCGCTGAGAACCACTGATACATCGTTTCACTTCTGTTTACCATACTGCTACCCCCTACCAAATGCCGGTTCCGGCATACTTCCGAGCCAGACTATTGGCTGTAAGAATAAGCACCAGTCCAATAAGCGACTGGAACAAGCCTACCGCCGTTGCCATACTATATTGCAATTGATTGAGCCCTTGCCTGAATACAAACGTGTCAATAATATCGCCAACCTCATAGGTAGCTGGACTATAGAACAGCAAAATCTGCTCCACTCCGGCATTTAATACACTTCCAAGCGACAGTGTAAACAGGAAGACAACAACTGAACGAATGCCCGGCAGAGTAATGTGACGGATACGTTGCATCGGTCCGGCACCATCCACTTTGGCTGCATCATAGATAGATGGATCGATTGACGTTAGAGCAGCCAAATAAATAATCGTGCCCCAGCCTATCTCCTTCCAGATGCCGCTGCCGATAACAAGCGGTCGGAACCACTCCGGCGCCATCAAAAAGTTTTGTTCAGTCATGCCCACACTCATTAGCAACTGGTTAATCAAGCCCGTATTTGAAAACATCGCATAAACAATTCCATAGATAATGACCCATGAGAAAAAATGCGGGATATACAATATCGTCTGACTAAATCGCCGCAGCCATGATGAACGTAAATCAAACAGAAGAATGGCCAAAATAATAGGAGGAAAAAAACCAAATATAATTCTGAGCAAACTAATGATTATCGTATTTCCCAGCACATTATAAAAATCAGCCAATCCAAATACATACCTGAAGTTATCCAACCCTACCCATGGGCTCTCCAAAACTCCCAAGGAAAGCTTGTACTGCTTAAATGCCAGCAGCATCTGCACAACAATCGGATAGTATCGAAACACAATGTAATACATCAGCACCGGTATAAATAAAACATACAAAAACCAATATTTTTGAATTTGAATAATCAAAGTAGAGCGGCGCCTGTCGCCTGTCCGTCCCTGATTTGCGCCTGCTGTATGATGCACAAAGCCCTCTCCTCTCTGTTGAATACCCTCATTATATCGGGGAGATGGAAGAGTCGAAATGCCACTATCTCAACATTGTGGAACATATTTTAATCTATTGTCTCTCTCCAAAAAAGATAGCGCTCAAGGCAACATTGGCACCTCTTACCTGATTGATTCTAAATCTCGCTGACTTGTTATAATGGCAGACAAGATATATTCCGCCGCCGCAATTATCTATTATTCGAACAGGAGCCGCTATATGGAGTGTTTTTTTATCAAACATTTCTACCGCCAGCCTGCGTCCATTATTGTCCCAGTCGACAAAATAAAGCGCAACTGTATAAGGCTGCTCCTCTGCTGCAAGCTCGATATGGCTGCAACACCTACTTCTTACCGGAAGATGGAAGCAGCAGGACAATAGCGATATTTGTATGGCAACGGTTGTCCTGAGCCTTGCGATTAACTGTGAGCAAGCAGCTTAGCTGCAAAATTCAATTGCCATTACAATCAAAAATGGACTTTCACAACGCAAAAAAAACGGATGGTGCTAGTAGCGTAAATCTGCTACATTTGCACCATCCATTTTTAATGATAAATATACTATTCAAACAGTCCTTTTCTTTTCCGATCCATTACACTACCTATATTTTGATCCTCAAGAAAATCCATTAAGTTTCCTAAGAACATATCTTCTTCTGATTGGCTTGGTTGACCGATTCTTATTTTTTGCGCTTCTTTTAATTGACCTCTTAATGAATAAATACTATTTTCCAAATTCTTATGACGAAGTAAAAACACTTGATTATTGCGCACAGCTCGCAGACGTTTCCAATCCTTATTGCTTATTAGTTGTTTCAACCATTCATTAAACCTATGCTCTTTTCCCAGTATAATATAAATTCGATCCGATTCGATCTCGCTAATACGTTCCAGCGGTACACCTACCGTTCGCTGTTCCTGATAACGTTCAGTTGTTCGTAACATTAATTCTGATGGTGAAAATCCAAGAACCTCATAAAAAGTCGGGTAAAAGCGAGTAGCAGGTATCCATACTTTTTGTTCATCGAGACGCAAAATAGATGCTGATTCTGGAATAGTGAACTGTTCCGCACATACTCGCTTCACTCTTGTTCTTTCCTTCTCAAATTCGGCAATACATGCTTTTGCCCTTGCGGATTGACCAAGCACTTTGGCAATTCGTTGCAGCCGCTCAATAGGGTCAAGATCCCAAGGAATTACAATGACTGGAACGAACTGCTTGATTTGTTCTCGTATTTCCACAGCAATGGCATCTGAAGTAATCACAATATCCGGATTCAGTCCCTCTAATTTATGAACATTGCAAGTTCTCTCTCCCACACTAACGATATCCGTAATGGATACGGGCAATTGTGATAGAGAAGTATTAATATCGGCAATCGGCTTTATACCCAGTGCCAATAATTCCGCAACATAATGAATAGTAGCAATTTTCGAATCCTTCCGTCTCAGACAAATATATTCTTTTGGAGCACAGCCAACTGACTGTTTAAATAAACGGTTAAAGTAATTAACATCATCAACCCCAACATTCGCAGCAATTTTATGCACAGTGTCCACTGTTTGCAGCAATTGTTCCTGAGCACGATTAATTCTATACTGATTAATATAATCAATAGGATTTTTACCTGTTAATTTTTTGAAAACTCTTAAATATTGACGTTCGCTCACATTAGCTTGCTGTGCCAGCATTGCGATAGTAATTTTACGCATATAGAACTGTCGAATATAAGAAATAGTTAATTGTACATTTAAAATGGTATCCCCTGTTTGACGATTAAACTTGTAAGCCTCAATAACAGACTGCAACATATTTTGAAACACAATCTGATTAGCCAATTGCAATTCAATCGTCGTTTGGTCTAAATTTTGGAATAATTTATCTAGTTTCAAAGCTCGATTGCTGAATGGCCTTAAACGAACGGTTTCAATCTGACGGCTTCCCAGCCTAAAAGCTATCGAATGAAAGACGGATGACTCAGAGATTTCCTGAAACTCCATCATATATCCTTGCGTATCATCGTCCATGCTCTTTAGCTGGACCAAACGTTCACAAGATAAAAGAATACTGTCCCCCTTAACCCAAACAAGATCATCAAAGAGAGAGCATTTCACTGCTCCCTTTGTTACGACCAAGAGACAATGAAAAGCTCTTTCATTATAGGTAAAGGTTTCATCTGCACCCAAATCGAATTTCGTCATTTGCTTCATATAAAAGCTTGATTTCATCTTTTTGCTTTCTATGCTCATCGCTGTCACCTAACTATATTTTCCGGGGGCTGTTATTTCTAGATGGTCTCTTAATGTGCTTCCTTCATACTCTTTTCTGAATATCCCGCGTTGTTGCAGTACCGGGACGACATCATTCACGAAGTCATCCAACCCTGTCGGCAGAATATGGGGGATAAATATAAAGCCATCAGCCGCTTCTTCTTTCAGCCATATTTCCATTTGATCAGCAATTTCTTCAGCTGTTCCCAAAAACTGCAGATGATGTTCATGTTTTTCTTCCAAATATCTGTACAACTCTCGGATTGTACTTAGCCCATGTTCTTCTGCGATAATTCTCGCTTGCTGATATTTATCATCTTCATCCATATTGGAATGCTCTGGCAACGATGAATCAAGCGTCAGACCAGTCATATCCAGTCCCAAATAATGAGCAACACGATCGTTGTGAATCTCAAACTGTTCAAACTGATGGATAGCCTTTTGTTTTTCAAGCGCCTCTTCTTTTGTCTCTCCAACAATTACTTGCAGTCCTGGCATAATTAATAAATCAGACTCTTTTCTGCCGTATTTTGCAAGCCGCTTCTTTACATCTTTATAAAATGCTTTTGCTTTTTGTATCTCATTAAGCTGTGTAAATATAACCTCTGTTGATTTAGCTGCTCTTTCTTTAAATTCATCAGATATTCCAGCCTGCATAAGTACAGGGTACCCTTGCGGCGGCCTTGCAACATTCAATGGCCCATTTAGTGCAAACCATTTGCTTTCATGCTGCACAGGATGAATTTTCTCCGGAATAGCGAAGATGCCGCTTTCCTTGTCAGCTACAATTGCATCCGGCTCCCAACTATCCCAAAGAGCTTGCACCAGTTCCACAAACAACGTCGCATGCTCATCCCTTTCAGACCATTGAGGACGGAGTGCCGATGCTTTGAAATTGACTTGCTCAGCATCACCGCGCGATGTCACCACATTCCAGCAAGCTCGTCCCTTACTGAGCAAATCCAAAGTAGCAAACATTCTTGCTACATGATAAGGCTCATGATAAGTGGTTGACAAGGTGACACAAAGTCCGATCTTTTTGCTTACCGCTGCCATAGCTGAAAATAGCGTCATCGGCTCCAGCCAAACATTTATCGTTCTGGCAAGCACTTCATCTGGAGATGGAATGACAACATAACGGTCAGGTTGAAATATAAAATCCAGCTTTCCCCGTTCTGCAGTTTGCACTATTTGTGTGAAAAAACTTAGCGGGTCATCTACATAGGATTTTGCATGAGGATGTCTCCAGCCTCCTCTTGCTGCTCGCGGAGCAATGAGACAAGCACCTAATTTCAATGTTTTGTCAGATTGGATCACGATTACTTTTTCTCTCCCTCCAATAACAATCTCACTTCATCCAATGCCCATTCGAATGTAGAGACATCCCGTGTCGAAATGCGATTACCCAGCTCATATACTTGTTTTTTTGCTACTGCTGGCAGACTGTTCCAAACATTGCTTTCCTGTAGTTCCGTGAAAACAGATCTGGAAGCTTCATCGTTGACTACAACAAATATCCGATCTGCATCGGCAAATTCCAGTAATCCTTCTATGGACAATTGCTGTGTATTGAACGGCCCATCCTTCTCAAGTTCGCGTTGAGTATCCGTCAGTTTAAAGTTATATACATCAAAGATGGTTGGGAATATATTGCTTGGAAAAAGATGCATGTTTTTCCCTGATAATAATAAAACCAACGCTTTGTCACCCTCAACATTTAGAGCAGACAAGCTCTTGCCAACCTCTTCCACCCGTTTATTATAATTTTCAATCCATTGATCAGCTTGTTCCTGTTTGCCTAAAATATCTCCCATTGCTTGCAAGGCTTCAAAAGGATCTCCAAAAAACGAAGTAGCTACTGTCGGAGCAATTTTCTGGTATTGCTCAATCTCTTCCTCTGTAGCTCTTGCATAAACAATAATGACGTCTGGATTGAGTGCAAGGATTCTTTCATGATCGCCCATTACATCTTCGCCAACCATTTCAATATCCTGTTTTTCCTCATCGGAATAGAATCGCAGCAAATGAGTTGTTGAACCTATTGGCTTAGTATCTAATAACAGCATATCACCAACGGACCATAGCGCAACCACACGTTTTGGATGCTTTGGAATTTCCACCTCTCTCGACAAAGCATCTGTGTATATCCGTGTTGCTTCTGCTTCAGCCTCTTGCTCCTGTTCCTGAACCTGCTCTTTTTCTTGCTCCTGTTTTTTCTCCTGCGCCTCCACTTTATTATCCTTGTCGTCCACTATTTGTTCATTTGTCTGTTTAGCACCACAAGCAGCTAAAACCAATAGTAATAATGCAACACCCATATAAATTCCTAATTTATTTAATCCTTGCTTCATTTGTATTGCCCCCTTGATGTATAATTGATAATAATTATCATTATCGTTTCAGAGGAGATAATTAGCAATAGAAAATAACGCCATTTAACCATAGGACTATTCTGACATTCAATGTACGTTTATATCTTATGACTACTGATAATCTAAAAAAACGATTGGAGGCAGCAGAAACATTATTTCTACGCTCCAATCGCTATTTCAAAAAGTAACAAGTATTTGCTTCACTGCTTCACGCATTACCCTAAACGTTAACATCCCTAAATATTATTTCTTTCCCAGCATTCGCAAAATAACAACTACCGCTTCGGCACGTGAAGCTTGTGCTTCCGGCACAAAGGTCTGCTTGGTGCGCCCACTCATAATTCCCTCTTCATAGGCTGCTGCCACATAGCCCTTCGCCCACTGAGGTATTTGCGCTGCATCCTTGAACGGCAGTTTTGCAGACGCAACCGGAGCAACTTCCATGCTGCGTATTATGATTGCAGCCATTTCGGATCGAGTGATCGGCGCTTTCGGGCGGAAAGTCTGATCGCTATAGCCGTTGATAATCCCTGCCTGTACGGCTTGTGCGATAACTGGACGCGCCCAGGCCTGAATATCCTTATTGTCCTGGAAGTACAGTTCACCTCCTGCACCTTCCAACCTTAATGCTCTTGCCAGCATGGCAACGAACTCGACACGTGTGATCTTGCCGTTTGGACGAAATGTTTGATCTGGATATCCAGCGATAATTCCCAATCGCAGAGCCTCTTCAATAGATTCTTTAGCCCAATGACCAGCAATATCACTAAAGCTCATTTCTTCTGAACCATTGTTGTCTACTTCACCATTGTTGTCATTGTCACCATCATCCCCGTCAGTTTGACCATTTCCGTCTCCTTCGCCATTATTATTGCCACTGTTGCCATTGCCACTACTATTACCATTGCCGTTGCTCGTAATCGAATAAACAAAGGTTGCCGTTTCACTTGGATTGTACCCGGCTTTCGTTGCGATCGCTTTAATCGTCGTGCTGCTGCTCACCTGTATTGCGCCACTGTACAACGAACTTGCCTCCGTCGGCTCGGTTCCATCCGTCGTGTAACGGATAGCCGCTCCTTCTGTCGCTGTGCTTAGTACGACGCTTTGACCGGCGCTGTACGTTCCTGGTGCTGGGTTTGCAGTTGGAGCCGCCACGCTGCCGTCAATCGCCGTCAGCTTATAAATTCGGGACTCGTGAGGTGCCAATTGTACGGACATCGTCTCTCTGACGATGGAAGATTCATCCGTCCATACATCCAGTGCCGTATAGTAGCCTATATTTAGCCCAACCCAGTTCAGCTCAATCGTTTTCTCCGTATCCGCATTACTGTAATTGAAAACAGCCAAATAATAGGTACCGTTATCATTTAGCGAAAACATATCACTCGCTCTCGAGCCCGCATTGTTCCCATGGACGGGACGGAACGCCTTCCCTTTCGTTGCAATGTCCATCATTTCCGGGTTGGTGAGCAGTTCCTGCATCAGCTGTGCGCCTTTGGGATCGTTGACTTTGTCTGAATTCAAGAGTACTGTGCCGCTAATCGCAGAGGCATTCATTCTCGTGCGGGCTTGCTCGAGATTTTCGGCCTTGGCGAAAGGCATATGATCAGGGTCCGTGTACGGATAGATTGTACCGTTTTGCCACCATCCGTTCGTCAAATTATTGAGCAATAAATGAACTTCCCTCATTTCGGCATGCACATCATTGGAAATCCTTCGGCTATGCGCATATTGGCTGGGAAACATTGGCGCAATAGACTCACTAATGAACATTTGCCCCTTAACCAGATCGGAAATATATTGCATCCCGTAATTGTAAGCCTGTGTGCCGGTTGTAATGGCCGGATCATAATGCTTGCCTTCCATCGCCCCATGCGACATAAAGTCCAGTTTAATAAACTGAAAGCCCATATCCATATACATATTCAAATAATATTCGTTCCACATTTTTGTTCCCGGATGCGTTGGATCGAGTGAGTAGTATGCGGAATTGCCGTATTTGGGCAGCACGTTGCCGTCCGCATCCTTCAGTACGATATCGCGGTACGTATACCGTCCGTTCGTCCCTTCCACCGGCATATCCAGGTCTTCGTCTACGTATCCGCTAGAGATGAATGGCTTCCAATAAATACCTGGTTTTTGTCCGTTCGCTTTAATATAATTTGCTGCAGCTCGTTGTTGCGTGAAAGTTAACGTATTGAAGTCCAAATTGATATATACAACGCCATTATTGCTGAAACTGCTCAAGTTGTCTTTGAAATAATCGGATGTTCGGATGACGTCCTCGTAGGTCAAGCTACCTGCATATGCAGACCAACTGTTCCAACCGATTGGCACATCAGATGA
Organism: Paenibacillus nanensis; assembly: GCA_040396195.1. Taxonomy (GTDB): domain Bacteria; phylum Bacillota; class Bacilli; order Paenibacillales; family Paenibacillaceae; genus Pristimantibacillus; species Pristimantibacillus nanensis_A. Next base: position 85,371 of record JBEBPB010000023.1, read on the forward strand.
AACCCCTTCTGTAAAGCTTAAACGCGGAGCAATGACTGCATTGGCCTCTCCGTATTGCTCCATCCCTGTTCGGTAATCGTCATAATAACCGA
>JBEBPB010000024.1:0-83524 GCA_040396195.1 Paenibacillus nanensis
CCCCGGATATGAGCTTCACGGAGCGAATTTGTACGAATTATCGTATAAACGCCCCTGGATATGAGCTTCACGGAGCGAATTTGTACGAATTATCGTATAAACGCCCCCGGATATGAGCTTCACGGAGCGAATTTGTACGAATTATCGTATAAACGCCCCTGGATATGAGCTTCACGGAGCGAATTTATACGAATTATCGTATAAACGCCCCCGGATATGAGCTTCACGGAGCGATTTTATACGAATTATAGTATAAACAGCATAAAATAAGTGGAGGACGAGATGAGTAAAGAAAAGTGGTTTGTGCTAATCAATGTCGTACTTGTTTGTGCAATGATAATTCATGTCGGGGGAAGAATGTATAGTCATAGTCAACATGCAGAATACAGTTCTCCTGTATATGTAGAATTAATCTACGCTGTTTATTATTTAATTCCATTGATTGTATTAAATGTATTAAGGATCTTTTTGTTGAGGAAATAACGTTTTTCAGGATATCTATTATAGAGGTAATTCTAACAGAAACTAATACGTCTCATAAAAGTAAGTGCTGTATCATAACAGAAATAAGAGAGAGGCTATGATACAATCGTTTTTTAGTCATCCCTAAAAGTGACAAAATGCGATGTAAAAGCTATCTAAGGATGAAATTTATGATTTATATCATACTAATTTCTAAGGAAATGTCGTAAAAACGAATATTCACATTAAAAATTATGTAAATGTACGTAAAAATATGTTGACAAAACGTTCACAAGTTCATTAGAATTGGATACGTGAAACAAATAACTGTAAAGTTTATAAGAGTAATCTTTTCGTATAATCTCAAGAATTGGCTTGAGAGTCTCTACTCGGTCACCGTAAATGACCAGGCTACGAAAAGTGCAGAGAGCCTGCGATCGGTCCATCGTCAGTGCTTTTCGCCTTTTTGCCAAGCCTAGAGAAATGTGCAAACATTTTTTCTGGGCTTGCTTGTTTTTAACCAAATTTCGGGAGGCTGTTTAAAACAATGGAGCGTTTCTTTCGTCTAAAGGAACTAGGGACAAATGTCAGAACAGAAATTATGGCTGGTTTAACCACATTTATGGCGATGGCTTATATTTTGGCTGTCAATCCGTCAATTCTTGAGGGTGCTGGTCTGGACTGGACTGGAGTGTTTTTGGCAACTGCGCTAGCTGCAGGTATTTTTTCAATTGCAATGGGATTGTTCGTTAACTTTCCGGTTGCACTAGCTCCTGGTATGGGGCTGAATGCTTACTTTGCATCGGTTATTATTGCTTCAAAGGCGACCGATACGCCGATTTCACCAGCAATGGGACTTACGGCTGTATTTATCTCCGGTATTATCTTCTTTATTCTTACCATTACTCAAATCCGCCAAATGCTGATCGTTGCTGTTCCTGACAGTTTGAAGCATGCGATCACAGTTGGTATTGGTTTGTTTATTACCGTTATCGGATTGAAAAACAGCGGTTTGATGACAATTGCTGTTGAAACAATGGCACCTGTTGAGGCTGGTAAATTTACGCCGCTGCTAGGATTTGAATCTGTTATTCAAATCGGAAGCTTCTCTGATCCGACAATGCTATATACGATTCTTGCATTATTCCTGATCGCGATTCTTATGGTGCTTCGTGTTCCAGGCGCGCTATTGTTCGGGATTATCGGAACAACAATTGTTGCTTTGATTACCGGCTTTGTAGATGCGAGTGTAGTTTTTTCTGAGCAAACATGGGTTCCTGATTTTTCCAAAATGGAAGTTGGACATTTCGACTTTGCAGGTGTCATGGAAGTTGGTCTAATTACTGTTGTGCTAACATTTACATTCGTTGAATTGTTCGATACATTCGGTACGTTGATTGGTACAGCTAACCGTGCGGGAATTATGAAAAAACCTGAAGAAGGAAAGAAACGTGTTGGTAAAGCGATGCTTGTTGACGCGATCGGCGTAAGCGGTGGTGCGGTACTTGGTACAAGCACAGTGACTGCGTTCGTAGAAAGCTCTGCGGGTATTGCACAAGGCGGTCGTTCTGGTCTTACAGCGGTTGTTACAGGTATCTGTTTCTTGCTAGCTATTTTCTTCTCACCAATCGTAGCACTTATTCCAGGCTCTGCAACAGCAGCAGCACTTATTATCGTAGGTGTGCTAATGATGCAATCTGTTAAGGAAATTGATTTCCAAGACATGGTACATGCTATTCCAGCATTTTTGACAATGGCATTTATGGCATTCACTTACAGCATCGCTAACGGTATCTCGTTTGGTATCGTATCTTATGTTGTACTTGCAGCTGTAGCTAACATTGCTGGCAAAGGCAAATACAAAATTCATTGGATTATGTGGGTGCTGGCTGTTCTCATTATTGCAAGGTACTTGTATATGTAGTGAAAAAACAGGTTAGCCAATCGTGAGCTAATTATGTTGAAGATCATAAAAAAGAAAGCAGCGCTGGACCGGCGTTGCTTTCTTTTTTTATTGGCGAACAAGCAGAAAAAATTATAACTTGCGACGTTGCTCATTCGGCGAATGTCCGGAGAAGTTGCGATACAGTTTAATAAAATAGCTGGTATGCTCATATCCGAGATGCTCAGCAATTTCCTGAATGGTGAGATTGGATTGGTCGAGCAGCTCTTGCGCTCGTTCCATCTTTATACGTGTGACATACGTTATAAAGGTTTCACCTGTCTCTGATTTGAACAAGCGGCTGAAATGGCTGGGATTCAAGTTTAATCGTTGCGCCATATCCTCCATATTTATTTTTTCACTCATATGATTTGCAATGTAACGCTTTGCCTCAGCTATCTCCTTGCGAAGCGAAGGATCAGCAACCGACTCCATCGCTGTAATTTTTTGCTCCAAATATTCAATCAGCCACTTTTCCAAATAATCCAGTGTCTCAATTGAATAAATCGTGTGATGAAGCTGTTCTGCATTAAAATTAGTTACAAAATGCTTCATCACAGTATACTTCAGTTCTATTTCGGTTATCAGTTTTAGAAAGAGTCCTAACACAGTATCCTTCTTATATTTTGTTTGCAGGATATGGGCTGTCCAGTGGTGGACAGTCTCAGAAGCCAACTGGCGATCCTTGTTTACGATGCTGTTACGAACCGCTTGTAATATATCGGTATAAAAAATAAAGAAATCTTCTTCAGTTGTGGCAAAAGGTTGCAGTTTGACGATGCAATGCTCAGGTTGATAAAAACGAAATTCGGATGATTCAAGCAATGATTGGCATTGCTTCTTTAATTCATTCAACTCGTTGCATATTTCCCCGATAAAAAAAGAAAGGCTAAGCTTGAGTGTTTCTTCCAATTGCTGCTGCACGTGCTGTAAAGTGAGTTTCAATTCTTCATGTAAATTTTTGACGATCGTTTTAGGAAAAGGGAAGAGCAGAAAAATAATGCGCTCATTGTAAGCAATGCGAATGACTGGCTCTGCCGAGAGCAATTCTTCCATCGCATTTTGAAATACAAATTGCATATTATGGCTGCCGCCAAATCGTTCTTCCAGCATAGCAGGATGCTCCAGTATAACTGAAACAGGCAAATAGGGCATGCCTTTTACAAAGCTGATGCCTATCGCTTTGGCTTGCTGTGTCCATTCCTCTTCATTCCATATAGGCTGCTCCAAAAGACTGTGCAAAAAGGTTGTCCGAATCGCATCGGAATTAAGCTTGATCACATGCTGCAACTGCTGCTGATCATTTTGCACTTTGTTTTCCTCATCCAGCTTTTGTTTTACTTTTGCCAAAAGAGAGCTTAATTGTTCAATTTGCAAGCTTTCCTTCAATATATATCCGCTAACTGAAAGCTGGACTGCACGTTGAGCGAATTGAAAATCTTCATGACAGGAAAGTATTATCGTTTTTAGCTTCGGGTTAGCTTCAACGGCTGTTTCAATCACATCAAGCCCATTCAGCACTGGCATGCCAATATCCGTAATTAAAATATCCGGCTTATGCAAATTGCATGCCTCAAGCGCTTCTTCGCCATCGGCACAGCTCGCGACGAGCCGCATATTCAGATCATCCCAAGCAATGCTGGCTGACAAATAGTTGAGCACGGGAATATGGTCATCAGCGATAATCACTTTATACATCGTTGTCCTCCTTGGAGCCGGCAATCGATCTATTCTGGCTGCCCGCTGTTTGCATAGGCAATATTAATGTCACGGTTGTACCAACAAGCTCCTTGCTGTCGATATGCATGGCAAAATGGTCGTTGAACAGCAGCTTGAGTCTGTCATAAACATTGGAAAGTCCGATGCCGCCAGTAGAATGTGCTGTTTGTTGGCGAGATGCGCTGCTGCTATCGCTGCCGTCACCATTCATTGAAGCATGGATAATTTCCCATGTTTGCAGTTTAATTCGTTGCTTTAATGCGTCAAGCTCCTCAGCGGGCATACCTCTGCCATCATCTTTAATTTGAATAAACAGCCATTGCCCTTTCCATTCGAATCGCGGGCTAGACGGACTAGACTGAGCGGCTGCGATATCCCCATTCTGTTGAAGAGAGGGGATGGATAGGGCTTTGAAGTCATAGTCTGCAAATTGCTCAGGTACTTGCTCCATGCGCTTAACAGAAAGCTGAATGGAGCCGCCTTTGCTGCTAAAGGCGTGCTTGTATGAATTTTCGATAATCGGTTGAAAAATAAACCGCGGTACCGTTTCAAGCAGGAGCTGATCATCAATTATTTGCTCAATTTGTACAGGGTTTCGCATCGTAAAATTCATCAACTCTGTATACTGCTCGACCGTTTCCAATTCAGCGTACAATGCAATAAACTCATCCTTTTTCGAGATAGTCGCCCGCAGCAAGGAGGCTAGCGAACCAAGCAAAGCCGCGTTTTTTTCATCCTGCTGCAGCAGCAACTGCATGCGAATCGAGCTAAGTACGTTAAATAGGAAATGCGGATGAATCTGTGCCTGCAATAACGAAAGCTCTGCTTGTCTCTTTAGCTCTTGCTCTATCTGAACTTGCTGAATCATACGCTGAATTTCATCCAGCATCTGATCGAAGGAGCGTCCCAAGCTGCCGACTTCATCATTGCCGCGAATATTAGAACGAATAAGCAGATTGCCGCTTTCTACTTTTTTGGCTACATCGCCAAGCACTTTTACCGGTCTAGTAAATCGCTGCAGCAAAAAGGTTAAAATCATTAGGAAGCTCAGTGCAAGCGCAATTTGAATGAAAATACTGTTTTTAGAAATGTTGTTTAGCTTTTCTGTGAATTGCTCGTAGCGTGCTACACTAACAAGCTTCCAATCTGAGAAAGGAAGCGGCATAGCAATAAAAATTTGGTTTTCACCGTTGGCATATACGATGCTAGGTGAAGCAAGTTCCTCGATATTTAGCAAGCTCGTAAAATTTTGCCCGATTAACTTAGTGTCGCGATTCGATAAAATCGTGTTGCTGCCATCGATCAGATAGACATCCTCCTCAAATTCAGCAACAAGTTTGCCAATAGCATTTTCTGAGCGGCTTACGATTAAATAGGCGTATGGCTTGCGATTAATATCATCGGTTAATGCTCGGGCCGTTATAATCGTATATTTGTCATTAATAGTGCGAGGCGGCAAGTAATTCGGCTCAGCCCCGATAAATAACGTTTCAAACGGTTGCAGCTTTTCTACGTTTGGAAACCATTCCTTATTAAAAAACTGCATAGGGTTAAAATCGTGAAAGGAATAATCCGAATATGCTCTGCCATCGTTTAGCAGCAGCGTAATTTGTACATCATCCTTTTCCCCTGCAATTTGCTCCAAGCGAGCAGTAATTCGTTTTGCTGCTGTCAAATCAACTTTAGCCAGGTCTAATAATGTTTTAATTTCTGCATCGAATTGTATAAAGTTAGAAACCGAAATCATTTCCTCCAAAATAGCAGTTGCCTGTGATTGCACGATGGCAAGTGACTGTGTCGCGCTCTCCTTGGAATGCTCGCGTATAATCCAGCCTGAATGTACCCTAGTAATGTACAACATAAGGACAGCAGGCAGCATTAAGCACAGGAAGGAGGTAATGATTAATTTTTTTCGCAGAGACATCTTGTTGAAAAATTGTAATTTTTGCACGGCAAATTCCCTCCATGCCTTTATCATATATGAATAAAAACCATTTTGTCGATTTACAGTTAGCGAATTGCGAAAGTTATCATATTTTTTTCAAAATAGAAAAAATCGTTTCATGGAATCGTTTGCTCTCGCTTCTATAATGAAATTAAATGAGAGAGCAAGAGGTGACTTAGACAATGCGGCGCAAGCAATCATTTTACAACAACCTTTCAGGATACTTGTTTATTTTGCCTATGTTGGCTACAACGTTGCTGCTGACGATAATTCCGATTCTTTTGTCCGGTATTATCAGCTTTACAGATTGGAACTTTATTACAGGTTTGGAACATATTCAATTTATCGGCTTTGGCAACTATGATGAATTGTTTAAGGACGAGCAATTCCTTCGTTCAGTAAAAAATAATTTGTTAATGATGCTTACTGTACCGATTAGTATGTTTGTATCTTTGGTGCTTGCAGTATTAATTGATCGAGCAGCATACTTCAAATCATTTTTTAAAGTTATTTATTTCATGCCGTTTATCTCCAGCTTTGTAGCGGTATCCCTATTGTGGAGAGTGCTTTATCATCCTACGAGCGGACCGATTAATGGATTTTTAAAATCAATCGGCATAGCTAATCCGCCATTATGGCTAGCTGATCCGCAATACGCGCTTATTGCTGTTATGATCATTATGATTTGGACAGGTCTCGGCTTCAATATGATTTTATTTATCGCCGGCTTGCAAGGCATTCCTCGTGATCTGTACGAAGCAGCGAGCATCGATGGAGCTTCCAAAATGCGTCAATTCAGAAGTGTGACCATCCCGATGATTACACCGACGATATTCTTTTTGCTTATAACCGGCATCATCGGTTCGTTTAAAGTATTTGATTTAATTATGGTGTTGACTGAAGGCGGACCAGCAGGATCAACTTCTGTTATTGTGTATTATCTGTATCAAGTTGCATTTGTAAACCTGCGATCTGGCTATGCTTCAGCAATCGGTATTATTTTACTATTTTTCTTATTGATCGTGACAGTCATTCAATGGTTTGGACAGAAAAAATGGGTTAACTACTAAGGGGTGATCAATGATGAATGCTTGGCGCTTGGACCGTGCATTGGTCACGGTGCTGCTGGCGGCAGCCGGAATCTTTTTTATAATGCCGTTTCTATGGATGATATCGGCTTCCTTCAAGCCGGAACTTGACGTAATGAAATATCCGATTGAGTGGATACCAACAACATGGCGGGCAATTGAAAACTATAAAGAAGTGCTGTTTGGCACTGTGCCGTTCGGACAATATTATTGGAACAGCATTAAGGTAACACTAGGGACAACGGCCTTTTCTCTAACGATTTCAGCGATGGCAGCATATGCATTTTCGAAAATCGAATTTAAAGGCAGAAATTTTATCTTCTTGATCGTTCTGGCAACCTTTATGATTCCATCACAGGCTGTTCTGGTACCGCAATTTATTATTTATCGCTGGTTTGGATTGTTCGACAGCCATATCGGTCTAATGCTTTTAGGCGCATCAGGTGTATTGGGTACGTTTATGCTGCGACAGTTTTTTATGGGCATCAACAATGAGATAATTGAATCGGCAAGAATTGATGGAGCTAATCAATGGAAAATCTTTTATAAAATTGCGATTCCGCTGGTCAAACCTGCACTGGCTACCTATATGATTTTGCGTTTTATATGGACATGGAATGATTATCAGGGGCCGCTAGTATTTTTGCGCACAGATGCGCTGTACACGATTCAATTGGGCATCAGAAGATTTTCGGATATGCACGGTGAGTTTTACTCACTCATGATGGCTGGAACAGTAATTGCTATTTTCCCACTTTTAATGATTTTTATATTTGGGCAAAAGTATGTCATCGAGGGTGTTGCATCCGGTGGAGTTAAAGGCTAAAGGTTTAATCGAAGTCGTTCGAACACTGCACATGCGATAATTGCTTGTACAGATATCGATATAATCAACTTGTTTTATACACAAAGAGGAGGGTATTGCGGTGAAACATTTATTGAAAAAGGCAACAGCGGGTGTGATCGTTTCTGGATTGCTGCTGGCAGGTTGCTCGGGTGCTGAGGATAAAAAGGGGAACAACGCCGAGACTGACGGAGGCAAGGGCAAGGAAGAAGTTGTTACTTTAAAGTTCCATACATGGAACAGCCTTGATGCAGGTTTCGATACGATGATCAAGGAATTTGAGAATGCTCACCCGAATATTAAAATTGATTTTGTTTCCCCAGGGGATAATAACTCGCTGGAAGCTATGAAAAAGGTCGATCTGGCTGCTGCTTCCAATGAGGATATGGACGTTATTATGGTACCTGGAACCAATCAGTTGGTGCCAAGAATAGCACTGGGCATGTTTGAGCCACTTGATGAATATTTGACAAAAGAAGGCGTGAAATACGAGGATGAGTACAAAGTCGACTTGCAAGTAAATGATAAATATTACGGCTTGCCAGGTACAATGACAACTAACCTTGTCATTATGAATGAGGGGCATTTGAAAGAAGCAGGTCTTGAGGTTCCTAAAGATTGGACATGGGATGAGTATTTGGAATACGCGAAAGCGATGACAAAAACAACGGACGGAAAAACAAGATACGGAAATCATTTCCACACTTGGGCTAACTACGCTTCCTTAGCTTTAAACGGACAAATGGAAAATACAGGTCTAGTAATGGATGATCATAAAACTGCTAATATTATGAATCCGGCACTTAAAAAATCATTGGAAATTCGTTTGCAGGCTGAAAAGGATAAATCATCAACGCCTTACTCAGAAGTAATTAGCCAAAAGCTAAACTATCGTCCACAATATTTGAATCAGGATGCAAGTATGTTGATTACCGGATCTTTTATTCTGGTTGATGTAGGCGGAACAAAAACAGTTCCTGCTAATTTCAAAACAGTTTTTGCTCCATATCCGAAAATGAACAAGGAAGATCCAATGGTTGGCCCAATCAGTGCTGATATTTTGGCTGTTTACTCAAAATCCAAGCATAAAGAGGAAGCCTATACGTTTGTACGCTGGTTTACAACGGAATGGCTGACTATGCAAGGACAATATCTGCCATCTTGGAAAGGGGCAGATTTGGAAAAAGTAGTAGACAATATTATTTCTAACACAGAAACACCTGAGCATGTGGATAAAGAATCCTTGCTGCATGTGCTTAACAATTCTGTAACGCCAAAAATTAACGTACCTGTTCCTTATCAGCCTGAGGTTGAAAAAATATTTATTGAAGAGTTTGATCGTATGATGCTTTCAGGACAAGATATTGATACAACGATGAACAATATGAATGAAAAAATACAAAAACTGATCGACGCAAGAAAATAATGAATAAGCAAATCCAGGTGGTATTGCCACTTGGATTTGCAGTATTATTTTGTTTTGCGCACAGTGGACTAGCAGGAGGCGGCGGACAATGACGCAAAAACATTCTGACCGTTTAAATGGTGAAACGGATATTAGCAATAGCTTTAAGTTGCTGGAAAGTCAATATTTCCAAGGGCAAGAGGCCATTCAATTTGATGCTGAATCACAATCTGGCAAGCTTCAGTGGGTACGTGCTAATCGCAAGTCTCGCATGGCTTTTAATAAAATTGATTATTTTTTTGAGCCTTCGCAAATGTGGGAATTCCCACCTGATTATGCGCAATCACCAGAAACACCGTTCAAAATCTCGTTTGTATCAAACAATACTGTGCGTATTCAAATCGAATCCAGAAAAATTGTAAAGCGTTCTGAAGAATTATCAGAGATGCTTGCTCAAGAGCCGGGCAGCGATCAGACATGGACGTCTGAAAAATCGGAGACGGGCTGGATTTGGCATAATGAGTGCGGCAGTGTAGAGTTGCAATGCCATCCATTCCGGATTGTTTTTCGAGACAGCAAGGGCAAGTTGTTGACACAAACGTATCATCATGAGGATAAGCCTTCATTAAATAATACGTATCCTATACCTGTATCCTTTGTTCGCTCTGCGGCTGATATGTCGCATCGACTTGCGGCTTCATTCGCTTTATCTCCCGGTGAGAAAATTTATGGCGGCGGTGAATCCTTTACAGCCTTGAATAAGCGGGGGCAGAAGCTGAGATTATTTACTCGCGACCCATTAAGCGCACAGACGCAAGATATGTATAAGCCCATTCCTTTTCTAATGAGCAACAGGGGCTATGGAATGTTTGTTCATTCCAGCGCACCAATGACTTTTGATATCGGGCAAGATTACGATGCAGCGAATGTACTTTATATTGATGATGACAGTCTCGATCTGTTCTTCTTTTTTGGAGAACCGAAAGAGTTGCTATACAGCTATACTTCTTTGACGGGCAGAAGTCCTTTGCCGCCATTATGGTCATTTGGACTATGGATGAGCAGAATAACATATAATTCGGAGGAGCAGGTCAGAGAAGTTGCTTCCCGAATGAGAGAAGAGAAGATTCCTTGCGATGTTATTCATATTGATACGGGCTGGTTTGAGCAGGATTGGCGTTGTGACTATCGCTTTGCGCCAAGTCGATTTACTGATGCGAAAAAAATGATTGATGACCTGCGGGAGGACGGCTATCGGGTAAGTCTGTGGCAGGTTCCGTACTTTACTCCAGAAAATCCATTGTTTGAGGAGCTTTTGGAGAAAGGACTGGTTATTACAGATACTGAAGGTAATTTGCCAACTGAGGATGCGATACTCGACTTCAGCAATCCAGATGCCGTCAAATGGTATCAGGATCAGATCGAAAGCCTGCTTGAAATGGGTGTTGCTGCAATTAAAGCAGACTTTGGAGAAAGTGCGCCTGTCTATGGTCGTTATCATTCTGGCAAAAGTGGTAGATTTGAGCATAATTTATATCCGCTGCGCTACAATAAAACGGTGGCAGATATTACGAAAAAGGTGACCGGGGATCATATTATATTTGCAAGAAGTGCTTGGGCAGGTTCTCAGCGATATCCGATGCATTGGGGCGGAGATGCTGAGAATACCGATTCAGCTATGCATGCCAGCTTGCGTGCGGGGTTGTCTATCGGGCTAAGCGGATTTACGTACTGGAGCCATGATATTGGTGGTTTTGTAAAGAAAAGCCCAGAGGCTCTGTACCGTCGTTGGCTGCCATTTGGGATGTTGACCTCACACAGCCGTGTGCATGGAGCACCGCCGAAGGAGCCGTGGGCTTACAGCGATCACTTCGTGGAACAGTTCAAGGCGGCTACAGATATGAAGTACCGGTTAATGCCTTATATCTATACGCAGGCTTATCTTGCTTCGCAGCAAGGCTTGCCAATGATGAGAGCGATGCTGGTGGAATATCCGAAGGATCAAAATTGCTGGTTAGTGGATGACCAATATTTGCTCGGTTCTGATTTGCTTGTAGCGCCTTTATTTGAAGAATTTAATGAACGCGAAGTATATTTGCCAGAAGGAGTCTGGTATGATTATCAGACGAACAAGCGCTATACTGGAGGACAGCGAGTAGTGATTGAGGCTGCCGAAATACCGATCATAGTGCTTGCAAGAGGAGGAGCGGTAATTCCTCAGGCTGCTCCTGCAGCATCAACCGAACTGATTGATTGGGAAGCGATAACGGGTATGGCTTATCGTGCGGAAAATCAATCAGACACGTTAAATTATGAAGAGGAAGAAATGAACAGATCAGGAATGTTTTATCACCCTCTTGATAAGGAAATGACAAAAGTTAAATCCATCACTGTTATTGAGTAATTGTAAAGGTAAATACAAGGTCAGAAGCAAGCGCTGTTGCAGCTTGTTTCTGACCTTGTTTGCTGTATACAGTCTGATGATTGTTAAAGCAGTTTTTGGTTGGAATTGCGATTGGCTGCTGCTGATTAAAGAGGAAAATGGAGAAAGTTGCTGTTCCGATTAGTTAGTTGACTGGAAAGTATTGCTTTTAATCCAAGTTAGATTGTATACTCATAAGTGCGCTTCATACCAACGATACATAAAACAGCAAAAGAACGGCAATATTCTTGAAATGCATTTGTTTTATTGAACATCACAGTGGTGTGACAATTATCACATCACTGTGAACTTGTTCCTTATATAATGAAAACAAGATCAAAAGTGACGGAGGTCATAGAAATGAGCAAACAACATATTGAAATTCCAGAGAACCCAGTATCGCGTTTTTTATTCAGCAGCACTAAAGCTGGTTGGATTTGGCTAGTTGTAAGACTGTATCTAGGATATTCTTGGATTACAGCTGGTTGGGGCAAAGTAAACTCTGATGCATGGACAGGTGAAAATGCAGGTGCTGCATTGACAGGCTTCTTGAAAGGAGCAATTGCCAAATCGCAAGAAGGCGGGGATGTTACAAACTGGTACGCATCCTTCTTGGAAAACTTCGTTATCCCGAATGCTAAAGTATTCAGCTACATGGTAGCGTTCGGTGAAATGCTGGTAGGGCTTGGTTTGATTCTTGGATTGCTAACAGGTATTGCGGCATTTTTCGGTGCATTGATGAACGTAAGCTTCCTGTTTGCAGGTACGCTTAGCACAAATCCGTTGTTGTTTATCCTGGCTACTTGGCTAGTGCTTGCTTGGAAAAACGCAGGCTGGTATGGACTTGACCGTTGGGCGCTTCCTCTGCTTGGAACACCATGGACAAGAGATGGCAAAAAAGACAAGAGCTCTGTATAATGAAATGAAACATTTAAAACGCATGGCGCTGATCATCAGCCCGTGCGTTTTTGTATGCGAATATAAAGGAGCAACAACTATGAAACGAATTGATTTGAACTGTGATATAGGGGAAGGGTTTGGTGTGTATCGAATCGGCGAGGGACATCTGCTGGAAGAGGAGCTAATGAACCATGTATCTTCGGTTAATATCGCATGCGGGTTTCATGCCGGTGATGCGGCTACGATGCGGTTAACAGTGCAAATGGCATTGAAGCATGGCGTTGCGATAGGAGCTCATCCGGGGCTTCCTGATTTGCAAGGCTTCGGAAGACGGGAGATGAATATTACCGCTCAGGAAGCTTATGAAATGACTGTTTACCAATTAGGTGCATTAATGGCGATCGCGAAGTCTGAGGGTGGGCTAGTGCAGCATGTGAAGCCGCATGGCGCATTGTACAACATGGCAGCGTGTTCACCTGCATTGGCTGAAGCAATTGCGCAAGCTGTCTATAATGTTGACGAGCGGCTTGTTTTATATGGTCTTGCAGGCAGTGAACTTATAGTTGCTGCGAATAAAACAGGACTAAGAAGTGCAAGTGAAGTTTTTGCAGACCGGCGATATACAAGTGAGGGAGCACTTGTAGCAAGAGGAATAGAGGGAGCTGTAATTGAGGAGAAGGAAGCGGCAGTTGCACAAGCTTTACAGCTAGCTCTGCATGCGGCAACTTTGGCGATGGATGGTACTAAGCTGGAGCTGCAAGCAGATACGATTTGTATTCATAGTGATACAGCCGGAGCTGCGGAGTATGCCCTAATATTAAGAAGTGAGCTGGAAAAGGCGGGTATAGCTATTGCATCTCCTTTGTCTGCGATTGGATAGATAGTGGATTGTTCATATAGCATTGCTGACTTTGAAGGAAAGGGTGGAGACTTGTGCAACGTTTTATATCGATTCAACTGCCAAACGGTAAGAGGGGTTCAATAAGCAGCCGTGAATTAGAAATAAGCTTTGCAGTCGAGCCGCTAGGAGAGAAGGCAGTTTTGCTGCGGTTTGGTGATCAGATAAGCGATAAGCTTTATAGTCAAGTTGCTTTGGTAAAAAAAGCTTTGGAGGATCATCAAATCATTGGTTGGACGGAGTGCGTGCCTGCTTATTGTACACTCACAGTATATTATAATCCACTTGCTGTTTGGAGAAGCCGAAGCGAGAGGGAGCAACAGGACAATACGATTTTTGACACAGTTTGCACCCGGATTGCCGCAGCTTTGCAGTATAATTTGGTCGATCAAATACAGCAGAGTCACAGTGAGCTTGGTAATCAGCGAAGTGGAATTCTTGAAAAAGGAATAAATGAGACAGGAATGTTTGAGTTGCCTGTATGCTACGGTGCTGAATTTGGTCCTGACCTTTCATTTGCATCCAAGCATTGTAAAAGGGGGGAGCAAGAGATTGTTGCTATCCACTCAGCTACGGTGTATTCGGTTTACATGATCGGTTTTACACCGGGATTTCCTTACTTGGGCGGTTTGCCGGAGTCATTGGTTTTGCCGCGGCGCGCGGTGCCAAGGATGAGCATAGAAGCGGGCAGTGTTGGTATTGCAGGCAGCCAAACAGGAATTTACCCGCAGGCTACGCCGGGGGGGTGGCAAATTATCGGCAGAACACCAGTATTATTATTTGACGCTGATAGAAGACCGCCGTCCTTGCTGTCTCCTGGGATGAAGCTGAAATTTAGACCGATTGAGAAGCAAGAATATTATTCCATACTGGAATGCCCCAGACAGCAGATGGATTACTGGCGGGAGGCGGAAAAATGGCACTAACAATCAAGCGACCCGGAATGCTTGCTCTAATACAAGATCAAGGCAGGAGAGGGTTTCAACAGTTTGGTATCAGCTCAAGCGGTGCGATGGATAAGCGATCGGCACGGCTTGCAAATATATTAATCGGCAATGATAGTTCAGCCCCCGTACTGGAATTGACATTGTCCGGTGCTGAGTTTTTCATTAATGAAACGATTCTTATCGCAATATGTGGTGCGGATATGGAGCCAGTTTTGTGTAGAGATGTTCAAGACTCTATTCGTACACTCCGTTTGCCAATGAACAGACCGCTGCTCATATGTGAAGGGACTATGATTCGTTTGAACCGTATAAAAGAAGGCTGCAGGGTATACCTCGCCATCGAGGGAGGAATTGCCGCCAGAGAGCAATTAGGCAGCTGCAGTACTGATGTGCGCGCTGGACTGGGAGGGATAGACGGAACAGCCTTGCAACATAATGATGTAATTAAACGTGTCGCTCCTATATCATCGCCTGATACTGATACCCGTGTTAATAATCAGCAAAGCTTTAAAAAGCGCCTTAAAGAGGAACTGGAGCGAGGTCCGGCGAGTAACAAGCAGCAAGCAGCTTACGCAGCAACTAGCTGGTTTGTTGATGTGCATCGGCTATTTGGCGACCATAGGAGAGAGGATGGCGAAGAAACATATAATAAATCATCTTTTAATAGTAAGGATCTGCAAGTCATTCGTACAATTCGGATTGTGCAAGGAGCGCAGTTTGATAGACTGACATCAGAGAGCCAGCAGCTTTTGCTGACAAGCTATTTTCAAGTAAGTCCACAATCTGATCGGATGGGCTATCGCTTGCAAGGTGCTGAGCTAAAGCTAAAGACGGACGAAGAACTGTTAAGTGAAGCGGTGGAGATGGGAACGGTGCAACTTCCTGCAAACGGACAGCCGATTATATTGATGGCAGATCGTCAAACTATAGGGGGTTATGCGAAAATTGCACAAATCTGTTCGGTTGATTTGCCGCTGCTTGCCCAGATGAGACCTGGCGAACTGCTTGCCTTCACCGTTATAAGCCAACAGGAAGCAGAAATGCTGCTCATTCAGGAAGAGCTGGGATTTGAACAGTTACGTATCGCCATAGACCTTCGGATAAATATGAAGCATGCAGAATAGACAGACGTCTTCAAAACCATAATTGGAATGGAGTTGAAAACGTCTGGATAACAAATGGAATAAAATTATTTGAAAAATAGAAAATGTGTAGGAACCTTGCGTAATTGTCCATCCGATGGTGTATTAATTACTTTGCCGTTGAAAATGAGCGAGGAAGACCCGCCGCCATCGAGATTGTAGGCATCCACTGCTCCGTATTTCTTTAATAATGCTTGAATCTCCTCCAAAGCAGCGCCAGTCCCGCCTTTATTATAGCCGTCTGTAACGAGCAGCAGCAGCTGGCTATCCTTGTAGTTGGCAATAACGGTACGTGGTGCGCGAGCCGGACTTGTCAGCCATTTTTCTGGTATCGTTTGGGAGTATCCGTTCTTCAATAAAACAGGGACGAAGGAAGCTCCGAATTTTGGTTTTAGTTTATCTAGCTGCCCCTTTGTTGAAAACTTGCCGCCAATCAATTTATTCGACTGATCCATTCCAACAAAAAATAAATCAGCATAGCTGGATTCAAACCCGCCATTCACATATTCTCCCTCTATAATGGTGGTGCTTAAAGGCACTCTTCCTTGCTTGCTATCGACAAAACCTCCGGCGTTAATTCCAACAGCAGCTTTATGTAGATTGACAGCTTCAAGTGTTGTATTGGATTTGCCTATTTCTCCGCCAAGCACCATCTTCATAGCGTTTTTTGATTTTAACTGGATTTTGACCAAATAATTACGAAAATTAGCTTGATGATCATAAAATAGTTGCGCACGCAGCTTATCCGATTGAATAACTGCAGCGGGCTTGCCCAGAGCAGCTGTGATTTTCTGGTCATAAATGATAAGAGGTCGTTCAGCCTGTTTTTTGGCAGTAGCAGCAATTGTATTCATAGCGTCATTCGTATCCTTATACAGCTTCAGCTGTTTATGAATAGAGCTTTGCACCGCTTCCGCTGTATCAGCAGCTGAAACAAGCTGTTCACTAATTTGTTCATGAAGCAAATTGGTAGGAAGCAGATCTGATCCTGTACCAGTCTCTATTTTCATAGCATCTCCAGACAAGTCCAGTGCGGTGCTCATAGATAGAAACCAAATAAATGCCCCGAGAAACGGCATACAAGCAAGCAATAGGGCGCGATTCATATATTTGATGCTTCTGTTCATTTGAGGACGTCCAAATTCTTTTTAAGTTCATTCAACTGTTTCTTCACTTCATTCAGCTGGGTATACAGTTTATTGCTGTTATCCGTTTTTGAGTCTGCATTGTCTTTTGTAAAAGTAAGCAATTCATTCAGGCTATCTACTTTCTCTGACAGCTCTGCCATGCGTATTTCGTATTGCTTGTCCAGATCAGCGAGCTTCTGCTCGTAAACTTGCTGTAAAGTCTCCAATTCAGCTTTCGTCTGCTGCTCAATAGTTGCGGCAATTTGCTGTTTCATATGCTTGCCGTACAAATTGGCTCCATATATACCGCCGCCGATCAACAGCAGCCATAAGCTAATAAAGATTATTAGTGCAATAGGATCGCGTTTTTTACGCGGTGAATTGGTATGTCCTCTGGAAGTTTGTCGATCTGTCTGATACTCTGTTTGCAGTTCGCTCATTGTGCATCACCTCTTTATTCCAATAAATTAAAAGCGGCTGCGCAAAGCGAAGGTATTGGTATGAATTCACTGATTTGAGAAAGTGACGAACACGATAAGGTGGATATTTGCAATGAAGATTTACACACTGCTGCTTGAAACATATGCAAGAATACCGCCAATGTACTTAACGCTAGTTGAGCATAAAGGTTGCGCCTGTTGTCTAAAATGTTGCGAATCTTTCAAGTCGAAAATAGTTAACGCCTGTTATTGAGGCCGTCGACTTAACGGTTTAATAACTTAGAGTAAAGCAAAATGCTAGCTCAACAAAAGCAAGTATGGCATAGAAAAAACACTAGCCTTACAGAATTGCTTTATTGTCATATAAACATGAAACTGCAAAGAAGTAAATAAATTTTCACGGAATGTCTACATGTTAACATCTGCCAAAAAAAATGTGAGAAATATTACTGAAATTTAGGAAAATCACAGCTCGTCATGTATAATGAGAATGGGAATCACTTGAATGGAGGCGATTAAGATCGAACTGCAGCAAGGACAAAATAAACAACAAGCCATTTTTGCCGGGGGTTGTTTTTGGTGCATGGTTTCACCGTTTGAGGAACAGCCTGGTATATTGTCAGTAGTATCCGGTTATACCGGTGGACATAAAGAGAATCCCACTTATGAGGAGGTTTGCTCTGAGACAACGGGTCATACCGAGGCTGTGCAAATTACTTATGATCCAGCTGTTTTTTCTTATGAAAAGCTGTTGGATGTATTTTGGCAGCAAATCGATCCTACAGATGCAGGCGGTCAATTTTTTGATCGCGGAGCCTCGTACCGAACAGCCATTTTCTATTACACGGAAGAGCAACGTTTGCTGGCTGAAGCGTCAAAACAGAAGTTGGAACAAAGCGGGCAATTTGATAAGCCAATCGTAACAGAAATCACTAAAGCTGGTGAGTTTTATCCTGCTGAGGAATATCATCAGCAATATTATAAAAAAAATCATCTACGCTATAGCATGTATCGCAAAGGCTCCGGTCGAGATGCTTTTATTAAAAAGCATTGGCGGATAAAAAAAGATTTGGATGAGCTGCGCAACAGACTAACGGACATTCAATATCATGTGACCCAAAAAAATGGCACCGAGCGTCCTTTTTCCGGTGAGTACTGGGACCATGAAGAAGACGGTATTTATGTTGATATCGTATCGGGTGAGCCGCTGTTTAGCTCCAGGGATAAGTATGATGCAGGCTGTGGTTGGCCAAGCTTTACGAAGCCTTTGCAGCAATCTGCTGTGACAGAGCATACTGACACCAGTCATTTTATGGTGCGGGTTGAAGTGCGCAGCAAGCAAGGCGACTCTCATCTGGGTCATGTATTTGATGATGGACCGAAGCCGGGCGGACAGCGCTATTGCATAAATTCAGCAGCGCTTCGCTTTATTGCAAAGGATGATTTGGAGAAGGAAGGCTACGCCCAGTACAAATACTTGTTTGAGTAAGCGAAAGTGTTGATTGACTGTGTGAAGCTTATAGCAAAACAAAATGAAAGCGCGTATGAATACATGCGTTATCCGTTACATGCATGTACAGGATCAGCATGAAAATAAATGAACGGGTTTTCCATGAGAGGGGAAGCAAATATGAATAATCAAACGACTACAACAACAAATGCAATGACACTTGATGAAGCGATCAAAACAAGACGTTCTATTGGCAGAGTAGCACAAACAGAGGTTTCACGTAAATTGATCGAAGAAATAATCGAGGCCGCAGGCTGGGCGCCAAGCCACTTCAACACACAACCTTGGCGATTTATTGTGATGACGGGTGAAGGACGCAACTTGCTTGGAGAAGGTTACTTTCAAGTAGCCAATGCACAGAATCCGCTGCCGGAAGGTGATGAGCTTGCTGACAGAAAAGTAAAGGAATATCAAAAGGCAAAACGTTCACCTGTTGTAATCGCAGCAATCTGCTCGCCGTCGGATGATCCGCGCGCATTGCCGCAAGAAGAGCTGGCAGCTTCTCATGCAGCTGTACAAAATATGCTCCTTGCTGCGCATGCCAAAGGGCTTGGCGCAATTTGGCGCTCTGGCGGAATGATGTATCATAAAGCAATGAAGGAGCATTTTCAACTGAGCGAAAAAGAGCAATTGATTGGCATGATCTATATCGGCTATTCTGAAATGCCAGACAAAACCTCTTCCCGCAAACCGATTGAAGAAGTGACAAGCTGGATTGAGGCTTAAGAAATAGTGGACGGTTAGATGGTGGCTGTCGCAGAATGGCGAGAGGTAGAGGTAGAGGTAGAGGTAGAGGTAGAGGTAGAGGTAGAGGTAGAGGTAGTTTGCAACGATTGATTGAACAACTAATCGATTATTTAGTAACAGCCATCCATATAGCGCCAATGTACGATAATGTATCGTCAATAGAAAAATAGCCTGTTTTTTCCAGAGGGACAAATTGATGTTTCATTTCTGGCATTAGCAGGCTATTTTTTCTTTATAGGAAAGAGCTATTATAGTTTTTTTACAGTAAAGTTTTCCTCAAGAGCGTACCAGTTTTGCTGAAAAGGCAATCCGAGCACCCAGTAACTTATTCCCCGCAACTGGAATGACTTGACCAAGTCAAATTTTGCCTGCACGCTGCGTGCATCCTCGAACCAGACAACATGCTCAATACCTTGCCGATCGTAGTAATGATAGTAAGGAGCTTGCGAGCGGGTATCATAATTGATTTCTGCATGGTACTCAGCGGCTCTTTTGACTGCTTCCTGAGGGCTGATCGCTTGCGCCCACTTGCCGCCCTGCACATAAGGAAGCGTCCAATCGTAGCCATACAGCGGCATGCCCATCATTATTTTGTTTGCTGGAATTTCGCCCAGCGCATAGTTCAATACTTTGGCAACCTCATTAATCGGTGCAACTGCTCGCGGCGGGCCTCCTGACCAGCCCCATTCGTAGGTCATGATAATGACAAAATCGACAATTTTGCCATGAGCTGCGTAATCGTGCGCCTCATATAGTGTGCCTTGCTGGTCTGTTGATAATTTTGGCGCGATGGCAGTTGAAAGCAAAAACTGATGCTTATGCAATTCATCGGCAAGCTTTTCTAAAAAATAATTATAGGCTTCCCGGTCTTGTGGCAATATATATTCAAAGTCGACGTTCAGCGCCTCGTAGCCGCTATCCTTCATTACTGCTATGATTTGCGGGATTAACTGTTGCTGCAGCTCGTTGTTGTTCAGAATGATATGTGCGGTTTGCGAATTGAATTTTCCGTTGTCAAAATTGGTTATAACCATCATTGGTGCTGTTCGAAAGGTATAGGCTGATGAAATAACAGCTTGATCATCCAATTCTGTAAATGAGCCATTTTCTTTAATTCGTGAGCTGAATGGGCTGAGATAAGTGAGCAAGGGGCCAACTTCATCTGCTATCGCTTGACCTGTTTCTCCAAACTTTTCAATATAGGCATTTACTTCGATAACAGGCTTGCTACGGCTTGGAATGAGCAATTCTTGTCCGATTTGAATCAATGCGGGATTATGCAATTGATTGGCTTGTTGCAGTTCTTTGATCGTCAAACCATACTTCTGTCCGATGCTCCAAAGCGATTCTCCTGCGGCGACTTTATGAATGGCGTCCCCAGGCGGTCCGGGAATAATAACGGCTTGGCCGATAACCAAAGGGCTGTTGGCTTGCAAGCCATTTGCTGAAAAGATGGATTCTAATGGAATTTGATATCGCTGAGACAGCGCCCATAACGTATCTCCCTGCTGAGTAGTATGTATTCGCAAAAGACTAAGCCTCCCGTAAATGAATAGTTAGTTTCAGTTTATTGCACTATGAGAGAAAAAATGATTAGTTGAGATAATATTCATATCCGATTAAAAAGTACAGGAAGATTACTAAAATGGTAAAAATAATCTAAAACTAAAGTCATAGTGGCGAAAAGACGAACTTTAATAATTGATAAAAGTTAAATGTTCGTATATTTGTTGACACCTGTTATGAAGTTGCATTAAAATAAAGTAGAAATATGGCGAACTCGCTATGTTTGTATCAAAAAACGTATTATTGCGGCAGTGTCCGAATAATACTGCTGTGCAAGACTTGCAAGATAGCGGATAAGGCATAGAATTTTATTTTTTTCACTTTATCAATGAAGGCAGGTATTGATGGCATGTCTGTACAGGTTGGCGTCATTATGGGAAGTAAGTCAGATTGGGAAACAATGAAGCTTGCTTGTGACGTATTGGAAGAGTTGGAAATTCCTTATGAGAAAAAAGTAGTATCGGCGCATAGAACGCCTGATTTAATGTTTGAATATGCGGAGTCCGCAGCTGCACGCGGTTTGAAGGTGATTATCGCGGGCGCGGGCGGCGCTGCTCATTTGCCCGGCATGGTCGCCTCAAAGACGATAGTGCCGGTTATTGGCGTTCCAGTGAAATCATCGAATTTAAGCGGACTTGACTCCTTGCTGTCGATCGTGCAAATGCCAGGCGGGATTCCGGTAGCTACTGTTGCAATCGGTAATGCCGGAGCAACGAATGCCGGTTTGCTGGCAGCACAAATGATCGGGACATTCGATAAAGAAGTGCAGGAGCGAGTAGAAGCAAGAAGAGAACGAATCAAGCAAGAAGTGCTGGAAAGCAGTGAAACGTTATGAGCGGCTTGCAAAAAGCAAAGGTGATTCAACCGGGAAGCACGATCGGCATGCTTGGCGGTGGACAACTTGGCAGAATGACGGCGCTGGCAGGCAGTGCGATGGGGTATCGCTTTGTTGCACTGGAGCCTGCTCCGGACAGTCCGATGGGACAGGTTGCTGAACAAATTACAGCGGCTTATCATGATCGCGAGGCGGCAGCTGAGCTGGCAGCTCGCTCGGATGTAATTACTTATGAATTTGAAAATGTCGATGCGGACACAGCAGAGATGCTTATGTCGAGGGCATATGTTCCGCAAGGCAGTAAATTGCTATTTACTACCCAGCATCGTCTGCGCGAGAAACGGGCGATCGAGGCAGCTGGCGCTACAGTAGCCCCTTATAGTGAAATTACAAGCGAGGCGGATCTGTTGGATGCGGTGAAGCGCTTTGGTACACCATGTGTTTTGAAGACTGCAACCGGCGGCTATGACGGCAAAGGACAGTGGGTCATCAAAAGCATGGAGGAGATTCCAGCTGCTTTTGCAGCGCTCTCCCAGTCAGGCGCACAATTGGTGCTGGAGCAATTTATCCAGTTTGAGAAAGAAATATCAGTTATTGCCGCACGAAGCACGCAAGGAGAAATTAAAGTTTTTCCTGCTTCAGAGAATATACATGTGAGCAATATTTTGCATCTATCAATTGTTCCGGCAAGGGTTAGCGAAGCTACACGCCAAGAAGCGGAGAAGCTGGCAATTGCAATTGCCGAGAAGCTCGAAGTGGTTGGGCTGATTGCTGTAGAGATGTTCGCTTGTGCAGACGGAAGTTTGTTTGTTAATGAGTTGGCACCACGTCCGCATAACAGCGGTCATTATTCGATGGATGCCTGCCGGACGTCACAATTCGAGCAGCATGTGCGATCCGTTTGCGGTTTGCCGCTTGGAGACACGACATTGATGTCGCCAGTCGTTATGGTCAATGTGCTCGGACAGCATGTCGAGCCGCTGATCGAGTATATAAGCAAGCCTGATCCAATTGCTCAAGTACAAGGCGTTGCCGCCAAGCTTCATTTGTACGGCAAGAAAGACGCTGTTCATAATCGCAAGATGGGGCATGTTAATGTGCTGGCGGATAGTACCGAACAAGCACTTGCCTGGATCGAGGCAACAAAGCTTTGGGGAATGAAGTAAACAGTATTCATGGATACGCACTTAAAAAGCGGCTTATCCTTCTAAAATAAATTCAACCATTCAGGAGGCTATTATGAAAGCTAGAGTATATGTCACAATCAAACAAAACGTTTTGGATCCGCAAGGCGCAGCCGTGCAAGGTGCGCTTCATACTATGGGATTTGCAGAAGTTGAGAAGCTTCGCATCGGCAAATATATGGAACTTGATTTGGATACAAATGATCGTGCTGAGGCAGAAGAGCGTATCAAAGCGATGTGTGAGAAATTGTTGGCTAACACTGTAGTTGAAGATTACCGTTATGAACTGGAGGGGTAAGACAATGAAGTTTGCGGTACTCGTATTTCCTGGATCGAACTGTGATATTGACTGTTTTAAAGCGGTAGAAGCAATTGGCGAGCAGGTGGATTATGTATGGCATACTGCTGCTGATCTTTCCGCCTATGATGCTATACTGGTGCCCGGCGGATTTTCATACGGAGACTACTTGCGCTGCGGCGCAATTGCCCGCTTTGCAGATGTAATGAATGAAGTGAAGAAGGCAGCAGAGCAAGGCAAGTTTATTTTGGGGATTTGCAATGGATTCCAAATTTTGACAGAGGCTGGTTTACTTCCAGGTGCGTTGATTCGTAATACCGGCCTTAAATTCCGTTGTCATCAAACGCCACTTGTTGTAGCTAACAATACGACAGCTTTTACTAGCGAGTATGAGGCTGGCGAGGTTATCTCGGTTCCTATCGCACATGGCGAAGGAAACTACTATTGTGATGAAGCAACACTGGCAGAGCTGAAAACTAATAATCAAATCGTATTCCGCTATGCAAACGACACGAACCCGAATGGTTCGGTGGACGATATTGCTGGCATTATGAATAAAGCAGGTAATGTTGTCGGCATGATGCCTCACCCTGAGCGTGCAATGGATGCACTATTCGGCTCAGCGGACGGCAAGCGTATGTTTACATCGATTTTGAAAGCATGGAGGGAACAGCATGGCGCAGCAATTAACGGCTAAGGAGCCAACAGTAGAACAAATCGCAGATGAGCGTATTTATACGCAGTTCGGTGTGACAGATGAAGAATATGAATTGATTTGCGGATTTATGGGACGCAAGCCTAACTATACAGAGATTGGCGTATTTAGCGTAATGTGGTCTGAGCATTGCTCGTACAAAAACTCCAAACCTATTTTAAAGAAATTCCCAATTACGGGCGAACGTGTGTTGATGGGACCTGGTGAAGGCGCGGGTATCGTGGACATTGGCGACAATCAGGCAGTTGTATTCAAAATCGAATCACATAATCACCCGTCCGCAGTTGAGCCTTATCAAGGTGCTGCTACAGGTGTTGGCGGTATTATTCGTGATATTTTCTCAATGGGGGCGCGTCCGGTTGCACTGTTGAACAGTTTGCGCTTTGGCAATTTGGATAATGAGCGTGTGAAATATTTGTTTGAAAATGTAGTTAGCGGTATTGCAGGCTACGGCAATTGTATCGGTATTCCGACCGTTGCCGGAGAAGTTATGTTTAACGAGAGCTACGAGGGCAACCCTCTAGTTAATGCGATGTGTGTTGGTCTTATCGACCATGACAAAATTCAGCGCGGTGTAGCCAAAGGGGTAGGCAACCCAGTATTTTATGTAGGACCTGCTACTGGACGCGATGGTATTCATGGAGCAACTTTTTCTTCTGTAGAACTGTCTGAAGAATCTGAGAAGAACCGTACAGCTGTTCAGGTTGGCGATCCATTTATGGAAAAGCTGGTTATGGAAGCAACGCTGGAACTGATAAATTCCGGAATCGTGCTTGGTATTCAAGATATGGGCGCGGCAGGATTGACATGCTCCAGTGCGGAGATGGCTGCCAAAGCTGGCAACGGACTTGAGTTGTATCTGGATGAGGTACCGCAGCGCGAGCTGAATATGACGGCTTACGAAATGATGCTGTCTGAGTCGCAAGAGCGTATGCTGTTTGTTATTGAACCGCAGCATGAGGAGCAAGCACGTGAAATTTTCGATCGTTGGGGAATTATTTGTGCGAAGGTTGGTAAAGTAACTGATGACGGGCGTCTTCGCATTTTTCATCTTGGCGAAGAGGTAGCGGATATGCCGGTTAAGGCGCTTGTTGATGACTGCCCGGTATATAATAAGCCATCTGAAGAGCCGCAATACTATCGTGATAATGCCAACGTAGACAGTGCTGATTTCGCTGAAATAACAGACCTGAACAAAGCGCTTGAGCAAGTGCTGGCATCGCCGACAGTAGCGAGCAAGGAATGGGTTTACAATCAATATGACTATATGGTTCGTACAGCGACTGCGGTTGCTCCAGGATCAGACGCAGCAGTGGTAGCGATCGACGGTACTCGCAAGGCGCTTGCGATGACAACAGATTGCAACGGCCGTTATGTGCATCTTGATCCGGAAATGGGCGGACGCATCGCAGTTGCAGAAGCAGCCCGCAATATTGTGTGCTCCGGTGCTGAGCCGTTGGCGATTACAGATAACCTTAACTTCGGAAACCCGGAGAAGCCGGATGTATTCTGGCAGCTGGAGAAAGCGGCAGACGGTATTTCGGAAGCTTGCCGTACATTGAATACGCCAGTTATTGGCGGTAACGTAAGCTTGTATAACGAAAATGCTGAAGGAGCCATCTTCCCTACTCCGGTTATCGGTATGGTGGGATTGATGGAAGATGTTGATTATATTACTACGCAAGGCTTCAAAGCCGAAGGCGATGTTGTCTTTTTGCTCGGCGAGACAAAAGCGGAATTTGGCGGGAGCGAGTTACAATATGTTATGACAGGAAAAGTAGCCGGACGTCCTCCAGTTATTGATCTTGCTGTTGAGAAGAAGCTTCAGGATGCGCTGCTTGCAGCGATCAAGAAAGGGCTGGTAGCTTCTGCGCATGACCTTGCAGAAGGCGGACTTGCTGTTGCAGCAGCGGAGTCATGCATCAGCGGTAAATTGGGAGCTGAGCTTGAGCTATCCGGTCAGTTGCGTACGGATCATTTGCTGTTCAGTGAGTCGCAATCGCGCGTGCTGGTATCTGCCAAGCCGGAAAAAGCGGCTGAACTGCAAGCATTCCTAGGTGAGCAGGGCGTTGTTAATACGCAAATCGGTACAGTTAAAGGAAACGAAGTATCCATTAAAGTGAACGGAAAGTCTGCGATTCTATCTTCTGTAGATCAACTGGAGAAGGTTTGGAAGGATGCGATTCCATGTCTGATGAAGTAATTCAACAGACGCCGCTTTGGACTGGAGATTATTATAACGAAGGCATAGGCCGGGATGATATTTTCGATAAATTAAGAGAAGAGTGCGGGGTGTTCGGGGTGTTCAATCTCCCGGGCGCCAGTAATCTTTCCTACTATGGACTTCATGCTCTGCAGCACCGCGGCGAAGAAAGCACAGGAATATGTACGGTTGATACATCTGAGCATAATAAATTTCATTATTACCGCGGTTTGGGGCTTGTAAAAGAAGTGTTCGACAAAGATAAGCTGGAGATGTTAAAGGGGGATCGAGCGATTGGGCATGTTCGCTACCCGAGCTCTGGCGAGGAGGATGCGGCTGGCAATATTCAGCCGCTCATCTTCCGTTATCGTGATGGCGATTTGGCTGTGGCAGCGAATGGCAGCATTATCAATGCACCTGAAATTCGCGCGCAATTGGAGCAGGAAGGTTCTATTTTTCAAACGACTAGCGACACGGAAGTGATTGCGCATTTGATCGCCAGATCAAGTGAAGATTTTGAAACAGCGGCAAAAGCGGCGCTTGCGAGATTAAATGGCGGCTTTGCTGTGTTGATGATGACCAATGACAAGTTGCTGGCGGCAACAGACAGACATGGCTTGCGCCCGCTTGTTATCGGCGAAGCTGGAGAGGGTTTTATCTTTTCCTCTGAAACTTGCGCCTTTGAAACAATCGGAGCCACTTATGTCCGCGATGTTCAGCCTGGAGAAGTGGTCGTGCTAGATCAGAACGGAATGCGTGAGGAGCGATTTATCGAGCCGGGCAGACGAGCGATCTGTGCGATGGAGTATATTTATTTTGCTCGTCCAGACAGTGATATTAACGGGATCAATATCCATTCATCACGCAAAAGAATGGGGCGCCAACTGGCGATGGAATCTTTTGTAGATGCTGATATTGTAACCGGTGTTCCTGATTCCAGCATATCGGCTGCAATTGGTTATGCAGAAGAGACAGGTATTCCGTATGAGCTGGGTTTGATCAAAAATAAATATACAGGCAGAACATTTATTCAGCCTTCACAGGAATTGCGTGAAAAAGGCGTTAAAATGAAGCTTTCTGCAGTGCGCAAAGTTGTGGAAGGCAAACGGGTTGTTATGATCGATGATTCGATTGTTCGAGGCACAACCTCCCTGCGAATTGTTAATTTGCTTCGTGAAGCTGGTGCAATCGAGGTGCATGTGCGAATTACGTCCCCGCCATTCAAAAATCCATGTTTTTACGGAATTGATACACCAGACAGAGAAGATCTGATTGCTTCATCTTATACGGTGGAAGAAATCAGACAAAAAATAAATGCAGATTCTTTAACCTTTTTGTCTGCTGAGGGCTATATCGAGGCAGTCGGCGGCGAGGATGAAGTGAAAAATCGCGGGATGTGTCTGGCTTGCTTCGACAATGATTATCCGACACCAGTGAAGGATCATTTGAATAAAGCGGCAGGCAATTAAACGGTACAGATACAATGGTGAAGGAGAGGACAAGGCATGTCAGAAGCGTACAAAAAAGCTGGCGTTGATATAGCTGCGGGCAATGAAGCGGTAGAACGCATGAAAAAGCATGTGAAGCGCACATACCGTCCGGAAGTTCTTGCTGAGCTTGGCGGATTCGGCGGGTTGTTCAGCTTGAATAAGGAGAAGTACGAGGAGCCGGTACTTGTTTCGGGAACAGATGGCGTTGGTACAAAGCTGAAGCTGGCTTTTGCAATGGACAAGCATGATACAATTGGAATTGACGCGGTTGCGATGTGTGTGAACGATATTATCGTACAAGGCGCAGAACCGTTATTCTTCCTTGATTATTTGGCTTGCGACAAGGTCGTTCCAGAGAAGATTGAGGCGATTGTAAAAGGTATTTCTGAGGGCTGCTTGCAATCCGGCTGTGCGCTTATCGGCGGAGAGACAGCTGAAATGCCGGGCATGTATGCAGAAGGCGAGTATGATATTGCCGGCTTTACAGTTGGGATAGTAGATAAGCCGAAGATGATCGACGGATCTTCGATCGCTGCTGGGGATGCGGTAATTGGTCTTGCTTCCAGCGGTATTCATAGCAATGGTTTTTCTCTGGTTCGCCGTTTGCTGCTTGAAGAAGCTGGCTACGCGCTAACAGATGAACTGGCTGAGCTTGGTGGAGCTAGACTTGGTGATGTATTGCTGGAACCAACGAAGATTTATGTGAAAACAGCTTTGAAGCTGATTGAAGAAGTTCAAGTAAAAGGTATGGCGCATATTACTGGCGGCGGATTTATTGAGAATATTCCGCGCATGCTGCCTGAGCATGTGAATGTAGACATAACTTATGGCTCATGGCCGATTTTGCCTGTATTTGAATTGATGCAGACAAAAGGCGAGATTACAAACCGCGATATGTTTACAACATTCAATATGGGTATCGGACTAGTTATTGTTGTTCCAGAGGCGCAAGCGGAGCAAGCGCTGCAGCTGGCAACAGAGCTTGGCGAACAAGCTTACCGTATCGGAACGGTTACGGAAGGCAGTCGCATCGTTACTTTTACTGGAGCAGAAGTATAGATGAAGCAGAAGCTGCGAATCGCTGTTTTTGCTTCGGGCAACGGCAGTAACTTCCAAGCGATTGCAGATGCAGCAGGTAATAAGAAGCTCGATGTATCCATCGAGCTTCTTGTTTGTGACAAGCCTGCAGCTTATGTTGCACAGCGAGCAAAAAATTGCGGAGTGGATACGTTCCTATTCAACCCGAAAGAGTATAGCTCAAGAGAAGCTTATGAGACAGAAATTTTAGCTGAATTACAGGAGCGCAAAGTAGATTTGATCGTTCTTGCCGGATATATGAGAATTATAACACCAGTGCTGGTAGAGCCATACGCAGGACGGATGATTAATATTCACCCCTCTCTATTGCCTGCATTTCCGGGAGTTAATGCGATGGGGCAGGCACTACAGTACGGGGTCAAGGTAACAGGTATAACCGTACATTTTGTTGATGGTGGTTTGGATAGCGGCCCGATCATTGCCCAACGAGTTGTAGAGGTGCAGGATGGGGAAACCGAGGAAAGCTTGGCGGAACGGATTCATGCGGTTGAGCAAGCCTTGTATCCTTTTGTTATTCAACAAATTGCACAGGGGAAAATTGTCTTGAATGGCAGGCATGTAAGCTTGCTTGGTTCGCAACATATATAATTACAGGAGGAGAATACTATGGCAATTCGCAGAGCATTAATTAGCGTATCGGATAAAACGGGTATCGTTGAATTTTCCCGTGAGCTTGCAAATGCAGGTGTAGAGCTTATTTCGACAGGCGGAACGTATAATTTGCTGCAGCAAGAAGGGGTTCCTGTTATCGGTATTTCGGATGTGACGGGATTTCCTGAAATTTTGGACGGGCGTGTAAAAACTTTGCATCCTGCTGTACACAGCGGTCTATTAGCAGTTCGTGACAATGAAAATCATCAGAAGGCTATGCAGGAGCTGGGACTGGACTACATCGATCTGGTTATCGTTAATTTGTATCCGTTCAAGGAAACAATTGCAAAGCCGGATGTGACGTATGAGGATGCGATTGAAAATATCGATATCGGCGGGCCGACAATGCTTCGATCAGCAGCAAAAAATCATGCCTTTGTTACTGTAGTGGTGGATGCAGGCGATTATAATGCTGTTCTCGATGAAATTAAAGCAGACGGCGATACAACGCTTGATACGCGCAAGCGTCTGGCAGCCAAAGTATTCCGTCACACTGCCAGCTATGATGCGTTGATTTCGGATTATTTGTCCAAAAAAACAGGCGAGCCTCTGCCTGAATCCTATACAGTAACCTATGAAAAAGTACAGGATTTGCGTTATGGAGAAAATCCGCATCAGCAAGCCGCCTTCTATCGCAAGCCGCTGGCTGCTTCCGGCAATATTACGACGGCAGAGCAACTGCATGGCAAGGAGCTTTCTTACAATAATATTAATGATGCGAATGCGGCGCTTGCTATATTGAAGGAATTTGATGAGCCGGCTGCAGTTGCAGTGAAGCATATGAATCCTTGCGGAGTAGGGATCGGTGCAACGATTTTTGATGCTTACCAAAAAGCATATGAGGCTGATTCCACATCTATTTTTGGCGGGATTGTAGCTTTGAACCGTACCGTTGAAGCAGATACTGCAGAAGCATTGGGAAGTATTTTCCTTGAAATTATTATTGCTCCAGACTATACATCAGAAGCTCTTGATATTTTGACTAAAAAGAAAAATATTCGCTTGTTGAAACTTGGTAAAGAAGGCGTAGCTTCCGCTAAGGAGCGTCAGTCGGAGTGGCTGGTTACTTCCGTTGATGGCGGTATGCTTGTGCAACAAAGCGATGTGCACAGCTTGAATAAAGAGGATTTGGAATTTGTAACAGACCGCAAGCCGACAGAGGATGAGTTGAAGCAGCTGCTATTTGGCTGGAGAGTAGTCAAGCATGTTAAATCAAATGCCATATTGCTTGCCAAAGACAATATGACAATCGGCGTTGGAGCAGGTCAGATGAATCGAGTAGGTGCAGCTCGTATTGCTATTGAGCAGGCGGGCGACTTGGCTAAAGGTTCTGCACTTGCATCAGATGCATTTTTCCCAATGGGCGACACGGTGGAATTGGCAGCTAAAGCAGGCATCACAGCGATTATTCAGCCAGGCGGTTCGATTAAAGATGATGAGTCGATCGCTGCAGCTAATGCCAACAATATCGCTATGGTATTTACCCGTGTTCGTCACTTCAAACACTAATTAGGAGGTAGCAGCATGCGTATTTTGGTAGTTGGCGGCGGCGGTCGCGAACATGCAATTGTATGGGCGTTGAAGAAAAGTGAAAAGGCGAAAGAAATTTTCTGTGCGCCAGGGAATGCAGGGATTGCTAAATTAGCGGAATGTGTGCCGGTAGCAGTAAGTGAATTCGACGAGTTGGTTTCCTTTGCTAAGGATGCTTATATAGATTTGGTTATTGTCGGACCCGATGATCCTCTTGCTGATGGTATTGTTGATGCGTTTGAAGCAGCAGGCATTCCGGCATATGGCCCCAATAAAGCAGCTGCAGAAATTGAAGGCAGCAAAATCTTTATGAAGAATTTGCTTAAAAAGTACAATATTCCTACAGCAGCGTATGAGACATTTACTGATTATGAATCAGCTTTATCATACTTGCGTACGCAAAAAGCACCAATTGTTATTAAGGCTGACGGGTTGGCAGCAGGTAAAGGTGTAACGGTGGCGGCTACGCTTGCAGAAGCAGAGACGGCGCTGCGTGAGGCAATGGTAGATAAAGTGTTTGGCGAAGCAGGAAATCAGATCGTAATTGAGGAGTTTTTGCAGGGGCAGGAAATGTCGATATTGGCATTTGTGGATGGCGAAACGGTTCGAGAGATGGTGCCGGCACAGGATCACAAGCCGATTTTCGATGGTGATAAGGGGCCTAATACGGGTGGTATGGGGACATACACTCCGCTGCCGCATATTGATCCGGCAATTGTTGAGCAAACTGTCGAAACCATTATTAAGCCAACTGCGAAGGCAATGGTTAGCGAAGGTCGTCCTTTCCGCGGAGTATTGTTCGCAGGACTGATGATTACAGAGGACGGACCCAAAACAATTGAGTTTAACGCACGTTTTGGCGATCCGGAAACTCAGGTTGTTTTGCCGCGGTTGCAAACAGATTTGGTTGATATAGTGCTTGCTTCAATGAATGGCAGATTGGATCAGCTGGATATATCATGGAGTGATGAAGCAGCAGTTTGTGTAATTCTGGCATCAGAAGGATATCCGGGCTCCTATCCGAAGGGAAAAGTAATTACCGGTATAGAAGCTGCCGAAGCGCAAGGCGCACTTGTATTCCATGCTGGAACAGCTAAGCAAGATGAAGATGTAGTGACAAGCGGTGGGCGTGTGCTGGGCGTCGTTGGTCGTGGACGCGATATTGCAGAAGCACGCAATCGGGCGTATGAAGCAGCTAGTGTTATTGAATTTGAAGGCAAACAGAACCGTAC
Organism: Paenibacillus nanensis; assembly: GCA_040396195.1. Lineage (GTDB taxonomy): Bacteria > Bacillota > Bacilli > Paenibacillales > Paenibacillaceae > Pristimantibacillus > Pristimantibacillus nanensis_A. Next base: position 32,341 of record JBEBPB010000024.1, read on the forward strand.
AGATATAGCCGCCAAAGCATTGGTATAACTAAACGGTCTTATACAAATAAACCTGTTGAAGTGTAGAGATATTTCTCACTTTGCAGGTTTATTTTTCTTTTTCGACAACATTTCGCCGCTGGCTATCGTCTATTAATTGATAGATGGTTGCCGAGATTTGTCACAATTGAGCTGAAAATAGCTAAAGGTGTTACTTTTTTGTAACTCTATCAATTGGGATATCAAGTATAATAAATTCAACAGCAAATAATAGAAGGTGATACAGAATGGAACAGTTGTACAGCCGCCGACGTCGCGGCATGGCAGTCATTATTTTAACAGCAGTAGTTCTCATTGCATTGGTAGGCGGTTATCTATTGAAAGATTCTTTCAGCAGCTCCAGGGAAATTTCCAAGTTTGGTCAAGGGCCGAATGGATCTGGCAATGGAGTTATTGCAGAAGGTCATCAAGACAAGGAAGAAGGCAACAGCAAGGGAAACACCAGTGGCAGCAAAGGAAACAATAACGGTCAGCAGGAAGGGAAGAACAACGGTAATCAATCAGGCAATGAAGGTAATTCTGAAGAAAATAATGGCGGTACATCCCATTCTGGCAATGAATCTAATGGTGGAAAGGATCAGGAGCCTTCGCAAACGGAAAATCCGGGTGCTACCAATAACGGTTCTGAGCAAAATGTGGGTGAGGGGTCCAATCCAAACGAAAGCAACAATGGGGAAGGACAGGGTCTTCCGAATATTGGAAGCGGCAAGAAACCGGATGAAGCAGGTGCCGGCACCGGAGAAAAGCCGGATGATCAGCAATCTGGCAGTACAGGAAAAGGAAACGTTGGCAATGGCGGCGATCAAAAGGTTGTAGCATTAACATTTGACGATGGTCCAGATGCTAAATATACTCCGGCAATTTTGGACACATTAAAAGAAAAAGGAGTGAAAGCAACATTTTTTGTTGTGGGAACTCAAGTGAAAAAATACCCGGATATGATGAAGCGAATTGTTGATGAAGGACATGCGTTAGGCAATCATTCTTATGATCATAAGCAGTTGACCAAACTGAACAAAACGCAAATTTTGAAGCAATTTGAAGATACAGACCAACTTATAAAAGATGCTGTAGGTTTTTACCCGAAAGCAATTCGTGCACCATACGGAGCGCTCAATGATACAGTGCGGAAGGTAATGAAGGAGAATGATCGTTATCATGTTGGCTGGACAGTTGATACTCGCGATTGGGCGGGCACATCAGTATCCGATATGCGCAAGCTGATTAAAGAAGAGACAAAAAATAACGGAATCATTTTAATGCACTCTTTTGGCGGGAAGCATATTCAAAACACGGTCGATATGATTGGTGATGTCATTGAGGATTTAAAAGCTCTTGGCTTCACATTTGTAACAACGGATGAGTTGCCTTAAGCAGTTAAACTAGGTGAAGATGAATGTAGAGTAGAGGAGGAGCCGGATTGCTTATCAGGTACATAACAAAGCATATTAAATGCTTGCCGTTCGTGATGCGAACGGCTCTTCTGTTTTTAATTGTTTCTGCCGGATTGATGTTGTCGGGATGCAGATATACTGTGGCTCCAGCTGATCTTCTGCAAAAGCCGATGATCACACAAGAACAGGCAGAGTTGGCAAGTTCTTTGGAGATTGCAATGCCGAAGTACAGTGCATTTATGCTACCAATGCGTGATGATGCAAAGGAAGCGATACGTCTGGCAGATCTGGACGGAGATGGCGTGAAAGAAGCGATTGTTACTTATTATAATGAGTTAAGCATACCAGAAATTGCTATTATGAAAAAGGTGGACGGCAATTGGAAGCAGTGGTTTATGATTGAACAGCCGCTGGCGCGGGGGATGGAATGGCTGAAGCTGATCGATCTGAATAATGATGGCAAATTGGAGTTAATTGTAGGCTGGTTTGGCGGCTTCGACAGTCCAAGCATGCTTGGTGTATATGCTTTTGATCGAAAAGGCGTTCGCAATGATAAAGGAAAAACGGTTTTACAGCCAGCCGAGCTGGTTCCTTACTCCTACGCAGAGGTTGGGGCTATCGATAAAGATAATACGCAAACATTGGCTGTTATTACGGAAGAAGGCTCCAAACAATTTGAAGACAATACGGATAGTAACATTTTTAATTTGACCTTGTACCAGTGGGATGGTTCTCGGATGAAGGTAAGATATGAGCAGCCTTTATACAATCAAGTAAATGGATATATGCGTCTTTTAATGGGAAATCTATCTAAAGATAAAAAAGGAATTACGGCAGAAGCTTCCACTGGTGCGCATAGCACTTATACAGCGATGTATCATTGGGATGGAAAAAAGCTTGAACAGATTTATCCTATGCCTGTGCTCGACAGCAATGATCTGGAGTTTTATTATGATACAACAAGCGATGATTTTGACAAGGATGGCATAATTGAGCTGCAGAAGCGGCTGGAGGCGCCAGGCAATGAAGACTTGTCTTATGCGGACAAGCACTGGATTACAAATTGGCTGCAATGGGATGGAGAGAGTAGCTTTTTACTGTTGCAGGAACAGCTGCTTAACTATACGTATGGCATTCAAGTAGATATTCCCAAGGAATGGAAAGGATACTACACAATGTCCAGCGCTGTTGAGGAAACGCACAGTGTTGTAAAGTTTGAATATTGGAACGAAGAAACCAGACTAAGAAAAGAATTGGCTGTACTATATGCTATTCCTCAGCAAGTGTGGAGCGGGCATGATCAGGAGTGGAAGACAGCAGGCAGAAGCTATAAGCCACTGCTGATAGACAGCGGTATGGTCTATGCTGTTTCATTTGCCGCAGAGCCTCCGACTGATTTGAGTGAGCAGGATAATAATCAATTTGCCAAAATGATCGAGGACGCGAGCGGCTTTGCAGCTAGGTTGCGCACAATCGACTAGTGTAAGGAATGGAAAGCGGGGGATCAAAATGCGTTTGTTGCTATTGGAGGATGAAGAATCTATCCGGGGCTTTATTAGAATTAACTTGAAACGGAACGATATCGAAGTGGTCGAGGCAGAAACGGGAGAAGCCGCGCTTCAACAAGCGCTCCATCATGGTCCCTTTGATATTGCGCTGCTCGATGTGATGCTTCCTACCATTAGCGGCTTTGAGGTATGCGAGCAACTGCGAGAATTATTTCCGAGAATGGGTATTATTATGCTTACGGCAAGATCGCAGGAAGAGGATAAAATTTATGGGCTTGAACTTGGAGCAGATGACTATATTCAAAAACCGTTTAGCCCGGGAGAATTAATTGCCCGTATAAAATCTTTACACAGAAGAATGAAATCGGATATTGATAATAGCTATAATAACCGTGTTTCGAAGGACAACGCGGAACTAGCATCCGGTAATGGCATAATGGCAGAGACGGGAGCGGAGCAGCTCCATTCAGTTTCTAACGACAGTAATATTATCGCATCAGGTGCATTCAAGCTATCGGTTGCAGAAAGACGGTTATGGAAAGATGAAACAGAAATTGTTTTGACTCCAACTGAATGGTCGCTCGTTCGTCTCCTTATGGAGCATGAGGGGGAGAGCATAAGCCGTGACTATATTTTGACCGAGGTGTGGGGACGCTATTATGTTGGCGATTTAAAAGTCGTTGATGTGAACATCCGGCGTATCCGGCAAAAAATTGAGAGTGATGCATCTGCTCCTGTGACAATTGAAACGGTGTGGGGCTTCGGTTATCGCTGGCAGCGAGGCGGATAGCGATGAAAAGTATTCAAACGCGTATGGTTTGGAGCTATTTGCTCCTTATTGTGCTGGTTGTAGGTGTGCTTGGCACGACGTTCATTGCGGTAATGTGGAATTTTTATTATGGCGGCTCGCAAAGTGCTGTTAAGCAAAGAGTTGAGTCGGCATTTGCCATGCATGGCCGTTCTCTGGCGTCTCTTACTCTGGATGGACAGGCAGATTACCTGCTGCAATATTTGACAGATAGTGGAGCAACAAGATTGCAGCTGCTTGATCAATCAGGGTCAATTCGCATTGATTCAGATGGTTATGCTCCTGAATTTCGTTACCAAACTGCCGATGTGCGAATGGCTCTTGCAGGTCAATTAAGTGATTGGAGCGGTATTGATCCCTACTATGGAGAAAGGGTGGTTGCCGTTACCCTTCCCATATGGAATGAGTCCAAAATAGTGTCCTTGCTTCGTTATACCTCCTCATTAAAGCAAGTAGATGAAATGATAAAATCGCTTATTCAAATGACGGCCTTAACAGCATTTGGAGTCGTTTTATTATTTCTTGGGCTAAGCTTGTTCCTGGCTCAGCGTATCGTCAGACCGATTAGAGAACTAACCCGCGCTGCCCGTTATATGGCGGAAGGCGATTGGACCAGACGTGCGATAAAGCGGGGGGATGATGAAATTGCGCAATTGGCTGATACGTTTAACTCAATGGTAAGTGAATTGAATAAACGGGAAAAAATGAAAAATGATTTTATCTCCTCAATTTCGCATGAATTAAGAACGCCGCTAACCTCTATAAAGGGATGGAGTGAAACGTTAAATGAAGGGTCCGATGGCAGCAAGTTGGATGAGCAGGAGATGGGAATGGGATTGGCGATTATTTCCAAGGAGACGGAAAGATTGTCTGGTCTTGTGGAGGATTTGCTGGATTTCTCCAAGCTGTCTGCCAAAACGTTGCAGCTGTATACTGAAATGCTCGATATTAATACGATTGTAAAAGAAACAGTAAAGCAGTTGAAGGTTCGGGAAGAAACAACAAAAGTACAGTTATTGGCTGCTTATAGCGATGAAATATTAATGGCGCGGATTGATGCAAACAGATTCAAGCAGGTTATGATTAATTTGATCGATAATGCCTTTAAATTTACAGAGGCTGGCGGCTTTATAAAGATTTCTACACACACTGAAAGAAATAAGGTGCGAATTGTTGTTGCAGATACAGGCAGCGGTATTGAAAGCAGTCATATGCCCCATGTGCTTGAAAAGTTCTATAAAGGAAATGTAGTGCAGGCAGGATCAGGTCTTGGACTTGCCATTTGTAAGGAAATTGTTGAACTGCATGGCGGAAGCATTGCAATGGAAAGCAAAAAGGGAGAAGGGACGACTGTTTTTATAGAATTGCCGTTAGTGACGCAAGAAAAGTAAAAGTTGACAGGGAATCAGAAAGGACAGCGACATGCTTTTCGAACACCCTGTCTTTTTGCAGAGCAGCATCATTCTTTCCAAAATAATTGGTTTTTCTTTGTTAAAACAAATACAACAGCTATTAGCATGCCTGCAATCAGCATAAGTTGCTTCCAGTGATTATAAATCCATTCCACCCAAAGCGGCATAAGAACACTCCTGTCTTTATGAAATGAAAAGAAACATACAGATGTTTAAGTATAAAATGTGCTAATAGCAATGATTTATACATGAAATCGATTGACATCTATTTGAGCGAATGATATTATGACATTAAAACATAGTAAATGCATCGGAATTAAGTGGATTGATTGTTGGATGATCTTTGGTTACATTTCATAATTCCAGGATAGAGAGACAGAGAGTTATAAGATAGTAGTGGAGGTAGGGAAATGGAAAAGGCTATTTCTTTAAAGCATGAAGGATTGGAGCTTGCAGCTACGCTCCATTATCCTCATAATGCCGATCAAGATTATAAACGCCAGGCGATTATAATCTGTCATGGATTTATAGGGAGCAGGATTGGTGTAGATCGCTTATTTGTAAAAACGGCAAGAGCGCTCGCCCTAGAAGGTTATTATGTACTTCGTTTCGACTATGGAGGATGCGGGGAAAGCTCTGGAGATTACGGAGCGCTTGGCTTTGATGAGATGATTAATCAGACTCGAACAGCGATTGATTATATTGCTTCGATGGAATGTATAGATTGGGAGCAAATTACTTTACTTGGTCATAGTCTTGGAGGTGCCGTCGCATTAATGACTGCTGTCAAGGATAAGCGGGTAAAGCGGCTTATTATGTGGTCGGCTGCCGGTTATCCGTTTCATGATATCGTTAATATTGTTGGAAGGAAGCAGTATGACCAAGCGGTTAAGACGGGAAGCGTGGATTATATGGGTTACTCTTTGCAGCCTGCCTTTTTTGATTCCTTATTACAGCATCAGCCGTTTCAAGCGGCAAACAAATTTACGGGTAATGTGTTATTAGTGCATGGCACGAGCGATGATATAATACCAGCAGATTACAGTTTTTTATATCAAAAGGTTTTTTGGACGAGAACAGAGGGCTTATGCGATAAAGAAATTATATTTCAGGGCTGTCATACTTATTCTAACAGCAAGCACCAAAGTGAAGCGATACAAGTGACTGTAAAGTGGCTTGCAGATATTGGGAAGCGGCAAAGCGAATGGTTTGATTGGAGTATATGAAGAGTCTGGCTGGTCAGACTCTTCTTTTGTATTTTCCATTGAATGGAATACTAATTTCAATGTCCAATTTAGTTATTGAATCTTTGTTGACGATAATATTCTTTCCATTATCCGTTAAGTCCTTCCAAAGATCCAGTTTTTGATGGCGCAATACTAAACCAAGATTATAAATATCCACCCCAATTTTTAATGCTTCTCTGTACGTGTGCATAATTTCTTCCCTTATGTTATCTTCAGCAGTTTTTGCGAGCTCTTCATAGGAAGCCGGGTGTTTATATTCGTATAGGGCACCGTAGTATTTTGCTTTGATTTCGAAAGTAACTTTCTTTCCTTCGACGATAGGTTTAATCGAAATTTTCGGTTTCCCTATCGACATTTGTGCATACATTTCGCCATCTTTTGTAACCGATAATGGTGCCCGCACCATTTTTTTTTGAATCCATCCATAGCCTACCATTTGCTTTCGTGACAAAAATCCCTTGTACTGCGACCCATATTGAAAGTAGGCGCCATTAATGGATGGCAGGGGAAGCGGCTTGTCAATTCGTTGCCATGTTTTTTTATTGATAATCATACTTGGCAAATAGCTGGTTACTCCCGGTTCTCTATTTTTCGCTGTATATTGAAACAGTAAGGTCGGCGGCAAAGTGGAGTATTGTTTGTAGTTAGGCTCCGGATCATGAAGAATGGTGCTTAAAACCGTATTATCAAAAAAACCGTTTGTAGATAATACCTCTTCAACACTTCCGGGTGTCACGTAAAGCCATGTGTTATAGCGTACCTCCGGATAACGGTTAATCATTTGGAGCAGTTCATGCCCGTGCTCTCGAAGGGCGCTTTCGGAGAGAACGACTGCCGAGATATGTCCCCAGATAACATGATTTTGTACGGTTTGATACAATTGGGTTGTTGCAGCGTAAAAGGAATTTCCACTACCCTTTCCCACCCATGTTTTGGTTTCTGAAGAACCGCCCCCGACAGACTCATTTTTAGCAACGCGTGTAAAATCAAGAAACTGTACATAACAATAAAATTTCCCGTCCTTATAATCGATTCCCATCGCTTTTACAAAACTTCGGCTTTGGATATCAGAAGAACTCCAGCATCCGCTTATTAGGAGAGTTGCCAATAAGACAAAAACAGCCAGAAAGCCACGAGCAATCCGTTTCGTGAGAGATAGCATTATGTGGGTTCACCTTCTTTGTCAGGCTTTTTCGTATCTAGTGCAGCAGGTCTTTTTTTCATCCATTTGATCGGCAATTTAATTATAGCTGAGAACATTTCTGAAAAACGCAAAGGTGTAACTGGGGCAAGATAAGAGACGCCAAATGATTTTACACTTGATAAATAAACGGTAAAGGCGATTAACGATAAAATATATCCATACATCCCCAATGTGGCAGATAACAGAAATGACGTATATCTAAGCAGTGTAGTTGAACTGGTTAGAAGCTGATTGACCAGGGTAGCACCGGAAACGACAGTTACAGCAGAGATAACAATCATAAGTGGAGATACAATTCCTGCGCGGATAGCCGCATCGCCAATAATTAGCCCGCCCACAACGGTTAGGGTTTGACCCACTGAGCTAGGCATCCGTATGCCGGCCTCTCGGAACAACTCCATTAGCCCCATAATGAAGACCATCTCGATGGCGGACTCCATCGGCAGACCGTGCCGCCCCAACGAAATAGTGGCAAGGAGCGAGAAAGGCAACTGATCAGAATGAAAAGTAGTAATGGCAATATAAAATCCAGGAAGAAAAATAGTGACTAACAAACCAACAACTCTTAAGAGTCTGCCAAAAATAACCGAAATCAAGGGAAAGTAAATATCCTCCGGCGACTTCATCAATAAAAACAAGTTAATGGGGGCAATAATGACAGTGGGATTGTTGTCCAAAACAATAACAAATCTGCCATTCATTAAGCAGTGCATGGCAAAATCTGCTCTTCCTGTATAGTCCGTTATCGGAAATAACGTAAACAAGCTGGGAGACAGAAGCTCCTCTAGTTCACCTGTTGAAATAAGCTTCTCCGTATTAATATTGTTCAGTTTTTGGCGAACTTCATTAATGGTATCTGCATTTGCAATATCGCTCATATAAAGTAAGGCTGTCTTTGTCTTGGTTTCCGTGCCAAGTCTGAACATTTCACAAGCCAAATTTGTTGTGCGCGCTCTTTTTCGCAGCAAGGCAATATTTGTATCAAGATCCTCCACGAAACCATCTTTTGCACCTCGAATAGAAACTTCAGTTGCGGATTCCGTCGGATTCCGTTTCGGTATATTGGCTATATTGATCATCCAGGAGCATTGCAAATCAGGAATAAATACAAGCAACTGCCCCTCAAAAATAAAACTGCTTATCCATTCCTTGCTGAAGTCTATATTTTTAGAGTTATGAGCAGTCCACAGCAAATTGGATGCATGATTGACAGCCTGCTCGCTATGAAATAACGTGATTTCAAATAATTTGCGAAGCTCAGGAATGATGACCAAATTAATCATGGAGGAATCAACCATTCCATTGCAAAAAATGATTTCGGCGGTAGCAGAGTGCTCATTGTGTGTGAAATTGCAAGAATGAACAATGACATCCTTGTTTTGTGAAAACCATTGCTTTATTGTAGCAGGTGAAATGTTAATTTGCTGTGTTTCGGTCATGATGAGCTCTCCTTATTAGTTGCATTTGTTTTTTTATTGCGTTGAAAAAACAAAACAATAGCAACGAATATTGTTGTCACACAAACAAAAATAAATAAGCTGGGCGAATAAACATGCCGGACAAAATCAAGAGCCTTATCATCGCGCCAAGGGTATGTATTCAAACACATCATAAGCAAGGCTACAATAGCAATGGCAATTCGACTTGCTTTTTTGGATGGAAACTTAAACATATCTACAATTAAAAACATACCTATCGCTACTCGAATGAATGCTCCTGACAGCCACTGGTAGATGGATAGAAAATCAACATGCTGCAACAATAGGCCTATTCTGACCAGCTTCCATTGTTCAAATGCTGTATAGCGTTGTCTGGAAGCTTCTTCTGGACCAAATTCGACTATTGCGCTTATAGTAGGACCAAACGACATACATAAAAGAAAGATAGCAAGCAATAGGACGTGCCACCATTTCAGCTGTGATTTGATTTCATGATGAAACAACAAAATAATCCACACTTCCATCAAGCTGGAGAGAACAAATAAAGTACCATGAAAAACAGGACTCCAGCCGAATTCAAGAAATGGCTTCATCAAACTATAATCTTTATATTTTGTATTAGCTCCCATAACAAAGTAACCAAGTATTAATACAAAGGGAAGTAAGATGCTGGCTGTCATTGCGATGTTTTTCAAGTCAAACATAGCCGTAATACAGGCTAGAATAACAAGAAAAGCGACCAATACAATAAATGGTGTATTTTGCATATAGGTTGTAACAGTCCAAATGGTAGTGTCATGAAGTGTGTAGGCAGAAGATGAAAAAATAAACAAAACACATACCAGTCTAAACATAACACTAAAAGGTTTGCCAATCGTTTCCGACATCCAGTCTGTTAATCGTTTGCCCTTCAATGACTTAATAATCCAGTAAATTATCATTAACCATAAAACAAAAAATGGAGCTGCAATTATGACAGATATCCAGGAGTCCCGTTTCGAAACATCAAGAATAACGGGAATCATCATTACATGAGATACTAGACCGGCGCTTAATAAAATAATGGAGAAGGCGAGCCAGATCGTAATTGAAGTTTGATTTTGCAAGGAATAGATCACTCCGTTTCTTCCAGATACAGATAGGTTGTTCAAAAATTGAGAAAATATGTGATTAAAGCAAGACAGCTTGTACGTAATATGTTTAAATATGAAGGAGGATATAATAAGTCACGAAAGTTGGGAGATAGAAGCCGATGAAAAAAAGGAGTCTGTTCACAGTTTTAGGGGTACTTATTGCACTCTTTGTAATTTCAGCCTGCGGACAGGATGAGGTGCAACAGATAAATAGTGGGGGCGAAGAACAAACGACGCCAGTCGCAGAAACAAGCACACCCGCGCCAACCCCTGAGCCTCCAGTTATAAAAGCTGTATATACAGGCCTAACGATGGAGACAGAGGAGAAATCGAGACCTATAGCAGTAATGGTCAATAATTTTTCAGCTGCACGCCCGCAATCCGGCTTGTCGAATGCCGATGTTATATGGGAGGTGCTTGCAGAGGGTGGTATTACAAGACTTGTTGCTATATTTCAGAGCACCGATGCACTGACTGACACAATCGGTCCTATTCGCAGCAACCGTCCTTATTTAATTGACATTGCTGACAGTTATGGTGCGATCATGTCTCATGCCGGAGCAAGTACAGATGGCTATGCGATTTTACAGCAACGAAATAAGCCGTATTTGGATGAAATATCGAATGCAGGTCCTTATTATTGGAGAAGCAAGGATAGAAAGGCGCCCCATAATTTGTATTCTAATCTTGAAAAATTGCGCGCAGGAGCGGAGAAAAAAGGTTATCAGAACAATCCGCCAGCAGGAGCCTATTTATTTGGCGATCAAGGATCAGCAGCAGCGGATGCAAAAGCAGTGGAGGCGAAGCAGTTTGCCCTGACATTTACATTGAAAAATTATCAAGTGGAATATACATACAATGAGTTGCAGAAAAACTATGAAAGAAGTATAAATGGAAAGCCGCATATCGATAAAAATAACGAGCAGCAGCTTACTGCAACCAATTTGATTGTGATGGAGACAGCTCATAAAACGTTGGATAACGAAGGAAGATTATCTGTTGATTTGACATCAGGCGGAAAAGCAATCCTATTTCAAAACGGAAAAGCTGCGCAATGCGAGTGGGTGCGGGCAGCAGATGGCATGTTAAGATGGGCGAAGGATGGCAAGGAGATCGAATTGCTGCCAGGCAAAACATATATCCATATCGTACCTAATAAAAAAGGACTGACAGCACATATTACTGGAGTCGAAAACTGGAAATAACAGATGTTGGAAATGAGGAAATAGGCAGAAATATTGATAACAATGTCGAAAGTTGAACAAATTATGACGGAGTATATCAATTTCGCCTATTTTTTTTGAGAAAAAAGCCGATTTTTCATAATATGTTTACATTCCCTTAACAAATGGGTTGTAAACTAGAAATAATTATGAGCTCATTGTCAGCAATGAATTCAATCATCCAATGAAGTAAAGGGGATTATCATGTTTAAGAAAAAAGACGTATTTTTTACAACATTCGAAGAGATGGCGGATACAGTTGTAGAAGCAGTAGAATATTTTGCTGCAGGTGTTTCCGATTTATCGGATGTCGAAACGTTCGCCAAAAGAATGAAGGAATACGAAAGCAAATGCGATGGCTACACGCATGCCATATTAATTGAACTTAACAAAACATTTATTACCCCGATTGAGCGAGAGGACATTATGGCATTGACAACGTCGTTGGATGATGTCATTGATGGTGTTGAGGCAAGCGCATCGCGCTTTGCCATGTACAACGTTCGCGAGAAGGATGAGTATATTACAAAGTTTGGAGATATTCTGGTGCGCTCTGTGAAGCAAATTCAAAGTGCAATCAGCTTGCTTACACATAGAAAATTATTGGCAATGCGTCAACATTGCATCGCTATTAATGAGCTTGAGAACGAAGGCGATGAATTGCTTCGCGTGGGCATAACTCAATTGTTTGCTACAGTGAAGGATCCGATTGAACTGATTAAACGCAAGGAAATTTATGAGCGTTTGGAGCAGACGACCGATTGCTGTGAGGATGTTGCGAACACCTTGGAATCGATCATAATGCGCAACAGCTAATACGAGGAGCAGGAGTCGGATAAATGGAAATCGTCATATTATGTATTGTTGTCTTTCTGGCGTTGTCATTTGATTTTATAAATGGTTTTCACGATACAGCCAATGCGATTGCAACCTCTGTATCAACGAGAGCATTAAAACCGAGAGTCGCAATTATGATGGCGGCTGTTATGAACTTTCTTGGTGCCATTACATTTACAGGCGTTGCCCAAACGATTGGTAAAGGCGTAGCTGATCCAGCAACGCTGGAGCATGGCACAATTATTGTTATTGCTGCATTAATATCCGCTATAGTGTGGAACCTTGTTACATGGTGGTTTGGTATACCTTCGTCTTCCTCGCATGCCTTGATCGGATCATTGGCAGGGGCAGTTATTGCAGGAGCGGGAATTGGCGCAGTCAATGGCAGCGGCTTTATCGATATTATAAAGGCACTTATCTTTTCTCCGTTAATTGCTTTTGCTGCCGGATTTATTATAATGTGGATATTCAAAAAACTGCTTGCTCGTGCGAATCCGCATCAAATCAATAAAAATTTCCGATACGGACAAGTCATTACAGCGATGTTTCAATCGTTTTCACATGGTACCAATGATGCGCAAAAAGCGATGGGCATTATCGTGTTTGCGTTAGTGGCTGCCGATGTACAGCAAGATATGAACGTACCATTGTGGGTGAAGCTGTCCGCAGCTTTAGCAATGGCGCTGGGTACTTCTATAGGCGGCTGGAAAATCATTAAAACAATGGGGACCAAAATTTTTAAAATTGAGCCTGTTAACGGTTTTGCAGCGGATATGGGTTCAGCTGCCGTTATTTTGACAGCAACAATGCTTCATCTTCCAGTAAGTACAACCCATGTTATTACCTCCTCGATATTGGGGGTAGGCAGTGCAAAGCGCTTTTCTGCTGTGAAATGGGGAGTCGCTGGCCGTATTCTTGTAGCCTGGGTTATTACAATACCGATTACGGTCATAATGGCCTATATTATCTATTGGCTGATAGATATGCTTTTTCTGTAGGTAAGTTTTCGTCTTAAATATGTAAGGCAGTCCGAAGCTGTTAGATCGGACTGCCTTTTCATCTGTTGATGGTTAATTAACATCTGTTGATTATTAATTCTTATGCACATCGTCAATAGGGTCGTCTTGGCCGTCTTTTTGTTGAATTGGGGGAATATGGGGATGATTTGCGGCGTCTACGTCTTCTGCGCGGCCGAGATGAATGATGATTTTGTTCCTTCTCTGATTTGTCATTTTTGCTGCCGCCAAATGATCCGAAAAAGAGTTTAACCATTGGAGCCATCTGGGAGACACTGCTAACAATCTTTTGAGCCTTTGTTACTGTAGTGAGTATGCCGTCCAACCCGCCCATACGGTCTACCCAGCCTTTAATTTCAGTCAAGTTGCTTAGTTTGGATAGATTCAATCCGCTCAACAGACCGCCTGAGCTTTGCTTGGGTGGAGCTGTCGGTAATTGAAGCTGGGATGCCTGAAGTTGTTGCGGCAGCTGCTGAACAGTTGGCTCATAGTCTGATTGAAGATGCTCTGAAAGCTGCGGTGCCGGAAGTCGATTATGCTGTTGGGAATGCTGATGCGGAACTTGGTTTCCTCGATCAGCAGAATACACAGTGCTATGCGAAGACGCTTGCTGGCGCATGGCAGCTGCCTGATTATTGGAAGAAGATATTTTTCGTACGGTCGTCCGGCTGCTTGCCTGTGCTCGTATTTGCGGGCTTAGGCTCCGCACAGCTGTTGAGCTTTCATTTTGCCTCTGATGTACATGTACAGTTTGCTTTTCATTCAACATCGGTCTTCGCGGTGTATGCAGCGGCGTATTGTGGTTGCCGGCACCTGAATTTGATGTATGTTGCAATAGGATCACAACCTTTTTCACCATTTTGCTATAGTCTATGGTACAGATGCCGTATTCGATTGGACTCCTGTCACGGTTTGTGCCCAAAAAATAGTTAACTGTCATGCCTAAAGAGACTTTAGTTCTTCTTCCCCTCTGTAAAGCGTGAATACGGTAATGTTTGAAAAAATGAATGAAAAACGCTACAATATAACCATTGAGCATTTTGTACAAATGCTGACCATGAGGTTGTTAAAGGGGAGTAGACGGACATGCAGCTTAAAAAGCTAAATGATAAAGCGGTAGATCAATTATTCGAAGCGATTTTGACATTAAAATCCGTTGAAGAATGTTACATATTTTTTGATGATTTGTGTACGGTAAATGAAATACAGTCCTTGTCACAGCGGCTTGAGGTAGCACGGATGCTAGGCAAAGGAAGCACCTACAACCAGATCGAGGCAGAGACTGGCGCAAGCACAGCTACGATCTCCCGCGTAAAACGTTGTCTGAACTACGGCAATGACGGCTACAAAATGGCGCTCGATCGTATCGAGCAATCAGAATAGAAATAAGCGAAGCAAGCAGCCTGTCTACTCCGCTCCAAATGAGCGGCGGCAGGCTGCTTCTTGAAATCATAACGGATAAGTAATGAACGATCAAGGAGGAGTCGCCATGAGCATTAAGCGTGCAAGATTAATATATAATCCGTCTTCGGGCAGGGAAGAGATGAGAAAGCGGCTGCCGGACATATTGCAAAAGCTGGATCGCGGAGGCATTGAAGTGAGTTGCTATGCAACCACAGGTGAAGGCGATGCAACTATGGCAGCGGCTGAGGCTACTGAACGCGGATTCGATATGATCATCGCTGCGGGCGGCGACGGAACATTATATGAAGTAATTAATGGGATGGCAAACAAAGATAAGCGTCCGCCACTAGGCATTTTGCCGGTTGGAACGACCAATGACTTTGCCAGAGCGCTGGGTATACCGAAAAATTGGGAATATGCCTGCGACCTTATCCTGCAACAATATACAAAAGCTATCGATGTTGGCCAAGCGAACAATCGATACTTTATTAATATAGCTGGCGGCGGTTCGTTAACCGAACTAACCTATGATGTGCCAAGCAAGCTGAAAACAATGGTTGGTCAACTAGCGTATTATATGAAGGGCATGGAAAAAATGACCCGTCTTCGTCCAACCGAACTAAAATTTGAAGTCGATGGAGTCGGCGAATTTCACGACGAATTTATGCTGTTTCTTATATGCAACAGCAACTCGGTAGGCGGATTCGAGCGTTTGGCACCTGAATCGAAGCTTGATGACGGCTTATTCGATGTATTGCTTGTAAGCAAATGCAACTTGGCTGAATTTATTCGCTTAGTCACAATGGCGCTGCGCGGCGAACATCTGAATGATCCGCATGTAATTCATTTTAGAACAAACAAAATGAAAGTTACCTCGCCTGACTATGTACAAATCAACTTGGATGGAGAGTATGGCGGCGTCCTGCCGTGCACCTTCTCCGTACTTCCTTCCCATGTTCAAATCTTCGTAGATGAAACAGGGATATCCACATATCGTTAGGTTGTTAGGAGAGAAATAGCAATGAACAAAAGCAGCAACAAGCCGGCAGAGAAGCAGAGCAGAAGAAAGCATGACCATAGAGCGAAAAATAAACCCTCCGATAAACCATCATCCAGTGCGTCTGGTGAAAGCTTCGGTAGAATCAGCGAGAAGAAAGATAGGAACAACGAGAAAACTGATAAAAACAGTGGAATTAAAAACAATCTTAAAAAACAGGAAGCAACGTTAAAGATAGAAAAGGACAACTCAAAACGCAGACCAGCAAGTAAATCAGTGCGAAATAAAACGCATAAATCAGTAAATAATACAGAGAGAAAATCAGCGCGGAATGCAGTAAGTAATATACCACGTAAAACAGAAGAGAATTTAACGAAAAGTACACATAACATAGCTCGCAATCAGGGAAATAGTCAGGGGAATTCCGAGCATGCTGCTGAGCTTGTCACTGTTGAGATCGTCGACCTTACTCATGAAGGAGAAGGAGTGGGACGGCTTGACGGGTATACATTATTTATTCGCCATGCGTTGCCGGGCGACCATGTACGTGCGAGAATTACAAAACGAAAAAAACAATACGGCTATGCAGAGCTTGTTGAAATAATAAAGCCCAGTGCAGATCGAATAGATGCACCATGTACAGTGTTTGAGCAATGCGGCGGTTGCCAAATGCAGCACCTGGACTATGAAGCCCAGTTAAAGTGGAAAAAAGAACATGTTATCCATACCTTAAGCCGATTAGGACGGTTAGATGTAGCGGAGCGGGGCATCGTCAAAGATACGATAGGAATGGACGAGCCATGGCGTTATCGCAACAAGGCTGCAGTGCCAATCGGCAGAGATAGCCGTACAGGGCAACTGGTAGCCGGATTTTACTCCAGAGGCAGCCACGATATCGTTGATATTGCAGACTGCCTTATTCAAGATCAGGCTAATGATGAAGCATTGGCAGTTGTGAAGGACATCGCTCAGAAGCTTGGAGTATCCCCATATAATGAGCAAACCGGCACAGGTCTATTGCGTCATACCGTTATACGCACAGGCTTTGTTTCCAATGAAATGATGATCGTTCTTATTACCAATGGTACCAAGCTGCCGCATCAGGAAGAATGGATTGCCCAAATTCGCAAGCGTCTGCCTAATGTTAAAAGCATCGTACAAAATATTAATAATAAAAACACAAACGTTATATTTGGCGATCAAACGATCACTCTTTGGGGAGAAGACGTCATTTATGATGAGCTTGATGGCGTGCGCTTTGCTATATCGGCACGCTCCTTCTATCAAGTCAATCCGAAGCAAACCGTTGAGCTTTATCGCAAGGCAGTAGACTATGCTGGACTTAGCGGTTCAGAAACCGTAATCGATGCATACTGCGGCATCGGCACCATCTCATTATTTTTGGCGCGTTATGCAAAAAAAGTGTATGGTGTAGAAATAGTACCGGAAGCGATTGAGGATGCGAAGAAAAATGCAGAGCTGAACGGACTGACGAATGCAGAGTTCGAGGCAGGTCCGGCAGAAGTAGTCATCCCGCGCTGGAGGCAAGAAGGCATCGAAGCCGACGTCATCGTCGTCGATCCTCCGCGCAAAGGCTGTGATCAAGCGCTGCTTGATACGATTATTGCAATGAAGCCAGAGCGAGTCGTCTACGTCAGCTGTAATCCTTCGACGCTGGCACGCGATTTGCGTGTGCTGGAGGATGGAGGATTTAAGACGGTGGAAGTGACGCCGGTGGATATGTTTCCTCATACGACACATGTGGAGTGTTGTTCACTGTTAGTGAGGAAAGATTATTGATATGAATGTATTGGCGAAAATGAAAAAGAGGGGTGAAAGACCCTCTTTTTTTTGTGCAAATTATTTTTGAAGGAAAGTTGGGCATTATGGATTACTGTTAAGTAGTGAACAATAACGACCTTCTCAATGATTGGTAGTTGACTATCGTTGAGTTCCCCCCTATGAAAGATATAATTCTTGAAAGTTTCAGATCCGCAATTCGTGAAGAATGAAACGTTCAGTTTTTGGCAGTAAGTCTAGTGAAGTGATTGTTCATAAAGAAGCATTTATGAGAGTTAGTGAGACTGTCAGAATCGCGATTTCAATACAAATGATTTTAAAATAGAGTGAATACCTGAAGCTAATAATGGCATAATTGGGAAAAGATATAGCGAAAATATTAGTTGGGTGGTTAGGTATTATGGACCAGTTTGATAATGCACCTGAAAACAACAACTTTATTGACTTTCAAAATACAATTTCGTTATCTGCATCAGCTAGACTTATTTATCACCTTGGCGAGCAATTAATTGAAAATGAGTTCGTAGCTTTAATAGAATAGTAGTAGGTTAATTGGTACAGGAAAGAATGTGTACATTTAAAGCTGTTAAATTTATAGCTTCAGGAGGTGTTGTGATTGTCAGATAATATATTAAAAATAATTTACACAAATAGATATAAAAATAAAGAATTTGATGAACACAACTATGTTAAGAATATACTAACATATTTTTTGGAGTGGCAGAAAATTGAGCAAAGTAGTGAATATAAAAGACTTTTGTGGCAAGACAAAGATAAAAAACGATTAGAATATGACTGTGATGTTTACTATTATAAATATTTTGAAAAGCTTTCTGATGAAGAAGCTTTACATGGAGATACAATGGTCTCATTTTGGACTCCATATAAATTGGCTCTCTATCAAAAAACGGGTTGGAGTTATAGTAAAACAGTAAAAAGTCTTGAGTTATTAATAATGAAAATTGATAGTGGGGATCCTAATTATTTGGAAGTGAACAAAAAGTTCGAGAGTTTTGCAAAAATATATTATACAAAAGGAAACTTCATATTACTCCCAAATAGAAAGATGAATAATGAACGCAATAAATTCTGTGAGGATAGAATTGATGAAACAATATATCAATGTTTCAATGGAGGAATGCTATCTCACAATTTTACAGACGATACAAAACTTCATAATTGGATTACTAAACAAAACCTACAAATGTTATTTAAAGAAAAAAATATAAAGTGCGAGAATATTATTACATTTATTAAGCCTACTAAATTCGCAGCATTCTATATGAGCCTAAATCAGATTTATAACTATATCGATAAGGCAGTAGAAATAATTAAAAGCAGGAATGATTCATAAGGGAACTTAAATGTTGGAAGGCAGATGGAAAATAGAAGTTAGGAGGCACAATATGTCTGATAACCCAAGAGTACACTTTATATCAGCAAGACCGCCAAAACGAGAAAACCGTACAAAACAGAAAACGGATTTATTGGATGGTGTGGACTGAAATATTCACAAAAAAACCGTCTTTCCCTGTAGAATAACCATCACATTTACCTATGATAACGATAAGCAATTTGAAATTGATGATGCCCATATTCACTTCTATAATTAAATTAAGTAGCAAAGCTACATTAAAATGAAGGAGTGAATTTCAATGGCACAAGCAGTTTTTTATCATGCAGGTTGTCCAGTATGTGTAGATGCAGAGCAAGTGGTGGTTGATTTTCTTGACAAATCAAAGATTACTACGGAAATTGTGCATCTCGGTGCAGCGCGAAACCGGATCGAAGAAGCGGAGAAGGCCGGTGTTCAATCCGTTCCAGCTCTGGTGATTGGCGGAAATGTATATCATATCAATTTCGGTGCTAGTCTTGAAGATGTAAAAGGTTAAACACCGCAAAAAATAAGGTGCCCTAAGCGGCACCTTATTTTGCCAACACATTTCATTGAATCTGCTTTTATCCGGCTTGCTTTGCATGTAATATATAAGGGACATCTATCAATATGGAAGGGACGAAATACAATGATATTTGACCCTCAGCATCGAAAGGAAAATCGCTCAGCGCGCATCGGTATGGCCTTGTTCCGAATGTCCCTGGCGATCAAAAAAGTGACACAGGCCGAAAGTGATACCATGGGATTATCCCCTGTACAAATCCAGGCACTGCTGTTCGCTGCTCACACACGAAGCGATGTGGCCACAGTAGGCAACTTCGCTAATACTATCGGTACGACCCATGTAACGGCCGTGAAAGTACTCAATGGATTAGTGAGAAGAGGGCTCGTTGATAAATCACAAAAAGTCGATGATCGCCGAGTGACCTTACTTTCCTTAACTTCAAAGGGAAGGGAGATCGTTAATAAACTTGATAATTGGGGACACCTACTAGATGATGCCCTCCAGCCTATTTCGGAGGAGTTGCTGACGCATTTCGAGATAGGGCTTGGCTTTATTATTTCTAACTTGCAAAAGGAGGGGCATCTCGTTGTATCGGAACCCTGTTTAGGTTGCATTCATTTTCTCCCGAATGTCGGTGATAAAGCAGCGCCTCATTATTGCAAGATGATCCAAAAGTATCTTACCCACGAAGCCACACTCCAAGAATGCCCCGAACATACTTTCTCATTCAAAGTCTAGAATCGCAGTGGGCGAACGCGATCCTTGAATCTGCCTCTATTCCTTCCTTTTATCATAGGTAAATCCTATCGTTGTTATACAATCAGTTGAATTGAACAATGGTCCGGTTCGATTTAAAATTAACAATTAGTTGATCTCGATATCTCGTTTTGAAAGGAATTGAACAACAATATGGATCATCACCGTACACCATTGTTTACTGCCTTGCTCGAGCATGTGAATCGAAACCCGATTCCTTTTCATATACCAGGCCATAAAAAAGGAGAAGGGATGGAAGCCGGGTTTAAAACATTTCTGGGCGAAAATACCCTGTCCATTGACTTGATCAATATTGCGCCATTGGATGATTTGCACCAGCCTATTGGCGTGATTGACGAAGCACAACGCATGGCTGCCCATGCTTTTGACGCCGACTATACATTATTTTCCGTGCAAGGAACGAGTAGTGCGATTATAACAATGATTATGTCTGTGTGTGGGCCGGGCGATAAAATTATTGTGCCGCGCAACCTGCATAAATCGATTTTATCTGCCATCATTTTTGCAGGAGCCAAGCCTGTATTTGTTACTCCTGAGAGAGATAAGCGATGGGGGATTGATCATGGCATTTCTGTTTGTTCAGTGAAGAAGGCGATTGAGAGGCATGCGGACTCCAAAGCGGTGCTTGTAATCAATCCAACCTATTTCGGTGTATGTACCGATCTGAAAGCTATTGTCGATTTAGCTCATGATTACGACATACCGGTACTTGTTGATGAGGCGCATGGGGCATTGCTCCACTTTCATAACATGCTTCCGTTATCAGCTATGCAGGCTGGAGCCGATATGGCTGCCACAAGCATGCACAAGCTTGGCGGATCGTTGACACAAAGCTCGTTGCTCCATATAAAAAAAGGGCTCATTCAGCGTGAAAAAGTACAGACCATCTTTAGCATGCTGACAACAACATCGACTTCCTATATTCTTTTGGCTTCCCTAGACGCATCACGGAAGCATCTTGCCTTGAATGGCTCGAAAGTGGCAGCAAAAGCGATTCAACTAGCAGAATATGCTAGAGATCAAATCAACCAAATTCCCGGTCTGGCTTCTTTTGGCAGGGAGATTCTGTGGACGGATGCGGCCTTTGATTTCGATCCTACGAAGCTTACCGTACATGTCCGAGAGTTAGGTATTACCGGATATGCTGCGGAAGAATGGCTGCGGAAGCACTACAATATTGAAGTAGAACTAAGCGATTTGTACAACATTCTTTGCCTAATCACACCAGGTGATTCAACAGAAACGGTAGATTGCTTGCTGGACGGTTTAGCTGAACTTGCCAAAGCTCATCAAATCTCAAAAGCGGAAGCTGAAGCCATTGATGTCAAATTACCTGAAATTCCGCTGCTTGCTTTGACGCCAAGAGATGCCTTTTATGGGGACGTCGAACCCATTCCCTTTGAGCAATCTGCTGGGCGCATCATGGCAGAGTCCGTTTATGTGTATCCCCCGGGTATTCCTATTTTACTGCCTGGGGAAGTCATAGCGGAACAACATATCCGATACATTCGTGAGCATCTGGAAGTCGGTTTGCCTGTAAGAGGACCACAAGATTTAACTGTAAAAAACATCAAGGTAGTTATCGAAGCCAAGGCGATTTAGCTAAAAGGGGCAACTATGAATCTCAGCGCAAAAAGAAGGGAGTGGAATAAGATGAGAATTCATTACTTGCAACATGTTCCATTCGAATCGCCCGAACGAATATCGGATTGGGTTAGGGAAAAAGGCTATAAGTTAACGGGCACTTTATTATACGAAAGCACGCATTTTCCACTTCAATCCGAGTTCGATATGCTCGTCATTTTGGGCGGTCCGATGGGGGTGTACGATGAGGAGAAGTTTCCATGGCTTGCCCGCGAAAAGGCGTTTATTAAAGAAACAATCCGGCAGCGGAAGATGGTACTGGGCATATGCTTGGGCGCGCAACTGATTGCTGAAGCGCTTGGTGGAAAAGTATACAGAAATTCGTATAAGGAGATTGGCTGGCATCCTGTGAAAATGACGAAAGAATCTCAGAACTCAGTATTTTTCAAACAATTTCCGCAGAAGTATGTTCCTTTTCACTGGCATGGAGATACGTTTGAATTACCTGATGAAGTCAAGACGGCTGCAATTAGTCTTGGTTGCGCTAATCAGGCATTTGAGTATAGTGGTCATGTGATTGGACTGCAATTTCATCTGGAGAGCAGCAATGACAGCATCAAAAAGCTGATTGAATATTGTATTGATGAAATCGAACCAGGTAGATATGTCCAACATCCAGATCAAATGATGGATCAGATGTCTCTGCTAGCACATTCAAATACCATTTTGGTACATTTGCTCGATATATTTGAACTGAACTATCGTACTCTTAATAAGGGGGATGAGTTGGTTTATAAAAGCAATGTATCCTATCCTATTATTGGCGATTAACGCTGTTAGTTTGTCGTTTATAAAAGTTTCTGCGATATGTGTTTATTTCAACAGAGGGGGGAAGAAGTCGCGATGGCTGAAAAGGAATTTGGGCCGGGACATCTAGCCATGCCGGAAGATGATGGGAAGACCGCGCATCTTAGTGGCCTACAAATCCCCAGTATCGGTCTGGCTGCAACTGATGGTTCTACTGTAGATCTTGCTGAAGGCGGCTTAACCGTTGTCTACGTGTATCCGCGTACTAGTCCCGCAATCGGCGGCGCTCTGGAAGGATGGGATGCGATCCCCGGCGCACGCGGCTGCACTCCGCAATCCTGCACATTTCGCGATCATTTCGCTGAACTGGAGGGAGTGGGTGTCGAGCGGTTGTTCGGTCTTTCTACTCAAGCTACTGACTACCAAAAAGAGGTCGCTGAACGGCTTCATCTGCCTTTTCCTCTGTTGTCAGATAGTTCGCTCACCTTTTCTTGCGCCCTGGAACTCCCACTTTTTGAAGTGGGAGGAATGATGCTCATCAAAAGACTAACACTAATCATCGATAATGGAAGGATCGAGCATGTGTTTTATCCAGTGTTTCAACCGGAGCGAAATGCCTCGGATGTGATGGCGTGGCTTTCATCGCGAAACACCTAAAGTCTGTTACGTTACATGAAGTAGAATTGCTTAAAAGTTTCTGCTTTTAACAGTTGAAACTAATTGTTCCATAAATACACGACTGGCTGCACATAAATGTTTATTTTTACGATATACGACACCAATTTGCGTTGTGAGTACCGGATTTTTAAGCGGAATCGTGCAAATATGTGGATTGTCAATATAATCCAAGTAACCTTTTGGCAAGATAGTAACACCAACCCCTTTGCCAACCATTGTTATGATCGATTCCATTGTTGTCATTTCTAGCATTGGTTGGGGCGTGAATGCCAGTGCTCGGCACTGTTCATTAATTACTTGCCGCAAGAAATAAGTATTCGGCAATAGAACAGAGGGCGTTTCCTTTAAAATATCAAGCGTCGCAAACGCTGCTTGGGCGATGGGGTGATCTACAGCTACCGCAAGTGCTAGATTTTCCTTATAAAGCGGGATGGTTTCAAGATCTTTATGCTCCATTGGCAAGAAAACAATTCCCAAATCAAGCTTATTTTGCAGCAGTCCGTTATAGATATCACCGGTTCGCAGCCCAAGCACAGAAAGCTCTACATTGGGGTAACTGTTATGGAATCCCATCACCGTTGGAGGGAGCAAGTAATTGACAACGGTCAGAAGCGCGCCGATTTTCAATGTACCTCTCTTTAAACCTTGCAGTTCGCTGATTACTGCCCGTGCCTGTGAGAGTTCATGAAAAACATTATATCCATGATGTAGCAACGCTCGACCTGCTTCGGTAAGCATCGTTTTCTTGCCGACGCGATCAAAGAGAGGCATGCCGATCTCGTGTTCAAGCAAACGAATTTGCTGGCTAAGTGAGGGTTGGGTGATGCCGAGTTTTTCGGCAGCACGGGTAAAGTGCAATTCCTGACTTAAAGTCATAAAGTATTCCAACTGCTTCAGTTCCACTGGACTTCCTCCTTTGGTGTTGCATCTATAATGATAGGAGTTTTCTATTATTATACAATAAATTATACTAAATTTATAATGGATTCATAGCGGGAATCGTGGGTAAAAAAAAGGGGTTTTTAATATGATTCATTTCATTGTCAGACGCTCTTTTTTAGAGACTGATCGGTCCCGTGTGTGATGTCAAATTGTTCTGCTGTGTTATAATTTAGTTAAACACAACGAGCGATTCATGTTCTATACCCATAAGAGTTAATTCAGACGAGTCATATGAAGTTCAGTGCAGCCAATTATTGGTGAGGAAGCAGGATTTGAAGACCACATTTATATATGTACTGAACAGTAAGCTTTGAGCATATATCATACTTGGCATGATTATAAGTGAGGTGTTTTGCGATTTATCTGAATATAAGTATCTTTATACAAGTTTTGGGGATAGGAATTGTGATGACGATGCTCCTTTCTTTCTGGAAAATGAGAAAAGTCGAATGCTTGTACTTGGTTATGGGTTCAATTGTGGCGATTACTGGTATTGTCGGAACGTTTCTAGTTCCTGATGCACTGGTAAAGTCATTGGATCGTGCCCGTATTCAATTGGATGATGAGGAGCGTTTTATTCAATGGGCTCTTTCGAAGTTCAATACCTTTGCTTTGTGGTCGCTATTGGTGATGATCATCATTGTTATAGCTTTACTATTATATATATGGATAAATAAGCAATGTTTAACATCTGATAAACAAGTAGGCTTAACCATGATTATCGTTCTTCTGATGGTTGCCTCCCCGATCGCGGCTATTGTTTATGGACTTGGAACTATCAATAAACAATTTGATGTGGCAGCATACATATTGACACTTTCGGGCTGTGAACTATCGATACTCTACATTCCGTTGCTATTTAAGAGAATAATGGCTAAACAAGTGGGCACTGGTAGCAATACATAGATGGGATATAGCTTTACATACCCGGAGGGAATAAAAGCTCAGGCGTCTCAACGCTTGGGCTTTTATTTATGTGTAGGAGAGAATAAGGAGAGATAAGCATAAGCTCTCAGGTGGTAGGGGAATATTGCTTATTTAAATTGGAAACAATACCCTTGAAAGTTTTAACTCATCAAGTCCTTGAAGTTGGCGTAGAGAGAGTGAACAAGGACAAGGAAACGGCGTGATTTAATGACAGCGAAACTAAGCGAGTACAACCATAAAAGAAATTTTGAAAGAACTTTGGAGCCGGAAGGAGAAACTGTGGCTTCGAGAGGAGGTCTGCGGTTTGTCGTTCAGCACCATATGGCGAGAAGAGAGCATTATGATTTACGTTTGGAATGGGAAGGAGTTCTTTTGAGTTGGGCGGTGCCCAAAGGTCCCTCCTACGATACTCATGATAAACGACTTGCCGTAATGGTTGAGGATCATCCGCTTGAATATAGAAACTTCGAAGGGACAATTCCAAAAGGGGAATACGGCGGCGGAGTAGTCATGCTTTGGGATGAAGGCTTTTGGGAGCCTTATGGAGATGTCGAGAAAGGACTGCTTAAAGGCGAGTTGAAGTTTGTTCTGAGAGGAAGAAGACTTAAAGGAAAGTGGGTTTTGGTTCGATGGAAAGCTAAGTCCGACGAGGAGAAGGATAACTGGCTTTTGATAAAGGAAAAAGACGAGTATGTCCAAACGGTTAACGGGATATCGGAATTTGGCACCAGTATCAGGACTGGACGTACCATGGCAGAAATTGAAGCGGGAGAAGAAGAAAAAATAACAAGAAACCCCTTTAGGAAGTTGGAGGTACAACTCGCCAAACTAGTTTATTCGATTTCCGAGGACGAGGATTGGCTCTACGAATTAAAATATGACGGTTACAGAATCATCGCATTTTTGGAGGGGAACAACGTACGGCTCATTACCAGGAACGGCAATGATTTGATAAAACATTTTCATCCGATTGCCTCATCGCTCGCTGAACTTGCTGTCGGTAGAGCGATGGTTCTGGATGGCGAAATTGCGATTACTGATGCATGGGGGAGGACGGATTTTCAGGCACTGCAGAACTATATGAAAAATTCGAAAGACCAGACTCTCACCTATATCGTGTTCGATCTTCTTGCGCTGGATGGGATAGATCTTAGAGGGCGTCGCCTGACCGAGCGAAAAGAGATGCTTGAGGATTTGATGAAAGATGCCCCAAACAATCTCTATTACAGCCGCCACATTAGAGGAAACGGAAAAAAAAGCTTTGCTGCTGCCTGTGATTCGGGTATGGAGGGGATTATTGGGAAAAAAGCTGATTCCAGCTACAGCGGTAGAAGGAATGGTGATTGGATCAAGCTGAAATGTGATAAAAGACAGGAATTTGTTATCGGAGGCTATTCTTTGACTGACAAAAAAACGAGCGGGGTAAGCTCGTTGCTCCTTGGTGTCTATGAAGACGGCGAACTAGTTTACACTGGACGCGCTGGCACGGGGATAAGCGAAGATGACATGAAGGTGCTGGAGAGAAAATTTCTGCGCATAACGAGATCGGAACCACCTTTCAAGCTTGTCCCAAAGCCCAGACCGAATGAAAAGCTTACCTGGCTTGAACCTGAACTGGTGGCAGAAATTAAATTTGCTGAATGGACCAAAGAAAACCTGTTAAGGCAGGCAAGCTTCAAAGGCATAAGGATAGACAAGGATCCCAAGGAGATCAAAAAGGAAATAGCAGAGGATGAACTACAAACCCATCGGTTTGCCGAAGAAGAGGGAGCAGCCATGAAGGTA
Organism: Paenibacillus nanensis; assembly: GCA_040396195.1. Lineage (GTDB taxonomy): Bacteria > Bacillota > Bacilli > Paenibacillales > Paenibacillaceae > Pristimantibacillus > Pristimantibacillus nanensis_A. The sequence goes on from JBEBPB010000024.1 coordinate 59,203, forward strand.
AATGCAAACAGCCTTATCATTGAAGGGATAAAAATTACAAGTCCAGACAAAGTAGTGTTTGAGGAGCCTGAGATTACTAAAGAAGACGTGGTTCGGTATTATGCAAAAGTTGCGGAACATATGCTGCCCTACGTGCGCCGTAGAATTCTCACTATTGTACGCTGCCCCAGAGGAGTATCACAGTCCTGTTTTTATAAGAAGCATCCCGGCCCGGAAAGTAAGGAAATTTTCACGATACCGATCACTACAAGCGGTGGAAACTCCGAAGATTATTTCTATATCGAGACATTAGCCGGTCTTGTAGCCGAAGCGCAGATGGGGACATTGGAATTTCATATTTGGGGAAGCCGCGTTAATGAGCTTGAGAAGCCCGACATCATGGTATTTGATTTGGATCCGGATGAAGGAATGGAGTTGAGCAGGGTTCGCCAGGGGGTGAGGGATGTGAAAAGTGTTCTTGACGAGCTTTCGCTGAATTCGTATCTCAAAACCAGCGGCGGCAAAGGATACCATGTAGTTGTCCCTTTCAAACCGGTGATGACCTGGGATATGTTTCATGATTTTGCCAAGCGTGTTGCCGGGGTGATGGAGCAGAAGTGGCCTGACCGCTACACAAGCAATGTCAGAAAGGCGAAGCGTGCCGGCAAGATATTCATCGACTGGATTCGGAACGGCAGAGGCGCTACCAGTATCGCTCCTTATTCCATAAGAGCGAGAGAAGGAGCCAAAGTATCCATGCCCATCGGATGGGATGAACTTGACCTAATTTCTCCCGATGGCATCCAAATGGCAGATGCGCTCTCGAGACTTGGCGGCAACGATCCTTGGCAAGATTTTTTTCAGCATAATTAAAATAGAAGGGACTGCTCAGAAAGTTAGTGAAAACTGACTACGGCAGTCCTATTTTTAATGCGTATTATTTTTTGAGCAGCAATAGGTATATTGGGATGATCGCAACGCTATTCGAAAAAAGGTCTGGATGCTGTGTTTACAGTCATTCAGAGAGATATAGTTTTGACTGATGTGCCTCCAAAGAGCGTCATTTTACGAATTGCGGAAAATGGCTTGGTTAGCACTATGCCGATCAACGAGCACAACTATTGGGTATTGAGAATAAGAAAAGGAGGCTTTTGTGAGAAGCCTTTTAATCGTATATAAAGGTTGTCTTAATCTAACTTCTGCTCTAACCAGGAAATGACTAGACGACGTGCTTCATCCGTAGACTTCGTATTCATTAATTGGTTTCTTAGTTCATCTGCACCGCTAAATCCATGGGTATAGATTTTGAAAAAGCGAAGCAGTGGTTTGAACAATCGTGGTGTGGCTGCTGTTGAGTATTGATCGTGCAAATCTAACTGTAACAGGAGTAATTGAAGAAATTCCTTTGCACTATGTTCTCTAGGTTCTTTTTCAAATGCGAATGGATTGGTGAAGATGCCGCGGCCAATCATAACACCGTCAACGCCGTACTGTTCGACTAGTTTTAATCCAGCTGCACGGTCAGGAATATCTCCATTAATCGTTAATAGAGTATGTGGAGCAATATCATCGCGTAATTTTTTGATGGCAGGAATCAGTTCCCAGTGTGCAGCAACTTTACTCATTTCTTTTTTTGTACGCAGGTGAATGGAGAGATTAGCAATATCTTGTTTCAGTAAATGAGTTAGCCAACCTTCCCACTCATCAATTCTACTGTAACCTAACCTAGTCTTTACACTAACCGGTAATCCGCCTGCTTTGGCTGCTTGGATAATATCTGCCGCAACTTCTGGCTGACGTATTAATCCTGCGCCTTTACCACCTGATGAGACACTTTGTGCTGGACATCCCATGTTCAGATCAATTCCGCGAAACCCAAGCTTTTTCATATCTATACTCATCTGTTCAAATAATGCCGGCTTATTCCCCCAAATATGAGCGACAATCGGCTGCTCATCTTCTGTGAACGTTAACCTTCCGCGAGTATTGTTTTTTTCTGTAGGATGACAGTACAATTCTGTACTAGTAAATTCGGTGAAAAATACGTCAGGCTTTGCAGCCATACTAATGACGTGACGAAATACAACATCTGTAACATCTTCCATTGGTGCTAATATAAAAAATGGCTTCGGTAAATCAAGCCAAAAGTTTTGGTCGTTACTCATATTTACTCCTTTATTTGCGAGATATGGCGATGATCTGATTATGATAAGTTTCTTAACCATCATACATAGTATCAATAATTTCGCTTAATGCAAAGAAATAATTGTTTCTGTGGTCAACGGATTTCACTTGATGTTATGGGGCATAAATGTCGCGCATGTTCATTCTGCCCTATAATCGTTACAGTGACAAGGTATGTTCAGGTGCCTACTAACAATATGTATGAATTTATGGCCTTTATGGGGCTTGTGATCATGCTAGTATTCATTATTATAACCACCATTTACCGTTCATTGGTACTGAGGTTGTTCACTTTAATCGGCGTTAATTTGGTTATTGCCGGATTGCATTCCTATGCGGGGGTATCGTAGAACGGTGGCTGGACAGGCTAGTCTTTACCCGGCTGACAACTCGGAAGGCTCTTATGTATGAAGAAACATCCATTATGTATATATTTGCCGGTAATAATGGCAGTGGTAAAAGTACGATTCGAAACCTGATCGTTAGTCGGCTAGGAATCAGTGTCAACATATCATTCTATCAGTGATATATAGGTATTTGATTAAAATTATGGTACATTTATATGTATGTTTCCAAATTCAATCTATTAATTGAGGAGTGATAGTTTTGAGGAAAAAGTTAACCTCGTTATTGGTTGCCTTTATGATGGTTTTTGTATTGGCGACAGGGGTACAGGCACAAAGTAACAGTACAAACACAAATGAAGCAGTTAAAGTGTGGATCAATGAGGAAGAAGTACAGTTTGGTGCTAATGCGCCAATTATTAAAAATGGGACAACCCTTGTCCCTGTAAGGGACATACTGGAGGCGCTAGGGTATACGTTAGTCTGGGATGGAGCGAATCGTGTTATTAATGCTGAAAAGTATGGTTTCTCAGTATCACTCGAAATAGGCAATTCGACCGGAGTAGTTAATGGTATAGAAAAAGCGCTGGCGGTCGCTCCCCAAATTCTAAAAGGATCAACTTATGTTCCGCTTGGTTTCGTAAGCGAAGCCATTGGATATGAAATGAAATGGGATGCTGCAAGTCGCACTGTGCGGTTATCCAAAGAAGCAAGTAAAGGGTATACATGGAAAGTGGAGAAGGACGGTGTAGAGGTACATATTATGGGATCCATACATGTAGGAGATCCTAATTTGTATCCATTGCGTGATGAGGTTGAGCAAGCCTTCGACGATGCTGACCATTTAGTAGTTGAAGTAGATGTAACAAAGGCGGGTGAAGAGTCGATACAAAAAGAGCTTGCAGCTATGCAAGTATACTCCGATGGAAAAAATTTGAAGGATTATATCTCGGCAGATACATATGAACGTGTTCAATCATTTTTGAAAGCATTAGACTTAGATACAAACGCTTATGATAATTTTAAACCCTGGGTTGTTAATCAAGATATATTGAGTTACGTATCGGCAACAGCTGGTTACCAAGGCGGAATTGGAATCGATATGTATTACTTGAATAGAGCCCTGGCATCTGGAAAGCCGATTTTGGAGTTGGAATCATTTAGTTCTCAATTGCAAATGTTCGATAGTTTTTCGAAGGAATTACAAGAGTCGCAGTTAAAGGAAACCTTGGATAGCGTTTTTGGTCTTGTGGAAACAACTGAGCCTACACTGATTGCTTTGGCTGATCTGTGGATTCAAGGCGATGATGCAGGGCTGGAAGCACTGGTTGCTGAACTGCAAAAAGCTGAAGAGTTTTATGAGAAACTTGTAAAGAATCGTCATGCAGGTATGCTGGAGAAAATTGATGGATACTTGAATAATGGGAAGAAAGAATCCTACTTTGTTGTGGTGGGCTACCTTCATATGCTTGGTGAAGATGGCTTGATTACGCAGCTTAAAGAAAAAGGGTATACTGTTACACGTATTTGAGAAAGCTTATCTTATTTCATCAGTAACGAGATCGTACGGTCAGGTTTATTTGACCGAAGATCTCGTTTGTTTTTTTTGGATTTTTTCATTCAATAAACAACACGATAATCAAAAACCGCTCCCCCTGTCATACGAGGTTTTTGAAGCCTCTTGTAAATATTTCTCAAAAGTGCTGGTGAATTAGTGGTAAATACCGTAATATAATATGGGGCTATTTTTTGGAGGAGTTTTTTTATAGTAAATCAAAGGGAGAGACTCAATTAATAATGAAAAAGATATTAATGTTTGTATTAGCTATTTCTATGGTTACTATCCTTGCGGCATGTGGCGGGGAAGAAAGCCAAACCGTTTTTAAGAGTGAGGAGAATAATTATCAGGTAAGTGCCTCTAGTGGTTGGAAAGATGCGGACGGTACGTTGCATCCAGAAAGTGAACTTCAAATCTATAATCCTTTAAAAGAAAAATATTTCATGACGCTACTAGAATCAAAAGAGGATTTTACCGATTTTTCGCTACAAGCGTATTATGATATCGTTACTGAAACATTCCTCTCTTCAGTAGACATTTCAAACCAAAGTGATGTCAAAGAAGTTACGATTAATGGAAATAAGGCATTACAGTATACGCTTGAAGGTACTGTGGACAATTTAAATGTTGTTTATTTAGTCACCGTTATCGAAACACCTGAGCATTATGGTCAATTGATGGCTTGGACGCTTAAAAGCAAATGGGATCAATATAAAGACGAATATGCGGATTTGGTAAACAGTTTTAAAGAAGCAAATTAATATTTGACCTCTGGACTTGTATAGTTCTGAAATACCCCAAAAATATAATACTTAATTAGCTATCATCTATTTTGAATGATAAAATTCGAGAACAGGGCGCCATTCACATAACTAAGGAAGTTGGTCTGTTCATCGCATCTCGCGAAAAGTTGAATTTTTGACAACCCAAATAAGGGAGTTTTTACTTGGCGAAAAATCGGTGCAAGTTGCATCGGAATGAATGGAATATTAACAATTATATTAGCTTCACTGACAGTCGTTGTCAGTGAGGCTGTTTTATTATAAATAGACATCAAAGATAGACATTGCTCATTATCTAAGATGGTTGTTTGATCGAGGTTAGAAGAACTTAAAAACGGAGGAAAAGTACATGAAAAATCATACTGTATATCTTTATGTATTTGATTCAATGGCTGATTGGGAAGTAGGTTATTTGACTGCAGAACTGAATTCGGGAAGATACTATAAAAAAGGTTTACCCCCGTCAAAAGTTATTACGGTTGGAAGTGAAAAAACTCCAATTACTACCAAGGGAGGTTTGAAAATATTACCGGATATAGAACTTGTTGAGTGCAGTATTGAAACCGCAGATGCCTTGATCTTGCCTGGCGGAGATACATGGATGGAAACCATTCATGAACCTATATTGTCAAAGGCAGAGCAGGCGTTAAAGGAAGGCGTTATTGTAGCAGCGATTTGTGGTTCCACACTAGGGCTTGCCCGAAGAGGATTATTAAATTCAAGATGGCATACAAGTAATGATTTGGACTATCTGAAATTGATCTGTCCAGACTATGCGGGTGAACCGTACTATAAACAGGAGACAGCAGTAACGGATGGGAAACTGATAACAGCTTCCGGGACAGCTTCGTTGGAATTTACGATACAAGTCTTGAAAGCGTTGGATGTGTTTTCTGTAAAAACATTAGATGCTTGGTATAATCTTTACCGGACTCATGAATCCAAATATTTTTATGAACTAATGAATTCAAGGTAATAGCATCCACTAGCGGGGAATATGAAAAAAGCCTGATAACTTCGAAAAGAATGTTAGCAACGAAAAAAAGCTAAAAGAACTCAGGAAGCTGCCGATTAATTGTGGGCAGATAATTGCTTGTTGCGCTATCCACAATTAAGCGACAGACCGTTCCGTTACAGTTTTAAGTCGCAGTTTCTAGGTAACGGTACAGCGCCTCCATCCCCTCCTCAATTTGCATATGACTTAAATGCCCGTAGCCTACAAGAAGCTTATCAATATGATCGTTTTGAATGGAGCAATATTGAGATACCGAAGCTAATCGGATGCCTGCTTCCCTGCAATCCTGCACAAAATGCTTTCCGAATGCCCTCCCCGGAAACTGGAGCGCCACATGCAAGCCGGAGGCATCCCCCCAAGGCTGAACTGAGCTTCCGAAGAGGCGCTGGGCAGCGCGCAGCAATACGCTTCTTTTTTCGCCATAGACTCGCCGCATTCGCTGGACATGCTTATCCATTTTTCGTTGCTTTAGAAATTCAGCAAGCACGGCTTGCTCCAGAATAGGATTTTGTACATCCATATACATTCGGTGATGCTTCCAACTCGCTTGCAGCGGCTTGGGCACAATCGCAAATCCTAACCGCAGAGCAGGAAATAACGTTTTGCTGAACGTACCTACATAAATGACGCGAGACGAATCCATGGCATAAATCGGACTGATCGGTGCGGCGGCATAGCGGAATTCACTGTCGTAATCATCCTCAATCACATAAAAAGCTTGCTCGATTGCGAGACGGATCAATGCAGCGCGGCGCCCGGCAGGCAGAATGCCGCCTAACGGAAATTGATGAGAAGGGGTGACATAGACTGCCGAAAGTTTGTGGTCATGCAACGAGGAAATATCCGCGCCCTGACTGTCTACTGGCATCCAATGCACAGGGTACCCCTTGCCTTCTATGACGGTGCGAATTCCTTGATGTGACGGGTTTTCCAGAGCAAAGGCATGTCCATCCTTATTAAGAATATCTACGAGCAGATGAAGAGCCTGTGTAGCACCTGATGTAATAAAGATATCCTCCGGATCGACTTCCATACTTCTGCTGCGCAACAGCCAATGGGCGATTTCCTCGCATAAAGGCTCATATCCTCTCGGGCTGCCGTAAGCCAATTGTTGAACGGGGAATTGAGCTGTGACCTGATGAATTATTCGACTCCAAAGCTGCCAGGGGAAAAGGGATAAATCCGGCTTCCCTGTTTTAAAGTCCCAGCGGATCGCCGTCCGTTCTGTTTTTCGCTCCTGTATCGGAACGGTTTTATTGGGCGTAATACGCAGCCCTTCCGCCACGCGAGACGGCGCTCCCTGCCGGCTGACAATAAAGCCTTCCGTCCATAGCCTATCATAGGCCTCGCAAATCGTATTTCGGGAAACACCCAAACCTTTTGCAAGCTCGCGTGTAGAAGGGAGAGCTTCGCCTTGTGCGATTTCGCCTGTCAAAATACGTTGTTTTAATGTTAAAAATATTTGACGGGACAAGCTGACCTCATCTTTATAACGTAACTCTATTCCCCACATATGAACGCTCCTTCCAACTGGCTCCATAAAATAACAGCTATACTGGCACTGTGAACAAACCAGTTTGTACAACATAATTATACTTGGCAGTCTGCTTTAATCAAATAGGTTGGAAAAGGTTGGAGATGAGCAAGATTAAGGGGAAAATTTATTTGCTGTTTGCCTTTTCACTGGCAGGGACTTCGGTTATTACAGGCTATATCCTTTCCGAGACGATGGGCAGCTTTACGGTGACCTTTGTTAGTTTAGGAATTATGCTGCTATGTTTAGCACCATTCTATGGGGGGGAAGCAGCGAAAACCATTCGCCAGCTCAAAAGCAGTGATTGGAAAATGCTTATTCTGCAAGCCATCTTTGGCATCTTCTTGTTTCGCATTTTCCTGCTGTCGGGCGTTAGCCTGACAAGTACGGTTGAAGCGGGAATTTTAACGGGAACAGCACCTGCTATTACAGCTGTGTTGGCTTACTTGGTTCTGAAGGAAATCCCTTCCGGCTGGACTGCGGCGGGGATCGCCTGTACGGTCATGGGTATTGTTCTGTTAGCGGGAGTAAATATATATTCCGCTACCTTCTCGGCAGAGCATATAGGAGGGAATGTGCTGATCCTATGCGCTATGGTCAGTGAATCTACCTTTAATATCATTTCGAGAAGACACAGGGCAAAGCAGCTAGATAAGACAGACATACCCATTCATCCGCTAGTGCAGACGCTGATCGTATCTGCAGTCGCTTTTGTGTTGTTGATCATTCCGGCTTTGATGGAACAACCTTTTATAGCATTGCAGATGATTGGGCTTAATGAATGGTTGGCATTAATATGGTATGGCTTGATTGTAACCGCGCTTGCTTTTGTGTTTTTCTATGCCGGCGTCAAACACTGTGATGCTTATACGACCGCCGCCTTTTCCGGGATGATTCCTCTGACCTCGATGCTCTTATCCCTATTATTGTTGCGAGAAACAATCAGCTTTGTACAATGGGGTGGAGGGTTCCTGATTATTTCCAGTATGCTGATGATAGGAAATCGGCATCGGCAACCGCATCGACAGGCATCTGGTCAGTAAACGATAAACATGTAGGAGGATATAATGTTTCCAATTGATAAAGGTATTACAACCACCTATCCTGGGACGAAAATGGGGATCTTGATCATGCGTGAAGTATCCTATTCTGGCTCATACTCCTGGACAACTCCATGTCCTGCTGTTCTTAATTGCTGAAGAATTAGCTGGAGCCAGGCAACTTAATGGCATCCACTATTCGCTGTGCTGTCATACATAGCTCAACTTGACGGAAGCCAAATCTTGAGATGTTTCTGAGCGGTCCGGAAGCAACGGTTTGCAACCACTTGTTGAAAGGATAGATCGTATATTTGTTTATGCCCTTGGCCGCTGCCAGTGTCTCTGTCAAACGGATAATAAAAGTCATCGCCGAAGCATTCTCCGGCAGCCGCATGCTTTTAGACAGCCTCGGCACGATGGCACTGCTCCATAGCTCTTGAGAGGACAAACCGCTTATCCCGAGCATGCGGCCGATGCCGAGTACTTTTGCAACAGGTAGGGAATCGAGCATCTTTTTGCAATTCTCCTCGGTCAGATTGCCGACATCAATGCAATAGATGTGTCCTTGTAAGCCCTTAAGCAAGCGAATAGCATCATAGTAGCCCATGTTTAAGCTGCGGCGAATAGATTCTGGATGAAAGTTCAAGATGCCGCCTAGTGGTTCAGAGGGGGATATCGTTGTAAGTTTAAGGTCAGGGTACTGAACTTTGCGGTTAATCCCGATAGCGTGCGTCCTGACTGCGACTGCATGGGTGTAACCTTTGAGAACCAGCATATTGATGGGGCAATTGTCATAAAGACCGCCGTCGATGTAAGTTTTGTTGTCGATAACGGTTGGCTGGAATCCCGGGAATGCCGAGCTGGCCAGTACATAATCCACCAATTGTCCTCGCGGAATATCGTCCTTATACAGCTGATACGGTTTCCGATCGGTCAAAGATATTGTTACTAAGCCGAAGTCGGTTGCAATGCTCCTCAGCCGCTCTTCATCGACGATGGACACAATCAATTGCCTCATTTTTTTTGTATTTATGCCTCTGCTGGCAATTACCTTGCGCATCTGTGCAGCCAAACTGCGTAAGCCGCTTGTATTCAGCCTGATCTTTTGCAAAAGAGCAGACTCTTCCTCGGATATATCGAATATCGAACGGGCATCAAGTGTTTCCCACATGCTATAGCCGCGTTCGAAGTCTCCTTGTGCAATAATAGCTGCATTGATGGCGCCAATCGATGTCCCCACAACCGCGTCGAAGCTATATCCCGTCTCCAAGTAGGCCTTCACAACTCCCATATGATAAGCGCCTTTGGCGCCGCCGCCTTCAAGCGCAAGCCCCATAACCGACATAATTTCCTCTCCTCTGTTTTATTGGATATGTTATTCCTATGCCGAGGACAGCATATTGATCAATTATTTCCGAGACATTATATCCGTCTAAATAGTGTCTATTTACTGAACTAGAAGGCAGCAATGTTTAAATTTTTTGCCGCTGCCGCAATAGCATGGGCTATTACGTTTGGGTAAAGGATGTCCATAAGACGTATATTGTAATTTCCATTCCTGTCTAAGCGATTGGGCAAGTGTCTGAAGACGTTCCTTGGAATAAGCATAGATTTGACGATAACTAGCACAAAAATAATCAGGCAATACCGGCTGCGTTGCATTTATATGCGTGGCATTTATAGAGGAACGGTTTCGTGGACAACCGCCATGACATAGAGATAAAAATTCGCAGGTACGACATGCTTCTGGAAGCTGTCGCTTCAACGAATGGAATTGCTTGTAAGCAGGATGAGCGATAATGCTTTGCAGCGGATCATGTTTGACATTGCCAAGCTTATATTCCTCGCCCATGTAGAAGTCGCATGGATAAGCATCCCCATTGCTTTCTAAAATTAATGTTTTTGAACATTCAGTACTATGTATACAGGATTCCATGCGATGGTTAACGTATAAGCTGAGCAGGTTATCGAAGAAGCGGATCGAGCTGGTTGGTCGACCGTTGCTTATCCAACGGTCAAAGGCACGGCATAAAAAATCGCCGTACTGCTCAGGTGTGATTGCATAAGATGCAGCTTGTTGGTTATTGCGTGCAGTAAAGTCCATGCAAGGAATGAATTGAATATAGTCAAAGTGTTCTTGTTCATAGAACGTCATTAATTCATCTGCCCGATCCACATTATCAGCATGAACAACAGTTAGAATATTGAAATCGACCTTATATTTGCGCAGCCACTTCATTCCTTGCATGATCTTGTCAAAACTACCATGCCCTGAGCCAAGTGGACGATGTTGATTATGGATTTCTTTTGGACCATCTATGCTGACACCAATTAAGAAGTTGTATTTTTTGAAAAAACGAGCCCACTGCTCATTAATCAAAGTTCCGTTCGTTTGTAAAGAATTGCTTATACTAGTTTGGGGAGGAGCATATTTGGCTTGCAATTCTATGACCTTGTGGAAAAAGTCGATACCTGCGAGTAAAGGCTCACCGCCTTGCCATGCGAAGGTCGCTACGCCGTCGGTTCCTTTCATATAGGGCTTCATAAATGCTTCCAGTACAGAATCAGAGATGCGTGTGTCCGCTATTCGCTGTTCGTTCGAGCCTTCAAAATAGCAGTAATCACATGCCATATTACAGGTGTTTGATACTGTTTTCCACATAACCGAAATACCATGCTTCATGCTGCATCTCCTTAGTCTACTAATTAGCCTTAGTTGAAATCCACCTTTATTTCATTTTAAATAAAAGGCAGTATTTTGGTATGAGGATTGTCATAGTGATTTTTTTGTCCTAATTATAAAGATGGTATAATGCAATATAATATATGATTCACTCATTGCAATAAATTAAACTCTCTTATAATGTTCGTAAAGATTGAAATGTGACGATATTACTTAATAGAAAAGAGGAATGAAATGAGGGTAAATCGAATCGTTGCCAATATAAATACGAAAGATATCGCGAAAGCCGAACATTTTTACCGTGATGTGCTTGGTCTTGACTTGTTAATTGATCATGGATGGATGAGAACTTATGGTTCAAATGAGGAGATGAGTATTCAAATTAGTTTTGCTTCTCAAGGAGGATCCGATACAGTTACACCTGATCTATCGATCGAAGTTGATAATGTCGATGTTGCGTTTGAACGAATGAAGCAGGCCGGATTTTCAATCGAATATGGGCTTGCAGACGAACCTTGGGGCGTCCGTCGATTTTTTGTGCGAGACCCTTTTGGTAAGCTTGTTAATATTTTGGCACATAAACATTAAAACACGTATATGGACAGTTAAATTTTTATAACCATGATTGATCAGATTTTGTCTAGGGATAATGAATAGACTAGAGTAATCATTAAAATCAGGGGGCTCAACCATGAGAAGGAATATAAGCTTGATTATAGTGATTACTGTTCTATTTGCAATTATCTTCTTTCTTGGAAATCAAACCTATTTTAATAAAGTACATAAATCGGTTGTACAGAATGGTATCGCAACTATTCATACGGAACAATTAGAGAAACGGTCGATTATAAAATTGGATGGAGAGTGGGCATTTTATCCCAATGTGTTGATCCCACCGGCTGGAGCGGTAAGTGAGTTTGAAAAACAACGAATAACTATTGATGTGCCTTCTAAGTGGGATAACTTTGTTGAACCCAATGGGGAAGGGCTTACTGTTGGGACTTATCGTATTAATATAGAAGTGCCCGTTGAAGGACAGTACGGCTTATATATTCGTACAATACGGCAAGCCAATCGTATTTTTATTAATGGAGAAGAAGTTGGTGAAAAGGGAAATCCAAGTCGCACATTTGAATCATTTCGTGTGGAAAATGCAGATAAATACACGGTTTTCTCAGCAAGCAAAAATAAGTCGCTTGATATTGTCATTCATGTAGCCAATTACAATTATTCAAAAGCGGGTATTCTTTTTCAAGTAGAATTTGGCACGAAAAGCGCCATCGAAAATCATTATAATAAAAAGTTATTATTAGATGCATTGGTATCAATCGGCTATATGATATTTGGGCTCATTTATTTAATTTCATATAATCAAAATCGAAAACGAAAAGAAGAATTATTTTTTGGTCTGTTCATCTTATTGTTAGGTCTCTATATGTCATTTATTAATCAGAAAATATTTTTTCAATTCATGCCTTTTCTGGGAGTTTCGGAGCAAATACGTTTGCAGCTAGGCATTATCCCCTTTATAGCTGCCAACTTAACTTATTTTGTTCATGCAATGTATCCTCAGTTTATGAAGAAACGAGCCATGATTAAAATTAGCGTTTTACTTGCCATTGTTTTCTTTATATATGCGATTACAGATCCGTTTAGCAACAATGGAACAGGAGCTATTGTCTTATTTCAGCTCATTTATGTAAGTGCAATTGTTCCAGTTGTACTCTACAATTTATTTGTTTTCGTTCGTGTACTGATGAAAGAAGTAGAGGGTGCACATTATATTTTAATATTTTTAGTATCGTTGTGCTGCTATTCAATTTTAATGGTTATTAAGTTTTTATTTGATCTGACTATGGATTATAGTGAGTTACTGTTATTTGTACTCATACTCTATAGTTTCGCGTCACTTCTTAGCTTTAGAGCCAATGCTTCTTTTAGAAAAACGCAAAAATTATCGGAAGAGTTATACATAAATAGCCAATTGAAAGATGAGTTTTTAATAAAGACATCATCTGAACTACAGATTCCTTTAAACAGAATATTAAATACCTCGAAAACATTAATGGAAGGAACTAAAGGACCATTAAAGCGTGAGCAACAAGAAAATATCATATCGATTCATAATGACACACAGCGTTTAGGGTTTTTAGTAGATGATTTATTGTTCTCTTCTAACCAGATGGCGGGTGAGATTAGTGTTGTGCCGCGTGCTGTACCGATTACAGCTGTTAATGAAGTGTTCAATGAGATACAAAGCTTACTGTCAGAGAAGGTGCCGATAAAACTTATTAGCGCTGTTGATGATTCTTTACCTGCAATGTATACGGATGAATTGCGATTTAAGCAGGTGCTTTACAACTTACTATATAATTCCTTGCAGCATACTGAGGAAGGACATATTAAGGTCACTGCAAAGATGTGTGAAGAACAGATGGTTATTCAAGTCAGTGATACAGGAGCGGGGATACCTCCACAAGAACTGGAATATATTTTTGATTCATTTTATAGAGTGAAGAATGAACGAAGAGGCTTTGGGTTAGGGCTTAGTATTGCAAAAAATATAGTTGAAAAGCTAAATGGTCAAATTTATGTGACTAGTACATTTGGTGCGGGCTCAACATTCACCTTTACAATGCCGCTTGCCAAAAGCAATGAGATTAGTGGGATCGCAATAGACAGCGAAGAAAGTTTTCTGAAATTACCACTCTATTACAAGGGAAATGAACAGACTGTTTTAGTGGTGGATGATGATCATGCAAATATTAAGTTACTTTCTGGTGCTTTAACCCAAAGTGGATATACGTTTATTGCCGTTGATAATGGTTATGAAGCGCTAGAGGTTCTAAACACACATAAAGTGGATTGTATGTTAATCGACTATATGATATCGGGGATGTCAGGGTATGAATTATGCAAGCAGGTACGTCAATATCACGATATATTAGAGTTGCCCATTATTGTGTTAACTTCGATTATGGAGTATTCAGACCTTCGGGTATCGTTGGATAGCGGGGCAAATGATTATTTGTTAAAACCGATAGTGATCGAGGATTTATTGGTACGCATTCAGTCGTTATTAGCGGTTCGTCAATCTTCTATTGATGCGATAGAGGAGGAAATGAATTCTTTGTATGCCCAAGTGACGCCTCATTTTGTATATAACACTCTTAATACAATCATTGCGTTAAGTTATAAGGATGTCAAAAACACGCGAAGTGCGCTCTACTACTTATCCACTTATTTTCGAGCAAAATTAAATATTCATTATCGGGATAGTATGGTTTCGATTTCTGAGGAGATTGAACTTGTGAAAGCATATTTATATATAGAAAAAATGCGATTAGAAGATCGACTGACGGTCATTTATGATATTGATGAATCAATTGATCTGCAAATCCCAGCATTGTCCCTTCAGCCACTAGTTGAGAATGCCGTCTTTCATGGAGTATCCAAAAGAAAAGAAGGAGGTATGGTTGAAATCAGTGTTAAGCGAGAAGGACAACTGATCCGTATTAAAATTGATGATAATGGCGTAGGCATCCCTAATGATAAATTGCAGAAAATAGCAGGTGGGGAAAATTTGCGAATTGGTTTGAAAAACCCATTGAAAAAGTTTAGGCTAATCAAAAATGCCAGCTTACGTTTATATAGTGAACAAGGTAAAGGAACGACGGTCATTATTTTATTGCCAGGGGATGATCGAATTGAACGTAGTCATCATTGATGATGAGAAGCCAGCGATTGATGTGTTGACGATTGTGTTGGCAGGGCTGACCCAATTCCCGATTTGCATTAAAGGTACCTTTACTGATGCTATGGATGCATTTGAGCTTTTTGAACGAGAACAGATAGATGTTGTTTTTTTAGATATGGAGATGCTTGATGTTCATGGATTACAGATTGCGAAATTAATGTTGATAAAATATCCACAGATACAACTTATTTTTGTAACAGCACATTCCCAGTTTGCGGTGGACGCATTTGACGTTGCAGCTACAGATTATTTGTTGAAACCAGTTCAAGAGCAGCGCCTAGAAAAAGCGATAATAAAAGCACAGCAAATCTATGACTCACGTAAAGAATCTCGGAGTGACGATACCAATACAAAGCTTTTTGCTCGTGTTTTTGGCGGGTTTCAATTATTGGATGCTGAGAAAAAAACGGTGAAGTGGCGCACGAAAAAAGTAAGCGAATTGTTTTTGTTTCTATGGCTTCATCAAAAAAAACCAATATTAAATGTCGTCATTATGGAAAACTTATGGGCAGAAGTTGAACCAGAAAGAGCGAGTGTAAACCTCCATACCACGATATATCAATTAAGAAAAACGCTCAAGCAGTATGGAAGTGAGAATCCGATCCTGCTTGTCAATAATCACTATCAGCTGACAATGGAAATGGCTAGCGATTATGAGCAAGTAGTAGCTTTAATAGAGCGAGAGCAGCATAATGAACAGTCGATTCAACAACTTTTAAATGGTTATGAGGACGATTTTCTGGCAGCGGAAGAATATTTATGGGCAGTTAGAATAAGACTTCGGTTAAAACAATCCGTCGTAAATGTGCTGGAGACCTATGTGGCAACTACGAAGGGAATAAATTCATTATTAAAATTGAGCTGTTTACAAAAGATGGTGGAACTAGAGGAATATAATGAGCAGTATATGTTTTTACTTCTACAATTTCTTATTGAGCAAAATAAAAAACAAGTATGTAAACAATTTTATGAAACTATACAAGAAAAACTGTTGAAAGAGTTAGCAATTCCGGTTCCTGACAACATTAATAAGATATATACAGAGTATATGAACAAGGCATAACATGCGAAAATAAAAGTCGGAAAAGCCTCCCATACCCCCACATATTTTTAATCAGATTTGTTCAGTATTTGTCTATTACGAATCATTACGCTACTTATTGTATTCAAATACTCAATATGCAGGAGGTAGTAGTAAGCAGTAATAGACGGCAAATTAATTCGAAATATGAAGGGTTGGAGGTTGCTATGAAGAAAACATGCACGTTGGTGCTTGTTATGGCATTCTTGATTGCACAGTTTAATATTTTGCCTGTACATGCAGACAATCTTAGCGGTGATTTTTATTATATCGAAAATACTGATACTACAAGTGTAACGATAACAGGATATACAGATTCTGCCCCAAGAGATCATGTCGTTATTCCGCAGACGATTAATGGAAAACAAGTTACAGCGATCGGTGACGAAGCTTTTCAGAATAAATCGATACAGAGCTTGAAGTTGCCAGATGGATTAGTATCGCTAGGTATAAAAGCGTTTTTTAATAATCCTTTGACCAGCCTTGAAATTCCGGGAAGTGTAAAAGAAATTGGTCATGGTGCATTCCAAATAAATAAATTAACAAGTTTAACGCTTAATAATGGTCTAGAGAAGATTGGTAAAAATGCATTTACAAATAATGAATTAACTGTTTTGCATCTTCCGGATAGTGTAACTGAATTGGGGATGTATGCATTTCAGAGAAATAAAATAGCAGATCTGAGACTGTCTAATAGCCTAGCAGAGATTAGTGAGTACGCTTTTGCCACTAACAAATTAATCTCTCTTGACATTCCAGCAAGTGTGCGGATTATAGGCGATTCTGCATTTAGTGGCAATCGCATATTAAAATTAATCATTCCAGAAACTGTAACTACTGTGAAGAAAGAGGCGTTTCATTATAATGCATTAGAATTAGTAACTTTTTTAGGAACGCCCATTCTTGAAGATGATATGGCGGACATGAATAGCGGTTTTTTCTATCAGTATTCAGATGTAACGAATAGTAATTTATATAATTGGTATACGGATTCTAAATATACACAAGTTTGGGACAAAACAGTTATGGCCACGCCTGCGTCTCCATTGACTATTTATGCAGCGTGGCAGGAAAACTACGTTACGTTTAATGCAAATGGAGGATCGGGTGGTGCTACGAAACAGGTGAACTTTGGTCAAACGACAACACCAATCACTTCAACTAAAACGGAACATACACTCGAAGGTTGGTATACAGAAAAGGAGCTTATTAATAAATGGGATTTTAATACGGATATTGTAATAAAAAACATAATCTTGTATGCGAAATGGATTTCCAATACGTATACGGTAAGTTTCCAGTCGAACGGCGGAACGGCAGTAGCTAATCAAACCATCGCATATGATGGTAAAGTGGCATCGCCAGCCAACCCAAGCAAAGCAGAGCATACATTCGAGGGTTGGTATACGCATTCTAATTTAGTGACGCCTTGGAACTTTTCTACAGGTCTGGTTAAAGGAAACATGACGCTGTATGCGAAATGGACTGCCAATACCTATACTGTGAATTTTCAGTCGAACGGGGGAACGGCGGTAGCTGCCCAAACTATAGCCTACGATGGCAAAGTACCATCGCCGGCAAACCCGAGTAAACCAGGTCATACCTTCTCAGGATGGTATACGGCTCCCGATTTAACGACGCCTTGGAACTTTAATACGGGTCTGGTTAAAGGAAACATAACACTGTATGCGAAATGGACTGCCAATACGTATACGGTTAGTTTTCAATCGAACGGCGGTTCGGCGATAGCTGCCCAAACCATCGCCTACGATGATAAAGTCACATCACCAGCAAACCCAAGCAAAGCAGGTCATACCTTCGCAGGCTGGTATACGAATCCCAGTTTAACGACGGCTTGGAGCTTTAATACGGATCTGGTAAAAGGGGATATGACGCTGTATGCGAAATGGGCTGTAAATACCTATAAGGTAAATTTTCAGTCAAACGGTGGATCAGCAGTCGCAGAGCAAGTGATAATGCACGATGATAAAGTTGTATTACCTACTCCCCCAGTCAAAACGGGTTATAGCTTTGTTGATTGGCATAAAGATGAGGAATTAACAACAGTTTGGGCGTTTGCAACGGATGTCGTTACAGAAGATATTATCCTCTATGCTGAGTGGGAGAAAGAGATATATACAGTTAGCTTCGAAACTACTGGGGGATCGAAAATAACTGATCAACGCATTGCGTTTGAAGAAGGTGTAATTATACCTGCAACTCCCATTAGGTCAGGCTATACTTTTGCGGGCTGGTTTCAAGATGAAGACTTAACGATCGTTTGGGAATTTACAACTGATGTCGTCATAGCCGATATGACGCTTTATGCAAAATGGTCAAAAAATAATGATGCTACACCCACAGAACCTATTATTGAACCAAAACCAAAACCAGAGCCGGAGCCAAAACCGGAAGAGGATCCAGAACCTGTAAAAAATGTATGTTCTACAAAATTCACGGATATATCTAACCACTGGGCAAAAAAAGCTGTAAAAGACATTGCTGGTCGCTGTATTATAGTGGGATATCCGAACGGAGAATTTAAACCAAATGATCCAATTATTAGAGCGCATGTTGCAGTAATGTTAGCAAGGGCGTTGGAGTTATCGCCAAAAAACTCATTAAACAGCTTTAATGATGTCTCAAACCATACTCCGCACTATGAGGCTATATTAAGAACTACGCAAGCGGGCATTTTCGAAGGAGTAAATGGATACTTTTATCCAAATCAGCAACTCACCCGGGCGCAGGCTGCTAAGATTATTGTAGTTGCCTTTAATATGCCAGCAGGTGGAAAGAGTACATTCAAAGATGTGCCTCAAACACATTGGGGCTATTCATATATCGCTGCATTGGAGTCCTACGGCTTGGCATTCGGTGAAAACGGGTATTACAAACCCGAAGAACCAGTTACCCGTGCGCAATTTGCGGCATTTATGTATCGTGCACTTCAATTGTTTGGATAAACCATCCCGGTTGTCAGTATAGCGAATATACGCAGGCCTATTAATGAGAGCAGAAGGTATACAATTGTTTTGAACATGCTAATGCAACTATATAAGTAAGAGTTCCAAGCTTGGGCGTCCTATCGGATTGCTCAAGCTGTTTTTTTTCTTGATATGTCCATCTATTGGTTAACAAAACTTATGCTAAAATTAGATTAAAATATAGTATAGGAGTATTTATAAATGGTTAATTGGCAGTTCTATCCTAAATCGAAACGAATTACAAGTGATCTTGAAAACGTTATAGAGGTTTTTAGAAAACATTTAAATTTAATTAAATCCCCAGACAATAGTTTAAGTAGCAATGAAGTTTTGAAAATAATGACAGAAGATTTAGAAGTTCTTAATTATCAGGTAGAGAACGGAAAAAGTAACAGGGTACATGTACCTGTTCTCTATGGAAGAAATGGGACGTTAGAAAAATCATTTAATGCTGACGCTTATAATGAAGAGTTAGGAGTGGTAATAGAGGTTGAAGCTGGGCGTGCTGTAGATAATAATCAGTTTCTTAAGGACTTATTTCAAGCTTGCATGATGGATGGAGTTACTGTTTTGATAATTGCTGTGAGGAATTATTACCGCATAAGAGCGAAAAATTTGCAGGGATATAAAGAGGATAAGGATTTTGAAGATGTATGTTTATTCTTTGAAACTTTGTTTGCCAGTGGTAGGCTGAATTTACCGCTAGAGGGGATATTAGTGATTGGATATTAGAATGAATAAAATTAGTGAGGATGGTAAACTAACACGAGTACAGATATAGCCCAATAGGTCTAGCCCGGAAAACATTCATTGAGAGGTGCAACAAATGTATAAAATTAAAGACATTGGCAGGTTTGCAGTATTACCTTCACTGGCACTAGCGATATACGAAGGTCATGCGGACAAGGTGCAGGAACTGTTGACACAAGGTGAGTATGGTATAAATGACCCCATCTTGCTTAGTCAGCATACCCAATTGCGCCCGCTGGAACTTTCTCTTATTATGAATAAATTTATAGTGACAAAATTGTTGGTGGAGTTGGGAGCAGAGCTGAATTGTCAAGACAACCCGTCTTTTTTGTTGGCTGCCCGTTATGGTGGAGAACAAATGATGCGTTATTTGTATGAGCAGGGAGCCGATCCGACCCTGAGCAATCGTCTTCGCTCCAATGCTTACAGCCAGACTTATTATGGAAATAAGAAAAACTTGGAACTGTTGCCGCAAATGGGCCTGCCTGCTGTTGACTTTGGAGGGGCGGTGCTGAGATCAGCGGCAGCCAATCGTGATTATCAGATTGTAAAGCTTATGCTTAAGTTAGGAGCGGATGTTAACTACAATGAGGCGGATCAGGTCTATCCGTACTGTGCCACCCCGTTAACAGCAGCTGTTCGAGCCAATGATAAGCAGATGGCTGTGGTACTGCTTGAGTATGGAGCTGATCCGACCATGACGGAAACTGATGGAGAGCGGGCCTATACGATTGCGCTAATTAACAAAAATCAGGAACTAGCCCAATTGTTGAAGGAGGCGGAACCGCTTGATTTCCATCTATTGAGCAACAAACGACATGCACTGAAGTCATATAAATTGCCGAATGCGATGACAGAATTTCTGCTTGGTGAGACATTACAACTGGAATGGGAGAGGGAAGCTGGCGACGAGGCAGGGAGTGAATGGATACGTCTCTTGCCTTATTCAGACACCATTGAGATAAAGCATGGGCGGCAAAAGCTGTTGCGTTTCAGCGCGGAGATCGACAATTACTCTCATATTCATCTGGTCTGGAATCCTCGCAAGCAACTGGTGGGCTATTACGATATTGAGCATAAGGAGTATGGAGACCTGTGCAATTGGGATACTTTTATACTCAATCCGGGCAGTGCGGTGAGAGCGGCAGTAATGGGAGAGACGATATAATTTTTTATAGCGAATAAAGAAGAGTTAGGATTACATTGAGCTATTAAAAGGCAACGGCTGGAGAACTGGGTGCCATTCACATAACCAAGGAAGTGGGTCTGTTCATCACATCTTGCGAATGAGTTCGTATTGCAAAAGCCACCTTGGAAAACATTGCATCGCCGAGATGACTCAATGTTTTCCAAGGAAGGTCTTTCTATTCAAACTAGAGGTAATTCTAAAAAAATATGAAGAGTTTAATAAGGATTCGAATGCTTATACATTTTGTATGCTATTTTAATTCTTTTTCCTTATGATCTTCAACCCAGTATGTAAAGTATTCATTCTCCCATTTAGTTCCGTCATAGTACTCTACCTCTTTTACACATGCAATGAATGTAGTAGCATCTATCGTATTGGAATATCCTCCTGTAAGTCTCCAGCCATAGCCTGATCCAAAAGTTTTATTCGGTTGTATATTTGCTTCAGCTTCAGCTAGTTTCAAAAAATCTGGAGAAAGCCAGCCTGTTTTTACTGGGTATCCATTTTCGTCATATCCCATCCATCCAATAGAAAACTTTTTAACTACTTTATCACTGTTGTTTTTAACTACGATAGATAAATGTACGCTATCAATCCTATCCTTAAATGTTTTGAGACTTACCACGGTCATTTCCTGCTTTTTTTCTAACTCTTCCACTTTCTTTTTTCGTTCAGCAGCCAAATGATCTTCCTGCTGTTTTTGGTAAGAGGTTTGTTTAGCTAATAAGTCAGAATCATTTTTAAGAATAGTTAAAGCACTATTTAAGTTGTCGATAGCCTCTTTAAATTTATTTTCACTGACTAAAAGTTCGCCTTCTTTTAGAACAATATCTTTGTAATCAGAAGTAGTGGAGGCTATTAACTCTTGGGCTGATTCGAAATTTTCGCTATCCGCTTCACTAACTTTTTTCAGTTCTAATATAGCTTCTTTTATATGATTGTTCTTTAGAAGCTCTTCTCCAGTTTTATATGCAGTCCTTGAGTCATTAATTTCAGTAACTGTAGAAAGTGATTCACTGACTGCAGAGTCCAATAATTGAGTTTTTTCTATTGCTTCAAGTTTGAGAACAGCAGCATTTAAATCAATCTTTTTTTCTATAAACTTTTGAACAGTAGTGCTAATTTCAAGTTGTAAAAATTCTTCCACTGTTGCTTCCTTGTTGAGGTCACCTTTAATTTCATTCTCAAAAATTTGATTGGCATTACTGTACCTATTATTTTCTATAGCTTTTTTAAATGCCTGAACAGGATTTGAGTACAGCAGTAATGCGATAATACCAGCGACAATGATTACCCCGCTAACGCTACTTAAAATAATCCATTTCTTTTTGTTCTTTAGTTTCTCATCAGACATCGTTTTTGTTTTAGTACCGCACTTATTACAAAATAGACTACCTTCTGGAAGCTCCGTATTACATTTTCTGCAAAGCATTTTATCCCTCTTTTCAAAAATGTTGATCATATTCATACAGCCTGTATAATATCAAAAAGTATCTTTAACAGGAAAATCTAATTGAATACAGGTCTATGGAAATAGGTAAAAGAAACTATTCTATAAAAAACAACAAAATCCTGCATTGTTATTACATTAATTATGTACTATTGTGGAAATAAATAGATTTATTTATAGTATAATGTTAATGAAATGAGGAGATTGGTTTTGAGAATGATTTATTTTTTTGTAATTATGGTTTTAGTAGGAAGTTTATTGACGGGTTGCGAAAGCAAAACAGACAAGAAGCTTAATGAATTATACGCACAAGGGAATGGGTATTTAGAATTAGGGGATCATGAGTCTGCTATTACCGTATTTAAGCAAATGCTTGAAATAAAAGATAATGAGTTGGTGGAGAGAAAATTAGACGAGGCTATAATTGATAAAATTGAAACGAATATTAGTTATTTGAATTTAGAGAGTAAGGGCTTGCTAGAGAAGGAGGAACTAGAGAACGTTATTCGTACCGTGAATGAAATGTTGGAGATAAAGGATAGTCCCCAATTAAGGGAGCGATTAGAAAGAGCAAGAACGGAAATTAATGCAGTAAAAATAGTTAGGGAGCTTATTGGCGAGTTTAAAAACATAAAAGCTAATATCGGAAACACATTCAGTTCGGATGCTATTATGGAGCTTATAGAGCCTACTAAAATATTGATTAATCAATTGGATGAAATGGAGTTGAGTGACGGTAGTCATATTTCTCTCTATATTAAACTACTGAACGATAATCCAATGTATCAGCTTTACAAAAAGGAATATATGAATGGGGGAACCATTATATCTAATGGATACGAGGATAGTATCATATTCAGTTCAAAAAAAGTTAGGGTAAGAGCGGTTGTAGGCGATATCTTGAAAATAAAAGTTCCAAGTAAACACAATTAAGCTCCAAAAAGATTATAAAAGTTATCAATCTAGTAGTTGAATCTAATCAATCCGAGCTATTAAACTAGTAACATGAAAGATATAAAAAGTGGAATTTTCAAGGAGTGATATGATGCTGAAACCTGTAACACTTCGTGGCAAGCTTGTTAGTTTGGAACCAATGACGGTTGATCATGTCAAAGACCTTTGTACGGCTGCTTCGGAAGATAGATCAACTTACGCTTATACCTCTGTTCCGAATGGAGAAGAGGATGCTGAGCTGTATATTAATTTGGCTTTGACTGATTATGTCAAAGGTCGTGCTTTGCCTTTTGTCGTACGGCATAATGGAACCGGAAAGATTGTTGGATCTACAAGATTTCTTGATCTTGAGGTCTTTACCTGGCCTCCGGGTGTTGCGAGCGGATCAACTCCGACAGATCAGGCACCGCCAACTGTAGCTGAAATCGGCAGCACTTGGTATGCAGCTTCTGTTCAGCGGACCGGTGTCAATACAGAGTGTAAGTTACTTATGCTAACCCATGCTTTTGAAACATGGAATACGCTACGAGTTACACTTAAAACAGATGCTCGTAATATGCGTTCACGAACTGCAATCCAGCGTCTCGGCGCCACTTTCGAAGGGATTCGCAGAGCGCATGTCCCTGCAAGTGATGGCAGCATTAGGGATACCGCCTATTTTTCAATACTAAAGGAAGAATGGTCTGTTGTGCGTGAAAACCTTTTAAATCAATCTTCGGTCGGATGAAGCTAATTATTGGCGATTTTATTGTTTTAAAGCGATGTTCTTAATATTTCTGAGTTTAAAGAGTCATGCAGGTGTTTTAATCCTGTGTGGCTTTTTTTATTTATAGAACCAAATATCAAACCAGTAATCAATGCCTGACTCTCCCTTACTCGTAAGTACATTTCATCTGCAGGATGGATTGTAGCACACTCAAAACCTTCTATTATAAAAATAGATAAATAGAACTAAGTTGGTTTGAATTTTTAGATTCCAGTAAATTGATTTAATTTCAATATATTTGAATCTATTTGTAGAATAAAGGAAAATCA